>JADJEQ010000020.1 GCA_016709025.1 Bacteroidales bacterium | reverse complement strand
TAATCTGGCTTTTGTAATGATAGCTCTAGAATTATTTCAACTTCAAAAGATAAAACTTTAAGATTATGGGAGATAGAGTGGACTTCTGAGTTATTTTTTTTCAAAGGTCACAAGGAAAATGTCAATGCTGTCTCAATAAGTAGTGATGATAATTTTTTGCTTCCAGCATCTGATGATCAAACAATTAAATTCTGGGGATATCAAAACAAAAGGAAATATTTTCACTTCATGATCAAGTGATGATGCTGTTACATCTATTTCATTAAGTTCAGATAATAAATGGCTTGCTTCAGGCTCTAAAGATAAAACACTAAAAATATGGGATTTAGAAAATTATCATTTAATTGCAACATTTACAGGAGAAAGCACTATTACAGCTTGTATATGGGGCCCTGACAATCAAGAAATTATTGTGGGAGAAGAATCTGGGCGTATTCATTTCCTGCGAATAAAGTTTCCAAAATCAAGATTATTTACATTACATTCGAATAAAATTACTACAAAAAAGAATTTATAAGCATATCAAACACAACTATTCACCCATATAAATTCCTTAGAAAGATTATTTCTAGTAAGCAGAATTCGAAATTGAGAACATTAGTTTCTTTTGTTAAATTGCCTGTGCAATTATTTATGAAAATTTAGGGAACTTAATAAAGCTGAAATATGTTACCGTAATGCAATTATAGGAATGAGTAAATGTTGACCTTTAATGAAACCATAGAGACAAGTTGCGTTAGAAATTACATCGATTTACTAACTTCACTTGGAAATAGCCATCATGCAAAGACTATTAATTCATTAATTATTCTATCAAAAGAATGCGACGTTTGCAAGAATTTTGTAAATCATGTACCGTTAGACTTTAAGTTCGATTCAATAAAAATTGAAGAACTTGCAAGAAAATATATAAAGGATGCTGAAAAATACTATGTGTCAAAAATGTTATGGATTTGCATTTCAGTCAAGCAAAATTGGTTCCATTCTTGTGAAGATGTTGTCGCTAATTCAAGAGAAAAATTCTCTATGCTTCAAGAAACCAATTTCTGCTAATAATATTCTTAAGAAAATGTTCAATACAAAACCCAATTCTATTGAAATTACTAAGTCAACTATTCGAAAATGATGGGCAATCATTAGATCTAGAATTATTTGAAAATGCAAGAACATTAATTGTCGATAATGGAATGGAATCAAGGCAACATATTATTTCTAGAAAATGGATAGGATTAAATAAAGTAAATTTATTTAGTAGTGCAGCTTTTGCTTTAATGATTGTTAAAAAATATACGAAAAGATGATGATTTATACATCCCTGCAATGGCGTTGCTTCTAAAGATATTTCTTCGAAAATATTACGACCAGCTAATAAAAATGTTAAGAATAGTTTATATGCAATTATAGAAGCCGCTAAATCATATAATCTGCCTTTCTCCGCTTATAGCAAATTAAGGGATGAATACTTCGATTTGATTTTTTGATTTTAAGTTGTCTCTAATTGTTCATTTGAAAAAGAACTTTTTATTTTGCTTGTTGATGTAATAAAAGATCAAGTAATATTTTTTAGTAATGGGGAGAAGTGTGTCTTACAGAAAAAATGGTTAATAGTAAATATGTCTGGTTTTATTTTGACAAAATCACAAAACAAGAAATTAGAAAATGACACTAATTGTGCCGGATAACCTGGCAGCATTTGTTTGGGGGCTAAATAACAATGTCTGAATATAAAATATTGCTGTATGTTTTAATCAAAAACTATAATCCCATGATGAGTTCAAAAATGCTGATTAGATTTACAAATATCAGCAATAATTGATCAAAAAAAAAGACAGCAAACTATTGAGCTTTGTCTAGTACTATTAAGTTCAACCCGTTTACTCAGGTTAAGTTAGCTTATTAATCGTCCGGTAATTGTCCGAGTTTGCATTTAACCTACCAATAATCTACCGGAATATTAAACATCCATTAAAATGCCTACCGTATAAGATATCACATCACCTCTTGCATCCTACTTCCAATGCAGGCCCCTCTTTCTGGACGAACCCACCCAAAAGCAACCCAACACACGTAAACTGGTTGAACTCCGGCAGCAAAACCAAGGCAGAAATGTGGATGAAGCAACCGAAATCCTCTGCAACCTTATTTTTATCCAGGCTAAAGCTGCTGCGGGACTGGCCTTCGGGCTAATTGAGGATTTTAATACAATCATGGCCGTTATTCCGACAATCCGAAGAATATCAGCAATTCGGATAAATCCCAATCCGGGCTTCCAGGCCAAAGAAGTACTTTATGTTTGATCTGCTGAATGAAAAAACGCCTCTGTATGATTTACCTGAAAACAGAACGCCCTGGGATGAGTTCTATGTAGCGGCAGAAATTGAGCGGATAAGATCCAATCCCACCAGATGGGAAAAATTGAAGGATTTTAGAAGATTTTATTGAAAAAGAGGCCCGCAACCTGCAGAAATTTGCACATAAAATTCCACATTTTGCCACACAACAGGCCTGGAATTATTCAAACAGCGGCCCGGTGGGCATTGCGGCAGAAAATGGTGACCCTGGTATTTACAAATCATTATTGCTCTGCAGCCGTTCAACCCGGCCAACTCCGGATCTGATTCCACTGGCTCTGAAAAATCTGTTCAACAAGTTCAGAGATGTTGACCTGTTCGCGGTAACCAATGAAGGGCAACGTTTACCTGTCGGTACCTTTGAGCATGACTTTATCTTTAAAAAGCTGTACAAAAGGTGGCCTGTAAAACCGCCATCAGGGCATAAATCTGAAGTGAATGCCCTGGCCTCCTGCCCGACGGAGAGTGGGTCCTTTCCGGCTCCGGCGATTACACCATTAAGCTCTGGGACTTAACCACCGGCGAAGAAATCTATACCAGGGAACGGTATTACGGAACCATCGCCATTACCCCTGACGGAACAATGGCTTTGATCGGAACATCATACTTTTCCTGTATACTTCGGGAACTGATAACCGGCGAAGGGATCATGCGCTTACGGGCACAAGTGCAATATTACCAGCATTGCCATTACACCCGATGGTAAAAGATTTGTTACCTGCTAAGAGGACTCCAGGGTTCTGTTTTGGGATATTGATTATGGTGAAGCCATCGGTGTTCTTGAGAATCATATGCATATTGTTCATGGAATGGACATCACTCCGGATGGCAAAAGGGCCATTGCCATTTCTTATGACAACACTTGTGTATTATGGGATTTAATCACTGGTAAAGTTATTGATAACCATCTCTTTTCCAGCAGGGTATATACAGTTAAGATAACACCGGACGGAAAAATTGCTGTTTGCGATTGTGAGGATAAATCCCGTTTTCTCTGGAACTTAAGCACAGGGGAAATTACCGGCACGATCAATCCACATTCTTCCTGGGGTTTGCCGGTTGCTTATTCCATGGATGGAAAAAGGGCCGTTTCAGGGTCAATGGACGATACCCTTATTCTTTGGGATACCGAAACCAATGAAGTATTGGGGCAATTTCCTGCAGCGGCAGAAATCACCCGGGTTTCATTCTTTCCGGGAGGCATTGTTGCCGGTGACGGACTTGGCAGATTATTTATCCTGAATGGCCCCAGGGAATTACTGTGCCCTGGTCCTGGCATTGTCACTGCCCGTGCAATCTGGGATCATGAATTTCAGAAATACCTGCCACTCTCAGCCGATTGTAAAAACTGCGGACAGCGGTTTTCGCCACCGACAGAGGTTATTCATACCATTCAAGAAATTACTGAAAAAGCAGGTCTGAAGACCGGACAATCCCCCTATCTTGAACTGCCCAAAGAGTTTTGGGATATGAAGGGCTTGTATTGCAACTGTCCGAATTGTGGCGAACAGTTGAAGTTTAATCCGTTTATTGCTGGGGTGACTAGAAATTTGAATAGAATATTTTTACAAAATATCGAATTAAAGAGAAGTATGCAATTAGTTTTTTAATTTCATGTCATGAAAAAAATAAACTCGTTAATCAAATACGATATTTTATATAAGTTACCGCCGGGATAGTGGAATTGATCTTGCATCAAGAATAAAAAAATTCTGATTGAGAAGGGATATTCTGTTTTTATGGATATTGATGACCTTAAAAGTGGTCCATTCAACAAAGAACTATTTAGAAAAATTGAAAATGCAAAGATATTATCGTCGTTTTATCAACAAACTGCCTTGAAACGATGTAAAATGAAGATGAGTGGCTTAGACTAGAAATTGCTCATTCAATTGAAAAAGATAAAAATGTCATTCCAATCCTATCACAAGATTTTCAGATGCCTATGAAAGAAGATCTACCAACTAATATTAATACTTTACCTGATTATAATAGACTATCTGTATATAATGACCTGTTTGATGCGGAGTATTGGAAGACTTATTTCTAAATTTCTATCAAGCCGACCTGGAAAATAACTTACAGCTTATCCTCAGAAAGTTTCCGAAAACAATTTGGGTTATTATACCTGTAATATTGTCCCTTTTGTATTTTAATTTAAAAATTCACCAATAAAAATCCATATTTAATAGCAGAAATGATAAAATAACTATAGTTGACAATGCACAGAACAGCCTTTATAAAAATGAAATGGACAAATTATATCCTTTACGGCTTTCGAATAATTCTATTGGCGATAAAGATTTAAAAAAACCGTAATACAAAACAACAGACATCATGGTGGATTGAACAGGCCAAATTAAATTTAACGATTCGATCATCCTGCTTTATAAACGATAAAATTGCCTGGGTTGTAAGTGATAGTGGCTGTGCTTTTAAAACAACAGATGGTGGTCATACATGGATAAAAAAGGATTTACATTCAGATGCTACCTTAAGAGATGTTTATTTTATTGATAAAATCAATGGATGGATAGTAGGAGGAGAATCACAAGGAGCAATATTAAAACTAATGATAAAGTTTTTTAAGACAACTGACGGGGAGAAACCTGGTTTCGTATAAAAATCAAAATTGGAGTCCAATTTTAAAATCAGTTTTTTTTATTGATAAGTACAAAGGATGGGCGGTAGCTGACGGACAAGGAATGATTATAAGAACTCTTGATGCAGGAAATTCGTGGCAAATTATACATGTATCCAACAAAGCATTTCGACATACCAATATATTTTTTATTAATGATAGAATTGGATATAAGATTGGCAGCCATGGATTATCAAAAACAATAGATGGGGTAGCTCCTGGATTTCATCTGGAATTGTCAGTTGGTTATATTCAATTTTCTTTATCAATGACTCGGTTGGTTGGACTGGTGGGAAGCTGGTCAATTCTATAAGACTGAAGATGGAGGTATTACATGGAATCAAATTTTCATTTTTGATAGCTCAGTTAATATCAGTTCAATCTATTTCATGAATAAGGATATTGGTTGGATAGCAGGCACCCATCTTGGTATCGCTAAAACAACTGATGGAGGCAAAACATGGAATCAAGAAAATAAAGGTATTCAGTCCAACTTAATTAACTCAGTATATTTTTTTGATGAGAAAACAGGTTGGGCAACTGATTACACAGGAATTATATATAAATGGTATCCGTAATAGAGTTTTATAAAACCATTTTATTTAAATACGTGACCATAATTATAATACTTCACACCCCTCGAATAAAACCTAAAAATCGCCTTATATAAAGGATGGATTTAGCAATTATTGTATAGAAAACACGATTATTAACCCAACAACCGAGTTCTGAATAGAATATCTCAGAATAACAGGCAACCCTTACAATTCCAAAACACTATTTCCGTTCTGTTAAGATCAAAACAGATGCATATGAAATTTACCAGAATGATCCTTGCGGGATTGATATTATTTATCTCCTGGCAGGTGGTTGCTCAGCCTGAACAATACAACCAGGCCTGTATGCTGCATATAAAACTAAAGGACGGGCAAAACCAGGCTGTTCCATCCTTTGTAATCTGTATGACCGACAAGGCCAACAACCGGACATTGGACATTCTTTCAGATAAAACCGGGAAACTGGAAATTCCCGTTGAAACCGGTCACACATATACGTTTAAGGATTACGGAGGAAACTTTCTGGGCGATATCAACATACCCCAAAGGCCGACCGCACCGCTGATAAAAACCATCATCGTTTCAAAACCTGCGGCATTCGCTGAAAAGCCCTATGATACGGTTGTTCAACAATCCGGTAATATCGCCGATCAGGGAAATACGACGGAAGCGGATATCACGATCAAAGTTCTGGATCTTGACCTCCATCCACAAAAAGATCTGGTCGTCAGGTTGGTATGTGACAAATACCTGAAAGTCTGGGTATCCATAACCGATGGCGATGGGGCTGCCATTTCCGGGTTTTGATCAGCGGCGATTATAACCTGGGCATTCAGGAATCTGAAAACATCAGAACCTATAAAATCCCTGCAGTTGCCGGATATACACTCACGGCCGAAGTTCCTTATCACCCCACCAAAATTGCAGAAAGAAACCAAAACGACACGGTTTACCAGGAGTTTATCCGGAGAAAAGAGCAACTTTTTCGAGGGCTTTCCTGGAGGTAACTGTTAAGGATTACGAACGCCTGCCATTGCCCGATGAAGATGTTTTCTGGATATTGCCGGAAAACCAACTGTTTGCCGCGAAGACCGATCAGCAGGGAAAGGCATACTTTCTGCTTCCGTATGGTTTTGATTATTCCATTAACCTCACCTATGAGCGGGATATCTTCCCGCTGAATTACCCGCTGAAGGAAGGGGTAATGCTTGAAAATGAGGCGTTCATCACCTACAGGGGAACGGCAAAAATAAGGGAGTTCTTCAAAAATGCCCGCCGGGATCAGCACGGATTTATTACCGAGTTTATGCCGGTCGAAGTTAAAAAGATCGGTTTTGATCCATCGAATGTGCAAATCACAAAGCATGGGTACCTGGTCAACTTTCCGGCAAAGAGGAAACCCTACCCGGCTATCCTGGACAACGGGGATGTTATACAGGAGGGGGCTATTACAGCAGGAAGTTTACTCATTTGAAAGCAAAACAGCCTGTTCAACTGGGGGTTGGAACCGAGCGACAACGGTGTATCTGCTTCGGTGTGCGATGAGAACTTCCTGGTTATCACCACCGAGTCGTGCACACTCTACGCGATTGATGCCGGAACCGGCGAACTGGCCTGGTCGAAATGGCTGGGGCCAAGTTTAAATTCAACACCCACGGTAGCCGGTGGAAAAGTGTATGTGGTATATCCCACGCAGCTCGATCAATATATCATTGAAACGGACAATCCGGAAATGATTGAGAAGCCATATGCGATTATTTGTTTTGAGCTAAAAACAGGGGCCATCCTCTGGCAAAACCGGATTGATTCAGAGCCGTTGGGCTCGCCGGTTGCATATGGGAATTCGGTTTATATTACGACATCCAAAGGGTACCTGCACCGTTTGACAATACAACCGGGAAGGTACATTGTCCGGTTAAGAATGGAGGATTTACCTCGCCTCCAACTATTTCCGGTGAATTTGTCTATCTCTCACGAAGAAGCCCTGATAAGCCCGGGGACAAGTTAGAATAGAAGCATTTAAAACGGCTTTACTGGCATCTGCCGGATCATTTCCTTTAATGAAATACGGTTCAGAAAATGAAATCTCAGGTCTGACTCCGTCTGGAGTTGATGAATTACAGCAATGGCAGACCGCTTGTATTCAAAGGCAGAATATATGCCATCTCCGGAAATCGCTGACCTGCTATGATCCCGCAAGGTATACGTCGTTATGGACCATCGATCTTTCATTAAAAACAGGGATGGAAGCGGAGGATTTTGCAGCTATGCCGGCAGCGGTAAACCACAAAATCGTCGCATCCACCCGGTCCGGCAAGGTGCTGGTAGTTGACCCGGTTAAAGGGGCCATTGAAACAGTTTACGATCTTGAAACAACCATGAAATACCAGGCCGTTGTCAACGATGGATGGATCTATGCCGGTTCAAAGGAAGGGAAACTGATTTCATACAACACCGGTAATCCAGCCTTCACCGGTTGGCCCATGTGGTCGCTGAATGCCGCGCACAATCCGGTGGTTGAGTAAAAATTAACATGGGACTTTACTTTCATATCCTGGATGAATTCCTGGTAACTATCCTTGAACAACCAGGATCAACTAACCGGTTTTTGAAATTAAAATCCAATGTCGAGGCTCCTCCGAAAAATCAAAAAAAGATGATCAGACACCAAGACGCCAAGACACCAATATTCGTATAATATTGATAATTATAACACTATAGTTGGTGGATTTTTGTGGTTTTGTGTTTTGGTGGCAAAAAAAAGTTTTCGGGGTGGACTCAATGTTAGAATCAAGTATATTATCTGACACAGATTTAACTTTATCACCATACCGACGCCTCCCCTTTCCTCCTTTTCATTGAACCTAGTAAAGAAGAAAAATCAGCAAATCCGGCTGACGACGAAATCACTCAAATCATGAGGATTGCATTATCAGAAGCTAAAACCGGCATTTCAAATTATGCCGAAACAGATAAACCACCACATTTTACCAGGGGAATTGGGTATAAAGGTTATCATACCACCGGTTGTGGCAAAACTCAACCGGGAACGATTACCTGTTGGAGAACGGCATGATAACCAACAGTCTGTGCGTTTTTACCTGCAATATTACAGAAATTCCATCCCGGAACCGAAATGAAAAAAAGTGAACAGATTGGTTGTTTACTATAAAGAGAAATATCCTGAAACGCTTGAAATGGTGTTCGCGAAGGTTGAAGAAAATTCCGGAAAAGACCTGAAGATGAGGATAGATGAATACTTTAATCAGGAATAATAGATAATCTTTGAATCCTTTTCCAAATTCATTTCGCAATTATCAGATTGCCCTACAAATAACAAAACAAGCCTTGATAATCATATACAATATTGCACGAAACGGCATCTGACGCTCACTTATAACAATACGGAGCAGGCTAGTCTTTAAAATTCATTAATTGCTGGCGATGATATTGAAACGGTTATAAAATTAAAATTCCGCTCTGGTTGTTTGAATTTTTGTATTGAGTTGAATTTATTAAAATGATAAAATCTTCATATATTTAATCCGTAAATTCGGAATATGAGATTTCCCCATTGCCCCGACTGTCGCTCAGCCAACATCAAATACTTTGATGCCCGAAAAAACTATACCTGCCTGGATAGTGACTTCAGTTTTTCTGAAAAGGAATTCAACAAACTCCGCATCTTCCTCAGTTACGGCCACGACCAAAACGAAGAACTCGTCCACATGATAAAATCCGATCTCAAAAAACGAGGACATGATTTGTGGTTCGATAAGAATGAGATTAAGTTTGGGGATGAATGGAGGTCCTCTATTACCGATGGAATTTTAGGCAGTAACAGTGCTTTACTTTTGAATGACGGATAAAGCAAACTTGATGATTACAATAACTAGCCAATCTTAAGTAAGATTATAATTTTCAATAATAATTAAAATGTACTCTATGATTTTTATCAGTTACCGTAAAGAGGATGCCAGTGACTTAGCACTGTCACTTGCTGATAAATTAATTGAATGTTTTGGTCAAAAGAATGTCTTTCTCGACAGGCATAAATCAAACCAGGTGATCTTTGGAGAGAAGAGATTGATGAGGCTTTGTCAAAGGCATCGGTGGTTTTGGCCATAACAGGACCCAGATGGCTGACAACTTATGATGAATTTGGACAGAGGCGTATCGATCATGAAGATGATATACTTGCCTATGAGCTTTCTATGGCATTACAAAGACATATAAAAATTATTCCTTTGTACTTACATGGAATGAAACCTTTACCCTCTAAGGCATTCCAAATCGATTAATTGGATTAGCTGATCAACAAGGAATCGAATTTGATATTGTCAGAGATATTTCATCACTTTTTGACAAGCTTGAAGAAATACCAGGTTTGCATAGGGAACTCACCAAACCCAAATTAAATGAAAATATTAAATTAACTGCTTTATCTGCCAAACCATGGTGTATTCCTGATTCAATTGGAATGCTTTTCAAAGGTCGAACAGAAGCAGTACATGATCTCCGTAAAAGATTTCTTCAGGATCAAATGACTCAAACAAATAATGCCGCTCAACGCCAGGTCATCTTTGGCCTAGGTGGAATTGGGAAGACCAGATTAGCTATTGAATATGCATGGGAGTATCAAGATAATTATTCAGCTTTGTTGTTCGCCGTTGCAGATACACCAACTCAACTACGTCGCAGTATTGCAGAACTGTCAGCTCCGGCAATTCTAAACCTTCAAGAATGGAAGTGTCCAGAAGAAGACATTCGCATGGCTGCCGCAATGAGATGGTTTTCAGAAAACCCTGGTTGGCTGTTGATAATTGACAATGCTGATGATAAGGAAAGCGTTGATGCAATCCAAAATCTTTTGACAAATTTACGAGGCGGACATGTTATTATTACTTCACGTAGAAGCTGGTGGAGTAAAACAGTAAACAAACAAGAATTAGACATACTACCATTAGAAGCAGCTAAAACCTTTTTGCTTGATCGCACTATGGATGAGCGGCGTAAAACAAATCAAGATGAAGAAATAGCTTCAGAACTTGCGAAGGAATTGGGCAGTTTAGCTTTGGCATTGGAACAGGCTGGCGCCTATATCCAAAACAGGGATGGAGGACTCACCTTAGCCGACTATTTGGCTCGTTGGAAGGAAGGCAAAGAACAGGTTCGTGCATGGTGCGATGAATCAGTGATGCATTACGCTCGCAGTGTTGCAATAACATGGGAAACCACTGTTCATGCGCTTAGCCCAGCTGCAGTTACACTTTTTCGCATCTTGTCATGGTTCTCCTGATCCAATTCCACGCTCTATGGTATCGACTCCTGGTGTTATTGAAACCATAAAACGTGCAGTTGAAGCTTCCGAACTTGAAACTGGAGAAATTGATCCAGAACAGGCGCTCAGCGAGCTTATTGCTTATTCTATGACAAAAAATTGATGAACAAGGTATTGCTTTGTGTTGGATTACATCGAGTTGTTTTGAAAATTATGCAAGATCGGATGCCAAATGAAGCTAAAGCCCCATCAATCGTTGCCGCTGCGCAACTTCTAGTTTTATTTGCACCCAAAGAATCATATCGACTGAAACATGGATGGATTGGAGATTACTAATTTCTCATGCTGAAGCGATTTGGAAGGTTTTGAGCAAACTCGATGAAAATTACTTGAATATTGAATTAATGAAAATGCTCTCACTTTATTATATGGGACAAGATAATTATAAAGATGCAGTCCCAATACAGCGTGAAGTTCTCAGATTAGTGCAAACGTTTGTCTCAGATGATCCGGAAATTTTTCTTGCTAAGAATGATCTTGCACTTTTAGTTGGGGAAGATGAGAAGGAACAGTTGTTCCGCGAGGCACTAGAAGAACGTATCCGAATGCAAGGAATAGATACAGAAGAAACAGCCGAGACACAGCACAATCTGGGAAGTCATTTAATCTCGAAAAATATACTTGAGGCAAAAGATCTTTTAAAGCAGGCATTGGCGACACATACAAAGGTCAATGGACCTTTCCACTGGAGAACACTCATGGCCGAAATGTCTCTCGCCAGTGTGCTACTTCGGCAAGGTTTATCAGCCGCTGGAGAAGAAATGGTTCGCGAGAATATTGAAAAGAAACGGCAAAACCTCGAACCTGCCCACCCGGATACTTTAGCAGCCATCACTATGCTGGCAGATATTCTGATTGACAAAGATCATTTTCAAGATGCAGAAACACTGCAACAGGAAATCGTTGACGATAGCATGAAACGCTTTGGAATTGAAGATACACATACACTGAATGCAATTTATAATCTTGCCCAAACGAAGTTTGCTTTAGGTAAATACGAAAATGCAACTGAATTGTGGAAATCCACAAGATCGTACTGGAAACTTCGTTATAATATGCTTATAATGAGAGATATAAAGATCGATTCTCAGTCGGAAGCTATGAACAGTATGCGGTCGCCCTTAATAACTGTTCACTTGGGCTACGGCAGTGTGGTTTGATTGATATCGCTGAACAATGTTCTAGGGAAGCTCTGGAAATTGATGAAAAAGAACGTGAAGAAAGTAATCCAAAGATACCGCACCGTTTGATGAACCTAAGCATCGTGCTTATTATGAAGGAAAAGCTTGAAGAAGCTTCATCAAACCTTTGCAGGGCTTCGCAACTGTTAGTTGATAAGCACGATGTGACCCGGATCAGGGTTATGTTTTTACAATATGTTTTGCTATGCTTACTGAAACAGGATAGTGATGAATTCTTGCAAAACCTGAAGGTTTTTTTGAGAGGTTCCCCTTTAAATGTCTATTCCGATATTGTTATAAAGTGGGATGTTCAGTATTTCTTGGTTTATCTATATCAGAAGTTGTCAATCGACACTTGTAAGTTACTAGAGGCGCTAATTAAGGTTATAAATGATCCTGCTAAAATTGAGATTCTTGATAATTTTCCTCAAAAGAGCCAAACATAACCGTTATAAATGTAAAAAAAAAAAAAAAATTATGCCCTACGAACTCTTCATCTCCTGCTCCCGATATGACAATCTTTACTACCGGTTACCGAACTCAAAAACCAGATTGAAACCGTTTATCTGAAATTTGCCAAAGAACCGTTAAATTGTTTTTTCAACCAAATGAGATTTACAAATTCTAAGGTTATAAAAAGATTACTAATCAATATGAACGAAACTATACATTGTCCTAAATGCTCTTCAGAAAACATAGTTTTCAGCAAGAAACGAGGGATTCACTTTTGTGAGGATTGTGAATATGAGTTTACTATAGAAGCTTCAATTTCTCCACTCCGAATCTTCCTTTCCTATGGCCACGATCACAACGAGGATCTCGTCCGTCTGATAAAAACCGACCTCGAAAAACGTGGACATGATGTGTGGTTCGATAAGAATGAGATTAAGTTTGGTGAGGAATTGATAATATGCTACTTGCCAAAAGAAATCCTATTATTCTAAAGACCATTGATCATCTTAATAATCTGATTAATAATTTATTCGCAGATATTATTTAACTAAAAAAACATAAACATGAGCATTCTTAATGACTTTTTTAACAAAAAACCAATCCAATTGAACCCTGTTTCACCGGAAAAAATACAAATACAGAAGATTGTAAAGGAAAAAAAGCGAATATAATATTTCCCAGGAAATCGCTTCAACTTCGAACTCAGAAGTTAATAAACAAGCATCTGATAGACGATTGATCCGAATCTTTATTTCATCTACCTTCCGAGATATGGTTGATGATCGCAATGCCCTTATGACGCATTGTTGGCCTGAGCTTCGCCGCTTTTGCAGAGAAAGACAAGTTGAACTTGTTGAAGTTGACTTACGATGGGGAATATCCGAAGAGCAAAGCACACGAAAAGAAACATTAAAACTATGCTTGGATGAAATACGAGCTTGCAGACCTTTCTTTATTGGGTTGCTAGGAGAAAGATATGGCTGGATACCTGAAGATGAATCATTCACTGCAGACTTGAAAGAAGAACAGCCATGGCTAAAAGATTTACATGGCAAAAGTGTAACAGAACTTGAAATTCTCCACGGTGTTTTGAATAACCCCGAAATGGCGGGTAGAGCTTTCTTTTATTTCAGAGATCCCAAATTTATATATCAAATTCCTAAGGAGAACAAAGCAGACTTTCTTTCTGAGGATTCTGAATCAGCTAATAAACAAACAATGCTTAAAAATGTTATTCGTACAATATGTAAAATAAAAAATATACCATTAGTTGAGACCTATACCAACCCACAATCACTTGCACCAGTAGTATTAGAGCATTTAAAGACTGCAATAGGCAAACAATTTACTCTAGAAAACATTCCCGATCCGTTAACGTGCGAAGCACGCGATCACGAAGCATTTGCCGAAATAAGAAGAAGAACTTATATAGGTCGTCCAACATATTATGAAATTTTGGATAACTACTGCAATAGTGATGGAAAGCCTGTTGTGCTTTTTTGGGATTCCGGAATTGGTAAATCTGCTTTGATCGCTAACTGGGTTGAACACTGGAAAAAATCTCATCCGGATGATTTTATTTTTGAGCATTTCATTGGAGGAACTTCCGATAGTTCTGACTATATGAAAATAATTTTTAGATTAATAAAAGAAATAAAGAAATGGACAGAGGATTCATTTGATTTACCAAAAAATGATGAAGAGGCAAGAAGAGATTTTTATTTATGGCTGTCTAAAGCAAGGTTGAGTGCGGAACGCAAGGGTATAAGGTTTATTATTATTCTCGATGCATTAAACCAGCTTGAGGATAAAGACCACTCTCGTGTTTTGGGATGGCTGCCAACAGAACCATTTAACAGTAATTTGAAACTGATTACTTCTTACATTGATTGGTGATACTTATGATTCAATAGTAAGAAGAAATATGGAAATTCTGGAAAATTGACCCTCTTTTAGAAGAAGAAAAAAGAAGATGATAAACCTTTACCTAAATAGGTTTGGAAAGAAACTTAATGAACAAAGATTGTTAAGAATTTTACACTCTCCACAAACTTCAAATCCATTATTCTTAAAATATTATTGGATGAACTGAAAGTAACAGGAACGCATGAAAAACTTGATGAAAAACTGAATGAATATTTATCCGCCGAAAATATACCAGCACTTTTACAAAAAGTTATATTTAGGTACATGAAGGATTATGATAGAGACAGAAAAGATCTTGTGAAAGATACACTTAGTTTTATATGGGCTGCACGGGAGAGGTTTAACCGAAAACGAATTGCTTGAGCTTTTGGGCCAGGGAAATTTAACTCAATTGCCTCAAGCAGTTTGGTCTCCATTGCGAGCGGCTTTAGAAGAAAGTCTTGTTGAAAGGGGAGGAATATTAAACTTTGCCCACGATTATTTTAAAACTGCTGTTGAAAAAATATATTTACAAGACATAAATGTAATTAATAAGTTCCGAAATATAATAGCAGGTTACTTTGAGAACCAGCCAATTACTGCAAGGAATAGTGATGAACTGCCATGGTTGCTTTTTCTGAATAAACAAACTAATGAGTTACAAAAAGCACTATTAGATATTGATCGGTTTATAGAAATCAAAAACAGAGACAATGATGAACTTCTTCATTATTGGGTAGCATTGGATAGTGAAAAGCTTATGGAAAAATTTTATATTGAATCTTTCGATAAGTGGAAGGTCAATAGTTTAGAAGATAGAATTAGTTACGTAGCTTCTAATTTAGGTTCCTTTCTACATATAGCTGCTCTTTTTGACGAGGCTGAGTTCTTTATAGAATTACACTCAATATTGCAGAAAAAAGATATGGGGAAAATCATCCGCAATTTGCATTACGCCTAAGTTCTTTAGCGAAATTGCTTTTAGATATGAACAAGTTAGAAGAAGTTGAACAATTGCTCCATCGAGCAATATTAATTTACGAAATGAATTCTGGTCATGAAAACATTGAGTTATATGCGAACTATTTGTTTTTAGTCGAATTCTATAGGGTAAGTGATAAGTTTATAGAAGCGGAAAACATTTGTAAAAGAATATATCCTTTGATTATCAATGAGTATGGAAAAGACCATGTAATGGTTACTGGTACTTTATTAAGATTGGGAGGAATTCTGAAGGATACAAACAAATTAGTTGAAGCGGAAAAATTATATAGACTTGCATTGGAAATAGAAATGAGTAATTCTGGGAAAGACAGCCCAGGAGTTTCATTTTGCCTTAATAATCTTGGAACTGTTCTTCATATGTTGGGCAGATCAAATGAAGCAGAATCATTATTCAAACATGCATTAAAAATATCCGAAGTTTGTTTCGGGAAATATCATCCTATTTTCTCAGGCTGTATTAATAATTTGGCTCTAATCTATAAGCAGACGAATCGTATAAGTGAAGCCGAATCAATGTATAGGCGTGCATTAGAAATAGATGAAGAAAAATATGGTAAACATAATCCAATTGTAGCTACGGATCTAAATAATTTGGCTCAATTATTAAGAGCTTCTAATCGCACAAGCGAAGCCGAGGTAATGGCCCAAAGAGTTTTAAAGATATACGAAAATTGTTTTGGTATAATTAATAGTCATGTAGCAGTAGCTTTAAATAATCTAGCAATGATTTATGAAGATTTAAGAAGATTTGATGAAGCCATTCCTCTGCTAAAACGAGCAATCGAGATTGATGAAATTAATCTTGGCGGAACACACCCGCCAGTTGGATTGCGCCTCCATAATTTGGGGACCATATTCTTTTATAAACAAAATTTGAAGAGTCTCTGAGATTGTTTCTTCAAGCAGAAGCAATCCATGAAAAAAACATTGATTCAGGCAATCAAGAAAGGTTTGATAATTTACTACTTATTATTAGGTTATGTTATTCAAAACGATAAAACATGTGAAATGCTAATTACTATAAGAAAGCAATAGCCCTTATGAGAAAAATTAATAAAAAATCATTAATAGATGAATTCAGTAAAAGTAATCTTGATACACTTTTTCATGTCTCAGGTCAATTTTCGATGGCAGAAGAGCTTTATCGGGAGTTAATTAAAGACGACGAAAAGTGCAATATTATTGATCTAGAGAATTTGCAACACTTCTTAATACAACACATCGTTTTGATGAGGCAGAAGTTTTATACAGAAAAGCAATTAAATGGTCAGAGGAAAAAAACGGAAATAATGGCGAATTTAGTGCTTCTACACTTAACAACTTTGCTCAATTACTTCAAGCCAAAAAGCAATTGGTTGAGGCCGAAATAGTAATGTTGCGTGCACTGAATTTAGTTGAAGAAAAATACGGTAAGGATAATATAGAAATTGTTACTATATTAAATAATTTAGCTCTCTTATGGGAAGAGATGCAAAAGTATAGTGAATCAATTTCGTTGATGAAAAGATTAATTAATATTAAGGAGAAACATTTAGGCAAGAATTACTCTGGATATATCCATGATCTTACGCTACTTATTCGGATAATAAAGAATACTACTATGATAGACGAAGTCAAATTAATATTCCAGGATGTTTGCAAAATAGATGAATCGAATTTTATACCAGAAAACAAAAATCTAATAAGAAACCTTTATACTCTGGGAGAATATTTCATCAAGGAAGGAATGACAGAGGAAGCTGAAGAAGCTTATAAAAAAGCAATTAATATTGATGAAGAATTTTGTTATGGAGATATGTCAGAATTGGCAATACGTTACTTTGAATTAGCCACAATGTATTATCAGAAAAATCGACTTTTAGAAGCTGAGGTATATTTAAGAAAGGTTGTTGAAATTTACGATAAACAAACCAATATAAACCATAAAGAATACAAAATTATCCTAATCAACCTTGCTGATTTACTTATTGATTTAAACAAAATAGATGAGGCTGAAGGAATATTTTCGAAAATTGTTGAGTTAGACGAAAAAGTTCTAGGTATAAATCATATCGATGTTGCGAATAGTCTTGGTGATTTAATAAAAATATATCGATCAAAGAAAAGATATGTTGAAGTAGAACGTTTAAGTCTTCGTGCTATAAGGATTTATATAAATTATTTCAAGTTAATTCAATTATTAAGTGAAGGTTTTGAATCGGCTGGTACACGCCATCATCTTGCCAGAATATGCCTGATAACAGACAGGTTACCAGAAGCGGAAAAGCAAATTACGGAAGCATGGAATGTCAAGCATGATGCAAAACCTTACATCACAGCCCGGCTGATATGGTTCAAAATTGCCCTTTCATTTTTAGAAAGCAAACCACTTGGAAATTATTTAGGTCAACTAAAATTCATTCTCCAAAAAGAAGATGCCTTTATGGAATGGACCATGCAACCTGTTTTAGACCATATCAAACCACAAATCACAATAAAACAACATGCTTTACTTTCTGCTCTTGTAGCTGCAATGAGTAACAAAATAAATTTGGAAAAACTGAATGTTATTGAAGAATGGAGGAATGCTAAACCGGAAGAAATTGATTGAAATTATCCTCACAAATCAATCTTCCTCCAAACTATTTCCATGATTTCCCGTTTAATTTCGTTATCGGTTTTTTTGTAATTCATTAGGTTTGTTGGTGAATCATTGATCTGCGGTATTCAGCCATCTGTCATAGTTTTTGTCGTTTGAATGCCTGCATTTTGGCATTGTTTACCCCATCCACTTCCACCCTGGTATCAACCAAATCATTTTCCCATCTTTAACGATCGCATCATCCTTATCAAAGGTGATAATGGTTCCTTCGTCAAGGTTCAATTGATTCATGTCTTCAGGCAATCCTTCTATTTCCCGCTATTCGTTTTGCAGGCCTACCTGCTAATTTCCGGAACAAGCCATTCCTTTTGCCAGAGCATAATTGATTTTAAAACATCTTTAAGCACGTTATTTACTTTTGCAAAGCATATTATCTTACGTTACAATTGTAAGATATCATATTTTATAAAAGCAAGATAATTTACCCGGGTTCTTAATATGTATCCCCTAAGATAAACACTTTGTATTTCGGATTTTATCAAGCACTGGTTGTCATGTCAGTTGTTTTGTGACACATTGAATGCAATGAAAACACCGTAATAAAATCAGATTAAACTTTTTACTTTACACTATTTGCTTGACCCAAATTTTCAATTACTAAGCGTTAACAAGCATCCCCTGCACCCCCACCCCCGCCATAAACCCCGCGATATCAATTATAAACAATACCCACCGGTCGCGGCAATGCATCCGGCCGGTGTGCCGGAAATATAGCCACAGGATTCCAATCATGATTAACATCTGGAATATGGCAAAAAAGCCCGGAAGGCTGATGGGGTTAATAAATCTCCGCCCGGAGGGGTACTTTGATCCTTCTGTGGTCAGATCGGTGGTGACAACATAAGGCCACCGATCAGAGAATATCGGCTGGTACCGGGAATAAACATATGACTGAAGGCTTTGGATCCTGACATAACAGTCAAGCGAAAAAAAGTTCCATTCGCGGTCTTCAGGGGAATAAATCCGCCGAATACGGGTTTGTTTGGCGAGTCTGCCAATCTTTATGCAATTGTTTTTCACCCGGATATTCTCATCGTTGATCAGCAGCCACTCCTCCCCAAGGTTAAATATACACTTGTAATAAATCCAGCCGTATATGCGCACATGAATTCTGCCTGAGTCAATGCTGAAAGGCCTTTGAACGTAGACCACCCCACCCGAGGGGTAGAGCTTACCGACCGCGCGGTGATTGGTGTCATACAGAATTGCCGTATACATCGTAAAAACGGGAATACTGTTCCGGGTATCAACCAGCGCTTCCGGAGCATGGTAATCCCCCTTCCCATAAGCTATTAATAAAACAATTGAAGCCCCCGTAAGAAAAAACAGGATAAACTCAACAACTCCTCTTCTGATGGTTGTTTGTTTTATCATTCTATTTCGAGTTTATAAAAACTACCATCACCATATTCCACACAATCACAGATGGTTACCGATGTACCGGGATCGTTGCGATAGGGCCGGTATTGCCTGATGGTTTCCACACGCGTATGTCCGATGATCTGATGATACCCCCTCAGCGGCTTGGTAATGATCAAAGACTTGTCGAGCCAGAGGGGACCCCCGATATTTTTAGAACTGCCCATGCGCTGAGGACCGATCTCGAAAATGGGCGGATAGCCTTCTATGTAAAGGCGTTCGAGCGTGAAGGCCAGGTCCGGATCGGATTCAGCTATCCTGGATTTTATCTTATGGTCGTAAAAACCCTGATGTATGCCGGCGTGGGTCCACAGATAATTCCGGTACTGACAGGCTATCTGAAACAACCCTGCATTTGTTGTCAGCAATTCGGATACTTCATCCGCCATCCCCGGCCGGTAACCCGATGCACGACTGGCCGGGAAAAGGTAACTGGTTTCATGGTTTCCGATTAGTAACCTGACTTTTTGAGGATGGCTTTTCTTAAAACCGATGATTTCATGAAAGTTGTTGAGTATGGTCGTACTATCCACCCATAAGGAATCCACATAATCGCCCAGAAAAACGATCAGGTCATAGTCATCCGGATGTATATTTTTCCAGGTACGGCGGCCATGCAGATCACCGATGGTTATTGTTTTCATTTTCAGGTCAGGATTTCAGTACTAAATTACAACACAAAACCTATGAAACCAACGGTTTATTACTACAGGAAATCTGCTTTTAAACCGGTAATTTTTCCGGAATTCTTTCTCAACTGCTGCCATTCGCCGCCTTTTATTTACCAGATCTGTCAGCTCAATCACCAGATCAGCATTTACTTTTTCAGCCATCGGGATTACATACCTTTCAGTCTGTTCGAGGTATTCCGATATCTTCTGATCAGAATGGGTGTCGCGGTGGAGGTCAGTCAGATTGCTGATGCGGTCGGCACATTTCAGTAGCAGTGCTTTCTTTGAACCCTGAAGAAGCACCCTTTCCAGGTATTGTTGTTTCGTTTCCTCCTTTTGTTTGGTGACTTCAAGAACCAGCTCAACCACCTGCCGGCTTTCATGATCAATCCACCGGATTTCGTCAACCTGGGTTTCGGGCAGGTCTTCGAGCAGATCGTGAAGCAGGGCGGCCTTCAGCAGAACGGAGTCGTCAAAGAACTTGTAGTCCAGCAGGATTCCCAGGGTAGCAAACGCGTGCCTGAACTGGTTCCCTCCTACCCTGCGGCTTACGCCGATCAATGCGGTTGCTTTGAGAATATAGGGTGCAAGCACCAGGTTGGTCAATTTCTCTGTGTCATTCATGGTATTTCTTTTCCAGTTATAAAATAAAAATGTCGCTATTTAACCGGTTAATCTATTCATCAGCCGTTTCACTGACCATTTGAGGCAATGTAAACTCCGGTGAACCGGAATTTGATCCATCGGGAAATTCAATTTTAAACAGGTAATCGCCTTCTTCAAAAACGAAAACCAGTTTTCCATCAAGGTTCTCCCAACTGAAACTATTGCGGTAACGCCCGAGGTTTCCGGTAGTGAGATATTTCAGATCAGGCCATCTCAGTATATCCACCGTTGCCTCCCGGAAACTGACCAGGAACAGGAATTTGCCGTTAACCGTAAAATCCAGGGTTCCGTACTCAGAAGGAGAATAGTCAGGGTTATTCAGCAGGCATTTGCCTGAGGGAATATCCCAGGCTGAAAGGATATTTTCATCGCTTAAAATCACCAGCTTTTTACCATCCGGATGCATGGCCAGATCCTTTACTTTTCCGAAAAATGTGAAGTCATTTCCGTTCAGGGTAAATTCCCCGGTTTTTGTTCCGGTATTCACATTCCAGACATGCACGAGTGAATCATAAACGACCCTGAAGTTGCTGTCGGCACTGAATTTCACAACAGAATCCGGGAGGCTGTCTTCAGAAGTTGAGGATTCGGGATTCCCGGCAGGTTTATACATGGTTGACCGCAGCATCATGAATGCGGCAATCAGAAATAACAGACCGGTTCCAAAAAGAATTTTTGTTTTGAGATTTCTCATCTGGTATCCTTTATTGGTTAAACATTTGACAGAAAACAACAAACTCCGTTAATATTTTTTAAACAACTGATTTGCAGGGTATTGAATGACAGGCTAGGTACTTTAACAACCCCTGGCGCTGCCCTCAACATGCATTCTTAAAACCAGGCATCTATTTTACAAAGTCCGGCAGCAGGTCCATAAAGCTATCGGGGCTCTGTCCCAGGATCTGCGCGGTTTCATCCGGAAAATTAAACCCATCGGGGTCGAGCGATCTTACCAGTATCCGCCTCCGCATCTGATTGATCCGTTCAGCCGGGAAATGGGATAAGGGCAGTATATGAAGTCTGACATTGTAAGCAGAAGCCAGCGCTTTAACCCTGATACCCGGAACATAACCATCGGGCGCCATCACCACCAGGTTACCGGCAGCATAGGGAATCGCAGCAAGGATCAGGGTGGTTTGCCAGTCATTCTCACCAAGTTCAACCTGGTGGTTTTTCTGGTAAAATGCCTGAAATGCACTAAAGCCCATACTACCAATCACCGGGCAGCTTTTAAAATTTCCGTTTTCAACCCACCTGGCGCCGGTAACGGCATTCAGACAGGGATCGCCAAAAAGCGTAATCCCATGCAGAAGGTCAATAGATTCGGGGTGAAACGGACCTTTGTCAGGAACCGGCATCCGGCAACCATAACTGATACTGGAGATAAAATTGCGGCCATACGCTGACACAACCTGTTTGAATTTCCCCTGATCGGCAACATGCTCCCCGATATTGGTCCCGGCCATCAGCAGATACCACTCCGAATCAGCCGGAACACCCTGTTCCGTGAAAATAACAACGGCTGCCGGTATATGGTCTTTCTGCGACTCAGCGGTTTTGTGTGCCCGTTTCAGCATTTTCACCTGAAATACCTTTTCGCCCCTGATCATCGACCGAATGGTCGCTTTTACATCAAATCCATCGTAAAAGCTACCTTCAAAGGGAACTGTCAATTTATCATTTGCATCATGGAATTCGGTTTTTCCAGCCTGGTAAGCCGTTCCAAAAAGCAAAGCTTCGCATGGCGGCCAAACCCAGGTGTTATAGCACGAAGGCTGACGACCGGTCACGGGCGAATTCGGCCATTGCCAGCCGCCCTGGCCGTTTCCTCCTCCGGTTGGAATGCTCAGCAGATAGGTTCCTGTTTTAACATAATACCTGAATGTATAGTCGAATATCTTGGGTGATGGCTCAAGCACATCCACCAGTATTCCTTCTATCCGGTATTGATTCGTCTCCCCACGGGAAGAAGATGGAACGACAAGAGGAAAGTGAGGATATTCCCAGGTTGAAGCCCATTCGGGTTTTATATCCATCATAAGATCAACGAGAATATCCGAAAACTGCTTAGGCATCAGGGCTTTTGCACAAACCTGCAAGGTCTGGAATCCAGGCGCCATTTCGCGGCCGACCAGGCAGTATTTCTGCACAAAAGCCTCCAGCTCCGCCAGGGAAGGGTTAGCCTCCTGCTTTATCCCATATTTTGCTTCCTGCAGCGAATTCTTTGTAAACCTGGCATAGGCGGCTTCAAGAATCTCCCGCCCGGCCTGTGCCACATCAGGAATCGTAATTCCTTCATTCCCCGGACTGCCGCATCTTTGCCGGCTTTGATCCCAGGCAGTACCCAGAGAAGGCAGCTTGTCCATAAACCGGAGTGCCAGTAAGGGATGCACCACCACACGTTTAAAGAACCTGGTTCTCATTGCTTTCGGGGCTGGTTCAAGCGCCCGGGTCTGCTCATCGCCGATAAGTTGCTTTAACCGTTTCCAATGCGCCAGACCACAGGTGAACACAACAGTCCGGTAACAGGAAAGCAGGTGTTTCAGCCTTCCGGCCATATGCACTTCTCTTCTGCCATCTGCTAACGGTTCACGAAGACGGTCGGCTGCATCCTCATTGGAAATGATGTACCGGTTAAACGACAACCCGGCCTTGCCGGCATCTTCAATCAATTGAGCCTCAGCACTATTTTGGTAATAACAGGAGGTGTCGACACCAAAAACCGGAATATTCAATTCTATCCCACAACGGATCGCTTCAATAATCGAATCGGTTACCGAAAGGCAAAGCATTTCAGCTTTCCCCTCATTCCCGTCATTGGCCGTATTAAAATCGGCAATTCCGAGCATGGTGGGGAATGCCCGTGCCGGATTACTGGCAGTCAACTCCCGGATCCATTGCATGGCTTCAGCCAGAACTTCAGGCTCAAGTTCAACTGCAATGGCATCAGGCCTGTTCAGTTTGTCGTTGCACACCCGATTTACCTCAGCAGCAAAAGCCATCCTGAAATGCACCGCAGGAACTGCGATCAGCCTGCTTTTCCTGTATCTTATCTCAATACCCATTTCTCAGCGTTTATAATTTTTCACCAATCAGTTGATTAAAAGCCTTAACCAGATGATCTTCCCTGACATTAAGAAAGGAATTCCCGTTTTTAGTCGAAGACATTTCAAGAAAAACGAGCATACGCGCAGAGTGATGTTTTGAACTGAGCTCATGGGCTGCCAGTTTGGATGCGAGTCCGAACACATTGAGTGCATCCCTGACCGAAAGAGTTTGATGATCCCTGGCATTGCTGTGCCAGAGTGTCCAGAATACATCCAGCAAGCGGTTTACCTCTCCGTTCATTCCCTTGAAATGTTCACGGATAACATCATCAATTTCGGCAGGAAGCGGATAATCAACCCTGATCAGTGGCTTCATCCTTGAGAGGATAAACTCCGGAAGCAGGTTGATGTCGGCTGAGTTGGTTGCCGCAATAAAGCGAAACCCATCGTGGGCATATATCCTTTCGCCAAGCAGCGTTGAATCAATATACCTTCGTTCGTCAAGTACACTAACCAACAATGCCAGTGCCCTTGGGCGGATTTTACCAATTTCATCAATAAAACAGATTCCGCCGTTGATCATCGCCGTAACAAGAGGCGACAACATATAATCCATCATCATGTTTCCATTGTCGCTGAACCTGACGGAACAGGCCAGGTCTTCGGCGGTAACATCCTCATGACCCTGAAAATATACAATTCATTACCCGATGTTCTGGCAAGTTCATATACCAGCCGGTTTGCCAACCCCGGCCACCCAGCAGCAAGGGGCTCATCGGAAGGTGATCACTCCCCGAAAGCCAGGCGGCAGTAATCAGGTTTTGTTCTTTCACCCTGCCCGAAAATCCTTTCAAAAATTCAGGTCTGGGGTTGAATGGTGCGCTTGGGAAAGCCGATTTGTGTCCCAGAATAATTTTGTTCTCGTCCATGGTTAATGCGGTTTTTATTTATTGTTCATCAAAAGTTGCAATCTCAGATCACTGCCCATCCCCAATAAATCAACATCCCGGGGCTTACCAAAAACATCATGTAAAACACTGAGTGAATTCCATGAATGCCTCAGATATTCGCCGGTTTTCCCATGAATGGGGATGCCCGTTGTTTTATCCATTGCTTCAATGGATGCGGTATCGTTGGTAAAATAATGCCCACCGCCTTTCGGGAAAACACCGGCTGAATTGCCGAAAATATGAATGGTCGCCACAAATTCCGGATGCGACAAATCCTTCAGGTCAAAAAACATCAATCTGCCCGTTGTCACCGCCGGTAAGCAAAAGTTGATTGATAAAATCCATTGACCATAAATCGCTGTTCCCGATTTTACAGGTGCTTACACAGTTCAGGTCAGGAAGCTCCCATATTTTTATGGTACCATCAAAGCTGATGGTGCAGAAGTGATCACCACTCCAGGGGATCATTCTGATGGAAGAAACGTCCCTGGTATGGCAATGAAATTTGAATAAAACCTCTTTTGAGCCCAGGTGGTAGAAATGCACATGTCCGGTGATATCCGTAATCAGCAAAAATTGTGTTCCGGCAGAGGCAGAATGTTCTGAGGTTTTTTGTGATAAACAGGGATGCAATCAGCGACAGATCAGATGTGCGGTAGATGGTTAGATAACCGCTGTTGGAAATTACAAACAGGATGTCGTTATACTCGAGGCTCATTCCGCTTCTCAACACCTCACTGTGAACGCCTGTCTCAGTAATAATGCCCTGCAGCCTTCCATCCCTGATATCCCATTTTCTCACAATGTTTTGATTGCACAAAGGATCCAGATCAGAGTCATAGCTGAAAGCGTACACAGACTCTCCGTCAGAAGAGACTACTGCATGCGGTGACCTGCCCATTTTTGCTTCTGTAAGGCATAAGCGCTCCTGCAGACTGTAATAGTTTACCAGACGAACAGTTCCGTCCCACCCGGCCGAGATAATCTCATTGTTATGCACAGCCAGATTTCGCACGGTCCTTTTATGGAGTTTGTGCTCCCTCAGCATGCCGGTGCCAAGGTTGAAAATGTGCACGCTGTTGCCCGAAAGGAGAAACCACCAGTGCATGGTCTTCTTTGTAATAGAACATGGATCTGATTCCGGAGTTATAGCTCCCGATTTCATCCTGAAGTAAATATGATCACCTGAGTATTCGGCTAAATGACCAGTGTCTGATTTTGTCAGCTCATTTTTACCCGTGTCCCCGATCGTAGAAAGACTAAAGGAATCCATGATAAATAAGTTTTTATGATGATTATCAGACTATTTCGGACACCTTTTTAGATTGAAGGCAAGCGGCGATTTCAGCACTCTTTCTCACAATGGATTGGTCCAGGTACACTATTTGCCTGGCCAGAAAGCTTTCGTGCATGGTTGCCAGTTCTTCATCACAGATGTTTCTTGATTTGAAACTGGTATAATTCAAAGCCTGTATGGTTAAAAGCCGCTCATCCAGTTTTTCTGAAGTCTGAACCGGGCTTCAGGGTTCTCTCCATGATTTTCAAAACCCCTGTCGATTGGCAAAATCCCAAAAAACATTTCGAGCCCGTTCAGTTTCCTGTATAACAGCACCTTGCTCAGCAAATCGGTAAGCTTACTGTAATTCAGGAGGGTATCCGTCTGATTATCCGTAGAATCATTATAGATTTCCACCGAACTGATAAACAATTCGTTGAGATCATTATGATGTAATTCATTCCGGCTGGCAAGGTGAATTTCCCTGCAGTTTTTTGAAATCAGTCTGAATATAAGTTTGATTTTTGTCCACAACTCTTTTTCTGACTTTAAATTCCCGGATCCATTGATTTGATCATTTACAGAGTAGTTTTCTAGTGCCACCGTCTTATCGTTTGATCTGGAATCAACGATAAAATTGTAGTATTGGAGGTCCAGTTCGGCTTCGTTGCTGACCTCCGGGTTGCGCGCAAGGGTGAGCCTTATCTCCAATTGCCGGAGCACTTCCAGCTTTGATTCTATTATATGTAACCATTGTTCGAATCTTGTATGGTACCTTTTGTTAACCAATTGAACCATACGATAATGGGAAATGTGATGATCAGTAATCAACATCTGCCGGAACATACAGCCAATGCCCTTGCTCGTTGCTTCTGATACCTGCTTGAAATTTACAATGCTGTATTCCGACAGGAGCAAAACAGGTAATTTAAACAACTTATTTCCAAGGATATAATTCAATACATCCTGAAAAAAAGAAGCATCGGAATCCAGTTGATAAATCCGGCAGATATTTTTCCAGTTAACTTTAATCCCGTGCAAATAGGAATCAAGACTATTCCCGAATCCTGCAGTAAATGAAACTGAAACTTCGCGCTCAATATCCAGCAGCGTGGTTCCTGAATTGCCAATCTGATCCGGTGTGTAATTCCACTCCAGCAAAACATAACCTTCAAATGCCTTTTTAACGATCAGGGTCAGCGCCTGAAAAGGATCAAGCTTATTTGCAAATGCCAGACCGATAATTATTTCCGGATCTTCAATCTGACCGGCAATATCATCTGTTGACCCTTCATCAAAACAAACCGGAAGAACTGAAACGAAATCTTCCTTATTTATGCTTTGACGGTCTTTTTTAAGAAGATCGTTTAAATCTCCTGATAACGGATAATAATCCGTTAAGAAATCATTTTCTCTCATAATTGGCAGAACCGTTAATATGTACTATTTTTATCCCTGTGCACAGATCAGTCCATCAGGTTTTCTTCACTTTCCCGGTCAAAACCTGTTCCACCTTCTGATCAACTATCATATATATCTAATTATCAATGTAGTATAAATTTTATTGATTGAGTAAGCTTGTTGAGATGATCAGAAATCAACTGCATCGGATTGAGAAGAAACATTCACAGACAAATTATTCATTATGCTATTAATTAAATACAGCCGGAACCAGAGATCTGAGACAGAGACGAACCTGGTAGATTATGAACCTGCAAAGCCTGAATCAAATCAGATGCTATTTAAACCCGGAGAGTTGTACCTGATCTCGTACCCTGATTATGAGCAGAATGCAACCTGGTTAAAATCGTACAACTTTCACGATTGTGGTATAAAAGGATCGAAAATCGAGCTTTTCAGGGCTTTGGGATTTGATCGTGAGAACGATCGTGACAAACGTAAAAAGCTGTCTGTCAACACCAACAGCACAGGGGCATTTAAAAGGAGCATTTCTGCATTTCTGAACAACAGGTATTCAATGTCAGACCCTTGCTGTTTGCTGGTTGTCAACCAGCAATTGCTGAGTGATATTTCAGCCGGGATTTATTTGAAAAAAAACAGAAAATTCGATGCGCATCCCGGATGGAGGAATGACCCTGTACTTCAGTTAATAGAAGAAGCGGAAGAAAATCCGGCGATGGAGGAAATTCGTGAATCCCTGCTTGGAAATTCGTATGATATAAGATTGGCCAGGACTTTAATACTGAAAGCTGCAAATTCAACTGAACCGGTTCTGATTCTGGGTGAGTCAGGCACGGGAAAAGATGTTGTTGCCAAACAGATTGTTAAGCATGACAAGAAGTTCGGAAATCCATTTTCAAGTGTCAATTGCGCTGCATTACCGGATACACTGCTGGAAGGGGAATTGTTTGGCTATAAGAAAGGAATCTATACCGGTGCAAATATCGATAAAACCGGTTTGTTTGTTGCCACTGAAGGAGGAACAGTTTTCCTGGATGAAGTGGGCGAATTGTCCCCTGCAAACCAGGCCAAACTTCTGCTGGCTGTGGAATCAAAAATAATCAGGCAGATCGGCTCCAACGTAAGCACGCAAGCGAATTTCAGGATACTGGCGGCCACAAACCGCAACATCGACCATATGGTCATCCAGGAGCAATTTCGCGATGATCTGCTGCAAAGGCTCAATACAATCAGGATCAGTATACCTCCTTTGAGAAGTCATCCTGAAGATATCTCCTTGCTTGCCGATCATTTCTGGTCGAAATTGTCAAAAAAGCACAAGCTTTCAGAAGAATTTCATCAGCAACTCAAAGCCTACAGCTGGCCGGGAAATGTTAGGGAGTTGAAGACCTTTTTAAACAGTGTGACAGATATCTTTGGCGACATATCACCCGGTCCTGAGCATTTTCGTGCGATCTGGAAAATGCGCGCCGCAACGCCTCCCGGAACGGCCAGGGGCGCTCAGCAGGATGCCTCAAAACTGCTCAGACTGGAATCGCAGCTTCGCCTGACCAATCTCCAGAACATTATCAGGGGCATTAAAGTTTCTGCCCGTCCGGTTTTGAATGGCGGTCAAAAACTGAAATCAGCAAAAATGCTTACCGGCAATTAAAGACTTATATTTCAGGCCAGATTGTCCTGATTGATGAATTGTGCCTTGAGCCGGTCTATTTCGCGGAATACGGTCTCTTCAAAGATATCACCCGGTTCAGGTATCTGCTTGAAAAAATGGTGAATACCTGGCCGCCATCTGCCGGTCAGTTCGATCCTGAATTGATAAACGGGTTGAAAAACCTTTACGAAATTATCACAAGGAAAATTCTTGAACTGGTATGGGGAAAAACTGATCTTTAATGTTGTTCCACCTAACTCTACGAAACCTTACCTGCTTATTTTGGTGAATGGTAGTACCGCGAATTCCATAAAAAAACAGGTCAAGGATGTGAATGATTTCACTGCTTCAGTGTTTTACGAACACCCAACCTCCACTACCTCTACCTCCCCTTCCAGGTAAACCAGCCATGCCCTGATGCCGGGATAGCCCATTTCGCTGAGCAATGAAGCATAGTGTCTTACCTGCCCCTGATGCGAATCCATTGGCTTTCCGGATTTGTAGTCGATGATATCCGTATATGAATCGTGAAATACAATTCTATCGGGACGCAGACTTTTACCCCCGGGAGCCAGGATTTCCGTTTCTGCGGCAACCTTACCACTACCATCGAAAAACGGGATTATATCCGGGTGCTCGAGGATCTCAAGAAGTTTTTCCCGGAGGGAAGACGCATCGATATCCGAGACAATGCCCTGCTGCACCAGCCTCACAACAGCATGTTCTACATCGGCGGCTGTAGAAATCATCGACAATGCCAGGTGCAGAAGATTACCGCCGGCCTGTCCATCAATGGGGCTTTCAGCCTGCCACACCTGAGGAGCACGACCGGCAAAAATAAGCCTGTTACGCCAGTCGCTGCTAAGAAAATCATTCATGAAAGTATCGTCATCCGGAATGAACGTTTTCGCAGCATTGACATCCACTTCCTTCCCAAATTCAAAAATCGTTTTTTCGGGCGAAAGAATTTTAGCGTACTCAAGAAAGGCGTACAATAAACCAGTAACTGATTTCAGTTCTCCCTGGTCTTTGGGTGGTTTACCCCCGATAACATAAAGCCGTTCCGAGGCCCTGGTAAAAGCCACGTATACAAGGTTCAGTAAATCAAGCTTTGTCTTACTGAACTCTGTGGTATAAATGTCTGAAAATTTGGTCTTTTCAAGTTTTTTATCAATCTTCAGCAAAGTCACCTCAAGTTCTTCCAAATCCGGGTCATTCAGTTCAACCCAGGTCGATTTGCGCGTTAACCGGGAAATATCATCATCGGCGAAAGCATAGATAACCACCGGGAATTCGAGCCCTTTGGATTTGTGAATGGTCATGATCTGCACTGCATCAGGCGACAGCGGCAGAACCACTGAAAGTTTTGATTTTTTTTGCTCCCAGTATTCCAGAAATCCGGATATGGCAGGGTTCTTTCCTGTTGAAAATTTGAGCACCTCATCCAGCAAGAATTGCATGTAAACCGGTGATTTCAGGTGCAGCCCGAAAATCCGGATCAGTTCTTCGCAGGTATCGTACAAAGACATCCAACGAAAATTAGCCGGTTCAATTTCAAATCCTTCCAGCCTCAGCAAGGCAACAAAACCGGATGGACTAAGTGCTTCATCATAAATCCGGTGAATATCAATTCCAGTATTGTCAGGCTTTTGAAACAGATAGTTCACCACAGCAGCCCGGCTGATCATATGATCCCGGTCAGAGAGAAATATCAGAAAATTAATCAGAAAGTTAACCTCCGGCGATTGGGCGAGCAACAGGCTATCAGAAGAAACAACTTTAACCCCGTTTGCATTGAGAAAAGAAGCAACACCGGATGAATTTCTGTTTGACCTGCACAATACGGTTATATCACCCGGCTGATAGCCTGCAGCGGTATGTTCTCCGACCAATTTTAATACCCTGGAGTAATTGTGGTCATCAAAATCCTTCTTCTCACCGTTAAAAAGTTCAATACTCACAAAGCCGCCGGTATTCGCAGGATTTGTTTTCTGCACCACGCCCTCATATACTTCCGGAAATTCAGGAAGAAAAGTACCGGCTGCATAAGCAAAGAACTTGTTATTGAATTCAACCACTTCGCATTTCGACCTGAAGTTGGAGTCGAGCTGGCTTGCTGAGTATTCACGGGCAAGCACCTGAGCGCGCTGCTGCAATATCGGGTTCCTTTTAGGATTTTTTATCTCAGGCAGCCTCACAAATTGCTCCACTTCCCCGTTCCTGAACCGGTAAATCGCCTGCTTACCGTCGCCAACAATCATATTCGAGCCATCATGTGAAAGTGAGTTTTCTACCAATGGAAGCAGGTTGTTCCACTGAAGCACCGAAGTATCTTGAAATTCGTCGATCAGGTAATGCCTGAACTTCTCCCCGGTTCGTTCGTAGATGAAAGGTACCGGTTCATTTTCTACAATGGAAGCGATGATGCGGTTGAATTCAGCGATTGAAACCACATTCCGTTCCTTTTTAACCGCCTGCAGCCGTTGGTTCAGTTCGCCCAGAACTGCCATGGGGTAAAGGTTGCCGCGGATATTCCTGTAGAGAATAAATTTGCTCCCCGCATCTGTGGAATAAGTTTCAATTTTCCGGTAAATCGTGGTTAAGCTGTTCTGAAATATCAAGGATCGCATTGCCTTCGGGTTTCTTTTGTGCTTTACTGCTGAGCCAGGCGCCTTCATTGATTGTCTTAAGCACAAAAGTATTGGGCTCCGAAGCACTGTCGGTATCCCCCCGGGCGATCTTACTGAAATAGCCATAAATACCCCGGTTTCCCTGTGAAAAGTACTCAGGATCAATTCCATGGCTTTGAATAAGCTGCAAAGCTTCATCCGCCAGACTCTTCAGGGAAGTTTCGTAAGAAGTCAGAAACTGATTCAGTTTCCGGTTGACCGAAGCCAGTTTTTCAGCAGTAAATTCGCCCAGCCGGGGAATAAGTTCTGCTGTTTCTTCTCCGAAAAGGTTGTCGCTGAACTTTAGCAGATCCCGCTCTATCTGCCAGCTTTCATCACTTTCTGCCCTTTCCTGTACAAACTTTACCAGTATATCGGTAACAAACCCATCCTTTCCGACATCCGATAGCAACGAATCCACGGTTTCAGCCTGTAGCAGGGCTGTGTCCATTTCTATATCAAAGTTCATCGAAAGCTTCAGGTCGAAGGAGAATGAGCGGATGATCCGGTGCATAAAACTGTCGATGGTCGACACGGCAAAATCACCGTAGTTGTGCAGGATCAGGGTTAAGACCTTAGCTGCATTTCCCCTTATTTCAGGATATTCCAATCCGGTTTTTTCCCTGAGACTGTTAACCAGATGACTGTACTTTTCAGGAATTTCATTTTCTTCAAAGGATGAAAGCACTTTAAGGTTTGAAACAATGCGGTGCTTTATCTCATTTGCAGCTTTGTTGGTAAAGGTAATCGCAAGTATGTTCCTGAACCTCGACGGCTCTTTCAGAACGATCTGCAGGTAAACGCTGATCAGGGTGTATGTTTTGCCGGAACCGGCCGAGGATTTGTAAACCAGGAAGTTGTTCATGAATTTCTAATTTCTAATGTCTAATTTCCAATGTCTCCGTAACTGACAAGGTTGAGTGTCAAATCGTTGAGCCAAGGGTTAGTTGACCCTTTCCCGCATGTGCGGGACTCAGGGTGACAGGTTGAGGTTGATAATAAATATGAAATTACAGAACCTGGCATAGGAGGTTCTAAACCTTAACCTTAACCTTAACCTTAACCTTAACCTTAACCTTAACCAAACCTGGCCACTTTCCTGAGGTGACAGCAGAACAAAAGTAATCAATGAAGTGCATCCGGACAAGGAGAATCAGTCAAAGAGTCAAACACGTCTTAAAATCCTATATTTGCACTTCATATTGAAAATACGATTTACGCATGAAAGACAGCAACCTAGTTTATGGCATGAGACCGGTTATTGAAGCCATAACAGCCGGGAAAGTAATTGACAGAATCATCATGCAGCAAGGGCTAAAGGGTGAGTTGGTACCTGAATTAAGGAAAACCATCAGTGAAAATGATATTCCCTTTCAGTACGCACCGGTTGAAAAGCTTAACCGGCTTGTCCGTGGAAATCATCAGGGAGTAGTTTGCTTTCTTTCGCCCATCGAATTTCAACCGATTGAGAACCTGTTGCTTTCTGTATACGAAAAAGGTGAAGTCCCTTTCTTTGTGATTCTCGACAGGGTCACAGATGTGCGCAACATGGGCGCCATTGCCCGCACGGCTGCCTGTGCCGGGGCTCATGGCCTGATCATTCCCGACAAGGGAGGAGCACCCGTAAATGCGGATGCCATGAAAACTTCGGCCGGCGCTTTGTCAATCCTGCCGGTTCACCGGAGTGCAAATCTCAAGGATACCATCGACTATCTGAAGAAAAGCGGTTTGAGAATTGCAGCCGCTTCTGAAAAAGGAACTAAAAACTATTATGATGCTGATTTCACTGGTCCTCTGGCGATCATCATGGGCTCGGAAGAAGACGGCGTGTCGGGCGAATACCTGCGCCGCTGTGACGATGTGGTTAAAATTCCGATGCGCGGAACCATTGAATCACTGAATGTTTCGGTAGCGGCTGGTATTTTGCTGTTTGAAGTCGTTAAACAACAAGGGTTCAAGTAAAAAGTCTAAAGTAAAAAGTCTAAAGTAAAATTGGAAATTAATATTTGGCCAGAGAAATTCTAAAGGCAAAAGCTTAAAGCTCAATGTGAAAAGTAAATATCTGGTTGTGATGTTAATAACATAACTTCCGGTATGTCAGGCTGAGCGGAGTCGAAGCCATATTTCGACTTCGCTTAATATGACTTATTTTCAGTATTATAGCTATTAAACCGCACAACAGGTTAGTAAATAGTAAAAAGTTCAAAGTTTAAAGTAAAAAGCCTGTATGAATCTGGCGAAACTGATTAAAGAAACCGGTAACGACCAGCAGAAAATATTCTGGTTGCTTACGGGGTTAATTCTGCTTGTTGCCCTGGCGCTTCGGGTAACAGGTCTGGGGTTCTCCTACTCAAACGATGAGTTGAGTGCCCTGGTCAGGGTACGGTTTGATTCGTTTTCTGAACTGGTTGACAAGGGTTTTACGTGGATGGTCACCCGGGCGGTATACAGGTGTTTTTGTATTATTGGGTAAAACTGTTTGGCATGGGCGAGTGGGCGGTCAGGCTACCTTTTGCCATCGGCGGTGTTCTGGCAGTTTATTTCGCGATCAGGGTTTTTACCAGATGGTTTGGGCCAACAACCGGATTATTGACCGGGGCTTTTATAGCTTTTCTTGAATTTCCTTTGATTTACAGTCAGATAGCCAGGCCTTATGGCGCCGGACTGTTGTTCAGCATGATGATGACCTGGTTCTGGACCCGCCTGCTGTTTGATGAAAAGCCAAAGTCATTAGTTGCTGTTGCTTATGCAATCACTGCAGCGGCCTGCATGTACACACATTATTTCAGCTTTCTTTTCGCCCTGATCGTCGGGATTACAGGGCTTTTCTTCCTCTCCCGCAAAACCTTACCATATTATATAGGTGCCGGCGTTGTAGCTGCATTGCTGTTCACCCCTCATATTTATATAACACTCAACCACCTCAGCATCGGAGGCGTAGGTCTTTGGCTTGCCAAACCTGAAAACAACTGGTTGCTCACCCATATCTGGTATATCTTCAATGAATCAGTCTGGATAGCCCTGATTGCCTGCGCCCTTGTTCTTGCTTCGTTTATTTATGCTTTCAGAAGTCTCCGGCTGAGCAGATTCCACTTTTTCTCCCTGATCTTTTTTGCAGTTCCCTTTTTAACCGGCTTCTTTTATTCACGGATGGTTAATCCGGTACTGCAGCACAGTGTGCTGATCTTCACCTTTCCGTTTCTGATTGCCTTGTTGTTTTCCTTTGCCGATAAACTACCTTCCCGGATTACTTCAGTTGTCGTTATTTTTGTCCTTTTTGCCGGCACTTTTCAAACCATAGCCGGAAACCGGTATTACAGTAAACAGCATTTCGGAGAATTTCGCGGGGTTGCCGAAGCCATAGACCTTTGGAACCGGACTTACGGCGAACAAAACATTACAAGGGCGGTCAGCGTCAACAATCCATGGTACCTTGATTTTTACTTTGACAGGACGACAGGCGGCCGGACATCTTTTTCGCAATACGAAAACCGCGGAGGTCTGCATCTCGACACCCTCGCAAGAATTCTTGATACCTGCCGCACACCTTATTTTATATATGCATGGACCAAGCAGGTACCCTTTGAAGTCAACGATATGATTTTGGCCAGATTCCCCTGTGTGGCCGGGCAGGTTAATTTCGATGAATTATCCGAAGCAACACTTTTCAGTAAATTATCCATGAATTGCATCAATGAAAAACCCGACACCCTTTATAAAGATACTTTTGAACCCGGGATTCTGAAGATTGACAGCCTGGAATACAGTCCGGGATACAAAGGTCTGGCATCGGACCTGCTAAAAGGAATGCCGATCGGTTATCAGGGTAATCTTATTGCTACTGTAGATGTTTTTTCAGATACAGCTGAGACAGGCGCTCTGTTGGTTGTTTCATTTGAAGATGAAAACGGCGAATCAGTGAAATGGCAGGGTGCCCGCGCTGATTTATTCTGCAGGCCGGGTTACTGGAGCAAAGTCAGGCTTACGGTTCCTCCCGGGGATGAAAAAATAATCAATACTCATACTAAAGTTTATTTCTGGAATCCCAAAAAAAGTAAGCTTCTGATAAAGAATCTTACCATTACGCTTGAAAAGCCGGTCATTTCAAACAATCAAATGCTTACAAAATGAAAACGCCGACTTTTCATCTCCTTTTTCTGCTATTGCTTTCAGGGATCCTCCTGGCGTGTCAGCGGGAGAAAATTGAAAACTACCCGGATGGTAAGCTTAAATCTGCTCAACAGTTCAAAGGAAAAAAACAGCACGGAATCTCAACCTGGTATTATGAAAACGGTAAAAAGCAACTGGAGGCGGAGTATTCAGAAGGCAAGCTGAACGGTAAATCGGTCAGGTGGTATGCCAATGGTCAAAAGGAATCGGTTGAAAATTATTCAATTGGATTAAGGAATGGTATGGTGATCACCTGGAATACTTCAGGAATAAAAATTGATGAAAGAACATACCGCAACGATACGTTGCATGGGGCTTATCGGCTTTACCATAAGAACGGGATGGTGATGATTGAGGGGAATTATGAGATGGGATTGTTTGACAGTACCTGGACCTGGTTCAATGAGTTTGGTTTCAAGATTGGCGATGCCACATTTAAGAAAGGATCGGGGATTCAGCGGGCATTTCACCTGAACGGAAAACTCTGGAGGCAGATACCATACTCCGGCAATAAGCGCAATGGCGTGGAAAAGGAATTCAATCAGGCAGGAAAACTGACAAAAGAGACAACTTATACAAATGATGTCGTTACCGGCGTGACAGAATACTGAAAAATTTCGTTTCTTTGCAATCGTTTGCGAAAGTGCTTCAACAGGTTACGGATTTCCAATGATAACCGTTTAGAATCTTTCTAAAGTAGCTGAAAACGAAAATTTTAACTTAGTGTAAGCATAAAAACAGTAAGGCTAAAATAAGTAGCTTTAAATTTGGAAATTACATTTTTTATAACATAAATTTGCACTGTTATTTAGTTAACACTGTTACAAAATTCACATAAGTTAATCATCCTAAAACATCCACAAGATGAATCTGGAAAAAATCATGACCGACCTGGAGAAAAAACATCCGGGTGAAGTTGAGTACTTGCAGGCAGTACGCGAAGTTTTGGAGTCCATTGAAGATATCTACAATGAGAACCCGCAGTTTGAATCGGCAGGCATTATTGAGCGCATCGTTGAGCCCGACCGTATCTTTAACCTTTAAAGTTCCCTGGGTTGACGACAGTGGTAAAGTTCATGTCAATCTTGGTTACAGGATTCAGTTCAACAACGCGATCGGCCCATACAAAGGCGGTTTACGTTTCCACCCGAGTGTGAACCTCAGTATTCTGAAATTCCTAGGCTTCGAACAGATTTTCAAGAACAGCCTCACCACCCTTCCGATGGGCGGCGGTAAAGGCGGAAGTGATTTTGACCCCAAAGGCAAATCGAATGCTGAAATCATGCGTTTCTGTCAGTCGTTTATGCTTGAACTGTGGAAAATGATCGGACCGGAAACCGATGTACCTGCAGGCGACATTGGTGTTGGCGGACGTGAGATAGGATTCATGTATGGCATGTACAAAAAACTGACCAGGGAGCATACCGGCGTTCTTACCGGCAAGGGTATCAACTGGGGCGGTAGCCTGATCAGGCCGGAAGCTACCGGCTTTGGTGCAGTTTATTTCGCACATGAAATGCTGAAGACCAAAAACCAGGATTTCAAAGGAAAAACCGTTGCAGTCAGTGGATTTGGAAATGTTGCATGGGGTGCTGTTCAAAAGGTTACCGAACTTGGTGGTAAAGTAGTTACCATCTCCGGTCCTGACGGATACATCTACGATCCGGATGGCATTTCAGGTGAAAAGATTCACTACATGCTCGAACTCAGGTCATCAAACCAGGACATTGTTAAACCATATTCCTACGAATTCCCGAATGCGCAGTTTCATCAGGGCAAACGCCCATGGGAAGTCAAGTGCGATGTTGCATTGCCTTGCGCCACCCAGAATGAGCTTGGGAAAGAAGATGCACTGACCCTCATTAAGAATGGTGTGATGTGCGTTGCCGAAGGTGCCAATATGCCTTCAACCCCCGAAGCCATTGAGGCATTCCAGGAACATAAGGTTATGTTTGCTCCGGGTAAAGCCGTTAATGCCGGTGGTGTTGCCACTTCCGGACTTGAAATGTCGCAGAACTCGATGAAACTGAACTGGGCAACCGAAGAAGTTGATATGCGTCTGCATCAGATTATGAAGAGCATTCATGAGCAATGTGCAAAATACGGAACACAGCCCGACGGTTACATTAATTATGTAAAAGGCGCGAATGTTGCCGGCTTCCTGAAAGTGGCCAATGCAATGCTCGATCAGGGCGTGCTGTAAATAATTGCCCGGCATTTTACGATGTTGGATAACCCAGGCCCCGGATTTCCGGGGCTTTTTTTATCTCTGCACCAAAGATTATTTTGCCTGCGGGATAACTACCACCATTCTGAGCTAAGCGCCCATGCTGACATGCATCTTAGTACTATAGCATCTTAGTACTATAATCTATCAGCAACAGGCTTTAAAGGACTTTTAGGACAAAAAGACAAATTTTTTGTCCCTATTTTGTCATTTTTATCCTTGATTTTTTTTATTAATTCTTGCGTTAGTCCTTCTTTCTTTTAATCCCCCCATCTGGCGCGCGTCCCCTGACGCGTGAGCAGCTGGCGCGCGTCCCCTGACGCGTGCCATCCTTACCACATTAGAATGCCAATGCGTGCCATCCTTACCTTATTGTATTCATCTGCAAACTCAATAATTCAACATTCAACAGCCCAACCTTGCCGGAGTAATTTACAGCAGAACTAAATTTATAATCCCATGGCAGACTGCATAACCCATATTCAACTGGATTGTTATGGATATAGGACAGCTTTTGCATAAGGAATTTATTACTGAATATTATTTTAGCCATGTTGCCATCCTGCCATACCTTATAGTTTTTTATACGTTTTAAGTTTTTTCCGGCTTTACTAAATTGATCAAGTATTTGTTGATATCCACCGGGTTTCTCATCTTCAAGTTTTTTCACTATAGCTCTGGAAGTAAATTTCTTTAAATCACGCAATATCTCAGATACTGTAAACGGTTCATTCGCACTGACTATCATATGCACATGGTTTGGCATAACGCAATACCCATAATCAACAAGACCCTTATTTTTCTGGTAAAACTGAATGTTATCAATGATTATCTGCTTAAATGAGTCATCTTCCAATACTTTGACCCACTCCACAATAGTAAAAGTAACGAAATATGCTTCATTGCCTTTTTGAATTTTGTATTTATCGGACATGATGGCTAAAGGTAGTAAATATTCATATGCCGGGGCACGCGTCAGGGGACGCGCGCCTGCTGAGGGGACGCGCGCCAGCTAAGTTGGGGACGCGCGCCGACTGCGGCTGGTTACAAATGCGCTGTTTTACAATTAATGATCATCGGTTTATTTAAAAAAGACGGCTAATTACTACTTTTGTTAAAAATATCACCTAAAATAGTAAAGAAATGCAATCTTTCAACACCATTGAAGACATCCTGATTTTCGCCATCGGAGCCGAGCAGGAAGCTGCCGACTTTACCTCCGTTTATCGGGTCAATCGGAAAGCACCGTAATGAAACAGGTTTTCAATCAATACGCGCATGAAGAACTGGGGCACAAAACCAAACTCATGAAAATCAGGGAAAAAGGCTTTGCGGGAATACCCGCTGAGCAAATAAAAGATATGAAGATGAGCGTTACATAGTGGATGTGATTCCGGGACCATCCATGTCCTATACAGATGTGCTGGCACTCGCTATGAAAAAGGAAAAGCTGCATTCCGCCTTTACCTTGATCTGGCTTCAAAAGCACAAACCGAAGAAACCAGTGCATTGTTCAATTCTACTCGCACTGGAAGAGGCGAAAACATAAGCTCAGGTTCGAACTCGAATACGACCGGCAAATTCACAAAGGACAATAAGACTTAATGTGGTTAAAGAAATTTATCAAAAATATCATCAAAGCTGTTTCAAAATTGAGACAGCTTTTTTTTTTCAGATTGCTTTTAAATAGAATCCTTATTAATAATAAACTCTTTGCCTTTGTAAAACCTGAATTCTAAAAACCAATTAAGCCTGAAGACATTTAAATCAGTTGATGAAATCCTGCATTTTGCTGTCCAGTTCAGCACAGGAAACGGCGCACTTTTTCCTGGGTTTATCAAAACAGGCCCGAAATGCCAGGCTAAAACAGGAATTTGAAAAATATGCCCGCGAAGAGTTTGCTTACATGGTAAGATTGGCCAAAGTAAGGAAATTGCCCCACTTGGCATCTCCGGTAAACAATTGAAAGATTTGGTTATCAGCGACTACCAGATAGATCTGAACACCGCCAGGGAGTTAAAATATTCAGAAGCCCTTGTTATGGCAATGCGTAAAGCTAGGGCATCGCTCAAACTTTACCCTCGATATTGCCCTCAAGAACACCCAACGATGAAATTCAGTCTGTATTCAGATCATTGGCGAATGAAGAGGCTAAACATAAACGTAGATTCGAAATAGAATACAACGAATCTATTTTGCTGAGATGACAGGAATTACTGCGTTCCTGGTAAAGCCCGCTCCTCAGAGCGGGCTTTTTTTATTTTTAGTAAACAGGACTCCCGCAACGCGGATTTGATTAATTTTGCAGTGAAATGAACCGAGGAAGAACCGCAAACCAGTTATGCAATTTATCAATCCTAATATTCTTTTGCACTTCTGGCGGTGCTTATACCGGTTGCCATACATCTTTTCAATTTCAGGAAATACCGAAGGTATATTTCAGCAATGTCAGTTTCCTGAAAGAACTGCAGCAGAAGACCCAGAAACAATCCCAACTGCTTCATCTGCTGGTGCTTCTCATGCGAATCCTCGCTATCACCATGCTGGTTCTTGCATTTGCCCAGCCTTTTATTCCCTCCAAAAAGCAGTCGTTGCCCGGCCAGATCAGCGTCGTCAGCATATTTGTTGATAATTCGTTTAGTATGGAAGCCGCAGGAAGCAAAGGCCGGTTGTTGGATGAAGCCAGAACAAAAGCAGCAGAAGTTGCCGCCGCCTACAAAGCAGATGATCTGTTTCAACTGTTAACAAATGATTTTTCAGGAAAGCATCAGCGCCTGGTAACCAAAGAAGAGTTTCTGGAAATGCTACCGGAGGTAACTGCGTCGCCTGCTGTAAGAACACTTTCAGAAATTACCTCAAGGCAACAGGACCAGCTCTCAACCCACCGCTCTGTTTCAAAATTTGCCTATGTCATCTCTGATTTTCAGCAAAGTACAGTTATGTCAGGGCTTCCAAAAGGGAGTTTGCAGGATAGTTATGATCTGATTCCGCTGAAATCATCCGCAAATAAAAACATTTATATAGATTCCTGTTGGTTCAGCAATCCGGTAATACAGTTAAACCGGACTTCAACAATAAATGTTAAAATCAAAATACTTCTGACGATGACCTGGAGAAAATCCCGGTAAAACTGATGATAAACGGCCCGCCAGCGCTGTTGCTGCCGTTAATATCAAGGCCGGCAGTTCTTCGAAGTAAGTTTACCCTTTGCCAACCCGCAGCCGGGCATTATGGAAGGGTTGATTGAAATAAGCGACTACCCGGTTACTTATGACGATATTTTACTTTGTTTTCAAGGTTTCCGATAAAATCCCTGTGTTGGTTGTGAACGGGGTGATGAAAATTCGTACCTCAATTCAGTATTCAAACTTGATTCAGTCATCAATCTGACGCAGGTTGTTGCCGGGAAAACAGACTACCTCTCTTTTCCGGAATACCGGCTAATCGTATTGAACGATCTCAGAACAATAACATCAGGCGCTATCCGGAATTATCCCGGTTTGTCACACAGGGAGGCAGTTTATTGATTTTCCCGGCGCATAATGCAGATATACCAGTTGTAAACCAATTACTCTCTTCCCTGGGAACTGACCTGATTGAAGTATTGGATTCAGCCAACAGTAAGGTTAGCCAGATCAATACCAACCATCCTGTTTTCAGTGATGTATTTGAAAAAAGTGGTCTCAATCCCGACAATACGGACCTCCTCTGATCAGAAGTCATTTCAGATTATCGGCCATCAGTAAAGGAACTTCACAAACACTGCTTGGATTGAACAACGGCGATCCTTTGTTGATCGCAAAGCAAAGGTGAAGGCAAAGTTTACCTGAGTGCTGTTCCGGCCAATGATAAAGCAGGCAACTGGCCCCGGCATGCCCTTTTTTGTGCCTGCGATGCTGAATATTACTTTTATGAGCGAAAATGTGATGCCCATGATGCACTACACAGGCAAACAGAGAGCGGCATTAACCTCGGGAATCTTAAACCGGCCCAGGACAATATTTTCAGAATTACAAATCAGACGTTTCTGCAGGTTTTATTCCTGAATTCCGGAGAGTAGAAGGACAGAGCATGATCTTCATGAACGATCAGTTAAAAGATGCTGGTATTTTTCAAAGTAACAAGCGGTGATGAAATATCTACTTTGCTTGCTTTTAACTATGATCGTAAGGAATCAAACCTAAAGTGGCTGCTCAGGATGAACTGGAAGAATTTGTAAAGAAAAATGACAAATTCGAAATAATTGAAGCCGGGCTTAAGCCATTGGATGAAATAATTTCAAATAAGAATTCAGGGCAAAGGCTCTGGAAGTGGTTTATAGTTTCCCGCTCTTTGTTTATTTGCGGAGTATTATTGCTACGATTTTATGGAAAGCGAAACAGCCAGGTAAAAAGTCTGACAGGAAGAATAATTGCGTACAATGCGGAGTGAATGATGGAAGAAAATACAGATTTAAACGGCAGCAGAAAAAACCCTGCAGAGGGATTACCAGAGGTTACATCAGACGCTGAACCGGCGACCTGCACAAGACCATACAGTTATCGGGCATGTACCAGAACTGGTTTCTGGATTATGCATCGTATGTTATCCTCGAGACAGTTCCCGAAATACTGGATGGGTTAAAACCTGTACAGCGCAGGATTATGCATGCTGGCACGACCCTCGATGACGGCCGTTTTTCAATAAAGTGGCCAACATCATTGGCCATACCATGAAATATCACCCACGTGATGCTTCCCATCGGGGATGCTTTGGTACAACTGGCCAGAAAGACCTGCTGGTTGAAACCCGGGAAACTGGGGGTAATATACTCACAGGCGACAATGCGGCTGCAGCCCGTTACATCGAAGCCAGGCTCAGCAAATTCGCGCTTGAGGTACTCTTTAACCCCCAAACCACCCTGGAAATTATCTTACGACGGACGAAACCGCGAACCCGTAACCCTGCCCGCAAAGTTTTCCGCTGCTGCTGGCCCAGGGCGTAGAAGGCATTGCCGTTGGGCTTGCCTCCAAGATATTGCCGCACAACTTCAATGAACTGATCGAAGCATCTATCAGAATTCTCCAGGAAAGATTTTGACCTGCTTCCTGATTTCCCAACCGGAGGCCTGGCCGATTGTTCAAAATACAACGAAGGATTACGTGGAGGCAAAGTAAGGCTCAGAGCCCGTATTAATCAGGTAGATAAAAAGGTACTGGTGATTTCGGAAATTCCGTTTGGCACTACTACCAGAAGCCTGATCGACAGCATTGTGGCAGCAAGTGAAAAAGGTAAAATCAAAATCAGGAAGATTGACGACAATACACCCAGCACCGTTGAGATTGTCCTTCACCTGATGCCCGGTAAGTTGCCCGATACAACAATAGATGCACTCTTTGCTTTTACCGATTGTGAAATCTCCATTTCACCCCAGCAACTGTGTAATACAGGAAGGCAAACCAAGATTTATAGGGGTGAAAGAAATCCTGCGTGAATCTGCCGTTATACCGTTGATCTTCTTAGGGCTGAACTCAATATACGCAGGGCGGAGCTGATGGAAAACCTGCTGTTGCTGGCTCGAGAAAATATTTATTGAAACCGGATTTATCATGAAATTGAAGAATGCGGGAGCTGGGAAGAGGTGATTACAACCATCGATCACAGTCTTGAACCCTAACAAAACCGCAGTTTTATCGTGAACGTAACCGACGACATTCTCCGGTTAACGGAAATAAAAAATCAAACGGATATCGAAGTTCAACTCGTTTTAAGCGGATGACATGAAACCAAAGCGATGAAAAGCCCCAGGTTGAACACACCTCGATAACCTTGCAAAATATGCCATCAGTATTTCCGGAATATCAAACGCAAATATGGTAAAGGCCGCGATCGGCGGACCGAACTGAGGAGTTTCCGGACACTATCGAAGCCGTGATGGTGGCTGCTGCCAATCAAAACTTTTGTAAACAGGGTTGAAGGTTTTGCAGGCACCAGTCTGAAAAAGGATAGATTCGTATGCGATTGCTCCGATATCGATGATATCATAATATTCAGGAAGATGGCACAGTGATCGTCAAGAAAGTGGCCGAGAAGGTTTTCGTTGGCGAACAGGTGATTCACATCGATGTTTTCAGAAAAGAATGATGAGCGCACGATATACAATCTGGCATATCAGGATGGCAAAACCGGCGGTGTATATGTAAACGGTTTGCCGTAGTAGAAGTTACCGCGACAAGGAATACAACCTTACCAAAGGGACAAAAGGCTCGAAAGTATTGTACTTTGGCAAAACCCCAATGGAGAGGCTGAAATTATAAAAAGTCATTTTAAAGCCCCGTCCAAAACTTAAAAAGCCTGTTTTTGACTTTAGCTTCAGCGAACTGGCCATAAAGGCCGCAATTCGCGGGGAATATCCTGACCAAATATGCGTTAAGAAAATCAGCCAGGCAGAGGCAGGCGTATCCACGCTCGGCGCCCGTGATATCTGGTTCGACGATTCAATCAGGCGACTGAATACAGAAGGCAGGGGACGTCTGCTGGGCGCTTTCCTGGGCGATGTCAAAATCCTGACGATTATGCAATCGGGACATTACAGGCTATTACAACTTCGATATCTCCAACCACGAGTGAAGACCTGCTGATCATTGAGAAATTCAGCGGGGAAAGCCTGTAGTGTTGCATAATACCATGCAGAAAAGGAGTTTTACTATCTCAAACGTTTCCAGGTTGAAGTAAGGATAAAACCGACTTATTGGTGAAGAGCCTTAACCTGATCCAGGTTTCAACCGATTGGTTACCCAGGTGTTCCTGATTGTCTTTGATGAAAGATCAATAACCGGGCAATCGATGATGAAGAAGTGGAAGCATCTGGCCTTTATTGATGTTAAAAGTCTATAAGGCGAAGGGTAAAAAGTTACATTACCTTTGCTGTTAAGAAGATTAAAATGCTCGATCCCTGCCCTATCAACCTGAAGAAGAAGAGGCGAAACAGTTGTAGAAGAAATAACCGAGACCGTGCCCGAAAAACCGGTTGAACTTCCATCGCACGATCACAAGCCCCGATTGACGATGATGCAGTTCAAATGACCGAATTTAACCCCAAACGAATAAATTGAACAGAGAATGAAAGACGAAAAGTGCTTGATGTTACGAATAGAGTAAATGGATTGGTGTGCCAGATTATGACATTGCAACCTTCCATGTTGCAATGGAGACTGAATATGGTACTAGCCTATAATTCATATTTATTGATGCAGACAAAAAGCGCCATCATCGAAACTACAAAGGACCGGTTCCGTGATGTATACCTCAACAAGGGTAAAGGCAGTTTGCGATCCGGCAACTATCGAATACATCATTCTCAATCATACCGATTCGGATCATTCAGGATCTCTGGATGACCTGTTGAAAATAGCGCCCAACATGCGACTGTTGT
>JADJEQ010000019.1 GCA_016709025.1 Bacteroidales bacterium | reverse complement strand
GGATCAGATTGACTTTGAAGAACAAACCATTCTGATTACAGCTGAAGGGCAGATGTGACCATTCTTCCCTTTTTTGTTAATTCTACATTGATTATCATTATTTTGAAATCTGATCCGGGTTGTGTGGACACAATGTGTCATGTCCCTACCTGAAAATACAACTGCTTCAAAAAAGTATTGATCCGTTTTCTATGCACGATGATCTGTTGTTGCTCGATTCCCTGCGGCTGAATTTCAGCTGGCCAGCCTGCACCTGATGAATATCTCCATCGGCTTTATCATGTTCGGGGTAGCGTTGGGCATAAAATGGGAGAATTTCAAAAGCATTTTTCTGAATCCCCGAAAAATTATCGTCGGGCTCAGTAGCCAGTTTCTGGCCTTGCCGGCGGTTACTTTTATAGCAGTATGGTTGTTGGGGAGTTTTATTACGCCCTCAGTCGCTTTCGGAATGTTGCTGGTGGCTTCATGCCCCGGAGGAAATATTTCAAATTTTATCTCCAGTGTCGCCAGGGCGAATGTTGCCTTATCGGTGAGCTTAACCGCGATGGGAACCGTGCTGGCCGTTATTTTCACGCCCTTGAATTTTGCCTTCTGGGGAGGGCTGTATTCAACAACCTCACCCCTGCTCCGACCTATCCACATCGACCCGTTTGAAATGTTTCAAACCGTCACTATTTGTTGGGAATTCCGGTGGCTGTGGGGATTATCTTCTCTCAGAAACTGCCGGAAATTACGCGGAAGATTCAGAAACCAATTGAAAAAATTTCGATGCTGGTTTTCGCGGCCTTTGTTATTCTGGCATTTAGGAACAACTATGAGTATTTTATCCGCTACATCAACTGGATATTAATTATTGTATTTATTCACAATGCAATGGCTCTGATGACCGGCTACTGGTTTTCGAGGGCATTCAGGCTAAACCGCACCGATAGCCGCACGATCTCTATTGAAACCGGGATACAGAACTCAGGCCTTGGGCTGGTTTTGTTGTTCAATCCGAAAAATATTCCCGCCGGAGTTAAACATGGGTGGAATGGCCTTTATTGCGGCCTGGTGGGGTATATGGCATATCATATCGGGCCTGGGGATAGCCACTTTCTGGTCCAAAGTACGTCCGGCCGAGAAATTTGCCGATTATTCAAATTAGGATTATGCAGGATATCACCAAATCTCTTTACGTTATACACTGTTGTACAGGCTGGTAAAAAATCTTTTCAAGCTTTTTACCGTCGTTTTACCATTACCGGAAGAGAAAATATTCCGGCCGGAGTCCCGGTCATCTTCGCATCCAACCACCAGAATGCCCTGATGGATGCACTCGCCATGCTTTTGCCGCCAACCGGCCCGTGGTTTTTCTGGCCAGGGCCGATATTTTCAAAAACGCCCGGATGGCTAAATTACTGAACTTCCTGAAAATCTTTCCGGTTTACCGCATACGCGATGGTATTGAAAACGATGGGGAATAATTCCTGATCTTTGATAAAACAGTGCGGGTGCTGCAATCGGGTGTGCCACTTGGAATTCTGCCGGAAGGCACACACACCGATATAAAACATTTGCAGACCTTAAAGAAAGGCATCTGCCGCATTGCCTTTCAGGCCGCAGAAACCAGTGGATTCGGAATCAATATTCATATAGTGCCCGTTGGCATCGACTATGCCCATTACCAGAATGCCGGTACCCACCTGCTGTTGAACTACGGGACCCCGGTTGAAGTGGGTGCTTACCATGAACTGTACAACGAAAATCCGCAAAACCATCGCCCGGCTGCGCGACGACCTTGCTGGCCATTAAAAAAGTGATGATTCATGTTGAAAATGTTGATTTTTATCGACCCATCATTGCCTTATCCGAAATACTTACTCCTAATTACCTGAAAGACAAAGGACTGATCGACAACCGGATAACTCGCTTCAATACATCTCAGGAACTCATCAGGGAGATTGAAACTGCCGGATTAGAAAACAGGCTGGATCTGCCTGCTTCTGGAACAAACCAACAACTATCAGAAGCTCCTGGATAAATACAAGCTAAAGAACAAGTTGTTTGAATCCCCTGCCCCAACAGGCCTGATGCTTGTATTATCTGCGATGCTCTCCCTGGTTCTGCTGCCTGTGCACCTTTACGGGATGATTTTCAACTACCTGCCGTATAAACTACCCGTGTTACTGACACGAAAAGTGAAAGACCCCCAGTTTGTCAGCTCTGTTAATTTTGGATTGGGCTTTGTAACATTTGTACTATGGTATCTGATTCTATTGGTTGTTCTGCCGGTATTTGCGGGTTCAGGCCTGATTGCCTTGTGTATCTATATTTCGATGCCTTTTACAGGACTCTTCACATTCTACCACTACAAACACCTGAAAAAACTGGGTGGTAAGTTCCGGTTGTTCTTTCTTAAACACAGGCAGCCTGAACAGTACAAAATCTTATTGAAGCCAGGCAAAAGCTGGTTGAATTACAGGATCTGCTACCCAAAATTGAGATATATCACCAGAACATGTTTTGGCTCTGATTAGCTTGCTTATAAGCTGCATTATCCGTAATTTTAGCAGTAATAAACTCCGATAAAAACATGAAAAAAATCCTTTTCGGGCTGATAGCATTGGCTCTGATGGCCTCCTCGTGCAGGCAGACCATAGAAAAAGAAGTCAGAATTGTGAATGACACCACGGTAATGGCGCCCAGGGATGGTGTTTTTTACCATATTTCGAGTGGAACAAACGATCCCCACAAAGTTGTAATGGCGCTGAAACAGGCTGTAATGATGGCAGAAGACAGGGATGTGCTGGTTTATTTCGACATCAAAGGCATAGAGGTAGTGCTCAACGATGCGCAGGACATCAGCTACCCGACATTCCCAAGTTCAAAGGAATCGCTTTAGACCCTTATGGACAAAGGCATTACCATCTTCGCATGCCCTGCCTGTCTGAAAGCAGCCGGTAAAAGCGAAGCTGACCTTATGCCGGGTGTAAAGATTGCCGATAAAGAGCAATTCTTCTCCTTCACCAAAGGAAAGAATCCTGACGATGGATTATAAACACTCTTACCTTTAAAATCCGCCAAGGCATGATTGTTTTAAAAATATTTTATAATGTGCCGGAAATGTAAAATTTCTTATTACCTTTGATCTATACTGACCAATAGAAAAGAACATATAAACCGGAAAATAAATAAAGGAATCGTAACACCTGAAGATATTCTTTCATAAATAAGCAAGGCAGATAGCATCAGGCGCAGCATTTTACTGTCGGACGGGGGACGGAAGAAATATCATTCCGGACGGTAGAAATATCATTTAAATTTCATCTCAATGAAAATCACAACATCCTTGTTGCTGGCGGTCTGCCTGACCTTATTTCTGTCCTCATACGGACAAAAAGCAACAACCTGAACAGTCAAGGCGGAGAAACCTACTTTCCTTTAAAGTTACGTCGAAAGAGGAACTGAAATCACTTACACACCAAATTTCCATTGACAATTACCGGAACGACACGGTCTGGGCATATGCCAACAGCCGGCAGTTACAGAAATTCTCATCAGCAGGGTATAAAATAAACATCCTACCTCACCCGGGTGATGGACCGGGGGTGGTTATGCAGGATCAGATAAAACTGTTGAAAGGGACCAAAACCACCTGGAATTTTTATCCGACTTATGACGCTTATGTGGCCCTGATGACAGATTTCCAGGCCATGTATCCGACCCTTTGCCACATTGAAACGATCACAACCCTTCCCAGCGGGAGGAAAATCCTGGTGGCTAAAATCTCCGACAATGTTACGACCGATGAAGCAGAACCGGAATTCCTCTATACTTCATCCATGCATGGCGATGAAACTACCGGCTATGTGCTTATGCTTCAATTGATTGAATACCTGCTTCAAAACTACGGAACCAATCAGGAGGCAACCGATCTGGTGAACAACATGGAAATCTACATCAACCCGCTGGCGAATCCCGATGGAACCTATTACGGAGGGAATAATTCGGTGAGCGGAGCAAGGCGATACAACATAAACGGGGTTGACCTGAACCGCAACTATCCGGATCCCGAAGACGGAGATCACCCCGATGGTGAAGCCTGGCAACCTGAAACCGTGGCTTTTATGAATTTTGCCGGACAGCATGACTTTGTGGCAGCAGCCAATTTTCATGGAGGAGTTGAAGTGGTAAACTACCCATGGGATACCTGGGCTACCCGTTCAGCCGATGACGATTGGTGGCAGTTTGTAAGCAGAGAGTATGCCGATACGGTGCATCTGCATTCGCCTTCCACTTATATGGATTATCTGAACAACGGCGTAACAAATGGTTACGACTGGTATGAAGTAGCCGGCGGCAGGCAGGATTACATGAACTATTTCCACCATTGCCGCGAAGTAACCCTTGAGATTTCCGATGTAAAACTCTTACCGGCTGCGCAATTGCCGGCGCACTGGAACTATAACTTCCGCTCATTGATCCTGTACATGAAACAGGCTACCTATGGTTTCCGCGGCCTGATCACCGACCAGGTAACAGGAAATCCTGTGGAAGCGAAAGTAATGCTGACCGGGCACGATGCCCTGAATACGGAGGTATATTCTACGGCCCTCCATGGGGACTATTACAGACCCGTCAAAGCCGGAACCTACACCCTGGAAGTATCTGCGCCATGTTACATTACGCAGACCTTTACGAATCTCCCGATCGCGGATTACACAGCCTTTTCATTAAATGTTCAGTTGGTTCCGGGGGCTGGAGTTTCAACTGCTGCAGTAACCTCAATCACAGCAACCACAGCAGTTTCAGGCGGGACGGTGGTTTGCGAAGGCCCTCTCCAGGTTACAGCCCGCGGCGTTTGCTGGAGCACTTCAGCGAATCCAACGATTCAGGATGCACATACGGTAGATGGTGCCGGTTACGGATCATTTACAAGCACCTTAACGGGTTTGAGTGCAAGTTCAGGCTATTTTGTCAGGGCTTACATTACGACCGGTTCAGGAACAACGTATGGTGAAAATATTACATTCACGACAAGTTGTGGCTTAATTTTGGCCTTCCCCTGGTACGAAGGGTTTGAAAACGGTGGAAGCATGCCCGATTGCTGGGCTCAACAGCAGATCAATAATTCGAATGTGAATTGGACATATATTTCCGGCAACGGGTCCGGTCATCCGGCTGCAGCGCATGGCGGTGTGTACAATGCCTGCATGAAAGACAATACCTCAGCCGACAACAAAACACTGCTGATTACCCCACCCATGAATCTCAGTGGTTTAATAAACCCATCGCTGCAATTCTGGCATACCCAGGCCTACTGGTCGCCCGACCAGGATGAACTGAAGGTTTTCTATAAAACATCAGTTTCCGGTACATGGATTTTGCTGCAAACCTATACCAGTAATCTTACCGCCTGGACCGTTGAAAACCTGGCATTGCCGGATGCTTCTGCCGAATACTACATCGGTTTTGAAGGCAATGCGAAATATGGCTATGGTGTGTGCCTTGATGATGTTCTGATAACCGGTACGCCGTTACTCTGTTGGTTACACCACAAAATCAGGATGTGGGTGCTGCGGCAGGAACGATTGATTATACTGTTGAATCCAATTCAGCATGGACAGCGACCAGCAACCAGACATGGTGCAGCGTTACACCGGCCGGAAACGGAGATGGTATTATTTCGGCGGTTTATGATGCCAATACGACCGGATTTTCCAGAATAGCAGAGATAACTGTTACCGTGAACGGAATTGAGCCGGTGTTGGTAACGTTAACGCAGCAAGGGTTACAGGAGAAACAACTCAACCTCACCCTATTCCTGGAAGGATTGTTTAACGGCTCAGCAATGAACAAAGCGCAGAATGAAAATGGCGATCAGTTTGCGGATAATATTGCGGATGAAATACAGGTAGAACTTCATGAAGCCACTGTGCCCTACCTGATTGCGGAGGGCCATATATTGCTGCTGCGCAACGATGGTACAGCACAATTAAGCGTTCCGGCATCCCTGAATATGGACTACTTCATCGTGATTAAACACCGCAACAGCCTCGAAACCTGGAGCACCATTCCGGCTTCGTTTAACAGTACGACAATCGGTTACAATTTCACAAATGCCGCTTCCCAGGCTTTCGGCGACAACCTGAAACAAATATCGGGCGTGTTTGTAATTTACGAGGTGATGTAAACCAGGATGGCGTGGTGGATTCGGCAGATATGACCCCGGTTGACAACGATGCGGCCGGTTATCTGGCAGGTTATTTATCCACCGATGTGAATGGAGACGGAATAATTGATACTGCCGATATAACCATCATTGATAATAATTCCGCGTCCTATACCGGTGTGATTGCCCCGTAATCATGATCAACAAAAAAACAGCCGGGGGATGTTGATGTCCACCGGCTGTTGAATTTCGAAGTTAACATTCCGGGTGTTTGTTTCCCCCTCTTATCCCCCTTAGCCTTCGACTGCGCTCAGGCACCGGGGATTATAGTTTACAGGTACTTATCGTTTTACATTCTGGATTGGTCAGAGCAACAAAAATAGCAGGAGATTATTTCAAAATCACCTTCAACATCACTTCTGTCTCATCAAATGCCTTAACAATCGTTTCGCCTGCCGCGCCGCCAATCATTCCCGCGAAAGCAGGGGCATTCATGCGTGAAACATAGGTTTTGCCATCGGCTTTTTCGTAAACCGAAATCCGGCAAGGCAGCATGGGAGATACACTTCGCAGTTCATCTTTCGAAAGAATCTGATAAGCATGGTTTGGATTACATAACTCAATCACCTTCACAGGCATGACTTCCTTACCGTTTTTCTTCATGGTTTCCTGCAAGTCATGGGTTATGGTAACTTTCCACCCGCTTTCAACAATGGTTTTTGATAATAGGTCAACAGTTTCACTGAAGCCAAAACGGCTTTCGCTTTCGATCATTACTGCGGGATTTTCCATAGTGTGTTTCTGTGCTGTAGCAAATATGCTGGTTGTAATCAATAAAACTGATAATATGAGTCTGGATTTCATCGTTTTGAGTTTTCAGGGTTCAAATATGTTTTTCAACTTGTTTTATCAAAAAATCTTTCGGTTTAACACCAACAAACCGGTCGACTTCCTTGCCGTTTTTGAAAAGAATAAGTGTGAATCCCTCTGACGCCCTGCTGTTGGGAAATTGACTGGAAATGGTCCACATTCAGTTTGGCAACGGTGGCTTTGAAGTTTTCATTTTCAGCAAGTTCATTCAGCACCGGGCCCATTACCTTGCAGGGCATACACCAATCCGCCCAGAAATCGACCATTACCAGGCCTTTTTTTGTCTGGGCCTGAAAATTCTTGTCGGTAAGGGTTAATATTTTTTCGCTTTCGGGTACAGCTGCCATGTTTTTCATTCTTCTGAATGAATAAATCATATATGCTCCGAAAAGACCGAGTAATGCAAGGGTAATAATCAATCCTATTGACATATTATTGTGTTAGCGTTTCGTGTAATTCTTTGGTTTTCAGTTGATGTAATAATTGGATGCAGCCAGGGCGGCAATCGTGGCATCGCCTACGGCGGTGGTAACCTGCCTGTAACGTTTAACAATTGAATCGCCGGCTGCATAAACTCCCGGAATATTGGTGGCCATATCCGCATCAACAATGATTTCATTCCACTGGTTCATATTCACCAGACCTTTCAAGAATTCGGTGTTGGGTACATAGCCGATAAAGATAAACACGCCATCGGTTTTAAAGTTCTGAATCTCACTGGTAACCAAATTTTTGATGTCTACGCTTTCAAGTTTATCGTCTCCCCTAAACTTCACAATGGATGACTCCATGATAAAGTTGATTTTAGGATTGGATCTGGCCTCTTCCACCGCGTATTCAAATGCCTGGAAATGGTCAAACTGATGGACAATGGTAACCTTGGTGGCATATTTTGTAAGTGAAACAGCTTCTTCGAGGGCTGAGTTTCCGCCACCAACCACAACAATTTCCTTTCCGGTAAAAAAGTCTCCATCGCAGGTAGCGCAATATGAAATACCACGGCCTTTGAATTTTGCTTCGCCTTCAACCCCGAGCGTGCGCGAACGTCCACCGGGAGTCAGTATTACTGAATCTGCTGTGTAGGTTTCCCATCCGAAAGCGTTACCTCTTTGATATCAGGTTCCAGGTTGAGGCTTTCGACAGAAGTGCTCCCTTTGATAACGCAGCCAAACGATTTGGCTTGCTTTTTCATGATGTTGGAGAGCTGGTAGCCTGAAATGCTTTCAACACCTGGATAATTCGCAATTTCGTGCGTAAGAATCATCTGACCTCCGGCAACTCCGTCCGTAACAATCAGGGTACTGAGCCTTGCACGGGAGAGGTAGATGCCGGCAGTCATTCCTGCCGGTCCTCCACCTATTACAATAGCATCGAAATGAGTTGAATCAGTCATTGTGAGTTATTTGAGATTTTTGGGTTTCTTTGGGAAGTGGATGGATGGAATATTGGAATGTTGGAATGTTGGCAAGCATTGGTTCTGCCCTAAGGGCGAGAGGCCGGGCATGAAAAAGTGGGATCTGACCGAAATAGATGAATTCTGACAATCATTCGTGATTCCTCATTCTTCCATCCCGAGCAGCCGTAAGGCTGGATTCCATTATTCCATCATTCCAAATAACCTGTTCCCTGCCGAAGGCAAGTAAGCTCCTCCCATTATTCCATCATTCCATCATTCCGTCATTCCATCGTTCCATCGTTCCATACTTCGGATTAACCGGCTGTTACCGGTACAAACTCCTTTTCGAGGATGGTTTTCACCTGGCTCATACTCTGAATACTTGAAGTAGCTACGAGTTTGCCATTCTTGTAATACATGGTAAAGGAATTCCCATAAAGCCACGAACTTCAGGCACATTCCGGATTACGTGAGATTCAGGGTTATCGAATTCCATATCGGCAAATTTAACATGAGGATATTCACTTTCAATGTCTTCCATGATTCCGTAAACAGGAATACACATAGGGCCCATCGGCCACGGCAGATCATTACATTTTCGTGTTCGTTGATAAGCTTCTGATGATCAGCAGCTGTTATCAGATGGTGTAGGTTTGTGTAAAAGCATAGTATTTGTTTTTTTGGTTTGTTTATGTTAATTTTTTTAGTTTCAGAAGAACTGCCCTCTTTTTAGAAACAGAAAGACACAATCGGATAATTTGATTTTTTATCAGAATTGAAGTCAAGGGTCAATGAAGGTGAATTTGAAAACAAGATTTGCTTTTTCTCCATCCTTCTCCTTGTCCCCTTGTCCCCACGTCTCCTTGTCTGTTCTCCTATCCCAGAATCCTGACCTCGTAGGTAAGTGGCATGGCCTTGCGGTAAACCGCCGATACACCACAATACCTGTCCTGGGAAAGATCAATGGCTTTCTTTAGCTTTTCCTCATCCAGGCCTTCGCCTGAAAATTCATAAATAAGATGCATGCCGCTGTAGTGTTTGGGATGCTCTTCGGTGAGTTCGGCTTCAATGATTATGTTGAAGGTCTTTGGTTCAATGCGCATTTTCTTCAGGATGGAGATGACATCCATTCCTGTGCAGCCTGCAAGCGAGGCCAGCATGAGTGCTTTTGGCCTGGCTCCGGCGTTGCTGCCGCCAACTTCAGCACTGGCATCCATGATAACATGGTGATCGCCAACCAACGCGTCGAACTGCATGTTGCCGTTCCAGGAAGTATTTATGGTTTGTTTCATTTTCAGTTTAATTTGATGCTGCAAAATTACACCTGCCTTCGATACCCTGCAAGAAAACCGGCATCGCCGAATACAAGCCGGGAATTGAGTTTGCTTAAGTTTTTTGTTGAGGAAGAACATAAACCAGGGAACAGTAGTCAATAGACAAAAAAGCTATCTGATTTATAACCTGAAAGCAGACCAATCAATCCGGTTTAGTTTAGGTTATAATTTTAATGCCTTCCCGGAAACAGGTTGTTTGTAGAATATATACACCAGAAAGCATCTAAAAAGAAAGAACATGTGAATTAATATAACCTTATGATCATTATTGATTTATACCTCTCATTCCCGAAAGGCTGTTCCGACAACCCATATAAATCCCTGTTCAGATGGGCTTCAATAAACTGCAATCCCGGTGCATAATGGAAACTCCCTCCCTGTTTTAGTGAACCAAGTATTTCCATGTATTTTTCCGCATATCTGACAAAATCTCCATCCTCCCTTAAATGATGGTGATGAAAATGGTTGGAAAATCCGAGATGACTGACGATGGTACCCCATTTTGACACTCCATACTGGAATTCAAGCCAGTCGGCCGAAGTCAGGTAAGGCAGGCCATCGGGCAGGCGGTCGAAACCGTACGCTTCCAAACCCTTATCCCGCAGGCATTTCACCAGATTGCCATGCCGGCCACAACCAATATCCAGCACTGGTTCCATGATGCAGGAGAGATCCATCTGAAGTATTTCTACCTGAATTGCTGCACTGTATTCAGCGCAGGGGATCGCCTGTAGATCCTCATCCCCGGAAAGATACAATTTTTCAGCACACGGGTTGGTTTGTTGCAGCCATTGTTGAATGTTACGAAAATGGACTTCACGGATGGAATCGCCCGATGCTTTCTTATTTTTAATGTTAAGAAACAGTTCCGTATAAATGCTCCTTAGTTCCTGTCTTGCCACAGAATTAAATGTAAAGTACTGGTTTATCCTGCAAAATTCCCGGAGGGCTTTATCGGAAGCATATTCAATCAGTACGCTTACCTGCTCATCCGATAGGCCACTAATAGATTCAATGGCCCTGATGGTGCCTTGTACGAATTGAAGAGTTTGAGTGGCCGCTTCATGAAAAAGATTTTTCCCCTGATTGGATTCAATCTGTGTGTCAATACTTCTTTTAAGATCATCCATTTTATTGATGTTTTAATGTAGCTGCCCTGCAAATGATCTGAAAAGGTCTCCTTAACAGTCTTTTTTACCGAAAAGCCTGAAATCAACCTATACTGCCGGGTATCTGCCCTGATACTTGCCGGATCAGAGCCTTCAGAAATTGACCGGTTATTTCCGGCTTTTGCATATTATTCTATGATGATCGCATACAACCCACCGTCGGAGCTGCCAAAGAAAAGGATATTGTTATCAATCACCGGTGTGGAAAGGATTGAGCCCAGGCTGTGAATGGTTCGCTCTGACTCAAGGTAATCTTTTCCATAGAGTTCAAAATCTTTCCTGAACTTTCCGTCATCACCATAAACACTCGGATAGTTTTCTTTTGAGCCCCGGGTTTGGTATTCATAGTTGAGTTCACCCGTCAAGGGATCAACACCCCTGAGTTTACCATCGAAACACCCAAACCATAGAACGTTGTTATGAACGACAGCTGAACCATAAACCCGCATGGGCAATGGAATTTGCCATATGACCTTGCCATCGGCCTTTCGCAGGCAATAGAATCTGTGGGTGTCGGATGTCCCGAAGTATATATTTTTGTTATAAACGAACGGAGTGGCGATTATCCAGCTACCTGCCTCCTTCATATTCCATTTTCCACGACCGGTTTTAACGTCGAGCGCATAGATGTTGTAATCGCGGCTACCGAAGTAAACGGTTCCGCTGTCAACGATGGCACCTTTCTGAACCTCCCCGTTTGGGAAATACAGATCACCGACTGTCCGGAACTGCCAGACTGGCAATCCGTTTTCAGCATTCAATGCATAAAAGTTACCGGCATAATCGCCGAAATAGACTAGCCCTTTTTCAATGGCTGGTGTGGCATGGATGATTCCACCTGACTTGAATTTCCAGGTTGGTTTACCATTCTGACAATCAAGTGCGTACAGGTGTCCATCGCCACTGCCCCAGAAAACGACACCCTGGCTGACTTTCGGAGATGAGAGGTAGTAATCCCACATATCCAGCATCTTTTCGCCTTCCGAAGCGAATTTCCAGATCAGCTTTCCGGTATGAATATCAACAGAATAAAGGCTTCCATCGCCACTTCCAAAAATTACCGCATCGCCTGAAACGGCCGGATCAGAATGAACCGGTCCATTGGTTCGGAATGCCCAATTCTGATTCCCGCTTAATTTATCCACAGAGTAAAAGCAACTGTCTCCACTTCCAAACAAAACGGCATTGGCAGAAATAGCAGGGCTGCCATAAATCCTGCCGTTGGTTTTAAAAATCCATTTCTCCTTCAGGCCTTGTGAATAAACGATGATAGAGAAAATCATCAATATCATGAGGGATACAGGCTTTTTCATGTTTTAGACTACTTGGGGGTTTGAGTTTGGCAACATCTTTTAAAGTACTTTCCTGGTTTATTTTAATTCGTTCAGATCGCTCAGGATTTCACGAAGCGATGACAGAAATTGATCCAGTGTCTCTTTTTCAATCGTGAATGCAGGGTCTAAACGCAGTACTTCGCCATTGAGCCGCCTTCCCGCAATAAATCCCCGCTCCAGCAAAGCTTCATAAATAAGTGTGGCATTCCCGGTCAGTTCAATGGCCAGCATCATGCCCTTGCCACGGACTTCACGGATGAGCGGAAACTCCTCTTTTAACCCGAGGAGATTCTCTTTCAGATATTTGCCTTTTTCTGCTGATTCCATGATCAGGTCGTTTTCCATGATGATGTCGATCACTTCGCCGGCCACCACGACGCCCAATGGATCGTTCTGGTGCGACTGGGAATAATGGAAATCCGGAAAAAGCTTGCCGGCAGTGGCTTTTGAAATGGCTGTGGCACTCACCGGATAACCGTTGCCGAGCCCTTTGCCCATGGCAACGATATCCGGCTGAAGGTTATAGTGCTGGTATCCAAACCATTTACCGGTTCTGCCGATACCGGTGGTGATTTCATTCGACATGATCAAACCACCATTCTCCTTGATTCTTTCAGCAATTTTTCCGATTAAACGCGGATGGGCAAATCTGACCAATCCGGATGAACTGCCTGGCTCCAACAGGAAGATTCCAATTTCACTGAAAGGTATTTTGCTGAACTCTTCGCAATCCCCGGTGCATCCATTGCCATCACGGGCACAGGAGCAATGTAAGCGGTCGTAAACAAACCATTTATCATCGCTTTTAACGGCCGCATCGCCATATGAACCAAAATAAGAATCGGAAAATGCGAGTGCAAGCGGTTTATTGCTCAACACTCTGGCGATGCGCATTCCATACTCCACGGCTTCGCTTCCAGAGCACAGAAATTCGCATTTACCACCCTCCATATGGTTGATCTCCAATATCTTTTTTGCAACTTCCTCAATCACAGGATGACAATAACAAAAACCGGTATGGGTAATTTTATTGATTTGATCTGTGATGACCTTGTTGATCCGTTTGTTGTTATGCCCCAGGCCGGTGCACCAGACCCCGGACTCGAGATCAATGAAACGTTTACCATTCGTATCATAGAGATAGCAATTGTCTGAATCAGTAATATTGCCGGCTTTCAGCAGGTGGCCTGTTGACCAGATGATGTTGTTCATAATAAAGTGTTTTTGGTTGTTTATCAGTTTTCCGTTAACAATTTCTTCAAGGGACGAGGGGCGTGGGACGGGGGACGAAACTGACTTATCCATATTCTTACTTCTTGCTTTGGTCACTGGTTGCTCGTTGCTGGTTACTGGTTACTGGTTACTGGTTGCTGGTTACTGGTTACTAGTCGCTGGTTTCTGGTTTCTAGTCGCTGGTTTCTGACATCTGACTTCTGACCTCCGACATCCGAAAAGGGAACAGAGACGAGGGACGAACATCTTACTTCTTCTTACTTCTTACCTCCTACTTCTTACTTCTGGTTGCTGGTTGCTGGTTGCTGGTTGCTGGTTACTGGTTGCTGGTTACTGGTTACTAGTTGCTGGTTTCTGGTTTCTAGTCGCTGGTTTCTGACATCTGACTTCTGACCTCCGACATCCGAAAAGGGAACAGAGACGAGGGACGAACATCTTACTTCTTCTTACTTCTGGTTACTGGTTACTGGTTGCTGGTTGCTGGTTGCTGGTTGCTGGTTACTGGTTACTTGCTCTCTTCCTCTCTTTCTCACTACTTACTTCCCTTCCTCGACCTCCGACCTCCGACTTCTGACCTCCGACTTCCGACTTCCGACTTCCGACTTCTGACCTCCGACTTCTGACTTCTGACCTCTGACCTCGGGCCTCCGGCCTCAGCTATTCAACCATTTCTTAAAATCCGACGACCGGTCAACACTCACAATGGCATCAAATTCATCGTCGGTTTTTGGTTTGAGTTCCAGCTTGATCCGGCCACGTGAATAAGCAACCATATTGGCTATCGAATCCATATTCACCACGTATTTCCGGTTTATCCGAAAGAATTTCTCAGGATTTAGTATGGACTCAAGTCTATCAAGCGTAAATTCCACCGGATAGGAGTTTCCTGTGAAGGTCTTCAGATAAACTCCCTTCTCCAGCACATAGAAATATGCGATTTCTGATACTTCAACCTTCCTGATTTTCTCCCCGATCTGAATCAGGAATCTTTTCTTGAAATCGGGTTCGCGTCCCTGAATTCCTGCAACCAAAGCGTCAAAATCAATTGTGAAGGCAGATTTCAGGTTCTGGTATTTTCTCAGACTCTCAGCAAGGTCACTTTTACGGATGGGCTTGAGCAGGTAGGCGATGCTATTAAGCTGAAAAGCCCTGATGGCATATTGATCGTAAGCGGTGGTAAAAATGACGGGTGTGTTTATGGTTACCTGCTCAAAAATGCTGAAACTTATGCCATCAGATAATTGAATATCCAGAAAAATCAGGTCGGCAGTATGCTCCATCAGCCATTTTACCGATTCTTTAATAGAACCACATCTGGCAATAACCTTAATTAACGGGTCAACCTCATTTATCATATGCTCCAGCTTCTCTGCAGCCAGACGCTCATCTTCAACGATTAATACGTTCATCGGCATCGGTATTTATTAACGGTAGTCTGGCGATATAATAACAGGTTTCTACGCTGAACTCCGGTTCCCCGCTGGCAATCAACGCGTATCTTTTAACCAGGTTCTTTAGTCCCAGACCGGTTGAAACAGGGGCCGAAATTTTGGGTTGGAGGTTATTTTTTACTACCAGAAAGTGCCCCTCATTGAAAATTTCAATCCTCAGTGGTTTTGCCTCATTTACAATGTTATGCTTGATGGCATTTTCCAATACTACCTGCAATGACAAGGGAGGCATCATCCTTTCAAGTAGTTCAGCGGGGATATTAACAGTGAATGTAAGATTCTCACCATAACGTATCTGTTGCAGAAAGAGGTAGGATTGCATGAAATCAAGTTCCTTCCCCAGGCTGGTGACAGGCTGCTCAATGGTTTCGAGTACATAACGGTACACCTGCGAAAACTCGTCGATAAACTGCTGCGCCTTGACCGTGTCTTTGTCAATCAACCCCGATAAAACATTGAGGCTGTTGAACATAAAGTGTGGATTGATCTGACTTTTCAGAACTTCAAACCGTATCTGAGACAGCTCCTCCTTTAGTACCTCCGCCATTTGTGTAGCCCGTTTGCTATCAACATAATAGATCCAGCCTTCAAGTACAGCCATCAACATGATATTAACCACTGCGAAAATCAGGGCATTATTGATAAAAACGCCGGCCAGTTCTTCATGGTAAGGCGAAATCGAATGAGCGGAAAAAGTAACAGCCATTGATACCAGGCCCGCAATTATAACAGCAAAACTGATTTGCAAAGTCAGACGCATTGCAATCCTTTTTCCCCAGGGAGCAATCCGGTTAAAATAGCGGATAATGTAAAGGTCAGGGTAGGCTATCAGAAAGGCGCCGGCGAGACTGAGTATTACGCCCCTGATCAGGCGCAGAATAAAGTGCAGATATCCACTCAGAATATAATACCCGGACAGATGGTTGTAGCCAATAACAATTAACTGGATCCCGATGGATAATCCAAAAAGCAGAAAGAAAAGCCGCTTAAAAGGGAAATAGTTATGTATCTGCCTGAAAAACATCATCCACTGAATTGGTCTGTCAAATATAGCTTCAAAATATGTGTCCGCTCCGAAAAGTCAAAAAGAAGATTGATACCAGGTGATTTCCGGCTGGCAATCAGATTGGTATCAAACAAAGAACCCCATTATTGAAATGAATACAGAAATCATTTTTACCACCCGGACAATTCGTTTAAGCCTGCATCCGGAAGGTATACACCTGAACCGGAAAGGCAGCAAATACCTGCTTATTTGCTGCCTTATTGAATCATCCTAGAATTTTTTCAGTATGCCTACCCTGAATGAAAGGTAATTGAAATCCATCTGTTCATCAGCCCCTTCAAAATCTATATCTCTGCTCAGGGAGTTGAACTTTATACCTGGCGTCAGACTCCAGTTTTTACCCAGGTCCACATCCAAACCACCGGCCAGTTGCCAGCCCATTCCATGTCCGCTGTTATACTTAACATCACCTTCTTCATTTTCAATTTCTATGTGGTTGTATAAACCGGCTGCGCGCACGTAGTAGGAGAGCGGCAGACTTCCGATGGGGTGTTTAAACTGCAACCCAAACACATATCCGGTTTCTTCAAAGTCCGCATTTAAACCGGCAAATGAGTTGTCTGATGAGAATTTGTTCCAGCCCCAGCCGGCATATACGCCGGTGTATGGCATAAAACGGTAGTGGAAAATGCCTTCAATCCCGACTCCGGTATTCATTTCGGCATCTCCCGGTTTGCTGGTAGCTACTGAGGCTCCGGTACTGAGTTCGAATCCGAATCTTTTTTCACTCTCCTGGGCTATACCGCTCAGCGTTAACATTGCTAAGAAAGTCAGGGTGACAATTACTTTTGTTTTCATGATTTTTGATTTTAAGGTTGATCATTTTGTTCACGAGGCAAAAGTAGACCGGCCCTCACCCCTGTAAAAGTAAAATGGGTTGAAGGTGCATAATTAAATGTTGAAAGCGCATATAAAGCATATGGAACATATGCCGGTAGTAACAAAATTCGGGAATCGTCAGAAAGACCTTTAAAAATCCTGTTCCCGAATGAATTCAGTTCCGACATTCAGGCCGGCTACCATTCCACTCTGAAGAACTTCGATTCAAATGGTTTTATTTCCAGGCTTCCGCCTTCAACCGGAGTGCCGGTTACATCCACCTGTATGCATTGAAGGAGCTCCCGGTTTTGACCATTCTGAAGCGCGGGAATACAGCTTTTACCGCCCGTTTCCCGGACATGAAATACCGCTGTTCTGCCGTTTTCTTCAGGCATGGCACTCACCAGTAAAAGATTTTCCGGCCATCCGGTGATGAACGACCCATCCCAGGCGGTCTGCCCGTTGCCCCCTCCGGGTAAAACACGGCTCAGGAAAGGAGTACGGTAACCCCAGCCATAATGGATGGCTTCCTGCATTTCATTCCCGGATTTGCTCGTAATTGTATAAGTCCAGGTATGCCCGCCATGCTGGTCGGCATTGAAGTTGGTGGTCCAGTAATTGTTCATGGGCCAACCGTAAATATGAGTGGTTTCGGGCTTTGCACCGGCTTTATAACGCCCGGTGTTGATGCCGCCAAACTGCATCAGTGGATTTTCTGATGAACACAGTACAATCTGCGCCTGATCGTTTGAGAGGCGTGCATAGTTCTGTACCGTATTCCAATCGTTGGAAGAGCCCGGAATCTGATCGATACCGGCTCTGACCTCACCTCCCTGCACATCAAATGCGAGTTGTCCGTTGCCGGGGGCAAACGGAAAGGCAATGTATATCCCTTCAGGATCGGTAACCAGTTTCTTCTCGATGCCGTAAACAAGATCGATGCGTTTGGTGGTGTTGAACAACCTGATTTCAAATTCATAGGTATTGTCGCGGTTGGCAGCACGGGTGTTCCCCCTGAATTTCACGGTATTCCATACTTCTCCTTCTTCATATCCATCAAACCAAACCTTTTCAAGCCCTTCGCGGGTAAAGTTGTCAAGCTTCCACGACTCCATCTGCGAGCGGTTGTCGGGCAACTCATAAATAAACTCCCCGATGCCATAAGCCGCATTTTGATCAACCAGTTCCAGATTCAATTCCTTGTCGGTAATACCGGAAATAGCGCCTTTTTCAGTGTCAATCACAATTTTATACCATTGATTTTCTATGCTTTTCATTTCCTTGACTTCCATTGGCAGGGTTTGAACTTCCCCTGACTTCCCGGTTCTGATTACGAACTTCTTATATCCGAAAGCAGGAATATTATCCACCCACACTTCCCAGTAAGTGCCATCAGAATGATGCTCAACCGGCTGGGCTGTAACTGGATTTCCGGTTTGGTCGGTTATGGAGAAAGGAGTATATCTCGGCAATATCTGATGATCAATATACACCCTGAGCAAACCGCTCCGATTCCAGTTGAGGGTATTGTAAACCACCAGTGAAGGATCTTTTTCCCGGGCAATAAAGTTTTGAAGCAATCCCATGGTTTCTTCGCCCAGCATTCGCGCCCTTCGACTGGCCTCCCAGGCATACGATTCCTTGAGTGAACGCTGTTCCATGGTGTATTTATGGAAGGGTTCCCTTACACTATTGTGATACCCGACAGTATGTTCGGTATAAAACAACAAGGCAGAATTGGTTGTTTCGATCCGGTCTGCGATCTTGTCAGGCAAAACGGCTCCCTGCAATGCAGCCATGGTAAGACCGGCAGTATTGGCAATCAGGTCGCTCTGGGCCTGGCGGGTAGTCGCCACCTCACGGGCAGATGCTCCGAACCCATCGGTCCACCAATCGGGCCAGGCCCCGCGGATCACCTGAAAACTATCGCCATGTTTCTCCTCCATTTCTTCAAAAAAATCAGTCGCAGAAGCCGTTTTAAGTTTCGGCCAGGTGTATTTCTCATTCCATTGACGGATCATATCACAAGCCAGTGTGGAAGGCGGTGAATTGTCGACCAGGTAACCCGAGTGCTGAATTGAGATCAGGTCATATTCGTAACCTTTTGCTTCCAGGTTCAGAAGGTAAGTAAGCAATTCATCTTCAAATGCATTGAAATCGCCCGCATGTATTTTAAAAACGGTATTTCCGGTCATGTAATGCTCGGCACGAAAGGCCAGCATCCGCCTGCCCGATGGTGATTCCCACCAGAAAAGGGTTGGTTTGTCGAAACAGATCAATGCCCGGTGTCCATGGGTTCCCATATTCAGGTACCTGACGCCGAGATCGGTGTAATAATCGTTCAGACTCCATCCGATGCCATTCACATCGTTCTGCATGGCCGTTTTCACTTCCATTCCGCTTTCGCGGATTCGTTTCAATGGCTGAAGTGATGCAGCAAGAGTTTGTTCGTCGGGAAGCTCACTGAAGTTGAAATACATCCCTGTGAGCTCAATCCTGCCCTCTTTTACCCGTTGTTTCAGACGATCGATCTGACTGGCAGGGCGGCATTTAAGATACTCATCCACAGCCCACGATGACTCACAGGTCCATCTGAATTTTGATTCTTCCGGATAACCATCTGTATTGTCGCAATAATCCAGCGCAAAGTCAATAAAACGCAGGTGCTCGGCCAGAATATCCGTTTGTGAACGGGTATAACCTATGTCGGTGTGGGTGTGCTGTACAAAATTTACCCGCCATTTTCTCACCGGATTCAGTTCAAGTTTTCCTTTCCAGACCTGATCAGCTATTTCGAGGCGGTAGTTCACTATCTTCCTGGTTTTTACAACCGGCAGCCGGAGTTTCACATAGTTGTAGCCGAAGTTAACCTGCGACTCATTGACCAGTTTGCCATCCATAAAGACCTTCGCAGCTGCACTTTCACCAAAATGAAGGATGCCTGCAACACCAAGCTGGTATTGCTTTCCATCAGCTTCTGAAATGGCTGGTAAAGCTTTTACCGTCAATCCGTTTTCAACAGCAAACCTGAAAGTCATGTACCAGGAAGTCTTATTAAAATTGCCACCTGTTACCTGAAGGGTGACCGGTTGCCCCGGAATTAAACTGCTTGCCTGCATTGTAAGGTATATAAACCCGAACCGGTCGCCATGCTGATCCGTGAGATCCTTTTTGAATGAAAGTGTAGTTCCGTCATCGCTTTTCAGCGACCATTCATCTGAACCATCGGCCCAGATGGTAAATTTCTTAATCCCGTTTACCGAAAGGTCAAAACTTGCTTTACCGGGAGAAGAGCCGATACCTGCAAGCCAGCTGAACGTAACTGTCCCGGTGTTCAGCTTAGCGGGAACAGGAGCGGTTTCCCACACCATGGTCGATTTTCCATCGGTTGCCCTGATCAGCAGGCTCTCCCTGGCAACCGGAATGGAGGAGTGGTAAATAAAATCATCTCCCGAAATTTTTTTACCAAAACCATTCACAAGGGTGGTATTTTGATTTACCGTAGCCTGGGCAAAAAGTGCAGCACTTATAACCAGCTGTAGAAACAGAAAAATCAGCTTTCTCATATTTTATTGAATTTCTTAAACACCTCTCCGGACTTGTCATGGATACAGTTCAAAAGTAAGTCACATTTTGAATTATTTTTAGTACTTCTCAGAAATATTGAATTATTATCCAAGATCTGTTACTGGTTGCTGGTTACTGGTTACTGGTTGCTGGTTACTGGTTGCTGGTTACTGGTTACTGGTGGCTGGTTTAACAGTTTGACAGATCTGCTGAGATTACTACCCACTACTCATAGTCTCTCAGTCCCTTCGTCTCTCAGCCTCTTCATCATCATCATCTTCTTCTTCTGACTTCTGACTTCCGACTTCTGACTTCTTACTTCCGACTTCAGGCTTCTATCAAACCAATACATTATATTTGCAATTAAATCCGCCTCCGATGAAAACCTTTATACCGCCCGAAGACTGTTCATTCAGTCATATTGATGCCCCCTGTTTCCAGAACCTATTACCGGAAGAAATAGAGTTGGCCCGCAATAGTAAAACCCGGGTTGTTTTCCGCAAAGGCGAAAACCTGACAAAACAGGGTGCTTTTGCATCCAGTGTACTCTTTGTTATGGACGGACTGGCCAAACAATACGTTGAAGGAGATGCCACCCGCAATTTTAACCTCAGATTGATTAAAGGTGGCGAATTTGTAGGTTTGTCGGTGGCATTCAACAACCATACATACAATTATTCAGTTGTAGCCCTGCGTGAAACCACCGCCTGTTTGATTGAAAAAGAGGCTGTTTCAGGACTCATAAAAGGCAACGGAAGCTTTGCATACAACATCATCAACCGTTATTGCGAGCAAAACAGCAAACTTTACGTTTCTATCCACGATCTGATGTACAAGCAGATGAATGGCCGCCTGGCCGGGGCCCTGCTTTACCTCTGGAAAGAACAGGTTGGAGAAGATGTGTTTCCCTTCCTCAGCCGCAAAGACATTGCAGACTTTGCAGGCCTCTCAACCGAAAGCACTGTAAAACTGTTGAAAACATTTGAAAAAGAAGGCCTGATCAGGCTGGAGGATAAGAATATCCTTTTGCTTGACATTCCGAATCTGGAGCAAATTAGTCTGCGGGGGTAAGAAGGGAAATTCTAATATCTAATTTCTAATATCCAATATCCAAAACCTAATATCAAATTTTCTTACAAACACATTAATAATCATATAGTTACATATCTTTCTTCTGACTTCTGACTTCTGACCTCCGACTTCCGACTTCAAATTGCGGATTTCGAAATGAAACTGCTCTTACCTCTTACTTCTTACTTCCTACTCCATGAAGGGACGTGGGGCGGAACCTTACTCTGCTTCCTAGGAGGGACGGGGGGGGGGGGGGGGCGAAACCCAAACCTTACTCTCTTTCATTCTTCATTCTTCATCCGACTTCTGACCTCCGACTTCCGACTTCAAATTTTGGATTACCTTTGGTGAGCTCACTTCCTTTGGGTGCGGAATCCGGATTACGAATTACGAAATGACACTGCTCTTACCTCTTACTTCCTACCTCTTACTTCTTTTTTCTGACTTCCGACCTCCGACTTCTGACCACTGACCTCCGGTTTCTTTTTTTGCCAACTGCCAACTGCCTGCTTGTTGAATGAATCTTGAATCATTACTTTTTACTTTAGACTTCAAGCTTTTAACCTGGAGCCTGGCGTTTCCTACAAGTGTTTTCTATAATAATGAAAAACAGTGGGAAAGAGTGTTAGTATGGAAATCAATGCCCCGGTTAAGGCAAAAACCGGTTGCAATAATGAAGAAAATCCAAGCATGATAATCTGAACGTTTATCCATATAATCAGGATAAAACCATAATAGAGCGAAAAAGTCCAGCACCAGTGCTGTTTGTGATAAAGGTTAATCCATTCAGGCCATTGCCAGGGTGGTTTTATAAATAGCCCCCAGGCGATTAACAACGGCAGAATTCCGTTGAAGATGAGAAGTATAATTCCGGGTATCAGAAAAGTATTGAACGGACTGTTGCTCAGGATATCGGTGTTCATTTGCATGATTCTGCCATCAGGTGCTGCAGTCAGCGAATAACCTCCGTAAATGCCTCCCACTCCGGTGAAAACAAGCAAAAATGCAAGTAAATAAACAGAAAGAGGCTTTTTCGGGGCTGTGTATGTCATGAAATTTGTTTTGTGTAAATTTATGATATTCTTTTATAGGAACCACTCTATTGTTATACTCAAATGCGAATTGTCTTCCTGCGAAACAGCAATCCTGATAAATAATGAAGATCAACAACAACAATCAAAAACTATGAGCCTTCCTGAGATCCGAGAACAGTAAATCTGTCAGTGGCAACTGAGTGGTTCGCCGGTAACAATGCTGAACTTTGGATGAAAACAGAATGCTTAAGTAATAACATTGATGCTACTTATTGGAAATTAATCCCCTGCCGGTTGTTCGTAAATTTTGTCAGCAGCGTTTTACGAAGTTTGCGGTATGCCTCCACGTTTCTGGCAGCTCTTTCACCAACTTTTATAGTAATTGACTCAAGTGCTTTTACACGGTCTTCCTTCAGCAAAGCCTGGAAAACTGCTTCTTCCTGTTGAATTTCCGTAAAAAAGCTCTCTTCAAGGGCAATCTGTTCCGCCTTGACAAGTTTAAATCCTTCCTGCCAGTTAAGGTAAAGCAGGTTGTCAACTTCATCGAAGGTCCATTTGGCGCTGGCATCGTCGAATTGGTCGGGATTGAAGGTGGCATACGATTCCGGTATTTGCTGAACTCCGCAATAAACCGGCAGATACGGCCCAACGGCCTGGTTATCGAGGTAAACCCAGTATATTCCTCCAATCTCAGCGGGCAGCCATGAGCGCAGTTGGGCAACCATGCCATATCCGCCCCGGGCAACATTCCGCCGCCAGGTAATGCCAAGCAATTCACGAAGGTTCCTGGTCGGGAAAGGGGTTGCCATGTTGCTGTATTTCATACCACCCTTGCCATCGGGTACAAAATAGGCCGGGTGTTTCGACATATCGTATATTGTACCATCAAAGGTAGAACGCTGCATGGCCATCACATCCTGAACACTGATTTTTTCAGCAGGAATGCAGGAGAAAGGATACAGACTCAGAGGTTCAACATACTGGATGTAAGGATTTTGGGTATCGAAAGGGGATTTCAGCGTCCGGTCGGGCATATCTTTGATACCGGGTGCATATTTGCTGTAAAACATCCAGAGGCGTGAGGTTGCCCATTCACGTGGAAGCGGAGCGTATACATCCTGCCATACAAATGGCTTTCCCGATGCAGGATCGTACCAGCCGCGCTCGATTCCGGCACTCATATAATTGGAAGAGGCCCTGTAATTTGCCTTGTCCTTTATATTAATTTCTTTAATAATGCTCCAGTTGGCAATGATGGTGGCATGGTCGTCAGGCAGACGTTTTGCAGCCCAGATAGCACCCGGCTTGCCTTTGCCTGGTTCCCATCCCGGCCCCACACTATAGACTTCCAGTATCCATACCTCGTTGGGATCTGCGATGGCCAGGCATTCCGATTCATCCACACAGGAAGGAAGAAAACCATAAGTGTCGAGCAGATGTGTAATCAGTTCAAGGGCTTCACGGGCCGTTTTGCAGCGTTCCAGCGCAAAAATCTGGGCCTGCTCAATGGTCATAATTTGTTTGCTCTCTTCCCGTTTGATTTTTAACTCTTCGCGCTGGCTCATGGTGCTTTCGCCGATCGCAAGCTGAAACTCATTGATGTGGGAATAAGCCGAACGGATGTAGGTGTAGGTTCTTTCTACCTGGGGAATATATCCTATCACTTTCCCCATGCTGTCGAGTGGCTGCCGCACTTCCTGCAGGCCCCAGTAAACAGGTGCCATGGCTCCTTTGGGATAACTCCGGCCATGCATCACCTTAAACCTGGAATTATCACCGCAGTCGGTATGTGAGACAATAACAGAGCCGTCTTTGCTTGCCTTTTTACCTACAGCAATGATGGTACAACCAATGGCTGTTCTTGAAAAGCCAAACAGCAGTAAGAGAATGAATGAAACGAAGATCAGTTTTTTCATATGATTAGAAATGTAATTGATTTATTTGGAGATCCGGGTTTTATGCTTGTGGTTCAAGGATTCACATCAATTTTGCCGGGTATTCCGGAGTCCGCGGAATTCCCGTTTAGAATGATGGTTGCATGTCAGATTATTTACCATTGAAAGACTAAGGTTAACGAAACAATAATAGTCATTCTTGTGAAGATAGCAATCCGGCAGATCCAACATTTTTTAAGTTAATATTGATAGTTCCACTGTTTCACATTCTTCCAAATCAGAGGAAAGGCAGTGTTATCAGTACATTGTTACCGGATATTTCAAATCATTGTCAAACAAATTATTGCCTGTAAATCAAATATAATTCTGAAAAGGGTTACAATCAGAACTCCGAACCATTAACCTGTTGAATTCAATTCGTAAGGTTTCTGGTCATAATATTGCATTTCCTTATATATTTGTGATGAAATTACCTAACAGTATGCGCAAATTGCTGCTTTTGACGTATTTAATTTGTTTTTTTGCACCTGTTTTAACCGGGCAGAATTCAATTCTTATTGATAGTCTGGAGCATAAAATACAAGGTTCCGTTGGGAAAACCAGAACCGACCTGCTCAATGAACTGGGATGGGAGTTAAAATTCACGAACCCTGATAGTACCCTGTTACTTACCCGGGAAGCCCTGACGCTGGCCAAATCACAATCATACAACAAAGGGCTTGCTCTTGCAAACAGAAATATGGCGGCTGTGAATATAATTCAGGGTAAAATGGCTGAGGCCCTGCCGTTTGCTGAAAAAGCACTTATTCAGATCGAAAGTTTAAAGGAGCCCTATCACAAAGCTAAAATACTGAATCTGCTCGGGGTTATCCACCGTGATAGGAAAAACTTTAAAAAAGCACTTGATTTCCAGAGCCAGGCACTTGTAATTTTCCGCCAGATAAAAGACACATTTGAGATAGCCGGCAACCTGAATAACCTGGGACTTATTTACAAAGAACTTGGGAACAGCGATGAAGCGCTGAATTTATATCTTGAAGTTTATGACCTGGAAGTCCGGAGGAAAAATCCATTTGGGATATCCCGTACTTCCAACAACATCGCTTCCATCTACCAGGAAATGAAACGCTTCGACAAGGCAGAACAAATGTTCCGGGTCAGTATCATCGAAGCAAGGGCAATAAACAATAAGCAATTTGAAGCAGCTTCCATTCATGGATTGGGATTGTTATACCAGGAAACCGGAAAACCGGAAAAAGCAATAGCTGAGTACCGGAAAGCGATTGAAATAAACCGGCAGGCTGGTTTCAGGGAATATCTGGGCAATAACCTGATGCAGCTTGCATCCTCTTACAGTTCAATAAACAATTACAAGGAAGCTTTTCAGCGTTACTCCGAGGCATCTACAGTTTATTCTGAATTGCAAAATCCATGGAATCAAGCTCTTGCATTGAGCGGAATGGCATGGCAACAGTTATTTATGAACAATCTCGGCGAGGCAGATAACCTTGCAATGAAAGCGATGAAAATTGGTGATTCGTTGAATGATATTACTGTTCTCGCAGATGTCAATTTCATTCTATATAAAATACATAAAGAAAGTGGCTCTTCTTTAAATGCACTCGATTACCTTGAAGCTTATGTGAACAATAAAGACTCCCTGCAAAAAGTTGAGAAAAATCAACTTCTGGAAGAGATACAGACCCGGTATGAAGTAAAAAATATTGAGGATGACAATGCCCGGCTTGTAGCAGAGAACCAATATCAGCAGCAGGTAATCAGGAATCAAAGGATAATAACATTTGCCATAATCATCATTTTATTGATGATTTCGTCCCTGGCAATAGTCGTATTGACCGGGCGCAAAAAACTTAAAGTTGCCTATAACGAACTTACAGAGAAAAATTCCGAGATTCAAAAACAGGCTGATCTGCTGCATGCTTCAAATGCTACAAAAGACAAACTGTTTTCAATCATAGCCCACGACATCCGGAATCCATTTTCAGCATTGCTGAACCTATCTGAAATGCTTTATGACGAGGCGGAAACAGCTGATAAAGAAACACTCCGGTTTTATGCAGGCAACATTTACCAATCTGCCCGAAACACATTTCAATTGCTCGATAACCTGTTGTTCTGGTCAAAATCCCAAAGGGGAGCCATCGAAATCAAGCCTGAATTATGCCATTTGCATAAGGTCATCAACAGTGTTTTTGAAACGGTAAAAGCCGGGGCAATGGAGAATAACATCCAGCTTCACAATGAAGTAGAAGCAGATGAAAGCCTGAATACAGATGTTACCCTACTGCGCATCATATTGGGGAATCTCGTTGGGAATGCTGTGAAATTTAACAACCCGGGAGGAAACATCACCGTTTCAGCCATTAGAAACCAAAAGAATCTCACCTTATCGGTAAAGGACTCCGGAAAAGGGATTTCACCGGAGAGACTCGCCAGACTGTTCAGCAAAGAGGAATCCTTTCAGCCTTCCGGAAGCCGCGCCCAGAATGGCACAGGTCTGGGCCTGATACTCTGCCATGACTTTGTTGAAAAGCTGGGAGGAAAAATAACCGTTGAGAGTGAAACAGATAAAGGAACTGAATTTTTAATACTCCTGCCTACTGAATTTAATAGTTAAGCTGGTCGTCTTTAACCATTTCTTATCAATAGTGTCCGGTTAAAAATTTAAAAAATCAAATAATGAATCTGAGATTACCTTCGGTGAGCCTGTCTGCCTGAAGCAGGCAGGCAGGCTCCCTTTGGTCGGTTCCTCACTTCAAATAATTTCCCGGACACCAATGATTTCTTATATTTACACGAAATTCTTCTGTGTATGCTGCTGGTCACCATCTCTGTTATTCCCGTAATCGTTATCCTGATCTATATTTATTACCGCGACAAATACGAAAAAGAGCCTTTAGGGCTTTTGCTGAAAGCATTTACCGGGGGTGTATTTTCAGCCATTGCAACCTTAGTTGTTCTGGCTCCTTTTGACGATGCCTCTATACCGGCTGTGAGTTTGATTCTTACTGCTCTATTCAAAGCATTTGTTTGGGCAGCTATTCCAGAGGAACTCTTCAAATTTTTTTTCCTGTACTGGATCATCTGGAAGAATCGCAACTTTAATGAATACTATGACGGAATCGTATATGCAGTTTTCGTATCACTGGGATTTGCCTGCCTCGAAAACGTTCTGTACGTTACCGAACATGGGGTTGGTGTGGGTATCATGCGCGGAGTGCTTGCTGTACCGGCTCATGCCCTGTTTGGGGTTATCATGGGATACTTTCTTTCATTGGCCCGGTTTAGCCATACCAATACTTTTATCAACCTGTCTAAAAGTATAATATATGCAATTTTGGCACATGGTATTTATGATTTCCTCATATTCTGGTTTGCCGGGTCGGCCGGTGAAAATCCGTTACTATCTCTTTTATTGATCATCACCTTCATTTCTTTTGTGATTGTACTTTGGAGAACAGGCTTCCGGAAGATTAGTCAGCATCTGGAATTATCGGCCTTTAGACAATAGAGTAAATGGGTTACCCCCCCGACCTAACAGGTTTTCTTCCGACCTGTTAGGTCTTCTTGATTGATTTTATAATTATTTCTAACCCTATTACTTTCTTTTCAACCTAACAGGGGAAGAAGACCTGGTAGGTTTATCCTATCTTTCCCAACCGCTAACGGCGGTCTAAACCTAACAGGTCGTAAGAAGACCTGTTAGGTTTTATCCGATTCCAAATCGGGATTTTTTATCCACCCAATCGGCAAAAGGTTAAAATATAAAAAACCGGATGCTACCTGAAACGGCAACATCCGGCAAGCAATCAAAAGTAACCCCACCCGGGTTGTTAGAAAAACTAGTTCACAAGTAATTTAAGCTGTTTTACCCCTATTGTGCTTCTTAAAACCAGCACATAGGACCCCTTGGAAAACCGGCTTACATTTAATTGATAGGCATCAGAATCAATTTTAATTGAAGCATATAACCTGCCATCCATGCCATAAACAGACAGATCCGCCTGATCTGATCCGGAAATGGTTACGACATCAGAAGCAGGATTCGGATACACCAGCAATTCAGGTGCAGCAACATATGAATTGTTGACATACACAAAATCAAGTATATCCGAGAAGGCCAGTTCCGATTCCCCATTGGTGTACAAGGCCTTCACCGCATACAAATACTTACCGCTGACCATCGGGGGCCAGTTGAGATCGGTATATGTGTTGGCAGTTAAAGGTGCCTCATTCAGCAATGGCCAGTTTCCGGCATTGTTTATATCACCAAGCAACCCGAAGCTGATGTCGTACGAATTAACTGTTCTGCCGGATTCCCGGTCTCCGGGTTCCGTCATAACATTGGCATGCATAAGGAATGTGCCGGAATGACCGGTCAGGCCGGAAAGCAGCTGAAAATCTCCGTCAGGATAACGATAATACGCGTAATCCGGGTTGTTGGTAGTGGTATCAATAGCCAGGAAAGTTGACTGGGCAAACAAACCGCTCCAGCTGATCATCACATAATAATCGCCCTGAAGTGTGATATTCGGAATATCAATATGCAGCCATTCATCAAGGCCTGATAAAAATTCTTCGCTGCTGACAACAACCTTATTCTGATCATCGAAAACATCCAGACGCATGATCTGCTGTGTATTGAGTCCGTAACCTGCCCAGTATATATCGAAACCTGTAACCGTTGAAACCTCCTCTATCGGGAAATAGTTGCCCAGCCAGACTACTTCGTTAGGTTCACCGGCATATCCGTTCTCATGAACACCATCATCGAAAGCCATTACTGTTTGAGCCGATTCTGTTGGCACTGACCACTGAATAACTGCCTGATCAATCCCCGGCTGTGCAATCACTGCAAAAGGAATCAGCAGGGTTTCTGTTAAAACAATATCCCCCAGGTCGATGTCTGAATCTGAAACAACAACTTCATCGGTATAAACGTCGTACCCGTCTGCATCAATTGTAAGCAGGTATGTCTGGAAACTGTAAACATTCTGTAGGACAAAATCACCACCAGTGTTTGAAGTTGTATTAAAATTGCTGTAACCTGTCAGGGTAACTACAGCATTTGCAATGCCTGTACCCGGCGCGTTGTCACCGGTTATATTACCAGTTAAATTCACCAGTTCGAGCAGCCCCAATGTAAAATCGAGGTCGGTATTAACGCCCTGGCTCACAGTCAATGGCTGGGTCACCGGCATATAGGCAAATTTCTCAGCCGTTGCCTGAAATGCTCCGGCAGGGACAAAAGGCATTTCGTAATTGCCTGAAGCATCGGTAATAGCCGTAATTTTCAGATCATCAATCACAACTTTCGCCCCTTCAATCGGTGCTCCACCCTGTTCACTTACCGTGCCGGAGGTCAGGCCAAGGTTATCATTAAATACAAACCTTATGTTGGGGTTCATGTTTGTACTCATCCCACCATATGTCGGTGGATTGTAAGGATCTGGGATTTCAACATCGCTGGCAGTTACCAGGGTGGACATCTGCATTGATCCGTACCCGTAATAATTCTGATCCGGCCGGCCGTGATCTCCGATCTTTTCAGTCATGATAATCAGGTTTTTCGAACCATCGCTGTAATTAAAGGGTGTCTGGAATGGAATATAAACTGAATGTTTGCCTTCGGGAATGCTCAGTAAACCATCGTATACCAGTGTCATTTCCGTTGCCGGAATCCAGGTCATTAAATTCAGGGTATCCGTTTCACCCATCCAGATGCGAACCGGTGCATTCAGTTCATCTGCTTTAAAATAATATTCATAACCAATACCGAAAATCACACCTGTACGGTTTATCTCGGTGTTTGCATAGATGGTTTCCGAAAGACTCTTTTTCAGGGTAAATTCAATCGGCCAGTTTGCAATAAAAACATCTTCTCCAACACTAACAATTTCTGATTCACCAGCCAATCCATGAAGATTGATGGTCCGGCTGGTATTGTTAACCGGATATTCATCGGCCGCATATTCAATTTCGGCATACACCGGAAATTGCTCTATTGCATCGAAAGTGTAAGTAAAATCATACGTTTGCTCAGTAAAGCTTGCAATTTCGTTGCCCGGAATTGAAGATAATTCCTCAGGTGAATTTCCTCCCCTCATCAGTTTAACGTTATAGTCACCTGCAGGAATATCCATCATTCCATCATTCCGTATGGTCAGGCTGAAACTTACTTCCTCCCCGATATTGTAATAATCATTGCCTTCGAATGCCTTGGCTTTCAGGTCGAAGTCATCGGAGTAAACGGTAATTCCGGAACCGATTACCTGGTCAAGATGTACACTTCCGGAAAAAGAGTAGGGGTCGGTAACATTTACAAAGAAACCGATGCGCCCAATGCCGGCATACGCTGAGAGATCAATCTCAAAGAGGTCATAGCTGAATGTATTGAGCGGAATATTCTGAATATAACTCCAGATGCCGGTGGATTCGTCGAGCCAGTAAAGGTCCATATTCCCAACCCACCACATGGTTGTTTTCGCTGCAAATGAAATTGCCCCTCCATCTTCAACCAGAAGCCGCGGAGTTACCAGGGTATCCGATTGATTGTAGGCGAAGAATGCCTGTGCATTGAAATTTCCGTTCGACGGGTCGGTTGCCCTGCCCCACAATCCGCCATGCCTCCAGTTTTCAGGCGGAAACATCTCTGCTTCAAAATCTTCATAAAATGATCCAAACGGGTAAACCGGCTTTTCAATGGTAATAAAATTATTCGGGTCAGCGCCTTCATCCTCCGGTACACTGGCTTCAATCAGATAGTTACCGGCTTCGGTTGGTGTCCAGGGAAGGGATACCCATGCGGTATCGGCTGCTCCGAGAAGGCCTGTCAGTTGGGTGCCGATTTCAACACCGTTGGCCTTGAATGTAACCGTCTTTTCCTGTGATGCCGATCCGTAATTCTGGACTTTTGCAGAAAGCAAGGGTACATCCCCGACGAAAATGGTAGGAATGTCGCAATTCAGGGCAAGTAAAGCAAAATCGTCAGGAACCGGAGTTGTGCAGGAGATAAAAGCCACCCAGCCTGAAGTATTTTCCCAGCCCGGTCCCATAAAATGAATGGTCAGGGCTCCCGAGGGATTCAGGGCATCAATAACACCAGGGCTATCGGTTCCATTCCAGGTCCCGATCAAAGGTGCATCCATGCCGGTTCCGTTGTATATGGTGAATCCGCCCCAGCTTGCATTAAACTCAATGAAAGTAAGCCTGATGCGGTCCCCGGAAATTTCAGGATAAATGGTGGTAACAGCATCATCATAGTCGCCAAAGTTGCCATCCAATCCACCCGAATCGGTAAAGGTACCACCGCAGGTTGTAATCGTCTGTGTGCCGGTAGCCGGCATCGGATAGATGGTTCCGAGGTTATAAATACTCTTTGTTGCAGTATTGTTTTCAGGTCGTGGATCGCCGGATGCCAAAGCAGATGCAGTAATTTCATAAGGTCCGGGTACAGAAAAATCAGCCGTAGCGGTAAAAGTATATTGGGCGATCTGGTTGGCTTCAAGCGAAAAAGTACCCACATTCTCCGTAATGGTAGCTCCGCCATTCACCGAATAGCTTACGTCAAAACCGGTCATCAGACTGCTTCCTTCATTTTTCAGTGTCACGGTGATCTGTTCAGAGGAACCAAGGGTAGCTGAAGTTGCCGGAGCATCAATGCTCATCAGCGTAAGATCATTGTCAAGTCCTTCTCCGTACAATGCAAAGGCCAGATTGAAATCGTACCAGGTCATCAGTGAAGCGGCTGTCCAGTCAACATTGCCGGTGCCGTAACCATTGGCGGGATTCTTCCACTGGTATTCATTTTCGATGGTAAACCCCTGATGTGTCAGCCAGCCCCATTGGCCCATCACGCCAAAATCGCCGACTGCCTGCACGCCCAGCCAGTAATGACCTTCGGTAAATTCCAGTGTAGAGGGCAGCATGATCTCGAACCGGCTGCTGTGCGAGTAGTCATTGATCAGAATCTCATTGTAGTTTGTATAGTGTGTGAACGTATGCAATGCAGCACCCGGAACACCATTGTTGTTTTCGTAGAACGTAATGTTCAGCGATTCTATCTGATTGCCGTTCCATGCAAAATATGCCCCGGCAACATCTACGTAACGCACAGCCCACGATTCTCCGGCCGGAACGACAAAGTCATCGGCCGAAAAACTTGTATTGGCAGCAGATGCTGGATCGGTAAACTCCTGGCAAACCATGAAGCCGTCACCCACCATGTTAAACTGATCATAAAGCGCCGGTCCGTTTCTGTCAGAGGGTGCCTGGAAGGGTTTCCCAAGATGCCCCAGAATGCCCTGTTGCGCAAATCCACTCTGTGTTTGAATAAACAGCAGGATCACCATCAGGGTTAAACAAAAAGTCATTTTTCTCATGATTCAACGATTTGGTTTATTATTTATTGGTTAAATATTTGGTTCTCAATTCTCTGAAATACCATCTTCACCGGACCCCGGCTTTTTTCGGTCTTTCAGTTTTTCTTTGGGTTCAAGAAGGCTCAGTATCTTGGTCAGCGCAACATTTTCGCTGTTCAACTGATCAATCATATCCTGAAGTTCCTTTTCGACCTGATCTGATTTATTATTTTTTGGCGATTTCATTTTTCGTGGTAAAAACGTTGCTGCAAAATTCGTTCACGCAGGCAGCTACTCCTAATTATTATACACCACAAAAAAGCTACAGGCAGTAAAATGGAGGGAACAAAAATGCTACAGGAAGTCTATCTGTCTGATTATAAATATTTTACGAGGTCATGGTGCAAGGGATTCGGGGATAGTATATTTCCGGATGAAATTGGAATTTCAATAGAATAAGCATAAAAATCATCAACAAACCAATTGTTTGTTCAATCTGTTGAACGCAAAGGATAACGATACCAATATTGAGCCTGTATAAATCAAATATCAGCAGTTATGCGGCACAACAGCTACGCCAGATAATTTAACACGGGCAGTTGTTCATTTACTATTGACAAATCGGAATTGTAACGTAAATTCGTTGTGCAAATAAAAACTTTCCTGCTATTTGAGATATGCTGCTTAACTTATGCGAAATAAATTCGTAATCACTTGTATTTTCATCCTTGCTATATACAATTCTTCTATTGCACAGGATAGTACGGAGAAATTAAAACCAGCGCTTTCGTTTGAACTATTTGTTTTATATCCACACTATTTCCTTGAATACGAAATTCAATTTAATTATGGATTTGGAGGCGTTGTATCACAAAATTTTAAACCATTCAGAATTACAACCGGGTTATTTTATACCTCAAAAAAATATTATAATTCTTTTGAGAGCTCAGACAATATTGACAAAGTTACTTATAGTATTGATTATTATAACATACCGGTTCTAATAGGGTTTCCACTGAATAAGCAGGAAGTAAAGAAAAATAAGTTTCTGATAGAGACAGGTTTCATTTTCAACATTCCGCGTAACTATCAATCATTTACTTATTACACCAACGACAACCCGAAAACAATCAACGAAACGCCTGGTGGATATGAAGGAGGATGTTCATTCCGGCTGGCATTTCAATTTCACAGAAAGCTGAACAATGGTTTTCATATTTTTTCCGGTGTTTTTACGGATTATAAATTTCTACTGGACCATATCAGCATTGGGTCTTCACAATCTCACTGGCATCCAACCTACTCAGAAGACAGATTCATGGCGGGAATAAATGTGGGTTTTGGGTGGACCTATAAGAAGCGGTAATATTTTCGTCTGCCAAAGAAAAAGCAGCTTAGAGATACTTTCGAAACAACTTCCCCAATTCAAAGAGCACCCTGGGGGAGAACCTCCTGGCCGGATAATCCCTGTTTTCAACCCGGAGTATTGGCTATTTATACAGCCATACCGTTTAGTTAAGAAAAATTGTCTTCGACTCCGCCTGCCTGTTTGCTTAATAAGAGGCAATTAATGTAATAAGTTACAGGCAGACAGGCTCAGACTGACAGTCATCCTGAGCCTATAACTGCTGCAGCAATGAAACCAGGTTATCATCCCGTGTAATATCCATCTTTTTCCGCAACCGGGCGCGGGCTACCTGAATGCTTTTTAACGACTGGAAGGTAATGGCGGAGATATCCTTGGTGGTCATATTGAGGCGCAGAAAAGCACACAACTTTGTTTCATTGGGCGTAAGATCAGGATACTTTTCGCTGAGTTTCAGGTAAAAATCCTTGTGAACCTGCTGAAACCTGACTTCAAACTCGCCCCAGACGGTGTTGTCGATGTTCGACTTCATCTCTTTAACAATGTCCTGCATCCACACTTTATTCTCCGGAAGTAACAAGGGCTTTAATGACAGCAACTTTTCAGTAATTGATCCTATAAATTCATTCTTTTTCAACAGGTACATCACATGCGTAGCAAGTTCCTTGTTGCGGAATTCGAGCTCAAGTTCAAGGTTTTGCTTTTCCAGCAGCAGGTTCTGCTTTTCGAGGTTCAGGTTTTTACTTTCAAGTTCAAGGCTCTCCTGTAGCAGCTTCGACTGTTTTATTTTAATCCGCTGGTTGCGGTTGAGCAGCATAACAATCACAAACGAGAACAACAACAATCCGGCGATGATAAGATAAATCAGCGCTTTACGCTCCTTTCTTGCCAGCATAATTTCTTGCTGCAGTTCACTTTCCTTGCGTTGCTTATCGTATTGGTACTGAAGTTCAAGCCTGGCTGTATTCTGAATCTGTTCGCTGTTAATGATACTGTCGTTCAGTTGTTTAAACAGCTTATGCATCGCCAGTGCATCCGCTTGTTTGTTGATTTTTTCATAGGTCATTGAAAGAAAATTGGCTGCCTTCATTTGTGACCTGATGTTTCCTGCCTTGCGGCTGAATGCCAATGCTTTGTTAAGAATCTCAATTGATTTGTTATAATCGCCTGTCAGATAATAATAATCACCCAGATTGTTGAAAATCTGTGCCATACCGGCCGTATCCGCCAGCCTGGTACGGATGTCAAGACACTTGTTGTAAAAGTCCAAAGCCTTCGGGAAATCCTTCTTTTCCTTATAAACAATTCCAAGGTTATTATACAATACCCCATAATACACCTGGTTATTGATCTGCCTGTTCATTTCGAGGGCCTTCTCGAAATTCTGCCTGGCTTTCTCAAAATCACGGCCGCTCAGGTATGCCCCACCCATATTGATAAATATAATCAGACGCCTATCATTTACCGGAAAATCCGGGTCTATTTTGGCAAGCTGGTTTATTTTATCAAGACCCTTTTGGTAATATTCCAGGGCTTTGGCATTGTTCTCAAGATTAAAATAGGTGGTTCCAATGATAACATAAGTGCTGGAATACCTGCTCAGGATTGTTATGTTGTCAGGTTCCCTTGCTTGTTCTGCATCAAGCAGATTCAGGATTTTAAAATGATAATCCAGTGAAATAGAGTAGTTGCCACTGCCTGAAAACAGAAGAGCAAACTGTCCGTAAATAGAATACAGGTGCTTGTTGTATCCCGATTTATCAGAAAGGTCAAGTGCTTTGTTCAGATAAAGCAAGACTGAATCGGGGCTGCTTTTTTGAGTATTTAATTCGCTGGCAATTAAGCTGTATATCCTGATAGACGAAGTGTCATTCCCAGCCTTTGCAAGTTCTGTCCTGAGGCTATCGAGCCGGTTGTTGGCAAAAAGTTCTGAACAACCAAACAAAACCAGCAGCAATAAAATCAAAGGCATTTTTAGTGCCCGATTCATTTGTATGGTAAATGAAAAAGAGTTGATGTTCATCAATTGTAGATATCTTCTTAAACAAAGTTAGACAAATTTATGCATGGTTGAAAATTCTACCTCTTTTTAGGAATATTCCTTTGAAAAAGATATTAATGAAAGGCCTTTCTGATTGTGTGTATTTCCGCTGTTTTTTCTAATTTTGACCAAGTGTTCAGATAATACCCGGATTATTGTTCAAATCCGATCGCATGAAACCACAGGTACTGTTCAACGATTTACTCAATTATTGCCAGGCCAACGCCAACCCCGAACTTGTAAAGAAATACTCACGATATTTCAAGGAAGGTGTTTACGATGCCTGGGGCCTGAGCCAGGCCCTGATGGATGCAAAGAAAGCTGAACTGAGGAATTCAGATGAAATTACGGTTGATCTTGTTTTTGAGACAGCTCCCCTGCTGATGAAGAGCGGAAAATATGAAGAAACATCTTTTGCCCTGATTTTAATCACCATCGTGAAGGATAAGCTTATCAAATCTGATTTCATCCGGCTGGAAAGCTGGTTCGAAACCGGCATTGCCAACTGGGCCCACGCCGATTACTTCGGGATGTTCTTTTTACCTGAACTCATGAAACAGGGTTTGGTGGATAAAAATGATTTTACCGGTTGGATTACCTCCCCCTATAAATTCCAACGTCGATGCGTACCTGTTACTTTCATCAAGTTGCTTAAAACTGTCATACCTTTTCAGGATTTGTTTGCATTTGTTGAGCCACTCATGAGCGATCCCGAACGCGAAGTTCACCAGGGAATGGGCTGGTTTCTGCGAGAAGCCTGGAAAATAAAACCGGAAGAAACAGAAGCCTTCCTGCTGAAATGGAAAGACACCGCACCCCGGTTGATTTTTCAGTATGCGTGTGAGAAGATGAAGCCGGAAGAAAAATTGAAGTTCAGAAAAGCAAAGTAACAGGAAGAAGGGACGAGGACGCTATACAAAGGAGAATCCTGCCACGATTCAGCAGACAAGGAGACAAGGGGAGCGGGAGACAAGGGGAATAAAGTGAAGAGTTAAGGAGTGCTGTAACAAGCTTACAATCATCCACTAAGCATTTTAAAACCTTCCAAAAACGGTATGACAAGGAAAAAGGGCCTGTCTCCTTCCATGCTCCATGCCCATGCCCCATGCTCTGAGCCCTGTGCCCTGTGCTCCTTACTTTGTATCAGTGGCTTCGATACATTTTTCGAAAACAAAATTCTACTCTAAATCATCTCTGAGTCCAAAAACACTTAGCCACCGGCCCTGTGCCCTGTGCCCCTGCTTTTTGCAAACTGCTTAATCTTCTGTCTAATAAATTCCTACCTTTGTATAAAATGTTATTGATGCCAACTGTACTATTAATAAATGGCTATCGTTTTTTCTTCTATGTGAATGATCACTCACCTGTGCATATTCACGTTGAAAAGGGAGATGGGACTGCCAAATTTAACCTTGACCCAGTTGAGTTAATAAAATCTAGGCGGTTTAAAGCAAATGAAATTGCTGAAATACGCAAATTAGTGATCGGTAATGTTGAACTTTTTAAGGATAGGTGGGATGAGTACTTTAACTATTAATAAATCCTCCATAGCAACTGACCTGTGGTTTGCAGAGGATAAAATGTACGTAAGGCTGGATGATGGCCGCGAAATCGCTATTCCGGATGAATGGGTCCCTACCTTGCGCGATGCCAACGAAAATCAGCGGAAAAACTGGCGTTTTATCGGAGGTGGCGAGGGCGTCCACTGGGAAGATCTAGATGAGGACATCCTGATCGCAGGATTGCTGTAACAAGTTTACAATCTACCACTAAGCATATAAAACCCTTCCAAAAACAGTATAACAAGGAAAAAATTACCTGTCTCTCCTTGTCCCAATTTCTCCCCTCCTTCACTCCGTTGCGGCGGGCAGGCTTGTCCCCTTGTCTGCTGCTTAAGATACGAAATTTCTCAATTAACACCATGCCTGAGCCTGGCCCTGGCCCTGTGCAGCTACCCTCCTGGCCCATGCTCCATGCCCTGTGCCCTGGGCCCTGTGCCCTGTGCCACGACACTTCATCCCCAAAATCCGACATTCCGGTAACTAAAATTTTATTCCGGCCCCGGCGTGTTGCACTTTTGCTGCATCAACGCACAACAGGCCATGAAATACTATATCTTCTTCTGCCTCTTAGCTATCAGCTCGGCCCTTTCGGGTCAGACTGTTATCAGTGGTACTGTAAGAGCCATAAAAGACGGCACCCTTCCCGGCGCCAATATTTATCTGAAAGGCACATACGACGGAACATCCAGCAACGCTGAAGGACAATTCAGTTTCACAACCCGGAAAACCGGGACCTATACCCTGATGGTGGAATTTATGGGATATGAACCCTTTTCACAGGAAATTACCCTGGAAGGCAAAGCCATACAACTGAATGTTGAAATGAAGGAAACCTTCAACAAGCTCGAAGCAGTAAACATCACGGCCGGCACGTTTGAAGCGGGCGACAGGAAACAGGCCAATACCATCAGTTCTCTTGATATGATTACCACTGCCGGAGCTGCCGGGGATGTTTTCGGAGCTTTACAGTCGTTGCCGGGAACCACCACTATAGGTGAATCGGGCCGGTTGTTTGTAAAGGGAGGTGATAGTGAGGAGTCGCAAACATACATCGACGGAGCTCTGGTGCACACCCCCTACAACTCCTCCGCACCCAATACTGCAACCCGGGGACGGTTTAACCCCTTTATGTTCAAAGGAACCATTTTCAGCACAGGTGGCTATTCGGCTGAATATGGTCAGGCCCTGTCAAGCGTGCTGTTGCTGAACACCAACGATATGCCGGCACAGGATCAGCTGGATATCTCCCTTTTATCGGTGGGCCCTGAGATTGCGGCCACAAAGTGCTGGAAGAGCGGCGCTGTTACCGCAACACTTACCTACAATAACCTCCGGCCATACATGGATCTGGTCCCGCAGAATTATGAATGGAAAAAAGCGCCTGAATCAGGTACAGGAGCCATCAGCATCCGTCAGAAAACCGGCAAAACAGGCATGCTGAAAGTCTATGGCAGTTTTGACCGCGGTAGCTTTACCCTGGCTCAACAGGATCTTGATCAGGATAAAATGATTGATTTCAGCCTTGGCAACAGGAATACTTTCATCAATTCTTCCTTCATATCTTCTCTGGGAAAAGGCTGGAGCACAACCGCAGCTGCTTCATTCACCACCGACCACGATGATGTGGAATTTGATGGAACCCGTTTCAAAAAAGAGTTGACAGGGTTTCATTTGAAAAACACGATTTCACGGGAAGTCAGCCAGAAAATTACGGTACGGGCCGGGGCTGAATGGTTCTCCCGTTCAGTGGAACAAACCTTCTCTTCACAGGCAGATACCTTTTTAAATCAATACAGCAACAACACCATCGCTGCTTTCACTGAAGCTGAAATGTATGCGTCAAAAAAATTTGTAACACGCATTGGGGCCAGAGTTGAGAATTCCTCCTATCTGAAACGGGCCAATTTTGCACCAAGAATTACAGCTGCGTGGAAACTGAATGAAACCAGCCAGTTCTCCATGGCCTATGGATGGTTTTATCAGAATCCGTCGGATGATTTCCTGGTGTATACCAATCAGCTTGGGTACGAGCGCGCCGATCACTATACCTTTAGCTATCAGTCATCAACCAATGGCCGCACCCTGCGTGCAGAAATATATTACAAGGACTACCGCAACCTGGTGAAGCAAATGACCGGCGATTTTTACCTTCCGGAAAGCTACAACAACCAGGGCAGTGGATACGCAACCGGGTTCGATCTCTTCTGGCGTGACAAAAAAAGCATTAAACACGGAGATTACTGGATTTCCTATTCTTTTCTCGACACCAAACGCAATTACAGGAATTACCCTGAAATGTCAATCCCTGGCTTTGCCAGTACGCACAACCTGGCCGTGGTTTACAAACACTGGTTTGGTAAATTACGTTCACTGGCCGGTGTGAATTACAAATACTCGTCTCCCAGGGTGTACAATGACCCAAACAGTGAGGAATTCAACAGCAAAAAAACACTGGCTTACCAAAGCCTCGATGTCAGCTGGAGTTTTCTCTACAGGCCCAACATTATCTTTTACGGTGCCATCACCAATGTTCCCGGCTTTAAGCAGGAATTCGGAAGGCGTTTCTCAGACCAGGCAGATGAAAACGGGATTTACCGCAGCGCAGCCGTTACCCCGGGATCAAACCGCTTCTATGTTGTGGCCATTCTGATCACCCTGACCAAAAAAGGAACAGAAAATCAACTGGATAAGATTCAATAAGTTAAGACATCTCAACAATAAACAATCAAACAATAACCCAAAAACCAATCAACATGAAAACAATCCTTATTACCCTCGTACTGATGCTGGCTTCATTTGCCGGCATGTCACAAAAACCCGAATACTATCAGGCCATGGGCGAAAGTCTTGGTCAATATGCCAATTGCAGGTCAGTTGAAGATTTCCAGGCGCTTGGAAACCGCTTTAGCATGATCGCCGGTACCGAGACAAACGAATGGCTTCCATTGTATTACCATGCGCATTGTTACATCATCATGAGTTTTATGGAACCAACGGATGCCAAAAAGAAAGATGCATACCTGGATGAAGCAGAAAAATCAATCACCAGACTCGTGGAAATGATGCCGGGTGAAGCGGATGTATTTGCGCTTCAGGCCATGCTATACACCGGCCGGCTGGTGGTAAACCCAATGGAACGCGGGCAGCAGTACAGCATGCTTACTGCTCAATCATTGGGTCGGGCAACTGCAATTGATCCATCAAATCCCCGCGCCAGACTCCTTAAGATCCAGAACGATATGGGTTCTGCCAGGTTCTTTGGTAAAGATCCTAAAGAATTCTGCGGGCAAGCCATTGAATTATTGTCAGGTTGGGATAAATACGTCCCCAAATCCCCGCTGCATCCATCATGGGGAAAGGATCAGGCAGAGGAACTGGTAAAATCCTGCAAGTAAGCACCGGAAAGGTCAAAACCGCTATAATGCATCACTTATAAGCGGTTTTGGCCGGTTCCCGGATTTTTCAATAAATTTACATTGGATTACAGGCTGAATAATACATACTAAAAGCAATTCTGAAATGAAACTGTTCAAAGAATTAATAAAGCCGCTTTCAATCTGGCAGTTCCTGTTGTATAACCTCCTGCTTTCATTCTTTATCGCCTTATTCTTTATGCGGGGTATTTACAATGACCCTGTGAGGATTCTGATAGGAATCGGCTGGTCGTTTTCAATCTGTATCACTCAATGGACAGGACCTTTGGTTATCAATTACCTGTTGGATAAACGATTCCGCTGGATTGAGCAACCAGTTACCAGAACATTTGTTGAAATCATCTCGATGCTTGTTTGGTCGGTCAGCGCTTTTATGATTGTTCAGTTCATCATGTATTACCTTGTGAACGGCATATCGCCGACAGATGCCCTGCAATCCATAGCCCGTTCGATATTCATTACTTTTTTTATCTCTTTGTTCATTTCTTTGGTTTTCACTGCAGTCGGATTTTTTAAGGCATGGCGCAGCTCCGTGTTGAATGAAGCAGCACTAAAGTCGGAAATGATGTCGTACAAATACGAGTCATTGCGCAATCAGATCAACCCGCACTTTTTATTCAACAGTTTCAATGTATTGAGCGATCTGGTTTATGAAAATCAGGAACAGGCAGTTAAATTTATCCGGCAAATGAGCGACCTTTTCCGTTATGTGCTCGACAGCCGTGACAAGGAGCTGGTTAGTCTGGAAGAGGAAATGCGATTTCTCGATTCATATATTTACCTGCTCAAGACCCGGTTCGGTGACAAACTTGACCTGACAATCAACTTGTCACCGGGAAATTCAGAACTGATTGTCCCGATGACATTGCAATTGCTTGTAGAAAACGCAGTCAAGCACAACGAAGTCTCCAGCCGATATCCGTTATCTGTCGCGGTCAGAAGAAACGGAGATTTTATTGAGGTTGAAAATTCTCTTCGTAAAAAGAATGCAGGAGAAGATTCAAAAAATACAGGTTTGAAAAATATTTCACAGCAATACAGTTTCTTTACAACAAAGGAAATAGAAATAATTTCGGGCGAAACTACTTTTCTGGTAAAAATTCCCTTGATTCAATCCACTGAAAAATGAAGGTATTGATTATAGAAGATGAAGTCAGGGCAGCCAGTCACCTGGAACGCCTCATCTCAAAAGTAGCGCCTGAAATGGAAATCTTTGCAAAGCTCGAATCGGTGCACGATTCGGTTAAATTTCTGACTGCAGGAAATGAGCCCGGGCTGATCTTTTCCGACATTCAACTGGCCGATGGACTTAGTTTTGAGATCTTCAGGCAGGTTCAGGTAAGATGCCCGATTATCTTTACAACCGCCTGGGACCACTATGCCATTGAAGCATTTAATACCAACGGCATCGATTATCTGCTGAAACCGGTTGAGGAAGAACGGTTGCGCAAAGCCATTGAGAAAGCCCGGCTGTTTTCGCCTATGCCCATGCTTGAAAAAATTCTGGCTTTGGCCGTCAATCAACCTTCAAAATCCTATAAATCAAGGTTTCTGGTTAAGGTTGGCGAAAAAATAAAAACCATTGCGGTTGAGGAAATCATTGCTTTCTACAGCCTTGAAAAGGCCACTTATCTTCACACCAGCAGTAACCGGAGTTACTGCATCGATTTTGCCCTCGATCAGCTGGAAAATATGCTCGATCCTGACAAATTCTTCCGCATCAGCAGAAAGTATATGGTTTCGCTGGGTGCATGCAGCAACATAACCGCATGGTCTAACAGCCGCTTGAAACTCCGGATTGATGGCATTGAGGATCAGGAAATCATTGTTGCCCGCGAAAGGGTGCAGGACTTCAGGGAGTGGCTCGACAAATAAAAACCTGATTATACAACCTTTGCCAGATCAACCGTGAAGTGCCTCATAATAGGGGCTTCGTGAACGATTTTCAAACCACTGGTAATGGTATTGCTCCGTTCATATACATTGGCCAGTGCAGTAGCCACATAATCCATGTGATTGTTTGTATAAACCCTTCTCGGGATGGTCAACCTTAAAAGCTCAAGGGCCGGGAAGCGGTTTTCACGGGTTTCAGGATCGCGGTCAGCCAAAAGTGCGCCAATTTCAACACCACGTACACCGCCTTCCAGGTATAGCTCAACAACAAGCGTCTGAGCCTGAAATTGCTCCTTTGGCAACTGTGGAAGAAAACGCCTGGCATCCACAAAAACCGCATGACCACCAAATGGTTGCTGTACGGGAACCCCAAACTCAACCAGCCGGGTACCAAGGTAGGCAACCTGGCTGATGCGGGTCTCCAAATAATCGAATTCGGTTCCTTCGCGCAATCCCTGCGACAAGGCATTCATATCCCTTCCCGACATACCGCCGTATGTGATATAACCTTCGAACATAATATTAAAGACAGCCGCTTTATCAAAAAGTTCTTTGTCGCGCAACCCGATAAAACCACCCATGTTAACGATCGCATCCTTTTTACTGCTCATGGTCATGGCATCGGCGTAGCTGAACATCTCCAGCACAATCTCCCTGATGCTTTTATTTTCGTATCCTGCTTCGCGGGTTTTAATAAAATAGGCATTCTCGGCAAAACGTGCAGAATCAAAAACCACCATAATACCATACTTGTCGGCAAGTTGCCTGACTCCGCGGAGGTTCTCCATCGAAACCGGCTGTCCGCCCGATGAATTACACGTAATGGTAACAACGATAAATGGGATTTTTTCCTGGGGATAAGACTTTAGTACATCCTCCAGTTTACCAAGGTCGAGGTTGCCTTTGAACGGATGGAATATAGTGGTGTTAAAAGCTTCTTTTATGGTGCAATCCACCGCTTTTGCTTTACGGAACTCAATATGGCCCTTCGTGGTATCGAAATGTGAATTTCCGGGAACCACATCACCTGCTTTAACCAGTGCCGAAAAAAGGACATTCTCAGCTGCACGGCCCTGATGGGTCGGCAGGAAATATTCAAAACCAAACAGTTCTTTAATGGTGTCTTTCATTTTAAAGTAAGAAGAAGCACCGGCGTAGCTTTCATCACCCACCATCATCTCACTCCATTGCCGGTCGCTCATGGCACCGGTACCTGAATCGGTGAGCAGGTCGATGAAAACATGCTCACTTCTCAACTTAAACACATTGTAATTGGCTTCCTTAATCCACTGCTCCCGCTGGGCACGGGTACTGCGGTGAATTGATTCAACCATTTTAATTTTATAGGATTCTGCGAATGGTAACTCCATGATAAATAATGTCTTAAATTAGAAACTTGTAAAATCAGCAGGGAAAAGTAGTAGAAAGAGCGGAGATCAGAATTGATATTCGTCCCTGTTTTTGATATTGCGGAAAATCGTTTTGGCCGTGAGCCTTAACATATAATCTGAAGGCATTTTCTTATTCTATAGGCGGCCAAATGTAAGGCATTTTTTAAAAAAGCAAGTAAAATTGACAACTTTTTAAGGCAATTTCCAAAAACAATTGAAAATACTCTCATTCATTCTGGTCTGAAACCGCAAACTGAGCATTTCATCATTCCCTGATTCAGGAGTTTTTGACGAAAATCCGATATCCGGGCCGGAGTGTAGCGGGTTCACCGAAGGTAATCCGAAATCAATTCCTTATCTTTGCCGCATGGCAAACAACGAAGAACTTTTTAAAAAAATTATTTCCCATGCCAAAGAGTATGGGTTTGTATTTCAGAGCAGTGAAATATACGACGGCCTCAGTGCGGTTTACGATTATGGCCAGAATGGCGTCGAGCTTAAAAACAACATCAAGGAATATTGGTGGAAAGCCATGGTCCGTTACCACGAAAATATTGTGGGGATCGATTCCGCAATCTTTATGCATCCTACCATCTGGAAGGCATCCGGCCATGTCGACGCTTTCAGCGACCCGATGATCGACAACAAAGACTCTAAAAAGCGCTATCGCGCCGATGTGCTGGTGGAAGAGTTTATGGCAAAAAATGAGGATAAAATTGCCAAGGAAGTGGAGAAAGCTGCAAAACGGTTTGGAGATGCTTTCGACGAAACTCAGTACCGGGCAACCAACCCACGGGTTATGGAATACCAGGCTAAAATTGATACAGCTAAAAACCGGCTTTATAAAGGACTGGAAAACAATGATCTGGAGGATGTAAAGAAGCTAATTGAAGACCTCGAAATCGCATGTCCGATTTCAGGTACGCGTAACTGGACAGAAGTCAGGCAGTTTAACCTGATGTTCTCCACCCAGATGGGATCTGTAAGCGAAGATGCCAACACCATTTACCTCCGCCCGGAGACTGCCCAGGGAATTTTTGTCAACTTCCTGAATGTGATGAAAACAGGGCGTATGAAAATTCCTTTTGGGATAGCCCAGATTGGCAAAGCCTTCCGCAATGAAATTGTTGCACGTCAGTTTATCTTCCGTATGCGGGAGTTTGAGCAGATGGAAATGCAGTTTTTTGTTAAACCGGGCACCGAGCTGGAATGGTTTGAATCATGGAAACAGGAACGCCGCAACTGGCATCTTTCATTGGGTATTCCCGCTGAATATTACCGCTTCCACGACCACGAAAAACTGGCTCACTATGCAAATGCCGCCAGCGATATTGAATTCAATTTCCCGATAGGATTCAAGGAGCTTGAGGGCATACATTCACGCACCGATTTTGACCTGAGTGCCCACCAAAAGTTTTCCGGAAAGAAAATCACCTACTTCGATCCGGAACTCAACGAGAGTTATGTCCCTTATGTAGTTGAAACCTCCATCGGACTCGACCGCACCTTCCTGGCCATGATGAGCTATGCTTATACTGAAGAAAAACTGGAAGATGGCTCCGATCGTGTGGTGATGAAACTTCCTCCGATCCTGGCACCGGTAAAAGCTGCTGTATTGCCGCTTATTGCTAAAGATGGTCTTCCGGAAAAAGCCCGTCAGATCATGGATGTGCTCAAATACGAGTTTAACTGCCAGTATGAAGAAAAAGATTCCATCGGCAAACGCTACCGCAGGCAGGATGCAATCGGTACTCCCTATTGCATTACCATTGACCACCAGACGCTTGAAGACAATACCGTTACCATTCGCGAACGCGATACGATGCAACAGGAAAGAATCAGTTTTGAAAGTGTTGGAGAAATAATCAGACAGCGGCTAAAGCCGGTTGGTGTTTAAATTTACCACATATTTAACATGCAGTAAAAGTATTCGACTTTTTACTGCATGTTTAGTATTACCGGTTTGTGCCCGGTCCCACTACTAAATAAGAATATTTGCCGGTTACTTGTTATTATAAAGATTCATCGTCGGGGTAGCACCGGCGACTACAAAGTTTTTGATCATTTCAATTGCGAGGGGAATTTTTTCCAGAAAAATCTTCTCTTCTTCCCTGGTAAACCGGCCAAGAACATAATCAACCTGGAATCCTCTTGCAAAATTGTTTCCGATACCAACTCTGAGCCTGGGGAAGTCGTTGTGCCCAAGAATCCCGATAATATGGTTAAGCCCGTTATGGCTCCCGCCGCTTCCCTTCGGTTTCATCCGGAGCACACCCGGATCAAGGTCCAGGTCATCAACAACCACCAGGGAATTTTCTACAGCGATATTTTCCTGGGTAAGCCAATAACGGTATGCTTTGCCGCTCAGATTCATATAAGTGGTAGGCTTGATGATTACCAGTGTTTTCCCGCGGAATCTGACTTCTGCACGGGAAGCATACCGATCGGTGGTGAATCTGACACCGAAATCAGCAGCCAGTGCATCGCCGATAATAAAGCCTATGTTGTGGCGGGTGTTGGCGTACTCCTCACCGATATTTCCGAGGCAAACAATCAGGTATTTCACAAATGAAAATCGGATTTTTATAAAAGTTAACTATTGCAAAGTTGTTCAAAAACAGAATAAATCTTTAAAAAAAAACCGGAAGGATGCAGAACGCGTCCCCCCGGTTAAAAATCATATCCCGTTAATTACTTTCCAGGGATCAGAGGCGTTTCAACATTCCGGGTTGAAAGTACTGTAACAATAACAGCGGTAGGAATATCAAGAAACTCTATATTCTTTAACTTAAGGTCGGCAACTTTAACAGACTGGTTGATGTCGAGATTGCTTATGCTAACTTCAATTTCATCGGGCAGATGCTCAATGAGGGCCTTAATTTTTAGCTTACGCAGTTTTTTTATCAACTTTCCACCAAGCAAAACGCCGGGTGAAGTTCCTGTAACGCGAATGGGAACAGGAATAATTACAGGTTTCTCAGCACTAAGCTCAAGAAAATCTGCGTGCAGAATATTATCACTAACCGGATGTGATTGAACATCCTGAAGAATAGTCAGGTACTCTTTACCATCTATGTTAATGTTTACAAGATTCGATGCAGGGGTGTACAAAATCGGTTTAAAGGCTGTAACGTCTGCCGAAAAGTGGATCTGCTCTTTACCACCATAAATTACACAGGGTACCTTGCCCTCTTTACGCTGGGCTTTAGCATCTTTTTTCCCTACGTTCCCGCGAAGGGAACCGCTCATAGATACTGTTTTCATGAATTTTTAAGTTTAATTGTGGTTAAATATAATGACCTTTTCAGGTGATCATTCAAACTTGAACAGAGTCGAAATAGACTCGTAATTATGCACTTTCCCGATCACATCGGCAAGCAGGGATGCTGTGCTCAGCACTTTAATTTTTGAACTTTCCGCCCTCAACGGGATGGTATCGGCAACAATAACTTCAGTAAAAGGTGAAGCTTCAATTCTTTCAACTGCACTTCCGGACAAAAGCGGATGAGTACAAAAAGCACGCACGCTTGCAGCTCCGTTATCCATCATGAGCTGTGCTGCTTTGCAGATGGTTCCACCTGTATCAATGATATCATCGACCAGAATCACATCTTTCCCTTTAACATCCCCAATGAGGGCCATGGTGTCCACGTGGTTGGCCTTTAACCTTTGTTTGTAGCAGATAACAAAAGAGGTATTCAATATTTTGGCATAAGCCGCTGCTCTGCGGGTACCCCCGGTGTCGGGCGATGCCATGGTCAGATTTGGTAACTGCAACTGCTTGATGTAAGGAATAAAAATTGAAGATGAATACAAGTGATCAACCGGCACATCGAAGAAGCCCTGAATCTGATCAGCATGCAAATCAATGGTAATAATACGTTGAACGCCGGCAGCAGTCAACAGATTGGCAACCAGTTTTGCAGCAATTGAAACCCTGGGTTTATCTTTTCTGTCCTGCCTGGCAAAACCAAAGTATGGAATAACAGCAATAATGTGCCTTGCAGAAGCCCTTTTAGCGGCGTCAATCATAAGCAGGAGCTCAAACAGGTTATCGCTCGGAGCAAAGGTTGACTGCACAATGAAAATGTCATTTCCGCGAACATTCTCCTCAAATGAAGGCTGAAATTCCCCATCAGAAAAATCGGTTATCAGCACATCGCCCAGTTTCTTACCATAACTGGTAGCAATCTTTTCAGCCAGGTAACGGGTGGCTCTACCCGAGAAAATGTTAACCACTGTGGCCATTGTACGTTGTGCTTTAAGGGGTTAGAAATTCGGCTTTGAGGGCTGCAAAGGTATAAATATTTTATGAGTTACAGGTAGAAAATAACGAATTTACAAAAATACCTGCTCAATTCCTTGATTTTAAGGCAAAATTGTATTATTTTTGCACCCCCTAAAAACCAGCCAATTGTCAAACCGTCTGATTTTTACAATATTAGAGCTTAACAAATCGTTTGTTTAATGTTTGCAAACTTACAACAGTTTATTTGTATAATTGGTGAACAGAGGCTACTTTTTATTTCCAAAAACTCATTTAACCATATAAATCTTCCCGAATGAAACTCTCACAATTTCGTTATCACCTACCTAACGAATTGATTGCCATGCAACCAGCTCCCAACCGGGGCGAATCAAGGTTGATGGTTTTGAACCGTAAAACGAAAACCATTGAGCACCGCATGTTTAACGATATCCTTGATATTTTCGGCGATGGCGATGTTTTTGTAATCAACGATACCAAAGTTTTTCCGGCACTGCTCACCGGGGAAAAAGAAAAAACCGGAGCAAAAATTACTGTTTTTCTGTTACGTGAATTAAATGCTGAAGCCCGCTTATGGGATGTGCTTGTTGACCCTGCACGTAAAATCAGAATCGGCAATAAACTGTATTTTGGGGATGACGATTCACTGGTTGCAGAAGTTATAGATAATACCACCTCACGTGGTCGTACCCTTCGTTTTCTGTTCGACGGGCCTTATGACCAGTTCAAGAAAACCATTGAAAGCCTTGGCAAAACACCGTTACCCGAAGAACTGCAGGCATTGCGTGATATAATGCCCGAAGACAAAGACTGGTATCAGACAATTTATGCCAATAAGGAAGGAGCCGTTGCTGCTCCAACTGCCGGTCTGCATTTTAGCCGTGAAATGATGAAACGCCTCGAACTTAAAGGTTCTTCCTTCGCATCTGTTACCCTTCATGCCGGTGTCGGTAATTTCAGGGCCATCGATGTGGAAGACCTTACCAAACACAAAATGGATTCTGAAGAACTGGTGATTGAAGAGGAAGCCGCCAACATCGTGAACAGAGCAAAAGAAAACCGCAAGCAGGTTTGTGTGGTTGGTACAACAACCATGAAGGCAGTTGAAACCTCAGTCGCTATTTCGGGCATGCTCAAGCCATATAAAGGATGGTCAAACAAGTTTATCTTCCCTCCTTATGATTTCAGCATTGCCAGTTCAATGATCACCAACTTCCATCTGCCGCTGTCTCCCATGCTTATGATGACAGCAGCCTTTGCCGACTTTGATTTCCTGATGAAAGCATACAAAGAAGCCATCAACGAAAAATATAAGTTTTTTTCCTACGGTGATGCTATGCTGATTCTGTAAAAACCTTTAACCCATTTTTGAAAGTCCCTGCCTGTTAGGGACTTTTTTATTTATCTTCACTTTGATTCTGGTGCTAAATCCGATTTTTACTTTTACTTTTGAATTGGTGAAAATTCATGTAGGTTTGTTAAAACCATACTAATTGAACAGGTACGCTATAATTGTTGCAGGAGGCTCAGGCTCCAGGATGGGAGTCAATATTCCAAAGCAATTCCTCCCGATTGCAGACAGGCCAATACTGATGCATACGCTTGAAGCGTTTGCGAACCATGCGCCGGAAATAAAAATTATCATAGCCCTGCCTCAAATTTATATTCAGCATTGGATGGATATCTGTGAAGATTTTACTTTCACTATTCCACACTCTGTGGTGGCCGGAGGTAGTTCCCGGGCTGAATCCGTTAAGCATGCCCTTGATGGAATAATTGAAAATGAAGCCCTGGTTGCGATCCACGATGGAGTCAGACCTTTTGTTAGTAAGGAAACGATTGAGACAGGATTCCTGCTGGCCGCGCAATATGGTGCTGCGATACCCGTAATTGAAATCAACGATTCGGTAAGGATGTTGGACAATGGACTTAACCGCCCCATCGAACGTGATATCTTAAGAAGCATTCAAACTCCCCAGTGCTTCTTGCTGTCGTTACTTCGGGAGGCATATAAAAGAAGCAGTTTTGAAATTTTCACCGACGATGCAACCCTGGTGGAAAAACTGGGACAAAGCATTCATTTGTTTGATGGGAACAAGGAAAATATTAAAATCACCACTCACTTTGACCTGCTTGTTGCCGAAGCAATCATAAGCAGGAGGAAAACAGGTTACCTGCAATAATCAATGTTGTTATAAACTCATAAAGAATTTGAAAATCAATTGGTTGTCGGATACTCAATTTTATGTAGTTTAAGAAAACTCACCTTCCTTTCCATTTAACATTCCCCAGATTGCCGGCGACAGCCGAAACAGTAGTAAACAAAGCAACTACCGGTAGTGCTATAGGGATAAACCAGGTTAATCTCTTTTTCCCTGCAAATTCACCAAATAAGATAAGAAGCGGGAGATCTGCAGCCAGCTTAATGATAAATAGCATTAAAAGAAGGAACAGGAATTTATAATCAAATAGTCCGGCCAAAGCAGTAGCAACGATCAGGGCATTCATAGCGAACACCGAGACTGCCGTTAAAATCAGGAACCCATCGCGATAGGCTTTGCTTTTTGAAGCCCACCTGAATCGTTGTCTCAGCAGACCAGCAATCGAATCAGCCGCATCTGCCGTCACTATTGCTGCTTTGTTTTTCACAAACAAAATCTTTTTAGCACCATAGGCCTCTTTCATTGCCAACATCAGAAAAACATCGTCTCCGGAGGCCAGGCTGGATTTCATTGCATCTGTCTTCAGACTACGGTATGCTTCTGCTGAGAAGCCCAAATTGGCTCCATTGCACATGATCGGTGTATGAACCCCAATTGCACCAGCCCCGGAAGCTACCAGCGACATGAATTCAACTTCCTGAAAACGGCCGAAAAAATCGTTTCCCGAATGCAATAAAACCGGACCGGAAATAAAAACAGGATTCCTGTTTTCAAAACAATTCACCATTGAACCAACCCATGTATGCGGATGAATACAATCTGCATCGGTACAGAGTATCAGCGATCCGGATGCAAACTTCACCGCAAGCTGAATCGCCGCCTTTTTCCCTTCTTCAAGTGTGAGTGACAACACGGAAATTCTTATTTCGGGTGAATTGCCGGCTATTCCGCGCACTATTTCAAGGGTAGCATCCACTGAGTGATCATCAATGACTATAATTTCCATTAATTGCCCGGGATATTCCTGCATCAGCAGACCTGACAGGCACCTGCCAATCGCAGACTCTTCATTTCTCACAGGAATTATAATGCTAACCATGGTCACGGGAAGCGAACCGATGATTTCGCACTGCTCCAGTTTCAGCCAACCATAAGTTAAGCGTCCGATAATAGAAATGTATACCAATACAATAGCCAGCGAAGTATAAAAAACCGGCAATGATTCAATTTCCATGTAAACGGCTTTTTCTGAGAATGGTTAACCGATTGATAAATAAGAGCCCAAACAGGGCCGGTAATGCCAGGTTGATGATCCAGATAAGGGTGGTTGCGGATAATATTGAAGTAGCAACAAGAGCGCTTCCGGGAAAATACATGCTGATAAAATAGATGGCCACAGAGCCCCTGATTCCGACATCGACCAAAGCGACAGTAGGAATGGCGGTCATGACAAAATAGGTCATAGAAATGAGGACAAATGCGTTAAAAACAGGGATTTCAAGGTTAAATGCCCTTAGTAAAATGTAAAACTGTCCGCTGAAAACAACATAACGCGAAAGACTGAGCAGCAATACCTTTAAGAGAGTATTTCTGCGAACCGATTGCAATACAGCAATGTATTCATGTATCTTATGCCATCCCGGCCTGATCAGAGAATGAACCCTGGCCGATAAAACAGGAGCACGCAGAAAAAGCATCACCAGCAATACCCCAATTACCAGTGCAAAGATGACAATCCCTGCATATAAAAACCATTGCCAGGTTTGTGTTAAACGAATGTATTGTTTTATATAAAATAGTGAAGAAATTAATCCAAATAACAAAGTGGTTATCAGCTGACTGATGCTTCCTGCGATGGTTAGCAACACCCCTTTAAACGGATCGTTCAGTTTGAGGGTGAAAACCCGGCCAAAAAACTCTCCTACCCTGTTGGGCGTGAACAGGCTCATAGATATACCCGTTAAAACAGATCGAAATGCATTGAAATAGCTTATTTTTTCAATATAGTTGATCAGCATCTTCCATTTCAAAGCCTCAATTCCCCAGTTTAAAGGCATAAGAATAAATGCTATAATAATCAGCAACCGGAAGGATGGGTAAGTTAACTTTTGTGAAAGATCTCTGCTAAAGTTCGCAAAATCACCGGTAGTAAATACCTGGCGGTAAATAAACCAGAATGCAAGCAGTGCAACGAGGGCACGAAGGCCGATATTCAGGGATTTCTTTACCTTTGCGGATAACTCCATGATAACCTACCAGCTTGAATATATGAATCGTGAACGCATCATTCTTGGCATCGACCCCGGAACCCAGGTTATGGGTTATGGACTAATTGTCGATAAAGGTAAGAAAATTGAGCTGATCACCCTTGATGTGTTTAAGTTCACTTCTAAAGATTCACAACCACTCCGGTTGAAAAAGATCTTCACTTCGGTGCTGGGCCTGATTGATCAGTACCATCCTGATGAACTGGCAATTGAAGCCCCTTTTTTTGGCAAAAATGTGCAATCTATGCTGAAACTGGGGCGGGCACAAGGGGTAGCTATGGCTGCCGGTCTTTACAGGGATATTCCGATTTTTGAATACTCACCCAGGAAAATCAAACAATCGATCACAGGTAACGGAAACTCATCCAAAGAACAAGTTGCCGGAATGCTGGGCAACCTGTTGAAGATGGGAGATGTGCCCAAACTCATGGATGCTACTGATGCCGTGGCAGTAGCTGTCTGCCATTATTTTCAGCGTCAGCCGGATACTGCCGGAAAAAGCTACACCGGCTGGAAAAGCTTCCTGGATCAGAACCCGGAGAGGGTGGCCAAAAAATAGGGACCGAGGGACAATTTACAAAAGGAACATCCTGCCACCATTCAGCAGGCAAGGTGACAAGGGGAGCGGGAGACAAGGGGAATAAAGTGAAGAGTTAAGGAGTACTGTAATACGCTTACAATCATCCACTAAGAATTTTAATACCTTTTCAAAAGGGGGGTATGGGGGAAAGGGCGTCCCCTGGTCGTCCCCATTTCCCCGGATCCCCGTGTCCATTGCTAAAAAAATGTAATTACTCTATCTACCCCATCTCCTTGTACCTAATTTCCCTTTGTCACCTTGTCCCCATTTCCCCGTGTCCCCTTGTCTGCTGCTTCGGAGACGAAATTTCTCAATTAACAACATGCCCTGAGCCCTGAGCTACATCAGTTTCTGATACATCTGCCACCAGCGATCAGGAATTTCATTGTCGCAGGCTGTCTGATAATCCTGATAGGTGCAGGGAACAATATAATGGCTGGCATATTTCTGGCGGCTCTCCGGCTTACATACCACTTCCATCCACCAGCGGTCGGTTTTGCGGCTTTTGACAAACACAATGCCATCGGCAAAATCAGATGTGGGAACTATGTATCGTATAAAGGAGTCACTTTCAGAAACCGGGAAATCGTTTTTTCGCTGGTTATAGCCTTCAAAAGCATACCAAACCATCTGGGCCAGCAAGTGTGCAGTAATGCCCTGGCGATCGGACAAAGGATTTAATTCAAAGAACCCCATAGATGAGAGTTTATCACTCATGGCTGCATAACGAACTATCTGGCAGGCTTCATCCCCTGAAAAGCCATTGGGGCTGGCGTTGGCATTACCGGGTGCATCTGCAGCACGGATAGCTCCCATATCAAATGAGAATAAATCAGCATTCCGCAGCAGCGGTTCTGTTTCCATAAGATTGCCGTGCAACAAACCCAGCCTGTAAGTATCAAAAAGCAACTTTTTCATCAGGTCGAGCGCCGGCTGGTCAACAAAATAAGTCTGGTATCCCAGATTTGTATAGTTAAACAGGTAATTCGGCCGCTGCATAATAATCTGGCTCAGATAGGTGTTCGAGTTTACGTTGTCGGAGGTTTCACCAAGGTCGAACATCGGATCTACAACTGCCATATTGATGATTTGCTCAAGCTTTTCGTATGCCTTGTACATGGCAAATGTCATATCATGGCCGCCACCCAGAATAACCGGAAATATTCTGTTGGATATCAACCACTCCAAAGTTGATGATACTGCAAAATAGGTGTCCTCAACCGAATGGCCACGCCTGATATTGCCCAGATCAGCAATATTGGCTGTCCAGGCTCCGGGAAAAAGACGATACAGATAATGTCTCACCTCATTTGCTGCTCCGGAACAGCCTTCATTATCCACTGCACCCCTGTCATCATTCACTCCCAGCAAAGCTATCTGCACACCTTCCAGTTCGGGAAACGCATTCTCTTCCCGGAAAACGTTTAAAATTTGCCCCAGTCGGGGATGGGCTCCCCCGGCTAATTCGTTAAACAATGATTCTGCAACTGGCTCAAAATAAATGGAAATGTCCATAAAACTATCGTTTACTTTCTATTTTCAAACCTACATTAATTTTCTGAAAAAACAGCAGTAAAAAACGAGGGATGCTTCTTTTGGAATGCACCCCTCATTTTAAATATTTGCCAGATTTCAAAATTTATTTCTTCTTTGTAAATCTGCCCTTGGTGGTTGTTTTGGGTTGGGCGTCTGATTTGGTGGCTATTTCGCGGCAATGCTCAAGTGTAAGTGAAGCTGGGTCAGTTCCTTTGGGAATCCTGTAATTCGATTTACCGATCGCAATATAGGGGCCATATCTTCCATTGAGTACCTGAACCTGTGGATCTTCCTTAAAAACAAGGATCACTCTTTCCGTTTCCTTTTTCCGCTTTTCGATAATCAGTTCTATGGCGCGGTCTGCATCAATGCTGGCCGGATCATCGGTTTTTGCCAATGAATAAAAAGCCGATTTATGCTTTACATAAGGCCCGAAGCGGCCAATGGCCACAGTAAGTTCAGCATCTTCGTATTTGCCGATTGTTCTTGGAAAATCAAAAAGTCTCAGGGCTTCTTCAAGAACAAGACTATCCATCGACTGACCTTTTTTCAGGCTGGCAAAACGCGGTTTCTCCTCATCCTCTGCTTCACCAATTTGTATCATAGGCCCAAAACGGCCTATTCTGACGTATACATTTTTGCCGCTTTCCGGATCTGCACCAAGCAGTCGTTCTCCTTTAACCTTTTCTGAATTTTCAAGTGTCTCTTTAACCTGTTTTATAAAAGGAAAATAAAACTCCCTGATCATCTGGTTCCAGACTTTCTGACCCTGGGCAATTTCATCAAACTCTTTTTCAACGTTTGCCGTAAAGTTATAGTCGAGAATATTTTCAAAATTCTGAACGAGAAAAGTGTTAACCAGGCCTCCGATATCCGTGGGAAAAAGTTTTGATTTCTCAAAACCGGTGTTTTCTGTTTTGATCTCCTCTTTGATTTTTGAATTCTTAAGCTGAACAAAATCGTATTCGCGCTTTATTCCCGGCCGGTCTTCCTTCACAACATATTCTCGTTTCTGAATGGTAGAAATGGTTGGTGCATAAGTTGACGGGCGACCAATTCCGAGTTCTTCCATTTTTTTAACCAGGCTGGCTTCGGTATACCGTGGAGGCTGCTGAGAAAATTTCTGCGTAGCCAGCATTTCATTCAAATCAAGACCCTGTCCTGCTTTAATCGGGGGCAGAATTTCTTCATCACTATCAGCCGGCTCATCGTCGGTTGATTCCATATAAACTTTGAGAAATCCATCAAATTTAATGACCTCACCTTTGGCAACAAACTTCTCGGAAAGGGTATCCCCGATCTTCTGTCCGGCCGGTGTTATCAGAATGGTAACATTGGTACGTTCCAGTTCGGCATCACTCATTTGTGAGGCAATGGTCCGTTTCCAGATAAGATCGTACAACCTGCGCTGCGAATCATCCCCTTTGATCTCCTGGGCGTTCATGTATGTTGGCCTGATAGCCTCATGAGCTTCCTGTGCACCTTTCGATTTTGTGGCGTACTGCCTTGTTTTGACGTACTTTTCGCCGTATAATTTCGTAATCTCTTCCCGCGACATATTTATCGCCAACTGGCTCAGATTCACAGAGTCGGTACGCATATAGGTAATTTTCCCGCTCTCATATAATTGCTGGGCAACCAACATGGTTTTTGCGACCGAATAGCCAAGCTTACGACTTGCTTCCTGCTGAAGGGTTGATGTAGTAAACGGAGGTGCAGGCGATTTTCTGGCAGGCTTGGTTTCAATATCGCTGATATGAAAAGCAGCCCCGATACACTTCTTCAAAAAATCAACCGCTTCCGGTTTTTGTGAAAATCGTTTCGAAAGTTCCGCATTGATTTTCGGCTGTCCGGCTTCATCGGGAATGGTAAAGGTGGCAGTAACTCTATAATTAAATGACGATTTAAATGCCTTGATTTCATCTTCACGGTCAACAATCAAACGGACAGCAACCGACTGAACCCGGCCTGCCGACAGGGCCGGTTTTACTTTTCTCCATAAAACCGGTGATAGCTCAAATCCCACCAAACGGTCAAGGACACGACGGGCCTGTTGGGCATCTACCAGATTCAGATCAATCCCCCTGGGATTTTGAATGGCCTCGGTAATTGCACTTTTGGTAATTTCGTGGAAAACAATCCGGCGGGTTTTCGCAATATCAAGCGACAACGCCTCGGCTAAATGCCATGAAATAGCTTCTCCTTCACGGTCCTCGTCGGATGCCAGCCATACAATTTCAGCCTCCGATGCAAGTTTTTTGAGCTCCTTTATAAGTTTTGTTTTATCAGCCGATATCTCATAGCTGGGTGTGAAATCGTTATCGACATCAACTCCAAGCTGTTTCTTTGACAAATCGCGGACATGTCCAAAACTTGATTTAACAATGTAATCTTTCCCTAAAAAGCCTTCAATCGTTTTGGCTTTAGCGGGTGATTCTACAATTACCAGATTTTTTATCATACAAGATGAAACTAGTTTTCAATCAGATCTAATTCGAAAATGGGCACAAAGTAACGCAATAAAAACACATGCCTTATTTAAAAACGAAAATTTTATTTACAACAATTTAATAATGAGGCTGTTCAAATAATCGTAACTTTGTGGCATCCATCCCGAAACAAAGAATGCATCCGGATGTTTAAGATACACGAACAAAAATACCATCCTGATTTGGACCCTAAACGTAAACTTTACATTGAAACCTATGGTTGCCAGATGAATTTTTCTGACAGCCAGATTGTAGGTTCAATCATGACTGATAACAATTTTGAAACCACTGATAAAATAGACGAGGCTGATCTGATATTTGTCAATACATGCTCTATCCGTGACCATGCGGAACAAAGGGTAAGAGCCCGTTTACAGGAATTCAAGCGTTATAAAAAACTAAAACCTGGCCTGATCATCGGTGTTTTGGGCTGTATGGCCGAAAGGCTGAAGTCACAGTTGATTGATGAAGAGAAAATGGTGGATGTGATTGTCGGCCCCGACGCTTACCGCGACCTTCCACGACTTCTGTCGATTGCCGAAACCGGTCAGAAAGCCATTAATGTTATTCTTTCTGCCGACGAAACCTATGCAGACATCAATCCGGTAAGGCTCGACAGCACCGGAATATCAGCCTTTATTTCTATCATGCGTGGTTGCGAAAACTTTTGCTCTTATTGTGTAGTGCCCTTTACCAGGGGCAGGGAACGAAGCAGAAATCCCGAAACCATCGTCAGTGAAGCTCAGGATTTGTTTAATAGCGGTTTCCGCGAAGTCACTTTGTTGGGACAGAACGTAAATTCCTATAAAAGTGAAAGAGGTTCCGGTTTCCCTGAATTAATGGAAAGAATAGCGGAAATAGACCCCGCCCTGAGGGTAAGATTTGCTACTTCTCACCCGAAAGATTTATCGGACGAGCTGCTGAAAACCATGGCTGCCTACCCCAACATTTGCCGTTCAATCCACCTTCCGGTTCAATCGGGAAGCGATAAAATACTGAAGCTGATGAACCGCAAATACGACAGGCAATGGTATATGGGCAGAATCGAAGCTATCCGTGCAATATTGCCGGATTGTGCCTTGTCAACCGACGTTATTGCCGGATTTTGCACCGAAACAGAAGATGACCATCAGCAGACCCTTGAACTGATGAAATGGGCAGGGTATGACTATGCATTTATGTTCAAATACTCCGAAAGACCAGGAACTGTGGCAGAAAAGAGATACGAGGACGATGTTCCCGAAGAGGTAAAAAGCAGGCGATTAAAGGAAATCATCGATCTGCAGCAGGAATTATCCTACCGGAGCAACCAGGCTGATATCGGCAAGACTTTTGAAGTGCTGGTCGAAAATTTCTCAAAAAAGTCGCAGAAAGAACTATCGGGGAGAAACAGTCACAACAAAGTGGTAATTTTCCCGAAACACGATTTTAAACCCGGCGATTATGTAAATGTCAGAATAACAGCATGCACATCCGCCACTTTAAAAGGAGAAGCTATAATTTAATTTTCAGTTCAGGCCTTTTTCGATGATTATTCAGTTGCAATTTTCAATCGGTGGAAATCCGTTCAGACAAGGCTCCATTAGGATACCTGATTGAGCTGCTGATCAGGGGGATGTGAATATCTGTATCAAACTGACTATAAGAATTATGATTTGTGTAAAAATGATAATTAAGTTTTTTATACTAAATTTGCACAATATTTTTCAATTCTGACCGCTGATAAACAATTATCGCATAAAATCAAGCCTGCTTTGATTTAAATTATACGACAGATTACTTTTCAGTGTTTTAATCATAATATAATACGGTTTAAGATTTTTCAGGTATGAAAGTTAAAATGAACTTTAAAATCAAACAGGCTTTTGTTTTCTTTTTGGCAGCCGTATTGGTTAGTTCCTGTGTATCACTCAAGAAAGTGAAGTACATTCAGGATATTGAAAATTATCAAAAAGACGGGAAAATTGAGTTTTTCAATGAAACAAATCCTGAATACAAGGTTCAGCCCGGCGATAACCTCTATGTGGACGTTAACAGTCTGGATGCCAGTAATGTAAATCCATTTGAGTCAAACCAGCGAAATGTATATCAGGCATCTACTGAAATGAGTGTTTATATTAACAGTTATACAGTTGCTGACTCAGGATATGTAAATTTCCCCCTGGTAGGGAAAATTCAGGTTGCCGGTCTCAATATCAATGAAATAAAGACATTGTTCCAGAGCACAATAGACGACTATTTCCAAATGACCATAGTTACAGTTAAGCTGGTGAATTTTAAAGTCACGCTGCTTGGAGAAGTCGTCAGACCGGGAACATATCTCGTTTATCAGGAAAACATAAATATTCTTCAGGCCATTAGTATGGCTGGTGACCTTAACCCATTTGCAAAACGGGATAAGGTTACAGTAATCCGAAAAACAGCAACCGGCTCTGCCGCCTATACTGTCAACCTCCTGAAAGCGAATATTTTTGAATCACCTGCTTATTTCCTGCAACCCGGAGATATTGTATATGTTGAGCCTTTGAAGAGCAAGAATTTCGCGTTCACCGCTTTCCCGTATACATTGATCTTTGCAACCATTACCACTACGCTTCTCATCATGACTTATATTAAATAGAAATACCGTGGAGAATTACACTAATCAAGCCCCCCAGGAAGAAACTGTTGACTTTAAGCAGTTGTTCTTTAAGTTTTACCATTATTGGTATTTCTTCATCATTACTGTTTTTATCGCCCTGGCCATTGCGTTTTTATTCAATAAATATACGCAGCCAATTTATAAAGTCGGTACAACTGTATTGATCAAAGATGATAAATCAAGTTTTGATCCACAGGCACTATTGGGCCTCGGGAATGTTAAAAATGCACAGGTTCTCGAAAATGAGATCGGAGTACTTAAATCGCGTGCCTTGGTTAACAGGGCCGTGAGGACTTTGGATTTTAAAGTCTCCTATTTCCAGGAAGAGAATTTTCTTACACGGGAACTTTACAAAGATTCCCCCTTTACTGTTGAATTTGACACCGCCAATCCACAACCTGCTGGTTTAAGGTTTAACCTGATTATTTTACCCAACAACGAATTCAGCCTGACAACGGAAGGTGAATCAGTATTTCTTTACGATTATGCCAAAGGGAAACAAATTGAAAAAATCAATCAAAAGTTTGATGTAAGGGGAAAATTCAGATTCGGGGAGCAGATTCGCGGGAAGTTTTATAATTTTAAGATTCTTCTCAACACCAATTTCAAGCCTAAAGAACATGTTAACCTTAATATGTTTTTTACCTTCAACAAAATCGAAGACCTGACCAATCAATTCATGGGTTTTGAAATTGAGCCGATTAACCGTGAAGCCTCCATTGTTGAAATTTCCTTGCGCAGTACCAATGTTCACAAAGCAACCGATTTTCTGAACACCCTCACTGCAGTTTACATGTCGCGTGGATTGGAAAAAAAGAATCAGATTGCAACCAATACCATCAATTTTATTGATGAACAGCTTCTTGGAATTACTGATTCATTGCGCACTGCTGAAACGGTGTTACAGGATTTCCGGACTAAAAATGTAGTCATGGACCTTGATTTCCAGTCGCAACAGGTTTTCCAGCAAATGAAAGAGCTTGAAAACGAAAAGGCAGTCCTGCTGGTTAAAAACAAATACTACCTTTATCTGCGCGATTATCTCAGGAAAAACGAAGGCGATCTTGCCGGACTTACCGTACCTTCTTCTATGGGAATTGATGATCCCATTCTCACCAAGCTTATAAATGACCTGACTTCACTCTACGCCAGTCGCGGGGAAGCGATGATGATGGCCAAAGAGAAAAATCCGATCATTGCCTCTTACGACGACAGGATCAGGGTCAACAAAAGAACACTTGAAGAGAATATAAACAACATTGTTAATACATCCAGCATTTCTATAAGGGAAATCGACAGCCGTATTAACATGTTATCAGGCAAAATCAGTAAACTGCCTGCTACCCAGCGTTTGCTTGTTGGGATTGAACGCAAATTCAAACTGAACGATGCCATTTATACCTACCTTCTTCAAAAAAGGTCTGAAGCACAGATTACCCGGGCATCTAACATGCCGGATAACGAAGTTATTGATCAGGCTTCCTCCGATGAAATGGAACCTGTTTTCCCCAAAAAGACCCTCAACTATACCATCGCATTGCTTCTGGGCTTTATTTTCCCAGTCGTTTATGTACTTGGTAAGGGTTATTTCAACGAAAAGCTGATCGACAAAAAAGAACTTGAATCACTGACTTCTCTGCCATTGCTTGGGCACATCATCCACAACAATAAAGACAGTAAGATTGTGGTCGCTGAATATCCAAAATCATCAATTGCAGAATCATTCAGATCGATCAGAACCAACCTGCAGTATTTCAAACAAACAGGTGACAAACAGACCATTCTTATCACGTCTACCATGGTGAGTGAAGGTAAAACATTCACTTCCGTTAACCTGGCTTCGATTTTTGCACTTTACGGAAAAAAAACCCTGCTAATGGGCTTTGACCTCCGCAAACCAAAAATTTACCAGGACTTTGGGCTTTCCAATACCGAGGGTATCAGCTCCTACCTGATCGGAAAAAGCACCATTGACAGTATTATCCAGAAATCGCCTCTTGAGAACCTGGATATCATTATGGCAGGCCCTGTACCTCCAAATCCCGCCGAATTGATCGGTTCCGATAAAAACGCCGAACTTTTTCAAGGACTGAAAGATCGTTACGATTACATCATCATCGACTCCCCACCTGTTGGGCTGGTAACCGATGCATTCCTCCTGATGAAGTATGTTGACGTTTCGATCTTCGTTGTCAGGCAGAACTATACAAACAAGAAAATTTTCGGTTCAATCATCGCTGATATCGAGAAACGAAATATTCCTGATGTAACCATTCTTGTTAATGATGTCAGGTTAGATAACAATTCCTATAGCTATGGTTATGGTTATGGTTACGGCTATGGTTACGGCTATGGTTACGGCTATGGTTATGGTTATTATACCGATGACCAGGAAACTGAAGAAGAAGGACTTATAAATAAAATGTTCAAAAAATCCTGATTCTGATAATGATTCGGATAAGAGGCTGTTTCTTCAGGAAACGGCCTCTTATCGTTTTAAACAACCTCTGATAATCGTCCGGATTCTGCATCCGGTAAGGTTTTGTGCACTTTCCGTTCCGTATAAATTTTGTTGTTCTTTTATGCCTTCCAATACCTTAACTGCCTTCTGAAAAAATATGTTAATTTTGCTGTCCGGTTAAACATCGTTTATTAATTTAATGGGAACTGCCTTTGCCAGGCAAATAATGGAAACAAAACCAAATCAGCAGGCCAGGGTTATCTGGCTTACAGGCCTGCCTTGTTCAGGCAAAACCACCATTGGTGTCGGCCTTGAACAAAAACTGATCAGTAATGGATTCCTTGTGCGTATGCTGGATGGTGATGTTACACGCAAAGGGATATGCAGCGATCTTGGATTTTCAGGGGCAGACCGCAATGAAAACATTCGCCGGATAGCAGAAATATCGAAGCTGTTCGCCGAAAGCGGTATCATTACAATCAATGCTTTTATTACCCCGACTGAAAAGCTCCGTAATATGGCCAGGGACATTATAGGCAGCGACTATTTTATAAATGTATATGTAAATGCGCCGCTTAACCTTTGCGAACAACGCGACATCAAAGGCATGTATAAGAAAGCGCGGAATGGCGAGATAAAAGAATTTACCGGCGTTAGTGCTCCTTTTGAACCTCCTTTGGAGGCTGCCATTGAAATCAATACTTCCTTTTCTGATCCGGATCAAAGCATTCATAAACTCTTTGAATACATTTTACCACTAATCACTGTTTATAAATGAAAAGCACCTATAACCTCAGTCACCTTGAAGAGCTTGAATATGAGTCAATCTATGTTATAAGGGAAGTCGCCGCCCAGTTTGAGCGGCCTGTTTTACTTTTTTCAGGAGGGAAAGACTCCATTGTAATGACCTGGTTAGCTGTAAAAGCATTCTATCCGGCCAGGCTGCCTTTCCCGCTGCTTCACATCGATACCGGGCACAATTTCCAGGAAACCATTGTTTATCGGGACGAACTGGTTAAAAATATAGGGGCTCAGCTAATTGTTGGATCAGTGCAGGAAAGCATTGACACCGGACGTGTAACAGAGGAAAAAGGCCCGACAGCCAGCCGGAATATTCTGCAAACCACTACTTTGCTTGATACAATAGAAAAATATAAGTTTGATGCAGCCATGGGTGGCGGCCGTCGTGATGAAGAAAAAGCCAGGGCCAAGGAAAGATTCTTCTCTCACAGGGATGAATTCGGTCAGTGGGACCCTAAAAATCAAAGACCTGAATTGTGGAATATCTTTAACGGCCGCAAAAACCCGGGCGAACATTTCAGGGTTTTCCCCATCAGTAACTGGACCGAAATGGATGTATGGCAATACATTATGAAGGAAAATATTGAGCTGCCCAATCTTTACTTTACACACGAACGGGAAGTGTTCAACCGCGACGGGCAATGGCTGGCCAAAGCCCCTTTCATGACCCTGAAAGACGGAGAGTATTATGAAACCAAAACTGTCAGGTGCAGAACCATTGGTGACATATCCTGCACCGGGCTTACCCTCTCAGCTGCAAACTCACTCGACGACATCATTCAGGAAATTGCAGCTACCCGTGTAACCGAAAGAGGCGGCAGGGCCGATGATCAACGCTCTGAAGCAGCCATGGAAGACAGAAAAAAAGAAGGATACTTCTAATCATTTAAAAACCAAAATCCCGGTTGGGATTAATTAATATAATCTCCGTTCAGTATGGATGAATTTTCAACCAAAGGTTACCTTGATATGGAATTGTTGCGGTTTACCACCGCAGGTAGTGTTGATGATGGAAAAAGCACCCTGATTGGTCGTTTGCTTTATGACAGCAAATCGATTTTTGAAGATCAGCTTGAAGCAGTTAAACGGGCCAGTATCAGACGTGGAAATGAGCATGTTGACCTGGCATTGCTAACCGATGGATTGCGTGCGGAACGCGAACAAGGGATAACCATTGATGTTGCTTACCGTTATTTCGCTACTCCTAAACGAAAATTCATCATTGCCGACACCCCTGGCCATACACAATACACCAGGAATATGGTTACCGGTGCTTCCACTGCGAATGCAGCCATCATCCTTATCGATGCACGAAATGGCGTAACCGAGCAAACCTGTCGTCACTCCTACATTGCTTCCCTGTTGAGAATCCCGCATGTGATTGCCTGTATCAACAAGATGGACCTGGTTGGTTACAGCCAGGATGTTTTTAATAAAATCAGGAAAGACTATACTGAATTTGGCGAAAAACTCGAAATACCCGAAATCAGGTTTGTTCCCATCAGTGCCCTTCACGGTGATAATGTAGTGGAGCCTTCCGTTAACATGCCCTGGTACGATAACGGAACACTCAGGCAGGTGTTAGAAGGCATTGAGATCGGGAATGATCACAACCTGGTTGATCCAAGGTTCCCGGTACAGTTTGTTATAAGGCCTATGTCTGATGAATTTCACGACTACAGGGGTTATGCCGGGAGGGTTGCCGGAGGAGTTTTCAGCCCTGGTGATAAGGTAACTGTACTGCCATCGATGCTGAAGAGCACAATTAAATCGATTGATGTATACAAAACCCACGCAGATCGTGTTTACGCTCCGATGTCAGTCACCATCTCGCTTGACGATGATATTGATATCAGCCGCGGCGATATGCTGGTAAAAGAAGACAATTTACCCCGGATCACACAGGATATTGACATGATGGTATGCTGGATGAATGAGAAACCCCTTCAGGTAAATGGTAAATACGCCATAAAACATACAACCAGGGACGTACGCTGTCTTATTAAGGAGGTCAAATACAAGGTTAACGTCAATAACCTTGAACACATTGATGGCGACCTTAATGTTGGGCTGAATGATATTGCCTGCATCAGCATCCGTACAACCAAGCCTCTTTTTGTTGATTCGTATAAGAAGAACAGGAGAACAGGTGCCCTGATAATTATTGATGAAGCCACCAACAGCACCATTGGCGTAGGAATGGTAATCTGATCATTCAATAAGGCTTTAAAAACCGCAGGAGCATATACGTAGTATTCATCGATACGCCTGAATATCAGCGGTAAAACCCGACATCAAAACTAAAGTTGATGATCAGGTGTATCCCCCTCTCAAAAACCAGCCTGAACAAAACCAGGACTACAATTGATGTTATAAAGATCAGGATACCCGGAGGCCTTTTAAATTGTAAAGGTCTCTCCGCAACGCTGCGGGGCTTTGCCTTATAGTTGAAAAAGACCGGAATTACCATAAATCCCATAGTAGCAATAACAATGGCATCGTAAACCATGATATTGGGGTGTTGAGGCGCGGCATTAGGAAATTTGATGGCTATGATCATCATTCCACCAACAATCCAGGGTAAAATAAATCTTAATCCAAGCGACAGGCTCAACCTCCAGCGCTGCTGCCTGATTCCTGGTGGAATGGTTTCAAGTGCAAAAACAGCACTTTTATAACCTGTAACCGTTAACAGGAACAGGAAAACGAGTGAAATAAATATCCTGAAAAAAACATTAACATACATCCAGTCAACTACATAGCCAAATCCCTGACTGGTTGCTATTCCTGCAACAAAAGCTCCGAGAAAATAAGTTGCACCGTGAAATGCAACCCACAATAAAAACAACCTGAGTTGCGGTTTTAACTTTTCACGCACCAGAACCGCCCTAAGCAGTATAAGAGACAGGATAAGTGAGATAAGCGGACTTGCAAGAGTAATGGCAATGATATTAAACTTATTCCACAAAGGGCTGGAATTGCCTATTGGAAAATAGATCTCGTAGTAAAAAAGCACCGAATCAATATCAAAGTTTGCAGCAGCCAATGCTTCAGTAAACTGATAGATAAGGTAAACACTCAGATAGGCAAGAATGTAAAAACCCAAAGAATTTAAAAAAGCAAAACTCTCTATCACTAAGGCTTTTCTTATTGCTTTCTTATCTTCAGGTTTACTTTCAACAAGAACCCTTCTTTGCTCCTGTTTACGTTTACCAGACCCAAATAACTTTACATAAAGGGATTTCTTGTTCCGACCTGGCTGTTTCCCGGCCCTGACAGGCATTGGAGGCCTGGACAGGTCTTTTAAAGCCGGGCTGGATTCCGGGCTGTTACCTTGCCCGGGAGTTCCCTGAATCGGGCGATTCACCGGTATATTAAGATTGACTTTCCCTGAAGTGTAATTACCTCTACGGTTACTCCTGGGGTTGTATAACTTTTTAAAAAATCCCTGTGGACCGGACTTTTTTCCCTTTCCCGCAGATTTTGTCTGACGTTCAGCAATGGGAAGATTTTCGTCAGCATTTACAAATATCTGTTTTTTATGAGGTGAATGCTGCCGCCCGGGACCTGGTTTTTTCCCGGTAAGTTTAAACACAATCCGGTCAGATAGTTTTTGCAGGAAGTTCCTTTTTCTAAAGCCGTTTTCCGACATTGTTCAAATATATATTACTGATTTATAGCATTATTTCAATAATTCTCCGGTAATCATCCTGTGTAAGCTTATGCACGTTTGCAGCCACTTTGTTGAGCACCATAACCCTGAAAATTTCATCAGGGTTCACGGCCTCATTCACTGCCTGACTTATGCGTACAGGGCAGCCAAGGGTGCTAAAGAAGCCTTCAAACCGGTCAATGATAAGATCAACATCTTCCGTCCCGAAAACATTCTTCCCCAGTAATCTGATTCTATGTGCCAGGTTTTCACGTTGCAGTCGCATCCAGGCCGGGTAAACAATGGTAAGTGAAGCACCATGGGGAACATCATATAAAAGTGACAATATATGCCCGATGCTGTGTACGCCCCAATCCCCTGAAGTCCTGCCAAACATGGTCATCCCGTTGAGGGCCATGGTAGCGGCGAACATTATTTTAGCCCTTAGTTCGTAGTTGGTCAGGTCATTCATCAATGCCGGGCCATATTCCAGGGCTTCCCTGATGATAGAAAACACAAAGCGGTCCGAAAGCGTCGCCTCCTCTCCTTTCCCAAAATAAGCTTCAAGGCAATGTGCAACCAGGTCAGCTATACCGTATGCTGTATAATTTTCGGGAACCGTAATGGTAAGTTGTGGATCGAGAAACGAATGCCTGGGATATAACAATGCACTGCCATAACCGTTTTTATTCTCGGTTTCATGATTTGAGAGAACTGCGAACTGGTTCATTTCAGTTCCTGTGGCAGCAAGCGTAAGCACTGTCACAAGCGGAACAGCCGTTCTGGGAATCATTTTGCGCTCAAAAAAGCCCCAGGCGGGTAATTCAACCGGAATAGCTATGGATATAATCTTGGCCGAATCAATTACACTTCCACCTCCCACGGCAAGAATTACATCAACTGAATTCTCACGTCCGATTGCTGCTGCAGCATCTACATCCTGAACAACGGGGTTTGATTTTATCCCGCTGTACTCATATACTTCAGCCCCAATGGCATCGAGTTGCTGTTTAATGATATCATACAGTCCGTTGCTCCTGATAGAGTTTTTCCCATAAACAAGAAGCACTTTTTTCCCAAACCTGTTTATGGTAATCCCAAGCTGATTCAGGACATTCCTGCCAAAATGAAGTGTAGTCGGATTATATGCTGTAAAGTTTTCCATTATTTCTGTTCAGATTCAATTAGTATTTGCGGAACCCTTTTACAGCAGGCTCCTCATCAAGTACAAAATCCATTTGCTTCCGTTGTAAATCCACACGCTTGACCCTGATCTTTAAAGGTGCACCCAACTTGAATTCGCGGCCGTGGTGCTGCCCGATCACCCGGTAATTGTCGTCGTCGAGATAATAGAAGTCATCATCAAGGTATTTTAGTGAAATCATACCTTCACATTTACTCCCGTCAAGTTCAACAAATATACCCCATTTACTGATGCCCGATATAAGACCACTGAATGATTGTCCGATTTTATCCTGTAAAAACTCAGCCTGCTTGTATTTTACTGAGGCCCTCTCGGCTTCAACGGCTTTGCGTTCCATCTCTGAACTGTGGGTGCAATATTCCTCATATTCTGCACTATTAACCGAAGGCCTGCCCTGTAGATACCACTCAAGCAAGCGGTGAACCATCAGGTCAGGATAACGGCGAATAGGCGAAGTAAAATGGGTATAATGCTGAAATGCAAGACCATAGTGACCAATATTTACCGTCGAATATACCGCTTTTGCCATGGTGCGGATGGCGATGGATTCGATCATGGTTTCCTCTCCCTTGCCGGCTATCTGCTCGAAAAGGCTGTTAAACGATTTTGCCAGCCCTTTGCGGGAACCTGTATTCATTTTATAGCCAAGTTTTGAAACAAACTCTGAGAATTTTTGCAATTTCTCCTGGTTTGGTTCATCATGAATTCTGTAAACAAAGGTTTTGGGCTTTTTTTCTCCGGTTTTCCGTCCTATTTTTTCCGCTACCCGGCGGTTTGCGAGCAGCATGAAATCTTCGATCAGCATATTGGCTTCCTTTTGCTCCTTAATATAAGTATCAATCGGTTTGCCTTTTTCGTCCAGCACAAACTTAACTTCCTGGCTGTGAAATGCAATAGAGCCCTTTTTAAAGCGTTCATCCCTTAATTTGAACGCAAGATCGTTCAAAATCATCAACTCTGCTTTAAAATCACCATCCCCTCCTTCAATCATTGTCTGCACTTCTTCGTAATTATAACGGCGGTTGCTCCTGATGATGGTCTTTCCGTACCATTCATCACTTATATCTGCTTTGTCATCCATAATAAAAACAGCAGAAAAACACAGTTTGTCCTCGTCGGGGCGAAGCGAGCATACCATATTGGAAAGTTTCTCTGGAAGCATCGGTATGGTTCTGTCAACCAGATAAATGGAAGTTCCTCTATCGTAAGCCTCACTGTCAATAGCAGTTCCTGGTTTTACGTAATGCGAAACATCCGCAATATGCACACCCACTTCCCATTTTCCGCTTTCCAGTTTTTTCAGCGAAAGAGCGTCATCAAAATCCTTCGCATCGGGGGGGTCGATGGTACAGGTCCATACCGGCCTGAAATCGCGTCTTTTTTCAATTTCCTCATGGCTGATCACCACAGGTATATTCTCCGCTTCTTTCATTGTTTGCGGATTGAACTGCAATGGGAAATCAAACGATGCCAGGATAGAATTCATCTCAACATCGTTGTTTCCGGGTTCACCAAGTACCTGCGAAATCTCCCCGAACGGATTTTTGGATTGCTCCGGCCAGTCAGTTAGCCTGGCAATGGCTTTCTGTCCATTTTTTGCATTGTTAAGCGCTTCTTTTGGAATGAAAATATCAACCGGAATACTCACATCATCCGGAGCAAGAAATGCAAATTTTCCACTAATCTGAACAGTACCGACAAAACTGGTCCTTGCTCTTTCCAGAACTTCAACAATCTGACCTTCGGTTTTTCGCCCTTTTCGCATCGGGAAGAGGTGTACCTTCACTTTATCGCCATTCAGTGCATGCCCGGTATTGTTGGCAGCTATAAAAATATCTTCATCGAGATCCTGTACTGCTATATAAGCCTTTCCGGTTTGTTTCATGTCCACAATACCAATAACCGTGGTTTGAAGTATTTTATCCGCAAGCAGGTCTGGATTGTATTTATATTTCCCCCTGTTCAGTTCAACAATGGTTCCCGACCGGGTCATAGATTCCAGGGCGTTGTTCACCAGTGCCTTACTGATTTTATCGTTGATACCCAGCATTTTTGATACCTGCCTGTAATTAAAAGCCTTGAATGGATTGGCTATGAATAGTGCTTCAATCAGGCTAAAAACGGGGTTGCTGGTTGCAGGTGCTTTCTTGTGAGGTTTTTTTGCAGGCATAGGTTTCTGTTATGAATGTAAAGGTAAAGAAAAGCCCGATATACGTTGAGAAAAGTAAAATCCATGTGCAGACGAAATAAAATAAAAATTCATGCCTGTTTAGGTATTACTTTTTACAAAATGTATGATAAACCTTCAAATGCCCGAAAAACATGCTCTTGATACGAACATTTTTTCTAACAGAAGTTTGATGAAGCACTACTACTACTAACTAGATAACTATGGAAACGGGTAAGAAAAGAATCCTGCTGGCCGAGGATAATGCTATTAATCAGAAGGTTGCATTGCTCATGCTAAAAAAATACGATCAAAGTATCGACATTGCAGATAACGGCCGTATCGCTGTTGAAAAATTTATGAGCTACAACTATGATTTGGTTCTGATGGACCTCCATATGCCCGAACTTGACGGATTTGAAGCTACCATCAGGATCAGGGAAATTGAACATTCTGAAAACCGTGAAAGGAAAGTGAAGATTTATGCGATGACGGCGAGTTCAATCTCTGACGAAAGCGAGCGATGCTTTGCGGTTGGTATGGATGGTTATATCAGTAAACCCTTCAAAGCTGAAGAAGTAATCAATGTCCTGACATAAGCCCGGTTCCCGGAATAGCTGAAATCAGGTCACGCGTGTATTCTTCAGAAGGATTTTCATATATTGAGTCCGCCTCACCAAACTCTACCAGTTTTCCTTTTTTCATTACAAGCATTCTGTCCGACATAAATCGCACGACCGAAAGATCATGCGATATAAATATGTAGGTAAATCCATAGGTTTTCTTCAGGTCGTTCAATAAATTCAAGACCTGCGCCTGCACAGAAACATCAAGTGCAGAAACCGATTCATCACAGATAATAAATTCTGGCTCAATGGCCAGGGCCCTGGCAATGCAGATTCTTTGCCGCTGACCTCCTGAGAACTGATGTGGGTAACGGTTAAAATGATCCGGATTCAGATTGACGCGCCCAAGTAATTCATAAACCCTTTCCTTCCTTTCATACTCGCCCTTGTGCATCCCGTGTGCCCGCATAGGTTCCAGAATTGCCTGACCTGCAGTTATTCTCGGATTTAGTGAAGAGTAGGGATCCTGAAAGATGATCTGCATCCGTTTGCGCATATTTCTAAGATCTTCTTTCGATAATTTTCTCAGATTAATCCCATTGTAGTCAATTTCTCCAGAAGTCGGCTCTACCAGCCTTAGAATTGCACGGCCCAATGTTGTTTTACCACAGCCCGACTCCCCCACAAGACCGAGCGTTTCACCCTTGAAAACATTGAAACTGATTTGATCAACTGCTTTATAATAATCCCTGTGACGGCTGAACAGCGGTTTAGGTAAAGGGTAGTGAACCGAAAGGTTTTCTACAGTAAGCAATGGAGAACCTGAATAAAGTTCTGAATGCCCGGCTTTACGCTCATTTTTTGAAACTTCTTCAAACAGGTTTGGGATTTTATTGATTGATTTATCCTGCCTGTCTGTAAAATCAGTAACAATGGGCAGACGTTTGAGTCTTTTCCCCAAAGGCGGCCGACAGGCAAGCAGCCCTTGTGTATAAGGATGGCGGGGATTTGAAAATAACTCCCTGACTTCGCCCTGTTCTACCACCACTCCCTGCTTCATTACTACAACATAATCAGCAATTTCGGCAATAACACCCAGGTCGTGGCTGATAAAGATAAGGCTCATTCCATGTTTTTCGCGCAATGAGCGCAGCAATGCCAGGATAGCCTTCTGTACAGTGACATCCAGCGCTGTTGTTGGCTCGTCGGCAATGAGCACATCCGGACGGCAGGCAATGGCCATTGCAATCATAACCCGCTGTTTCTGTCCACCCGACAATTGATGCGGATAGGCATTATAAATCCTTTCCGGGTCGGGTAACTGGACTTCGGCAAACAATGATATCGTGAGTTCTTTAGCCTTTTTCCTGTTGAATCCCAAATGCAGACTGATAGACTCGGTAATCTGCCTGCCGCATTTCATAACCGGATTCAGTGATGTCATTGGCTCCTGAAAAACCATGGCGATCCGGCCCCCGCGAAGCTTCCGCATTTCAGATTCGCCCATGTTGCGGATATTTATACTTTCACCGGAATCCGGACTGAAAATAATATTCCCGCTGTCGGTACGGCTGCCCATACCCGGGAGCAAACGCATGATTGAAAGAGATGTAACTGATTTCCCCGAACCACTCTCCCCGACAATACCAAGCGACTGCCCCTGCCCAAGACTGAATGAAACATCATTGACAGCACGGTACCAGCCTGTTTCATCAAGAAACGAAACCGAAAGTCCTTCAATACTGAGTATGGGTTTATTCATCTGTTAAGCCAATTTGATTCAGTCTGGGTTAATTATTTGAGGACTAAGATTTTTTTTTTTTTATTAAATCCCCCGCCCCCCCCCCCCCCGGCGGGCCCCCCACCTTCCCCCGCAGAGAACCCCCCCCCAAAAAATTTTTTTTTTTTTCAAATTTTTCCGTTCTTTCCCCCCCCCCTGTTGTTTTTTTCCCCCCCCCCCCCCCCCGGGGGGGCCCCCTGAAAGGGGGGTTGAAATTTAAACAGTCTCTAAAGCAATGAATTCCTGTTAGCATCCTGTTTAATATAGATGAATAACAAAATGGTAAAGGCCCAGAGCGAAGAGCCCCCATAACTAAAAAATGGCAACGGGATTCCAATGACAGGCACAAGCCCGATGGTCATTCCAACATTTATCATGAAATGAAAGAAAATGATTGAAGCTACCCCATATCCATACATCTTGCTAAAATCAGACCGTTGTCGTTCAGCCAACATAATAATTCTGACCAACATGGTCATAAACAATGAAATAACAACAAGCGACCCCAGAAATCCCCATTCTTCGCCTACAGTACAAAATATGAAATCGGTACTTTGCTCAGGAACAAAGTTGTATTTTGTCTGCGTTCCGTTAAGAAATCCCTTCCCTGTAAAACCACCGGAGCCGATCGCAATTTTTGACTGATTTACGTTATAACCCGCTCCCTTCAGGTCAATCTGCTTTCCCAGCAATACATTTATCCTGGTTTTCTGGTGTTCTCCCAGGAAATTCGAAACCGCATATTCAACTGAATAAGTGAATCCGATACCTAAAAGAAGAATGGCAACCAGATTTATAATATTTCGGCGGTTTCTTTTCATAAAAAAGAAAAGTACTGCAGCCATGATTATTAACAGTACCATAACATAAATAATCCCTACCATCAGGGTGGTAAGTGCAATTACTACAACCAGAGCTCCGGCGAGCAGATAGTTACCTGAAAGACCCATGCGGTACAGCACCAGAATAAAAGAGCCATAAACCAGTGCCGATCCGGTATCATTCTGCATCAGGATAAGTAAAGCGGGTAGACCAAGGATTACCAGGGGCAGTAACCTTGTCCGCACATCTTTGATATTGATATGCTGGGCACTGAAAAAGCGTGCCAGGGCAAGGTTGGTGGCAAACTTGGCAAATTCTGCCGGTTGTATAGCAAAACTTCCGATCTGAAACCATGATTTTGATCCGGAAACTTCCGATCCTATTGCCAACACAACAATCAGAAGGAAAATGGTAAAACCGTAAATCGCATAAGCAAAAGTGCTGAAAAAACGAGCATCGGTAAGCAAGATGACCAAAGCCAGAAACAATGATGAAGCAATGAAGATCATCTGTCTGCCGTAACTTTGTGAAATGTCAAAAATGTTGCTGTAATCTTCATTATATACCGCAGCATAGATATTCACCCATCCCAAAAGAACCATGATCAGGTACAATACAACGAGTGTCCAGTCGATGTTGTTGAATATGTTTTTTCGTTCGCGCACGAATCAGTAAAGTTTGGTATTTAACATTTTTTCTTCAACATCAGGTCGGTTAACTTTACCTGTGATATACTTCTCTATCATGAGCGAAGCTACGGGTAAAGCCCATAAGGAGCCAAACCCTGCATTTTCAATAATAACAGCAATCGCGATCCGGGGATTGTCGGCTGGGGCGAAAGCCATAAACAGGGAATGGTCGTCTCCATGCGGGTTCTCAGCAGTTCCTGTTTTGCCGCACATCGTAACACTGTCTATCTGGTACCATCGGGCTGTTCCAAGAGTTGCAACCTGACGCATCCCCTCAACTGCTATTTCGAAATGCGACTTATCAATTGTAGAAACAACTTTATTGAAATCCCCTGATTTTTTCTTTAATTCACCAATTGATTTAACTACATGTGGAACAATATAATAACCCCGGTTAGCCATAACCGCGGCATAATTCGCCAATTGAAGCGGTGTCACAAGTATCTCTCCCTGCCCTATCGATAAAGACCTTACGGTCATTGCATTCCAGTGGCCTTTGCCATAAATGGCATCAAATTTTTCGGCAGAAGGGATGTTTCCCGAAAGCTCAAACTGCAGATCTGTACCAAGTTTGTGACCGAATCCCAGGCTCATTACATGATCACGCCATGATACATAATTATTGCGGATACCTCCTTGTCCGCCATTTGTAATAATTGTCCTGAAAACCTGCCAGTGAAAGGGATTGCATGATTGCTGAATGGCAACGAGCACATTGAGGGGCGATTGATGGGTATGTGTACACCGGATGGGCGATGATGTTTTTCCCTGACAGGAGTACCGGGTATCCAGATCCAGTAAACCCTCCTGAAGCCCAACCAGGTCGTTTACCATTTTAAAGGTCGAGCCTGGTGGATAAGTCCCTGCCATAGCCCTGTTTAGCAGTGGTTTAATAGGATCACCTGACAGCAATTTAAAATTTTTCCCCCTTACACGACCCACCAGCAGGTTTGGATCATAACCCGGACTCGACAAAAATGCCAGTATTTCGCCGGTTGAAGGTTCAATGGCTACCACACTGCCCATTTTACCCTGCATCAGGAGTTCTCCATATTCCTGAAGGTCGGCGTCGATGGATAAATAAAGATCCTGCCCCATGATGGCTGCCGAATCAAACCTGCCTTCCTGAAAACTTCCTACTTCACGGTTATGAACGTCTACCATCCTGATTTTCATTCCCTTGATGCCCCTCAACTCTTCTTCATAGGATTTTTCGATTCCGCTGACACCAATGTAGTCACCCGATCTATAATAGGGATTCTTGTCAATTAATCCCTGGGTAACTTCACCCACATATCCAAATAAATGCGCCCCGATAGGCTTGGGATAAAACCGGATGGTTCGGGGTTGAACGAAGAACCCGGGGAAACGGTACATTTTCTCCTCAAGGTAGCCATAGGTTTCTTTTGAAATCTGTTTTTCAAACAGGCTGGGCTTATACTTTGAGTAATTCATTGCCTTTTCCATTCGTTCGATAAACCCTTCCCGGGTAATTTCGAGGAGACGGCAGAATTCAGCAGTATCAATTTCTTTTACCTGCCTGGGCAACACCATGAGATCATATACTGCTTCATTGTATACCAACAGTTTCCCATTGCGGTCGTAAATCAGCCCACGTGCAGGATATTGGGTAACATAACGAAGTACATTGTTATTGGCCGACAGGGTATAGCTCTTGTCGATAACCTGTATATAGAATAACCTGACAAGGTAGATGAATCCAATTACCAGAAATATGGCTATTACGGTTTGTTTTCGTGAAGCGAGTGTTCTGTTCGCCATCGGGCTCCCTGCAGGATTAAATTTGCTACCGCAAATTTACTGATTAACAGGGTACGCCTAACAGCAAAACAGGAAGTGTGATGAACTAATTAGGAATATTATGGAAGGCTGCTAAATATTGGCTTATGTGCATATTATGCCACTAATAAGTGTTTTTGATTCCCGAAAAAACATCTTCAGATTACGGGATAATGCACAACCGTCTGAATCAGATCCACCCCCTGAGCTTATAATAGGACAATGCAAAATACTCCCTGATCACGATGATTTCATATTTCAGATGGTTCCAGAACTGGTATCTGACCTGCAGGTTTCCACCAATGGGCGGAGCTATTCTATTTCCTTTAAGGTCTTTGTCATTAAAAGTCAGATCCATTTCAAGCGAAGATTCGAATGCCGGCAATCCGGTAATGTTGGTAAAACCACATTTACGAAAACTCAAGACAGCCCGCTTAATATGCTCGGGAGAAGTTACGAGGGTGATCGGCCGGGAATGCTCATTTTCCGGAATCATAGAACCAATTTCAAGAGCCTGCCCCCTGGTGTTCTTCCCATTGACCGCATAACGGATTTTCTTATGGCTTACACCCCTGAGTTCCAATTCCGAGGCAATCCGCCTGGGATCCCCGAGACTGTCATTGATTCGTCCCGGAGCTGCGATGATTATCAGGGCATCCGGACATTGCCGGGCTATTTTGGCCGTGTAATAAGCCCTTATAAGTCCGTTTTCACTCGGAATTCCGGCTCCGGCGAGCATTATAATGTTTTCCGGAGCTTTTTCGGTTTTGCTGTATCCGGTTGCCAGCCCGTAGTATGCCCAAAAAGGAATTGTGGTAAAGGCCAGCAGAATCATTAAGACAAAAACAAAACCTCCGGAAAGCAGGAATATTCTGGCTAACCGGCCAAATGATCTGCCTCTTTTACTCATTTACATAAAGGAATATACCACCTTCGTTTTCACCATCGTTGATGGTTCCGAAAAAATTTTCATCCATCTGAACCTTAAAGCTTTCCGGATTCAGGTACCTCGCTGTAATTTTGACTTTCCCATCGGCACTTAACCTGACTTTTACATAGTTATATACATAGTCATCCCCTTTGGGATTTTGTATCAGTTTCGACTCGGAAGCAACCAGAAAAGCCTCCTTATTTTTGACACTATTTGGTGCAAAATATTCAAAAACATCCAACGACATTCCACCAATTGCATCCGGCACCTTTTCCTGTTTTTCATTATCAGCAATCAATTCACATTTTGCATAATGAAAAACCAGTTTTACTTCACCGCCTGCTTTTACTGCATTTAACAATTCATCAAAACTCTTAAGCTGCCGTGGCTGAGCATAAAGTGTTGAAAACACGCTCAAAAACAGAAGTATTAAACTGATAAAAGTTCGCTTCATAATTATTGCTTTTTAACAACAATGGGTGGAGTTTGGATTGTATTGCTTTTATTCAGTTTTCTGTCCTGAATATACACTTCGAACATAATGGTATCGAATGTGGAAAGCGGGTTGTTTACAAACAGGGTGTCTTCAATTTCACCACTAATGGCTTTGTTCTTCCCTGCCGGCATAAGAATAGGAATACGTCCGTTGAAAGTTGCGGTATCATAAACAATCGTTGAGTCATTGATGTAATTGGGGGTTACCAGAAAAATTTCCTTAAAAACACCATTCTGTCTTTCGAAATAGCTGACAAAGAGATTATAATCATACGGAGGAAGTGTATCGGTAGCAAGTAGCCCGATATTCCCATCACCATCGGCAAACGAAAACCTGAGAACCCCCCGCTGGTCTATACCCTGATCATCGCGGAGAAGCGTAAAATCCATGAATTCAATGGTAGGTTCAGGCGGATAATCTTCATACTTCTTGCATGAGGAAAATGACAAAGGAACCAGGGTGATCAATAATAGAAGTTTCTTTATGCTCATCTTTTAACGGATATAAACTTAATAACGCGCAAAACATGTGCCGCATTATTCACTGATGCTGATTTTTATGCCATCTTTCAGACAAGCTATTTTAATGAAAACAAATCGGCTTCTTCCAACGGTTTAAACAGCTCCGGTCCTTCAGACTTTACAGAGTTTACCTTGTCACTGACTTTGTATGCCTTCATTCTGTTTTCAGGAAAAGGCCTGAGCATTTCAAGTAACTCATTTTCATTGCTGCTGTCAAGCCATGCTTTATAATTCTCTTTCGCCAGAATTACAGGCATCCGGTTGTGGATGGGTTCCATCAGTTTATTGGGGGATGTGGTAATTATTGCAAAGGAAAACAGTGCTTTTCCTGGTTCACGGCCCCATTGATCCCATATACCAGCCATTGCAAAAGGGGATTCATCCTTCATCTGAAAGCGGAAGGGCTGTTTCTTACCCGAATGAACCCATTCGTAAAACCCATCGGCGGGAACCAGGCATCTTCGTTTTTTAAATGGTTGTCTGAACATAGGTTTTTCATCCAGGCTCTCAGCCCTGGCATTGATTACCGGGGTAGACCTGGACACTTCCTTCGACCAGTAAGGCACCAAACCCCACCTGAAGAATTGCAACCGATGTGGTTCTGAGGCAGTAATAACCGCCAGGCTCTGTGTTGGCGCTCCATTGTAGCGCGGCACATAGGGCTCGCTTCCTCCGGCCAACCTGAAAAAATCGTTCAGCCGCTGTTCTTCAGTAGTTAATGAAAATCTCCCGCACATAAAACTGCAATTATTTGATAAAATTAACAATTTTAGGGCAGGTATTCTTTAAAGCCTGCGAATTTGCTTATTTTTGATGTATTCAGTATAGGTTTATCCTGATGAATCCTGAATTTTCAGAACCAGTTAACATTCAATGTTATGAAAAAATTTGCCGTGGTACTCGCCGGATGCGGGGTTTTTGATGGAGCCGAAATACACGAAGCGACCCTCACCCTGCTTTCTATTAAAAAGAACGGTGCAGATTACGAAATATTTGCACCAGATATTTCCCAACACCATGTGGTTAACCACCTTACCGGCAAAGAAATGCCCGAAACCCGCAATGTGTTGGTTGAGTCTGCCCGTATAGCAAGAGGCAGAATTAAACCTCTCAGTGCTTTTAATGCACGCGATTTTGATGCACTCATTTTCCCTGGTGGGTTTGGTGTAGCCAAGAATCTCTGCTCCTGGGCTTTTGATGGTCCCGACTGTAGCGTCAATGCAGAAGTTGAGAAAGCTGTAAAGGATATGGTTTCGTTGAAAAAGCCCATCGGCGCTTTGTGCATTTCGCCTGTTCTGCTTGCGAAAGTACTTGGCAATGTTGAAGTTACCCTTGGAAATAGTCCTTCTGATGCAAAGAATATTGAAAAAACCGGGTCAAGACACATTACTTCCAATCATGGAGAAGTAATCCGCGATTCACACCGGCCAATCTTCACCACACCTTGTTATATGCTGGATGCAGATATTGTTCAAATTGCAGAAGGGGCCGAAAATATTGTTCAGGCGATTCTTGATGAACTAAAACAAGATTAGTTATCCTGATAGTTTTGACTAATTGAACAATATCTCCATGAGATACTTGAAAATACTGATAGTTATTACCTTGAATCTGACTACTCTGATTGGATTCGGACAAATAGATATTGAAAATGAGATAATTTCAGCATTGATAAAAAGCGAGATTAAATCTTTACCAAATGATACCGTATTTACCCGAAAAGGTAAGATTAAGGAAATCAGGACATGCAAAGTTCCTGACATAATATTGATCAATGAAACAGAGACCTATCTATTTGACCCTAAGGTAGATTCATTTAGCAGATTTAAAAATGAAACAAATGGATTACCCTCACTCGACAATGATTCCTATCAGGATTTCATTGTTAAAAATAAATCAAGGCTTCAGATCGATTCTATTCGTGATTTTCCAGGGGAAGTAAAATATGTATCCGCAAAAGAAATTGAAATTATTTTTAAACAGGGTGGTTGGGAAAATTATCATAAAATCTTTGGTGCAAAACCACTTATAAAAATTTCACGACCAGGACTAAATAGTGACAAGACAAAGGGATTTGTTTATTATAGCAGTTCGATTGGTGGACTAAGTGGGGCAGGATTCTATTTGATCCTTGAGAAAGTGGACGGAAAATGGATTGTTAAAGAAACTATGTTTGCCTGGATTTCTTGATTCTATTACTGATAATGATTGGGTTTAATAATTTACAGGGCTTAAAACCAACCCCTGTCCCTCCCAAATAATATCGCACCGGCAACTACCTGATCGTGATCAAACGCCAGTGGTGGCAACTTTCCGACAGGAAACCAGGCAGCTTCGGCGGCATCATCTCCACCGGTGGCAACCTGATCCGTATCATTAAGCATTCCGGCATATGCAATGGATATGGTCCGGTGTCGCGGATCACGGTCAACAGCCCCGTAAGTGTGATATTGAAATAACTCAATTCCGGTGATTCCGGTTTCTTCAGCCAATTCGCGCTTTGCGGCATCCTCCGGCGTCTCGTCCATATCAATAAATCCACCGGGAGCGGCCCACAATCCCTTAAAAGGAGGATTTCCCCTCTTTATCAGTAATACTTCAGTTTCGTTTCCTGATGTTCTGAAAACAAGGGCATCAACAGTGACTGCCGGCCTTGGATATGGATAAGTGAACATGTTGATTTTCTTTCAGGCGAAATTAAAAATAAAAATTCCTGCCTGGCAGGAATTTTTATCACACACACAAGAGAAAACATATCTGCAAAATCGGTTGATATGTTACAGCTCAGAAATGGTTTGTGGGAACCGTTCCCTTACCTGATTTCTTTATATTGTCAATACATTTTAAACTTCAACATCAGTTTATAGTCTCTTTCTCTGTATTCTTCTGACAGGATGATCATTTTTTTGAGACGGCTTACCACGTATTCAAGCAAACCCTCATGAGATGCATTGCTTTCAGAAACAGTAACCTGTCCGGTATTATCTGTTGATATTCCAACATTCACAATGCCTTCGAGATGAAATGCCCTCGCAAAGTCCGGATAAGAAATGCTGCGGCTGATTTCTTCACGCAACTGAAGGTATTCAGTAGCGGCAAACATCGATCTGCTTCCGTTAAGACCGATTACCATAACCAAAGGAATAGGATTGTTCATGATCAGCTTTTTTAGGTTGCAAAGACATAGCGAATCTTATGCCAAAGTTGTATACCATTGATTATAATTGTGTTATACAACCGGCATATTAGATATTTCGTCCGGTTTTACAATTAACATGTTCGGATACGAACGGATTTAGCGGGAGGAAAATCAGGAAATTGTTTGGGGGTGCTCACTATTCCTCGATTGATTAGCCTGAGAAGACAGGAGCAACCTTTTAATCTTCAGCAGATTCAGACGAAATCCCGTCGTTCTGACCTGCACCAGCAACTGTAATCACTATTTCGCCTTTGGGTGCATTTTCACTGTAATGTTTAGCAAGTTCAGCCAATGTCCCGCGACGGTTTTCTTCAAATAGTTTAGTCAATTCACGCGATACGCAAGCCTTTCTATCCGGGCCCATCATCCCGGCCATTTGCTCCAGCGATTTTACCAGGCGGAAAGGAGATTCATAAAGCACGAAGGTACAAGATAAGCCTGAGAGAAAGGTGAGTCTGGTTAACCGCCCTTTTTTATGCGGCAGGAATCCTTCAAAATAGAAGCGATCGCACGGCAGGCCTGAGTTTACCAATGCAGGAACAAAAGCCGTCGGACCGGGGAGGCTTTCCACCTCAACACCCAGGGCTATGCAGGTGCGCACCAGCAGGAAACCCGGATCAGAAATGCCAGGGGTACCGGCATCTGTAACCAATGCTACCGACTCTCCCGAAGCTATCCGACCGGCAATGGTTTCGGCAGTCCGGTGTTCATTGTGCATATGATGTGCCATGAGTTTGCCCGCGATGCCAAAGTGCTTCAGCAACATCCCTGTTTTTCGGGTATCTTCGGCTAGTATCACATTTACTTCCTTCAGCACCCGGATAGCCCGGAGGGTGATATCCTCAAGATTGCCGATGGGGGTTGGAACCAGGTAGAGTTTTGGCACAGGTCAGATTTTTAATTCATTGAATAAATATATGTTTTCAGCGCCCTACCCAAAATATACAAATCGCGCAACAGCCTGAAAATATCCTCATATTCTGTCAACGGGACTCTATCGCGGCTGTCGTAAATATTGTGGTACTCGCGGTGTTCCTTACCCATTGAATAGATAAAAACAGCCGGGACACCAAGCCTGTAAAACGGGCAATGATCGCTGTTGCAACTTTCTCCCCGGGGTTTGACCGTGAGTATGTATTCATTGTCGGCATTGATCTTTACAAGTTTTTCAAACTGACTTTTATACGTGGCTCCGTTCACAACTGTTATCCCTTCACTGCCGGTGCCAACCATATCTATGTTGATTAAGAAAGCGATCTGAGAAAGGGGGAAAACAGGATGATCAACATAATACTCTGAGCCATTGAGGCCGGTTTCTTCAGCGGCAAACGCCATAAATGCCATACTGAAACGGGGCTCATTACCCGGAGTTGAAAAATGCCTGGCCAGATCCAACATCATGGCTACCCCGCTGGCATTGTCGTTTGCACCGGGGAAAACAACACCCTTACCCATCATCCCCAAATGGTCATAATGGGCAGTCACCACCAGAAATGAGTCAGGAACAGCCGTGCCGGGAATAAATGCCAACACATTGCGGACCTCCATTCCCGGAACAAAAACTGCTTCAATTATTACATCCGCCTCTTTTGGTTTCACCGGCATTGAAGGTTTTAGTACCTCAAATACAGGATATGTGTTCTGCTTATAACCCTGTGAAACACTCCAGAGCAGCCTTTCTTTATCGCTCAGGAGAACAAACCCGGCCGCTCTCAGGAAATTCGTTCTGACCAGGGAGTCAACCAGCTTTAACTTTTCTTTAGCGAGGTTTGACTTATCTATCAGGAGGATGGTTTCAGAAAAATTCCTCCGCTTGAGTTTTGTAAGGTTTCCGGGTTTATCGAAAAGCTCAGGAGGTAAAACTTTAACTTTAAATGTACCCGAAACCGAAGGGCTACCCGCAGAAACGATGAAATCAACTCCAGGAACAAGCGCTTTATCGTTGATTGATAATTCAACTTTTCCCGGAAAGGTATTGATGGGAAGCGTGAATGGCTGATAGTAACCACCCTGGAAACCCTTCAGGTTATGTTTCTGCAATTCTGAAGCCAGGAAATCTGAGGCGATCCGGTTGGCATCGTATACATAGCCTCTGCCAAACATAAAAGGCGAAGCCAGGCTATCGATCAGACTTTTTGCATAACTTTTATCCTGGGCATTGGCTGTTTGGCTCCCAATGCCTGCAAAGATCACTGTTAAGAACAATATAGATGCTTTACGGATTCTGATCCCTGAATTATTGGTCATCATCATTTACGATTCTCCCTGAATTCTTTTATAAATAGCGCCTGTTGACAAAATCCAGCAGTTTCATGAAAACCGAGTTCTTTTCATCCCAGTTATAGCGTGATTTAAGATCTGCAAACAATTGTCCGGCTTCACTCCCTGTGGAACAGTGATTCAACATATTAACTGCTTCGCTGTACCGATCGGCCGACCCTTCGAACAATTCATTGATAAACTGAAACTTATCATTCAGTCCGATGGCAGTTTTTAAATCGCTGATTGATTTGAGTTGCATCCTTTCGGCCAGTGACTGGTCGTTTTTCCCGAAGGCGATCTTATCCTTCAGTGACGGTGCATCGCTTTTAAGCTTATCAGCAATGGTTAAGGTTCCGAATAAATCGAGTGGGCCCTGCAACGGCTGGTTATGAGTAACGCCCGAATCACGGGCAAACTCATCCTCAGATTTATACTCATTGGTAACAACCCGGGGAATATCAGGAACCGGAGGCATGGTAAACTGTTGTTGTTCAGGATATGTAATCTCTGGCTTAACAGGTGTTTGCTGAGGAGCAACTACCGGCGGTACATATAAAGGAGCCGGAGCAGGAATCTCAGGGGGCAGTTCAACAGGCGAAGCATTTTGCTCCGGATCAGGTTGGTTGTATTGCACAGGCTCTGCCTTTACGACTATTTCAGGAGCAGGCTGATGCTTCAATGCTTCCGTTTTCTCGTATAGCTGGCGCAATGTGGCAAGCATCAGATCCACATCAATTGCTTGCAATGCCCCATCGGGTAAGTTATTGTAACGATCAGCAAGCTTATCGATGAGCTGCTTGATTTCAGATTTTAATGATTCCATTGTTCAGAATTATTTATAAACAGTGTTCCTGCGAACGCTGAAAGAGGGTATTTTTGTACATTGCAGACCAAATAAATCAGGCTTCTAAACAATATTTCAGGGTCTGATTCACTGTTTTCAGTGGATAAAATTAACAAAGATATCTGTTCAAGACCAGGAAATGTTTCTCGAAAGCGCCATAAACCCCACGCAACGCCGCGGCTGGATTGAAATTATCTGCGGTTCGATGTTCTCGGGCAAAACCGAAGAATTGATCCGTCGTTTAACACGTGCCCGGATCGCCCGACAAAGGGTTGAGATTTTCAAGCCTGCCATCGACACCCGTTACGACGAGGTAAATGTGGTTTCGCACAATGAAAATTCCATCAATTCAACCCCCGTCCAATCTTCAACACAGATTTTGTTATATGCCAACAATGTGGATGTCGTTGGCATTGACGAGGCCCAGTTTTTCGACGATGAACTGATCTCTGTTTGCAACAAGCTGGCAGCCAGTGGTATCAGGGTAGTAATTGCCGGGCTCGATATGGATTTTACCGGAAAACCTTTTGGCCCGATCCCGGCATTGATGGCCACCGCCGAGTACGTGACCAAGGTGCATGCCATTTGTATGCAATGCGGCAACCTGGCCCACTATTCACACCGAAAAACAACGGATGAAAAACTGGTTATGCTTGGTGAAACCGACAGCTATGAACCCCTGTGCAGGGAATGCTTTGTAAAGGCAAGGGGTGAAAGCCCGGGGAAGAAGAGTTAATTTCTCTTATGTAACTCAGGTTAAGGTTAAGGTTAAGGTTAAGGTTAAGGTTGAGGTTGAAACTAAATATGAAATTGTAGAACCAGATTTAGCAGGTTATAAACCTTAGACTTAGCCTCAGCCTTTACTACCCAAGCCGCAGGCCCAGAATATGATTTTCTGTCTTTCCGATGTTCCACCTCTTTTTTGTAGTTTTGCATTTCTCAAATATTTGATAAATGTTGCGAAAGCTCCACCGTCCGTTTCTGATTTTTCTTCTGACGTTGCTTACTGCGCTGCCTGCGGCATTTTCACAAACGACAGGACAGGAAAACCTCGTGGTGATTAACACGCCCAAAGGTGACATTTTACTGATGCTTTATGACGATACGCCGAAGCACCGCGATAATTTCCTGAAACTGGCCTCTGAAGGCTTCTTCGATAGTACATTATTTCACCGGGTGATCAATGGCTTTATGATTCAGGGTGGTGATCCCGATTCGCGCCATGCAGCAGCAGGTGTTGAACTGGGCAATGGTGGCCCGGGGTACGATATCCCTGCTGAAATTACACCAGCTCATTTTCACAGGCGTGGCGTTTTGGCAGCTGCCCGCGAAGACGATAAAATAAATCCGAAAAGACTCTCTTCCGGCTCGCAGTTTTACATCGTTCAGGGAAAAGTCTTCACCCAGGCCGATCTGGATATGGTGGAGAAGGAACAAAATTCGATGACCAAGCAGCGTATTTTTGTGAATGTTATGGATAAACCTGAAAATCTCAGGTTGAGAAATCAGTTCTTTTCACCCGATGCAAAAAAAGATTCTGCACACTTCAAGTACCTGCTCGACACCCTGAACCTGATCATTAACAAGGAATACGCGCTGATCCCTGAATTCCGTTTATCAGATGAACAGCGTGAGGCCTATACCACTGTTGGAGGTACTCCTCACCTCGACGGGAAATACACTGTTTTCGGGGAAGTTGTTTCCGGTATGGAAGTTGTTGATGCCATTGCCCGCGAAAAGACCGACAAAAATGACCGGCCTTTGACGGATATTCCCATGAAAGTTAAAATAGTTACCCGTAAAAAAGTAAAACCATGAAAAAGCTGAGTTTCCTTATTGCACTCTTTATTCTTGCAGTTTCTGTTTCAAATGCACAGGCCCCTAAAGCAAAGACTGATGCACCGAAACAGATAAAAATTCTGATTGAAACCGAATTCGGAAATATGACTGCCGTTTTATACAACGAAACACCTCAACACCGTGATAATTTCCTGAAACTTGTGAAACAGGGCTGGTACAACGGGTCCATTTTTCATCGTGTTATCAAGAACTTTATGATCCAGGGTGGCGGGCAGGAAGCCCAGATGAACGACCCCGGATATACGGTGCCGGCTGAGTTTGTTTCGAAATACTATCACAAAAAAGGCGCACTGGCAGCCGCTCGTAAAGCCGATCAGGTTAATCCTAAAAAAGCCTCCTCCGGTTCGCAGTTTTACATTGTACAAGGACAGGTGTTGAACGATCAGCAATTGGATATGTTCCAAAAGCAAACAAATAAAGCAATCAGTCCCGAAAGACGGGCCACTTACAAAACCATTGGCGGAACGCCACACCTCGATGATCAGTACACCGTATTTGGCGAAGTTATATCCGGCCTGGATGTGATTGATAGAATCGCTGCTGTGCAAACTGCTGCCGGCGACAAACCGGTGAAGGATGTAAAAATGAAAATTACCGTAATTAAATAAATCTTCAGAAAATACTTCAAAAGTCGGCTCATGTTTCGACTCCGCTCAACATGACAATCTAATATTTATAAGTTGTCAGGCTGAGCGTAGTCGAAGCCCGGCCGGTACTTACTGGAACAACGAAGTCTTTGATTTACTGACGGCTATAAAAAAATAATGAAAGAACATATAAATAAATACCTGGCTGAAATTGAAACATTTACAGCCAAAACCAAGGATGAACTCGAGCAGTTCCGCATTAAGTATTCAGGTAAAAAAGGAATCCTGAACGACCTGTTTGCTGATTTCAAAAATGTGGCTGCAGAAGAGCGCCGTGAGATGGGCGTGCTGTTGAACGACCTCAAAGGCAAGGTCCAGGAAAAGATTGACATCCTGCGCGAAAGCCTTGAAGGTCAGGAAACTGCTTCTGCTCCGGTTCAGGATCTTACCTTGCCTGTTAATTTTCAAGATGCCGGATCACGCCATCCGCTGATGATCATCCGCAACCGCATGATCGAAATCTTCTCCCGGGTTGGCTTCACTGTAGCCGAAGGTCCTGAGATAGAAGACGACTGGCATAACTTTTCCGCACTTAATTTTGCTGCCGAGCACCCAGCCAGGGATATGCAGGATACTTTTTTTATCGAGAAGGATCCTGACATTGTTTTGCGCACCCACACTTCAAGCGTACAGGTGAGGACGATGGAAAAAACCAAACCGCCCATCCGTATGATTTTCCCGGGAAGGGTTTACCGCAACGAGGCCATTTCGGCCCGTGCACACTGCTTTTTCCACCAGATTGAAGGTCTGTATGTCGATAAAAACGTAAGTTTTGCCGACCTCCGCCAGACCATGCTCTACTTCGCCAAAGAGATGTTCAGCGCGGATACCCGCATCCGGCTGAGGCCTTCCTATTTCCCGTTTACCGAACCTTCGGCCGAAATGGATATCTCCTGTAACCTTTGTGGCGGTAAGGGCTGCGGATTCTGCAAATACACCGGCTGGGTTGAAATTCTCGGCTGCGGCATGGTGAACCCCAATGTGTTGAAAAACTGTGGCATTGACCCTGATGTTTATTCAGGTTTTGCCTTCGGAATGGGCGTAGAACGCATTACCAACCTGGTTTTCAATGTAAAAGACCTGCGCATGTTCTCCGAAAACGACGTACGCTTTTTGCAGCAGTTTGAATCGGCCTGGCAATAGTTGCAATAACTATAGGTGGGAATTAAAGAATCACGCAAACCAGCCTGCCGGCTGGCAGGGACGCCACGACGCAAAGTATCACCATTTGCATATTAATTTAATATATTTACCATTGAAACCGGGAAATTAAAACAACCCGGTTTCACTGGTTTTATTTTTATCAACCCTTCAGTATATTTTGAAGTTATCGTTATGAGATATTTACAGATTGTATCTCAATATCGTTTAGTTAAGGAATTGGGAAGCTGAAAGGTTTAAACGCAAAGTGCGCTGAGGAGACGCAAAGTGCCGCAGAGCCAGTAATTATCGGATTTCTTTGCGGTTCTCTGCGATAAGCTTTGCGGTTCTCTGCGGTTAATTTTTTATTCATTCCCTTAACTAAACGATATTGGATTGTATCTCTGTAATTATTGCTTTTATCAGGTTACTCCTGCCGTTTGTCAGCCCGGGAAGTCCGTTTCGGAAATTTAAAAAAGAAATAATCTGACCCATTTTTCTCCATAATACAATTATCGGAATTGTTATATATAAATATGCTGATTATTTTTTCAATTTGAATAAGGGTAAACTGATTTATAATTGTCTATTATATTGACTACGTATTATGCGGTTATATTTTCACGTCTGAAGTTGACTAATCCTTTTGAATACGGGCATTTTATCTGGTATCAGCACAGATAATTCTAAAATATAAACCTTCGGCCATGAAAACAAGATACGCTGTAATTCTTCTTATCTTAATATTACCGGCATTGATCCCAGCAGCGATGGCACAGGAAGTTTCAAAATCCAAACCGGTTTTCGGGGTTCGCTTTACAACAGGTTTTACTACTGAAGTGAAGAAATATATAGTAGATAATGTCTATTCTAAAAACTACAGGGTTTTGCATTTTATACCGGCGTTTACTGTTGATTTCAGGAATAGCAGTTTTTATCTGGGGCCAGAGTATGCTTATTTCATTCCTCCAGAACCATCAGGTTCAATAAACTATAACAACAACGGATGGGGAGTAAACTTGGGTTACAGGCTAAACTCCAAAGAATTTTCCGGAAATCTGAGAATTTTCGGTCAATTCAATTACTCCTTTTATCAAATAAGAAGCATACACGCATATCATGGTGGAATGAATAGTTTTGATAAAAAACTGTTCTATTCAGAGCATAACGTGGCCATTGGCTTAGACTACAGAATTGGCCGGAGCATACATTTATTCTCAGGTTTAGGGTTAAGTCTGATAGGTTCTACCGATAATACTTCTGATTTCATTGAGCTTGAGCCATTTGTTCCGACAGTTTTTCTTGGGATTGATTATAAATTAGGGTTATCGGGAGAAAAATAATCCTAACTTTCGGCACTACAATGAACTGAAGCCGGAATGATATATAAATTCACCAGTCTTAGATCATCCGATTACCTTTCTGATAAAAGGATCAGGCTGGTTTTATGGATATTGATGGCCCTGCTTTTCCTGGCCCACCTCCCCTTTCTGAACGCCGACCCCGACAGCCTGCTCAGCCTGAATACCCGTGGCGCCTGGACCGACGAAGGTTTGTACACCGCCCAGTTGCGCGACTTTATCAACCACGGTAGTTTCGATCTTTACAACAACAACGGCTTTATCATTACGCCGGTGTTGCAGATTATTCTTTTCCCGTTTTATTACATTTTCGGTACGGATATTATCGTGGGAAGGGCTGTCACACTGCTGTTTACAATCGGAGTCCTGTTTGTTTTATCTGCAAGCACCCAATTAAGGCTACCGGCGCTTTTTTACCTGTTACTGGTCGCCCTTCAGTTTCATTATTTTCAGTTCTGTCACTACTCGATGGGCGAAATCTTTGCCATCAACATGTTACTGCTTTCGTTATTTGCCATGATAAAGTTTGAAGAATTCATCGGTCATCCGAAAAAGCTGCGATGGTTGTTGCTGGCGGTGTTTTTCAGCTTTCTGGCCTATGGGGTGAAGATTCAGTTTGCATATGTTGCTGTATTGGTGCCTGCTGCCATGCTGATCAAGGCCTGGTCGGTTCCGCGGAAGCTTAAAACTATCCGTAAAGAATACTATACAGCCTTCGGAATATCAGTGATTTTTACTTTTACACTTGCATTGGTTTACCTGGTGGTTTGGTACCTGCCAAACCAGGATTTTTATAACTATATCATGAATTATGAAACCAGCGAAAGGTTTAAAAACACCATCCCGGGTTTATTACAGGTTTACCGGTTTAATTTCCGGCACATCATCTGGGTGCCCGAACTATGGCCTTTGTTGTTGATTACTCTATTTGCCCTGATTGGTTTAACCGTGGCAAAACTCAGCAATTTCAGAAAGCAGTCAATTCCCCTTGCCCTGATCTTTGGTCTGATCTGGCTGGTGGTGGAGCAGCATAAAATTGCCATGAACTATCTGCCGACACGTTATTTTCTTAGTCTGATAGCTGCGGCCGGCATTGTGGTTTCACTTTCACTGGGATTACTTGTAAAGAATTATGCCTCTGCGATAAAAACAATTCTTCCTGTTATATTCATCATTGCCGTCTGGAATCTGACATTCGTATATCAGGCATTACATCGGCGTACTTTTGATATTGAGGCTGTTCAAACCTACCTGGAGAATTCATCGCTTGACGGGAAGAGTCCGGTGCTGGGCATATGGGCTTATACCCTGGCTGCTGAATCGAAAGCGCCAACCATCGGTATCCGATATAATTACCTGAACGATAAAGACCCTATCCGGACTTACAAACCAAAACTGGTAATCGCTGAATTCAACCAGGCCGAGAGCGACAGCGCCTGGGCGAGGCAGGGTATTGATCTCGCAGCCATATCAGATTCTGTAAGAAGGTTTAAAGTATGGCGCTACGATCTTGATTTTTATTGGATAAGGCCATAAAGAAATTCCAGTTGCCCTGGCCCAAAGCCCGGTAAAGATTCAATATATAAAAGAATCAGCTCTTCGCTCTCGTCTTACAGCTTTTTCGAAGTCTGCGTGTATTCAAGGTAAGCAGGAAAAGCGAGTTTCAGGTATTGCTCTTCAATGTGGAGTTTTACGATTAGCACAATGGTGAGTCCGGCTGCGAAACCGAGTCTCAGGTAGCTGAAATGCCCGAGCACCAGCGGCCAGCAGGTAATCAATATTGCTGTATACATTGGGTGGCGGACAAACCTGTAAGGCCCATGGGCTATCAGTTTCCCGTTGGGTTTTACATGAGGTGAAATATTGAAATTGCCCAAACGGATAGTTTGTATGGCATACAATCCCATCGCAATACCTGCCAGCATAAATACAATCACCCACACCTTCAAATGAAATAAAGGACTGGTAATAATGATTAGTCCGATAAAGAGAAACTGAAGCATTACCAGTAGCCAGGCAAGATAGGATTTACGCCGCCCCATGCGGGTTGTGTTGAACATTTTAATTAAATTGAATTGACAATTACCCTATAACAGGTTATTAATAACAAACTGAGTAGCCAGAGTGTTGAAAGTTGGAGAAATTTTTATGCTGACCATTTACAAACATAAGAAAGACTATAAAATCAGAGGGTGGCCCGGATATATCCGGGCCACCCTCTCAAATCATTTCAACCGGTATTTATCTTGCAAGACGGGCCAGCTTGTTTGATTTCCTGCGCTGAAGCCTGATTTTAAATTCGTAAACCATCAGGTAAAGAGCCGGTACAAGAACCAGCGTAAGGAACGTCGCGAAACTTAGACCGAAAATAATTGACCACGCCAATGGGCCCCAGAACATTACATTATCACCTCCAATATGAATCTGCGGATTAAGTTGGGTAAACATGGTTACAAAGTTCAGGTTAAATCCTATCGCCAAAGGCACCAAACCAAGAATGGTTGCTGTTGCCGTAAGAATTACCGGGGTAATTCGGGTAAGGCCAGCCTGGATAATTGCATCACGGGTCTTCATTCCACGTTCTTTTAGGGTATCGATAAACTCAACGATCAGAATACCATTCCTGACCACTATTCCACCAAGTGCCACCACTCCCAGACCTGTCATGATAATGGAAATAGACATATTGAAGATGACTATACCCAGCAAAACTCCGATGATACTGAAGATAACTTCACTCAGGATAATAATGGTTTTACTGATAGAATTAAACTGTGTAATCAGAATGAAGAAAATCAATCCGAGAGCAATCATCATGGCCATACCAAGAAAGTCAGAGGTTTCCTTCTGGTCAACCTGTTCGCCGGTAAGCTTGATCTGAACACCATCACTCACCGGAAACTCTTTTGAAAGGCGCTCAATCTGAGGCACAATTTCATTGGCAGTATAGCCGGTTAACACAGCACTTGATATGGTAATAATCCTTTTAAGATCCTGCCTTTTAATTCCGCCATAAGAGTCTGCATATTCGATTCTGGCAACAGAAGAAAGCGGGATCTGCCTCAACAACCCTGAATTCATATCACGGTAAGTGATTTTCAGATTAATCAGGTTGTTGATGTTATCACGGGTAGCCTTTGAGTAGCGAAGCTGAATTGAATATTCGTCTTCATCAACCTTGTATTTGGACACTTCTTTACCCAAAACAGCTGTACGTAATTCAGTTGCAATCTGCCCGGTACTGATTCCGTACTGATTGGCCCTTTCGCGGTCGATGATGATTGCTATCTCAGGTTTATTGTCCTGGAAATCGCTTTTCAATTCTTCAATACCAGGAATCTGAATCGAATCAAGATAATTCTGGAATGCCGCTGCATCGCGAATCAGGTTATCCAGATTTTCACCGGTTACCTCAATATTGATCGGTTTACCGGTTGGAGGTCCTGCCCTGTTTTTTTCGGTTGAAATTTCAACCCCGGGTATCCCCTTGACTTCATCCCTGATCTGATCCAGATAATCGTTGGTATTCACACCATTCCTGTATTTGTATTCAACAAAATTAATGGTAACCTTACCTTTCTCAGAGCTGATGTTACGGGCGAAATCCATGTCATCTCCTGCTCCCAGGGCAACATTGGTAACCACTGATTCTACCACAGGATTGTTATCACCCAATAGTTCTATTACCCTGCCTTCTATAATCTTTGTTACGGAGTCGGTTACAATCTGATCGGTACCAATCGGCATTTTCACCATTACATTGATGCTGTTAGGCATATTATCGGGGAAGAATACAACCTTGGGTGACCGAATTCCTACCAATACGATGGTCACAAAGAAGAGGCCAATAACGATCAACAATAGGTACAGGGGGTTTCGTCCTACAATTACAAAGCGCAGCTGCCGTTCATACAGACCCATAAAGAAAGGCCAGCCTTTTTCCTGCCACCATTTAATGTATGGATTGAGCAGGGTATGAAAAAACAGAATCAATGCTGCCACAAACACCATAAAATTACCAATACCAAAAGCAGACTCACTGCCATTTATAGCATAAAATGCATAACTGACCAGTGCTAACATGATAACCACAATGATCTCTATGGTGACCTTTTTCTTTAGTTTCCGCTTGTCTGGTGCATCAAATTCGTGTTTCATAAATGAAATTGCAAACACAGGGTTGATGATGTAAGCTACAAACAAAGAGGCAAACAGGGTAAGTATAAGTGTTACAGGGATGTAGAACATAAACTCTCCCACAATACCTGGCCAGAATGCAAGTGGGAAAAAGGGTGCCAGGGTAGTTAGTGTCCCCGATAAAATGGGTAGAAAAACTTCACCGGCCGCCCGCTTGGCCGCTACAACAATATTGGGCTCACTCTGGTGCGTTCGGTGAATATTCTCTATTACAACGATGGCATCATCCACCACAATTCCCAGCGCAAAAATAAATCCGAACATCACGATCATATTCATCGAAAATCCAATGGCAGGCATGGCCATAAATGCCACGAACATCGAAAGCGGGACAGCCAACGCCACAAAGAATGCATTGGTGAAACCCATAAAGAACATAAGTACAATGGTTACGAGAATGAAACCAAAAATAATTGTATTGTTCAGTTCCTCAAGGGTATTCCTGGTATAACGTGATTGTTCTCCGGATTTGGTAACGGTTACGTCGGATGGAAATGCTTTATTAATTAGCTCATTATCCAGAATATCCTTAATCTTGTCTGATGCGTCAAGTAGATTCTTGCCGCTCTTTTTCACAACATTCAACGTAATAACATTATCTCCGTTTAACCGTGAAAAGCTTTCCTGCTCTTTAAAGGTGTCATTAACTTCTGCGACATCTTTCAGATAAACCAACGCTCCACTGGATGAATGTATGATAATATTCTCAATCACATCCATGTTGTTAAATTGTCCCTGCACCCTGATTGAACGTTTCATTCCACTCGTACTGATATTTCCTGCCGAAATAGTCAGGTTTTCAGATGACACCGCACGTTCAATATCTGAAAGGGTAACACTGGCAGCCTGTGCTTTGTACAAATCCACATTGATCTGAATTTCCCGCTCAAGTGCCCCTACAATATCCACCCGGGTTATCTCGGTAAGTGATTCAATTTTATCCTGGGCTATTTCCGCATACCGCTTCAACTGGTCGAGATCGTATTCACCGGAAATCTGAATGTAAACTATTGGAATTTCAGAAAAGTCAATATCCGCTACATTCGGATCATCCAACAAGTTGTTAGGCAGGTCCGATTTGCTCTTATCCACTGCATCTTTGACCCGTTGTTTAGCTTCAGGTACTTCAACATCGGTGTTGAACTCTATTGCAATGGAGGAAAAATCCTGCAATGAATTGCTGGTGATCTTTTTAACCCCGTTGATCCCTTTCAATTGCTTTTCGATGGGCCTGGTCACCAGATTTTCCATATCCTCGGGCGATGTGCCCGGGTATATGGTGTTCACAAGGATAGTAGGAATAACAATTTCCGGAAACTGCTCCTTTGGTATACTGCGGTAGCTGGAAATCCCTAATAGGGTAATAAAAGCAGTCAGCACGTAGATGCTTGTCTTGTTATCGATAGCCCAGCTGGTGGCAAAAAACTCCTTGATTTTATTGGTTTTCATATTCATATCTCGATTGGATTTGGGTATTTGCCCGCACTACTTGCTGATTTTAATCAACTGACCATCCATCAGGCTGTTATAACCGGTTGTTATAACTTTATCACCCACGGCTATTCCGCTGGTTATTTCTGCCATTCCATTGTAAGTATTACCAACAGTCACAACCTGACGACGGGAAACCAGTTTGCCCTTTTCTTCCCTGGCAACATAAAGGTATTTTCCGCTTGATGACTCCCTGACCAGGGATACCGGAATTACATAAGCAGAAGGATTGGTGTAATCATTAATTTTTACTACAGCCATCATATTTGCCCTGTATTCAACTTTGCTTGATCCAAGCCTGATTTCTGTCAGGAAAGTACGGTTTATTGGATTTATATATTTGCTGGTAAAATGAATTTTTGCATCAATATCCGCATCGAAATCGGGAAACGATACAATAACATTATTACCTACCTTGATTTTAGAAGCATAGGCTTCAGAAATCTCAGCAACTATTTTTACTGTTGAAAAATTTACTACCCTTACTGCAGGTGAACCCGGTGATGCCATCTGTCCCACCTTCAGGTTAACCTCCTCAACTGTGCCATTGATTGGCGATTTAATCTTCGACATCTCCATCTGGTCGTTCAGGGTGGCCAGGTTGGACTCAAGGCTTTCCTTGTTGTTTTTGGCTGAAAGATATTGTACTTCGCTGCCAATCTGCTGATCCCACAATGCTTTCTGTTTGTTGTATAGGTTGGTTGCAAATGACAACTGGGTTTTAACACTCTCTATCTGTTGTTTTAAAACGCTGTTGTCAAGTTGGGCCAGTACCTGGCCTTTTCTAACGGCATCGCCTTCTTTCACGAAAACAGAGGTAATTACGCCTGCCATCTGGGACGAAACGGCAATGTTATCCTCACCGTCAACTTTTCCCTGAACTTCGAGGTAGTGATTAAATTTAGTTGGCTGAGCCTCTGTAACCATTACATCGGTCATTTTCAGCTCAGTAGTATTCCCGCTGAGTTTCAACTCGTCCTCAATAGCCTTAATTTTGGCGTTTATCTCATCCCTTTGTTTTTTCAGGGCTGTCAGTTCTGCTTTTTTGTCAACGGTATTTCCACAGGCTGTGGCAAAAAGTACGAGTACTGCCAGAATCAATGTCTTATTCATGGTTTTCATCTATTTTTGGTATTATTGTTTTGGTTACAGGTTGTTGGTTAATTTGTCCAGCTTATTTTTGGTGGAAATCAGGGTATAAACAGCAGTATAATAGTCCCCCTGAGCCCGCAAATATTGATTCTGAACATTTGTAAGGTCAAGACTCGTAGATAGCCCTTCCTTATACTTTATAAGTGTTTTCTCATAAATCCTGCTTGTGAGTTCAATGTTTTTCTGATTGTTCAGGTAATTTTCATAAGCAGTTGCCATCTCATTTACGGCATTATTGTAATCCAGTTTAAGTCCATTGGCTATATTGTCCTTGATGTTTACGATTTTATCCAGTTCCAGCTGGCGTTGCTGAACCTTAACGTTGCGCTGTCCACTGGAAAAAATCGGAATATTCATCGATAACTGGAAAACATCTTTGGGCGCAAAATCAAAAGCTGGCTGGTTTACTTTTTCTGAGTGTCTGTAAACAGCGGCCAGATTTGGCAGATAGGTGCTTTTCTCACGCTTGAGGCTTAAAATTCCAAGTTTTTCCTGGGTTTCAAGAATCTGATAATTAATATTCTGGTTGACATTAAAACTTTTTGCCATTACAGATTCCATCGTGATATCAGCGGCAATAGATCCGAGACTATCGGTCAGCACCAACTCATTTTCAAAAGGCATACCCAATTGAAATTTCATTAAATCCTTGGTTGTACTAACCTGTCTGTTGATTGAATTCACCGAATTGGTAACATTTAACATTGTAAGCTCAATCTGGTCAACATCGGTATTCTCAATAAAACCCTGATTGTACATCTCCCTCATTTCAGCCAGTGTTTTGTTCAGGTTTTCGAGCGATTGTTCGAGTGTAATTTTAGACTGCTCCAAAACCAAAACCAGGCTGTAAGTATTGGAAACCGCTTCCATCAAATCAAGTTCGGTCTTTATCCTGCTTTGATCCGACATCAGATAAAATACTTTGGAAGCCTGCAAACCAACAAGATATTCACCACTGAAAACAAGTTGTGTCAGGGTAATATCAAGCGTTGTATTGTCTTTAACACCGAGTTGTATGGGCGCAGCGGGAGTAAAACCGAGAGAAACATCTCCATTGTTGATGTTATCTGAAGTAATGGGTGTTCCCGGATTAAGATCAGTTGTAAGAAACGTGGTTCCACCAAGACTCAGTTCAGGCACTGTAAACAGATGTTGATAATTTGCCTGTGCATTTAATTGGGGTAAACCAATGGCTGTAGTTTCCCATATCTGTTTTTTGGCAAGTTCCAGATCAAGGATTGAATTTTTTGCTTCAGCATTATTTAACAGGGCATATTCCTGCGCCTGTTTAAGGCTGAGTGCTTTAGCAGTTGTGGTTTCCTGAGCTATAGATTGGGCCTGTAGAATAAGCACAGGCAATAAAGCTGTAAGGATTTTCAAAAATGAGAATTTCATAGTTTTATCGGGTAATTTGTTTATTAATTTGTTTTTCGTAATAGGCAAGCCCACCAGGATTGGCAATACCCCTGATGTGATTGTCGAACATAACCTGGAACACTTTCTCAAAAGTAAAATCAAGTGAAGAAAGAAATTCCGGGTCGTGAAGATCAATGAGCTTCTGAACATAAAGTTTTGATACGAGATCAGCGTCGATGTCTGTTCTGTAAATACCTTCACGGATACCCTGCTCCAGATTCTCCTTAATTTTTCTGTAAACATGATCCCGCTTTGCCTGAACAAAAATCCGATACAAAGCCGGATAAAATTTTTCAAGGTCGAAAGCAATGGCAGGATTCATCTCTTTTATTTCATGACTCACCTTTACACTAACCTCAAGTAATATGTCTATGGCATTCAGATCTGATGAATTTTCCGTAATACAGGCAGTGCTGCTGGTAACAAAATGTGCCAGCAGTTTTTCAACAAGATCATTTTTATTCTCAACATATTGATACAGTGTTTTCTTTGACATCCCCATCTCACGGGCAATATCATCCATCGAAATACTCCTGATGCCGTATTTCCGGAACATTGTACCCGTAGTTTTAAGGATCTGAGCCATTTTATCATCCATGGGCAATTAATTTTTTTGCAAAAATACAGATTATTGGAAACGAATTACCCAATAAACGTTTCCGCGTACATTTTGTTTAGTCGTGTATGCTGTTAAGTACGTTTTTTATAAGCGATGCAAAAGTAGGTCCCCGAATGGGTCCATGAAACTATAAATCGGCCAAACATGAAATTGGAGGGATGAAAGGGGAGAATTAACCGATGAACCGTTCAGGCAAAAACCAGGCAACCTTATCCAGGGCCAACACCTATCCATGAAAAACAGGGGCAAAAAAAAGCTGCCGGATTGATGGCAGCTCAATAAGAAATATCAAAAAATTTATTTCAGCTCAAACGTAGATTGGCCAATCTCATAATCATCAGAATATACCGAAACCACATACATACCGGCAGGCATATCTTCTTTGGTCGACCTGTTAATCCAATACAAACAAAGGTCGATGGATACGTTCTGATAATTAACCGTTTCCTTTGCCGAGTATTGCAGAATTTCACCTTTATAGCTGAATGAGTAATCGTCGCCTTTGCCGCGGGCAAGAATGGTTTTGTCAGGACGGGCAATTCTCACATAAACATCTTTCCGGCCAGCCGATAAGAGAGGGTTCTCGCTTAGCGTGAAACATACCTTAATCTTTTCAACCCGTTTTGCCTTATCGGTCACACGCTCTTTGTCGCCAGAGCCGCGTACACCCTGTCCGGTAATCTTATAGGCTTTCATTACTGCGGCTGAACTTACCTTTTCGGTTAGGGCTTCCTTGTCCTTCTGAAGTGAGGTGCTGCGCTGCTGCTCCTTCTGGTAGCTCGACCTTATCTGCTCATTTTCTTCCCTGAGTTCACGGTTAACCGTATAAAGCGAATCCATCTGCCTGAGGTAACCCTGTGAAATGCTCCTCAATTTGTCGAGTTTCTTCTTGACCTTATAAAACTCGTATTGTGTATCCAGCAATTTTCTGATTTCGATGGCATTTGCCTGAATTATGCTGTCTTTCCCGGCCAGGGAATCAGAAAGGGAACCATACTCAAGTTTAATATTGTTATGCTCCGAAATAAGTGAATCCAGCTCATGCTGTAGTTCAACCCTTTGCAACTCCTTCTCTTCCAACATATTACCAAGCCTCGATCTGGTTGAAAGGTATAACCATGCAAGCAGGGCAAGCGCTGCAATCAGTACCGCGATTATGATTATTATAAACCCATTCTTTCTCTTCTTTTCGCCGTTATTCGGATAACTGCTTACATTTTCCATTTCGATTTGTTTTAAATAATCGTAAGTGCCTCTGTAATTGGCTGCTGATTATTGAACGTTTTACTTTCTGCAAAATTATCGCAAATTCATGTAATAATGCAATTTTTCTTTATTCACATGTGGACGGTACGGACATGGCCCAGCTGAAAGATAAGCACACTTGCAATTAATTTCACTAAATACTTATTCATAATCAACACTTGAGCCAATCGGCTGATGCATTATGATGAAAAGGAAAAACTACCTCCGGCTAATAGTCAAATACGCCGATATTCCAGAATGTGCAGTTCTCATGCGGCCGGCTGCAGAGGAATTCAGAGATGATGATGCCCTCTTTATTTGAAATCTGAATTTTATACATCCCTATGCTCAGATTTACGATACTGATCCGATTGTTCACAACGGGGCAGTTAATCACTACATAATTTTCACTGTCAAATACAAGGGCTGTGGAAGGGGATTCAAGATTGGTGATATACAATTGTTGAGATGCCTGATCCGGATAAACAAGGCTACTTTTTGTTGGTAATTCAGAATTACAGGCACTCGTATGTACGGAGTTGAAATAGCATACTTTTCTGGATGGTATATAAGACAGTGAATCAAGACTCCAGTGAAAATAGATTTCTTCAACAAGAGTGCCCGTTGAATCGTAAAAGAAAGTTTCTCGGGTGCCGTATTCAATTTTCCCCGATTCGGTATTGAGGGAGTGATTGATTTTCGAGATCAGGTGGTTGTTGTCATCATATCCAAATGAATAATCACTGTATGGACGAAGGACATTTTCTTTAAATACAAGGCCTGTTTGCCGGGTACATTCGCCGGCCTTATTGTACGTATACACGGATTGACCTGTAAATACCCTGGTTTGGCCATGAATCTGATAATACTTTTTCAAAATCAGGTTCTTCCCCTGATCAAAATAAACTATTTCCAGCGACCTTTTTTCTACTCCCATTCCATCCCATGAAATCTTCTCTGCTTCAGCGCTGCTATCTGAAGTTTGTTTGAATTTCTGCATATACTGTTTCTGCCAGGATGAAGTAAGGGTATCCCATGCGCATGTAAGATTCGACTTAACAAGTCCGTTTCTTTTCCTGTTTGTTATGCGCCTTGTATTGTTGATCCATTCATCTTTCCGGATATCGAAAGATTGGTTCATGTTTTCCACAACCTGATGATCCCTGTTTCTCCGGATTACTGATTTTGTCCCATAATCAGGCATGAACTGCTCATCCGGCGGAATATACACCATAGCATAACGAATTTCAGAATTATCAATTCGACAGCCCAAATCGTCAAAGTGCTGTTCTCCACAGCTTATCCAGATTTTTTCTTTCGGATCGAAGACAAACGATTTTTGAATTGTGAGGATATTGTTGACGTATTCCATTGAATCAAAGCTTGATGGCGGGGAGTACCAATCACTTGAAAAGTTTTTCCGGTGCTCATAAATCAGGTTGTTATTGCTGTCATAAACCGATTTGTATTCCTGGGTCGGAACCACACTCCCCGAAAAATAATCAGTACGATAATTGACGCAGTCAGTCAATCGAAATTTTTCGTCATAACTGTATTTTGTCCTGTAATATGCCTTCAAACTCCATTCATTTTTCACTTGATCCCATGAATAGAGTAAGGAGGAGTCCCGGAGAATTTTTGTTCGCTCATGAGCATTTGTAAAACTACCTGATGCAGGGCTCACGATATTATCCGGTCCGGTAGCGAAAACTGAAAAATTGTTTTTGTTAGCACCAGCAATAAGCTCATCATTCTGAATTTTGAATTTTATATCAACCGACTCATCCTGAGCATGTAACAAAAAAGGACAGAACAAATAAACAAGAAATAAAATGAAAGCATTTTTCATAAATAAATATTTGTCCTAAAAAACGAATCAGGAGGCAAATTAAATTTCAGGATAACCAATATGGCAATAGTATTCTTTCATTTCACTTTCAGGGAAATATCAAAATTAAGGAATTCTACATTGGAGCCGGAATAATTTTATCGCACCTCTTATTCCGAAAACACGCTCATACGTAAAACACAAAGGAGGTAAACGAATAAACGTCACCTCCTTCGAAAAAGTTAAACAGGAAACGGATTAATGTCCGCCGCTTCCTGCCGGTTGTTTAAATTTATCGCCGGTTTTTTCAATAACCATACGGTAATAAGATTCATCGTAACCCGGGAATTTAACAATCGGATTCTGGTTATCGCCATCCTTTACCTTGACGTTTCCATCAAGGAATTTGGTAAACAGATCCCGGTACAACTCTTTCCAGCGCACAACCGTGCTGTTACCCTGATTGGATGAATATTCCGTCAGGAATTGCCGGGCTTTATCAGGATTTGTCTTGTAAAGTTCACCTGCCGCTTTGTCAACAACAGGTGTGTACATAACAAACTTGTTTTCCAGTGCTGATTGGACTTTTTTAATGTCAACAATCATGTCCTTATACCTGGTGTATGCAAGGTTCGATACCTGGTTAAAGACCCAGAAAGCAGCATTGTCTGAAAATTCCATCATGCGGCCATTGCCTACAGCATAAGTTTCCGGCACCGCTGTTATTCCGCAGTACATGGGTACATATACAGTGCTGTAAGTGTCATCAACACCAAACCAGAGAATTCCGCCTATTGGGTCGGGCAACCAGCCGCGCGACTGAGCGACGAATGAAAACCCGGTCTGCTGTGTCGAAATTGCTCTTTCATTGAAATAGGATTCCCCGTCAACCTTCCAGGTCATAGGTCTCCAGCGAACGATGGATTGGTATGGACCGGCGCCGATATCTTTTGTCATGTCCATTTCTGTCCCCTGATAATAATCACGCATCATATCCATCACATCCTGAACACTCAGTTTCTTGTCGGGCTTGATCCATAACGGCATTCTGTTTTTCAGGTCATGACCTTTTGCATACTCAACATATTTTCCCATTCCGCTACCAACCTTATTAAATCCGGCCCAGACCCTGGCTTCACAAAAACGTGCACCACCAAACTCAACAGGAGCGTAGGTGTCGGAAAAGCTAAAGTCCTTGTCTTCGCCGGAGAAATACTTCTTTTCACGGGCAAAGCTGATAACATCGGGCGCATAAATGCAATTTTCGGGATCATTCAGTGGGAAAGTCGTAATACGGGCCTGGTTGGCATGTCCTGAAATATAGCCGTCAGGAATCCGCATAGCAACCCACACAGCTCCCTTGCTGTGAACGGTTTTCTTCTTTCCTTTTTTATCCGTAATAATTTGTGGAGAACCTTTTCCGATCATTTCGAGTATCCATACTTCATTGGGATCAGAAATAGAGAACGATTCACCTGAACTGTAATATCCGTATTCGGCCACCAGTTCACCCATAATCCGGATGGCTTCCCTGGCTGTTTTTGCACGCTGAAGTGTTATGTATATCAGGCTGCCGTAGTCAACTATTCCGGTTGTATCGACTAGTTCTTCTTTGCCGCCGTAAGTAGTTTCACCAATGGAGACCTGATGTTCGTTCATGTTACCAACAACAGAATAAGTATGACGTGCCTGCCTGATCTTCCCAAGATATTTACCAGTATCCCATTCGTAAACATCTAACAGTGATCCTTCAGGATAATCAGCAGAAGGCCTGAAATAAAGCTCTCCGTATAAAACATGTGAATCGGCAGAATAGGTTATCATAGTCGATCCGTCAGTGGTTGCCCCTTTTGATATCAGGAAGTTCGTACAGGCCATCGCACCCGATAGGCTCAGGGTAACTGCAATGATGAGTGCAGCTAAGTTTTTGGACATTTGCATAGAATTGAAATTTAATTTGCTTTTAACCCTTAATAAAAATAATTGCAAGTAAAGCTTGTCAACCTGGCCGGGGCCAGATCAATGCTATATTCGGACTGCCAAAGTACAAAAAAGGGCCGAAACTGAAACCAACCGGAGAAAAACCCTTTAACAATTTGTAAATCCGCACCAAAACCTTTACGAATTATCTGTTGATTACCGATATTTTTTCGGCTGAACAATTGCCAATCCCGATTGTTTCTTAAATTTGTCGAAAAATAACAACTTACAATATTTTATTATGGCCGAAACACTAACCGGTAAAATTTCGCAGATTATTGGACCCGTTGTCGATGTTGCCTTTGGACAAGATGGCAAACTCCCTGACATCTTCGATGCACTTGAAGTAAAAAACGGCGATGGTCAGGTGATTGTTCTTGAATGCCAGCAGGATATCGGAGAGAACACCGTACGGACCATTGCAATGGATTCAACCGATGGTCTGAGCAGGGGGTTGACTGTAGTTGCAACCGGAAAAAGAATTTCAATGCCGGTTGGCGAAGATGTTAAAGGACGTCTTTTTAATGTGATCGGAAACCCGATTGATGGCCTTGGACCCGTATCCCGCGAACATAGTTATGAAATTCACCGTGAGGCGCCGAAGTTCGAGAATCTCACCACAACAAAAGAGATTTTATATACCGGCATAAAAGTTATTGACCTGATTGAGCCATATGCCAAGGGAGGAAAAATCGGCTTGTTTGGGGGTGCCGGTGTTGGCAAAACCGTGATCATTATGGAGTTGATCAACAACATCGCCAAAAGGTATTCGGGGTTATCTGTTTTTTCAGGTGTAGGAGAACGTACCCGCGAAGGCAACGATTTGTTGCGTGAGATGATTGAGTCGGGTGTAATCCGCTATGGTGATGAGTTTATTCACGAAATGGAAAAAGGCAACTGGGATCTTAACAAAGTTGACAGGGCTGAATTGGCCAAATCACAGGCAACGCTGGTGTTCGGGCAGATGAATGAACCTCCCGGAGCACGCGCCCGTGTAGCTTTATCAGGTCTTACCATGGCTGAGTATTTCCGCGATGGGGATGAGAAAAGTGGTGGCCGTGATATTCTGTTCTTCGTTGATAATATCTTCCGTTTTACACAGGCAGGTTCTGAAGTTTCGGCTTTATTAGGCCGTATGCCTTCAGCTGTAGGTTATCAACCAACCCTTGCTTCAGAAATGGGAATAATGCAGGAGCGGATTACCTCAACCAAAAGGGGATCCATTACTTCGGTTCAGGCAGTTTATGTTCCTGCTGACGACCTTACCGATCCGGCTCCGGCAACTACCTTTGTGCATCTGGATGCTACCACTGTATTAAGCCGTAAAATTGCCGAATTGGGTATTTATCCGGCCGTTGATCCGCTCGATTCTACCTCAAGGATTCTTTCTCCTGATGTAGTGGGGGAAGAACATTATAAAACTGGTATTCCCGGCACTTTTGTAGCGATAGAAGATACCATCAAAGGTTTCCGGATGATTCTGGATGGTGAAATGGACGAATATCCTGAAGCGGCATTTAACCTGGTCGGCACCATTGAAGAAGCAATGGAAAAAGGAAAAAAGATAATGGAAGGCAAATAAACCCATACTGGTTTTTAATTCTATCTGAATGCATCTGGAAATAATAACACCTGAGAAAACCATTTTCAACGGGGAAGCAAAACTGGTTCAATTACCAGGATCATCAGGCTCTTTTGAGATTCTGAATAATCATGCCCCGATGATTGCTTCGCTAAAAAAAGGGAAAATTAAAATCATTGAAAATGAGAAAAACACGCTTTTCATCGATATCAATGGTGGCACCCTTAAAGTTCAGGACAACAAAATCCTGATACTCGCAAATTAAATTCTCCTTTTCAGGAATAAGGAATAAAAAAACCGGCAGAAATTCTGCCGGTTTTTTTATGTGGTGTTCATTATGTTTGTACATCACGAATTTCAGCGCTGATGTAGCCTAAGGCTTCGATAATAACAGAAGATTTGTGGAATTAGCCGATACCCCCAAAGCCAAAGATACTATAGCCCGCTGATTGAAAGAAATTTGAGGTGCCCAATAAAATTGGAGAGCGGGGGATTCTTTAAAATATATAGAATAAAAAAACCGGTAGTGAATACTACCGGTTTTTTGTGGTATCGGCCGGGATCGAACCAGCGACACATGGATTTTCAGTCCATTGCTCTACCGACTGAGCTACGATACCTTCTAAGCGGCTGCAAAGTTACGTAAGAAAAATCCATTTTAACAAATATTTTAATAAATATTCTCAATCATCCCTGAAAATCAGATATTTTTGCAAAACAAAGTATCCACTTCGGGACTTCTGGTGTGATTGAAAAAGCAAAAATACAACCCCATACCGCATGAATCCTGTTCAGGAACCGTACAAACTGGTTATTGATCTTGGTAATTCGAGAGCTAAATTAGCCGTTTACCTGCACGATGAACTGACAGTTGTTCACTCAATCGTAGACCCAACCCCTGAAAAGATATATCAGATGGGTCTTCACAAACTGCCCATCGCTGCAGGAATTATTTGTTCTGTGGCAGAAAATCCAGCTCTTTATACAGTATTGTTCCCGGACTTAACCTGGATAATTCTGGAAAGTCAAACACCCTTGCCAATCAGGAATAAATACCAGACACCCGAAACCCTGGGAAAAGACCGGTTAGCTGCAGTTTCAGCAGCCCATTTTCTTTTTCCGGGGCTAGACCTCCTTGTCATTGACGCGGGCACTGCCGTAACATATGATTTTGCGAACCACAAAGGTGAATACTTCGGTGGCAGCATCTCTCCCGGGCTTTCCATGCGGTTCAGGGCTTTGCATACTTTTACCAGCAGGCTTCCGTTATTGCAGGCAGAAGAGATTACCTACCTTACTGGATGTAGTACAAGGGAATCGATTTTATCGGGCGTAATTAACGGGTTAAATGCTGAAATGGATGGTATTATTGACCAATACAAACATACATGGCCATCAATTCAGGTTGTTCTTACCGGAGGTGATGCCAAATATTTTGAAAAAACGCTGAAAAATAGCATCTTTGCAACTCCTAATCTGGTACTGACTGGACTAAAACTAATACTCGACTATAACCTTGAAAAGTAAAATTTTATTAACTAAAATACTGGTTGTTCTGGCACTCTGTGTGTTCTGCGGTCAGGTATCCGCTCAAAAACGGATCAGCTCACCCTATTCCAGATTTGGTATCGGCGATTTACTTAGCAACAATGGGGTTTACAGTATGGCCATGGGGGGGATCTCATACGGAGTCTACTCTCCCTACTTTGTGAACAGCTCCAACCCTGCTTCCTATGCTGCCTTTGATTCTCTTTCTTTCGTATTTGATGTGAGTTTACATTCAAAGCAATCCAAACTTATCAGCCAGGATCTGTCTCAATCAGCAAATTATAGTTCATTGGGAAACCTGCTTTTCGGATTTCCGGTATCACGCAAGTGGAAAACCAGTTTCGGGTTGATGCCTTACACGATGGTTGGATATAACATGGTTGAGAGTCAAACAGATGAAAATGCAGGAAGGGTCGACTTCCTGTATGAGGGTGCCGGAGGGGTAAATCAGGCATTTATTGGAAATAGTTATTCTCTCACAAAGAATTTCAGCCTTGGAATTAATTTTTCCTACCTGTTTGGAACGATTGACAAGACAAGGGCGGATGAATTTCCGGATTCAGTATATAAATTAAATTACAAGACGCTGAATTCAGCCAAGGTCCATGATATTTATCTGACCTATGGATTGTTTTACCATAAGCAGAAGAATAACGGTATGCAGTATAATGCCGGACTGGCTTTTAATACCAATACAAAAATCAATGTTGATGAAAGTCAGCTTGCGTACCTGTATTTCAAGAGCAGTACAGGCGTTGATTTACCCAGAGATACCATTGTGAATGAAGCTGCTGTTGAAGGGCATGCGCTTATACCAACCAATATAGGTGCAGGGTTTTCTCTTGGCAAAACTGATAAGTGGCTACTCGGAGCCGATATACAATGGCAGCAATGGGAAAATTTCACCTATTTCGGAGTTTCCGATTCCCTTAAAAACAGTCTGCGACTCTCTTTGGGCGGTTCATTCAATCCCTCATCTTCAACGGTCTCAAGTTACTGGCAAAGGATTACATTCAGGGGTGGGCTCAGGTATAATAAAAGTTATCTCGAATTGCGCGGGGAAAGAATTAATGAGTTTGGCATAAGTATTGGTATAGGACTACCGCTGCCACGAACAAGGTCAACAATTAATTTTGCTGCCGAATTCGGATCACGTGGTACAATAAACAACAATCTGATAAAAGAAAATTTCGTGAAATTTACCCTCGGGCTTTCAATTTTTGAACGTTGGTTTATTATCAGGAAGTACGATTAATAAAAGTTAACCCAAAAAAAGTATCACTATGAAAAAGGGCATTAAGGCGGTTTTTTTCCTGTTGATGATAGGCCTGCTTCCATTAAGTAATGTTATAGCACAGGAAAACGAAGACACCATTGGCAAAGGAATCAGCAAGGGTCCTAAATACGGTAAAGACTCGGCCAACTGTGTAATGCATCTATCGCTTTACCGCGAATTTTTTAAGCAAAAGAACTATAAGGATGCTTACCCTCACTGGAAATGGGTTTTTGTTAACGGACCAATGTCGAGCCAGAATGTCTATATTGACGGTGTAAAAATGGTCAGTGCAAGGATTGATGAATGTAAAGATCCTGTAAAGCGGGATTTACTGGTAGATACGCTTATGCAAGTGTACGATCAGCGAATTACTTATTTTGGCCGCGAAGGGTATGTACTTGGTCGTAAAGGGTATGATCTATACACCTTCCGCCCGGAGAAATCTGAACAGATTTACCAGATTCTGAAAAAATCAGTTGAGCTTTCAGGCAATAAATCTGAAGGATCTCCTTTGGTCTATTACTTCAGAAGCATTATCGGCATGGTTGATCTGCAGAAACTTGACAAGTCAGCAATCGTAGATGGTTATGATCAGATTTCTCAGATAATCGACTTCAACATCAAGGAAAATGCCTTGAATGCTGAGAAACTCGCGTCGTGGGAAAATATCAAAGGCAACATTGAATCCACTTTTGAACCGTATGCAACCTGCCCTGATCTTGTTGCCATGTATCAGAAGAAATATGCTGAAAGTCCGGATGATATAGAATTGTTGAAGAAAATTACCAATATTCTTGAACGTAAGGATTGCACAAAAGAAGAACTCTTCTTCAGTGCTACAGAAAGCCTGCACAAACTTCAACCCAGCGCCCAATCGGCCTACCTTATGGGGAAACTCAGCCTGCAGAAGGAACAAATGACCAAAGCTGCAGAATATATGCAGGAGGCTGCCAATCTGTATGAAGATAACGCCGATAAAATCAAAGCGCTTGAGTTGCTCGCGAACATCAATTACAGCCAGAGGAATTTTCCTCAGGCCAGGGCCAACGCCTTAAAGATATTACAGCTAAACCCGAATTTCGGCAAAGCTTATATGCTGATTGGCGATCTGTATGCTGCCAGCGCGTCGATGTGTACCGGTGATGATTTAGGGGGCAGCACTGTTTTCTGGGCCGCAGTTGATAAGTATCTCAGAGCCCGCAGTGTAGATTCGTCAGTCGAGGCTGAGGCAAATGCAAAGATTTCTCAGTATGCAAGGCACTTTCCTGCTTCCGGTGACCTGTTTTTCCGTGACCTGATAGAAGGAACTTCCTATACTGTCGGATGCTGGATTAATGAATCTACCACCATAAGAGGCGTTAAATAATACACTTAATGACCAAAAGGTGAGTAACATCCGGTTTACCAGCCATTTCTATCTGATTCCTAAAAGCGTTGCCATAGTTTTTCTGGCAGCGCTTTTAAGTTGTAACAATGAAATGGAAGAAATCAAGCGGTTGAGCGTTGCCGACACAACTCCAAGTTCTTATGCCCGAAATGTATCAATAGCTGAAAGTGAATCAGGCAGAATTAAATATAATCTTACAGCAACTTTGCTAAATCGTTATGAATCATCCGGCAAAGGATCAAATACGATCTTCCCGGAAGGTTTCAGGGTGGTATTCTACGATTCACTTCAACCGGGGCTGGTCAGAACAGAAATAACGGCTGAATACGGAGAGGACAATGAAGGAAAACGCATAATGGAAGCCAAATCAAATGTAATTGTGATCAATCATCTGAAAGGTGAAAAACTTAATACCGAACAGCTCATCTGGGACAAAAATACCCGTAAAGTATATTCTGACAAGTTTGTAACAATTACCACCCCGGATAAAATCATCTATGGCGAAGGAATGGAATCGGATGAAAAATTTGAACGCTGGACGATCAGAAAACCCCGCGGCGAAATGTATGTTAACGACAATAAATAGAAAGTTCAGTATATCAAACTGTTGATTATCTTTGTGATTCTATTGGCTGATCCGGTTCCTGATAAGAACTTACCCTCTCAATTGATCGGAAATCCGGGTTTTGTTCAATAGAATTATAAACTAAAGGCCTGCCATTTAAGGAGAACATGGCGTTGGATTATTGACTTAATATCCTGATGTACTTACTGATTCCAATTTCGATAACACTTATTTTCTCGGCTTTTTTTTCGGGAATGGAAATCGCATTCGTATCATCGAACAAACTTAAAATAGAAGTCGACAAGAACAAAGACCTGTTTCAGGCTAAAGTATTGTCGCTCTTTGTCAGGAAACAGTCACATTTTATCGGGGCACTGCTTCTGGGTAACAATATAGCCCTCGTCATTTATGGAATTTACTCGGCCCGTCTTCTTTACAATCCCCTGGTAAGTATTCTGCCGGAGGGTCCGCTCGCACAGGCCCTGCTATTGATTCTTCAGACTTTAATATCTACTATTGTTATTCTGATTTTTGCAGAGTTCCTGCCTAAAGTCCTTTTCAGAATCAATCCCAATAAGCTACTTAGCTTTTTTGCCATCCCCATATACATGATTTATGTATTGATCTACCCCCTGATCCTGCTTTTTATCGGGCTTTCCGAACTTATTCTGCGGATTGTTTTCAGGGTAAGTGTTTCGAGGCCTGATTATTCATTCAGCGCGATCGACCTCGATTATTATCTTCAGGAATCAGCTGCAATTCAACCGGATGAACGGGAAGATTTTCAGGAAATACAAATGTTTCAGAATGTCAGGGACCTGAATAATATAAAACTTCGCGAATGCATGGTTCCGCGTAATGAAATCCTGGCAATCAGTTCAACAGAGAGTATAGATAGCCTCAGAAGCTTTTTTATGGAAACCGGGCATTCTAAAATTCCGGTTTTCCAGGGCTCAACCGACAATATTATTGGTTATACCCATTTGTATGACCTATTCAGGAAACCGGAACTAATCAGCGACATCATCAAGCCTGTTATGATTGTACCCGAGACTATGCCAGCCAATAAACTACTGAATCTTTTTATAGCCGAACGCAAAAGTGTTGCAGTGGTGGTAGATGAATTTGGTGGTACTGCAGGAATGCTCACCATTGAAGACGTTATCGAAGAAATTTTTGGTGAAATCGAGGATGAATTCGATATTGAAGAATTGGTTGAACAGCAACTGGATAAAGATGAATTCCTTTTGTCGGGAAGGTTAGAAATTGATTACCTGAATCAGAAATACGAATTTAAGCTGAAAGAGTCGGATGATTATGAAACACTGGCCGGATATATCATACATCATTACGAAAACATACCGGCTGTAAACGATGAAATACTGATCGATGGCTTTCATTTCACCATCGTTCAGGCAACCGATACCCGAATTGAACAGGTTCTACTCCGCTTAAATCCATCCTGAAAAGCTAAATATCTGAAATAAAGGACACCCGAATCGGAACAAAATTCGTTGGAGGGGTATAAAAATGCCCGTAGTCATCCAATTTTATTTTTATACTATAAGTTTTATTGTAAATTTGCACCCTCTTATAAAAAATTTAAAAAATGGCATTAATCGGAGATATTCGTAAACACTCAGGACTGCTTACCATTGTAATTGGAGTTGCTCTTGCACTATTTGTACTTGGTGATTTTTTATCGAATCGAGGCCCTCAGGGAGGAAAAGGAGATAATATCATCGCAGAAATAAACGGTGAAAAAATTCTGGCCACTGATTTCAACCAGCGTGTTGAAGAAAATATGGAAGCCCAGAAGCTAAATACCGGCAAGGAAAACCTGACTTCTGACGAGCAGTTTCAAATTAGGCAGCAAACCTGGGATCAGGTAGTCAATGAAACACTTTTACTCGAAGAGGTCTCAAAGCTCGGGCTTACTGTTTCAACTGAAGAGTTGGACGATCAGATCAGGGGTAAAAACCCGCACAGTTATATTGTCCAGAGTTTCCGCGATCCGCAAACCGGACAGTTTGACCCCGCAACTGTAGTTAATTTCCTGCAAAACCTCGATCAGGTTGATCCGCAGATGAAACAGCGCTACTTATTGATCGAAAAGGCTATAAAGGAAGACCGGCTGAGTACCAAATACCGCAATCTTATCGCCAAAGGGTTTTATGTCCCCAAAGCTTTTGCAAAACGCGATTATGATGCACGGAACACCCGTATTAAAGCACGCTATTATGGCGTATCCTATACCAGCATTGCCGATAGCCTTGTGAAGGTAACAGATGCTGACTTTGAAAAATTTTATGCTCAGAACAAGCACAAATACCAGCAGGAAGCTTCCCGTGATATCGAATACGTTACTTTTGATGTATTGCCTTCGAACGATGACCGTGAAAAAATCAACCGTGATGTTCAGGGTATTTATGCCGAATTCGTGAATGCGGAGAATGTAGTTTCTTTTGTTAACTCAACCTCTGATGAGCGCTACGATAGTACCTGGATGAAAAAAGGCAAGTTGCCTTATCAGATCGACTCTGTTATGTTTAATTCCGGTATCGGTGCAACTTATGGCCCTTACGTTGAAAACAATATGTTCCAGATGGCAAGGCTTGTGGATGTGCAAACCCGGCCTGACTCTTTAAAGGCAAGTCACATATTGATTTCATATAAAGGGACTAACGTTAATCCGGACACCAAACTTACCAAAGAGCTGGCTAAAGCAAAAGCTGACAGTGTATTGAAACTGGTTAAATCAAACCCGGCAAAATTTGATGAACTTGCCGGTACAATCAACGACGACCAAACTGCTGCCAAATCTAATGGTGATCTGAAGTGGTTTGCAGATGGTGCCATGGTACCGGCGTTCAACAATGCAGTACTCAATGGTAAAATTGGTGATGTAATCCTGGTTGAAACCCAGTTTGGTTTTCACGTGATTAAAATCACCGGTAAAACAGTTCCTGTAAAGAAAGTCAGAGTAGCCATAGTTAAACGCATGATTGAACCCAGTTCGAAAACCATGCAGGATGTATACACCCAGGCCAGTCAGTTTGCTGCTGAAGCAAAAGATATGGAAGGGTTTAACAAACTCATCGATGAGAAAAAACTCACCAAACGCCTGGCTGAACGCATCGGACCTGATATGAATTCACTACCTGGCCTGACCGAAGCAAGGCAGATTGTAATCTGGTCATTTAACAAGGAAACCGAAAAAGGAAGTATATCCCCGGTGTTTGACCTAGAAGGTCGTTACCTGATCGCTGTGTTAAAGGAAGTCAGGGAAAAGGGAGTTCCTACACTTGAACAGTTAAAAGAGTTTATCGAACCCATGGTTAAACGCGATAAAAAATCGGAAACCCTGATTGCTGAAGTGAATAAAACCATCAAATCGATCGCTGATATTGATAAAGGCTACATTTCACTCGGTATGAAAGCCGATACCAACGAAGTCACTTTTGCCAACTCGAATCTGCCGGGATATGGTAAAGAAGATGAAGTAATCGGCACTTTATTTACCATGAAAGCCGGGCAAATGTCGAAACCGGTTAAAGGGAATCAGGCTGTTTTTATTATTGTTGCAGAACAGGTAACTCCTGCTCCACCTAAAGATGATCTTACACCAGAAAAAAGAATGCTCACCAACGCATTCCGCACCCGGGCCCAGCGCGAACCTGCAGAAGCCCTGAAGCGCAATTCTGAAATTGAAGATAACCGGTTAATGTACTTCTAGTTCAAGTAAAAAGTAAAAAGTTGAATTTCGTTTGCGTATTGGAATTTACATTTCATTCGATGCAGCATTTTACATTTGCTTGAAATAGCAATGATTCTATGATCTTTTTCGAAAAAACTACCTCTATGGGTAGTTTTTTTTTGCATTGTATCAGGGAGTTTTTCATTACCTTTAACCTGCACTTTATTTTCGTCAAAATTATAGCGGGTTTCCTGTTCATCCCCAGGTTGTTATGCTCAAACAGACGGCAGAGAGTATTCTTTCCTTGTTTTTCCCAAGGGTTTGTTTAGCCTGTGGCAACAGCTTGTTCAAAAACGAAGAAATACTTTGTTTCAGTTGTGTTTACAAATTGCCGAAAACCAATTTCCATTTCGAGGAAGACAATGCGGTGGCCAGACAATTCTGGGGAAAAATCAATTTTAGTTCAGCAGCATCCTTCTATTATTTTACCAAAGGGAGCAAGGTTCAACACCTTGTGCATCAGTTAAAATACAAAGGATACAAGGAAATTGGTTTTCATGTTGGTAAACTTTATGGCACCGAACTTTTGAAATCATCCCGTTTTAATTCGGTAACCTCAGTAATTCCGGTTCCACTTCATCCAAGAAAACAAGCCAAAAGGGGCTACAATCAGGCGGAATGGTTTGCCAGAGGCCTTGCCGAATCGATGAAAATCGACCTGGATACCGCTACTCTCATCAGAGCCCTGGCTTCAGAGACCCAAACACGAAAATCGAGGTTTAACCGTTGGGAAAATGTGAAGGAGATTTTCAAGGTGAATGATATCGCAAGACAGGCCGGTAAACATGTGCTCCTGGTTGATGATGTAATTACAACAGGATCAACCCTTGAAGCTGCCGGTCATGAATTGTTCAGGATTCCTGGTATTAAAATCAGTGTTGCTTCAATTGCCTGCGCTGTTAAGTAGTAAGTAGTTAAACAATGCTTAATTTGAGCATATTGGTTTTACCTGGTTTCCCAATTGGAATGCTTGAAACATAGATAATATAATTGCCTGTTGTAATATATCCTCTGGCTATTAATGTTTTACGCATTTCAATCATGGCAGTATCTGTAGTAGCGAATTTCTCGAAATAGATTCCTGTCACCCCCCATACCAGGCTCAATGTACACAATAGGTTCCGGTTATTGGAAAAAATATAAATCCCTGCCCCGGTCCGGTGAGCTGCCAGCCGGAAGGCGGAATAACCGGTGTGTGTCATTGCTATCAGGGCACGTGCATTGACCTCCCGGGCAAGATTGCAGGCGGCCATAATAACTGAATCAGAAATCTTCCGTTCTACTGTTCCCAAATCCGGTTTAATTTCAGGGTAAAAATTATCGCTGTTTTCCACGTCAGAAATAATCCGGCTCATGGTTTCAACCGTCTGAACCGGGAAATTCCCGACCGATGTTTCACCACTCAACATCAGCGCATCTGCGCCGTCAAGGACCGAATTAGCCACATCGCTCACCTCTGCCCTGGTTGGTCTCATACTGTTAATCATTCCTTCCATCATTTGTGTTGCCACTATGGTGGGTTTTGATGCTGCAATGCACATACGTACCAATTTCTTCTGGATGATGGGAACATGTTCCTGGGGAATTTCCACACCAAGATCACCGCGGGCCACCATAATGGCGTCTGCAACAGCAATAATTTCAGCCGCATTTTCAACAGCTTCCGGTTTTTCAATCTTTGCAACAATCCGCGGTGGATCACTACTGCACAATTCTTCCAGTTTCACGCGAAGATCTCTGATATCAGAAGCTGAACGCACAAATGAAAGGGCTATCCATTGCACATTCAGTGTGACGATAAAGGCAAGATCGTTCAGATCCTTTTCCGACAAGCCGGGAAGCCTGAGTTTTGTTCTCGGCAGGTTAATTCCTTTCCGGGAATGCAATACCCCGCCCTGCACAACTTTGGCTGCAACTTCATCCATTCCGTTGGTGGAAATTGCCTTTAAAAGAATCTTTCCGTCATCGAGCAGTATATCTTCCCCAGGCTTCACATCGGCAGCAAAGTCTTTGTAATTCACGCTGATCAGATTTCCCCGGGAAACTTCACTGCGGGTAGTAAGAATAAACAGATCACCCGGATTTAATAGTAAACTGTCTCCTTCAACCATTCCGGTCCTGATTTTAGGACCTGACAGGTCGGCCAGGATTGCTACCTGAAGACCGAGTTCAACATTCAGTTTTTTTATAATTTCTACCGTGAATGCATGAACCTCATGTGAACCATGAGAAAAATTAAGCCGGAAAACATTCACACCGGCAAGCATTAGGTTTCTGAGTGCTTCTTCAGTTGAGGAAGCTGGTCCGAGTGTGGCAACTATTTTGGTCTTTCTCATCTGCTTTTATTGATCTGGAAAGTTGCAAAAATAATCAATCAGAACCTTCCCAACAGAAAATTAATATCAAAGTATGGCTCATCGTTTAAGGCTGCCCATATTCATTTGATTATTAGCAATTTAAATATCCGGCAAAATCACAGTTGAACGTTCAATAATTCATTACTTTTGCAGCCTGAAAAAAAATCGTTTTGTCAAAGACCGAAATTGTGTTTATTGTGCTCGCAATTGCTGCCGATGGTTTTGCAACATCGTGGTTTACCGCGGCACTCCACAAGAAACTGAATGAAAAACTGGATTTCAAATTTCCATTGTTTATTTCAGCGGGGCGTACTTTGCTCATGACAATTGGAATTCTTGCCGGTTTTTATGCAGGTTCGTTGATGCCTGAATCAAATTACCTGATCGGCCTTTCTTTACTATCGGTTGTCGGAATAAAAAGTGGAATTGAAGCCTTCAATTTTAATCCTGAAGAAAGGGTGATTTTTGTTGATAACAATAAAACCATGTTGTTGTTAGCCCTGGCAGGCAGTATAGGGGCCTTTATTACCGGAATCGGATTAGGTGTAGCAGGATGTGGATTGATTTTTACGATTGCTGTAACTGCCACTTCAACACTAATACTGTCATCCCTGGGAGTAAAAGCCGGACAAACCTATGGATACAAGCCTGAAATCAGATTTGCAGGCCTGCTGCCTGGTATTGTAATCGTTGCTATCTGGCTGCGTCTGTTAACTCTTAACTTCATATAATTTTCTTTCAATGAAAAAACTTTTATTCCTGGCATTTTTACCGCTCTTTACGATTACACTGGCTCAGCCACCTTCGGGATATTATGATCCGGCTAACGGATTAAGCGGCACATCACTTCAGTCTGCGTTACACAACATAATTGATGATCACAATGTGCAAAGCTACAATTCTCTGCATGATCATTTCGAATCAACTGACCGGAAGCCCAACGGCACTGTGTGGGATATGTACTCCGATATACCCGGAGGTACTCCTCCGTATGTTTATAATTTCACGTCCGGGGATCAGTGCGGAAGTTATAGCGGAGAAGGAGATTGTTACAACCGCGAACACTCCTGGCCAAAAAGCTGGTTTAATGATATGAGCCCAATGTATTCCGACCTGTATCATCTTTATCCGACCGACGGTTACGTCAACGGAAGAAGGAGCAATTACCCTTACGGGACTGTATCATCCGCATCCTGGACCTCGGAAAATGGTTGTAAATTAGGAAATTGCGACTATCCGGGTTATTCGGGAACCGTTTTTGAGCCTATTGATGCTTATAAAGGTGATTTTGCCAGAACCTATTTCTATATGTCAACCCGTTATTACAACGAAGACAACAACTGGCCGGGAAGCGATATGGCCGATGGATCCCAGCTCAGGCCCTGGGCACTCTCCATGATGAAGGATTGGCACCTGAGCGATCCTGTGAGCCAAAAAGAAATTGATCGTAACAATGCCGTTTATCAGATTCAGGAAAACCGTAATCCATTTATTGATCACCCTGAGTTTGTAGCGCAGATATGGGGTGGAACAACAGGTATTGAACAATTAACCTATAACTCTGATATTTCTGTTTATCCTGTTCCTGCATCCGATCACTGCATCATTGACCATCATAGTTATTATGACCAGGATCAACTAACAGTCACCCTTTCTGATGTCACAGGCAGAACGCATACAGTTGATTATTCCACTACAAATGGTGTTATAAGGGTAAATACCGACCCTCTTGCGTTTGGCTTTTATTTTATTACAGTAAGTGAACCGGGCAAATATCCGGCCTTTGCACGCTTATTGAAATAAATCAGGGTAATGGCTAAAATCAGGTTAACCAAAGAGTTTAAATTTGAAATGGCGCATGCCCTTGCTGGTTATAAAGGGCCATGCCGACACATTCACGGCCATTCATACGAATTATTTGTTACGGTAACAGGTGATCCTATTTCTGATGTCAACTCTCCTTTTCTGGGTATGGTAATGGATTTCAGGCAATTAAAGGAAATTGTCGGACAACAGATTCTTGATGAATTTGACCATTCACTGGTATTGAATAAGAAAACTGCTCCTGAGCAGATTACTGATATGGGTGAGTTTGTGGGTCGCTTACTCCTGGTTGATTATCAACCTACCAGTGAAAACCTGCTGATTGACTTTGCCGGAAGGTTAAAAAGCTCTATCCCTGCCGAAGTAAGCCTGTATAGTCTGAGGTTGCGCGAAACAATTACCTCCTATGCTGAATGGTATGCAGATGATAACAGGCAAATCAACTGATCAGGATTTCGCGGGAAATATCAACCGTTCAATTTTCAAACACAGCTTGTTTTTATCAATTGGTTTGGCCAGATAATCGTCACAACCTGCAGCCATGCAATTGGCTTTATCATCCTTCATGGCATGGGCTGTTTGTGCAATAACCGGAAGCCGGGGATATTTCTTTTTAATTATCCGCGTGGCTTCATATCCGTCCATTACCGGCATTTGCATATCAATCAGGACCAGATCTACCTCAGTTTGCTCAAGAATTTCCAGGGCCTCCTTACCATTTGAGGCATATAACAGATTGGCACCTGTGCTCAACAGTAAAACTGTTAGAAACTTCATATTGATGGGATCATCCTCTACCATCAGAATTGACTTGTCTTCCCACAAAAACTTATGAACGGCCCCATTCAGTTTCAGATATTTTTCAGAATCCGGAATGTGAAGAATGTAAGGAATTGTAAAGCTGAAAATGGAACCAGACCCTTTTGCCGAAAGAACTTTAATATTGGCACCAAACAACGATGCCAATCCCTGGCTTATTGAAAGTCCAAGGCCGGCACCCCCGAAACTTCGGGAGAAACCGTTATCAACCTTCCTGAATCTTTCGAAAATAACCGGTAAATCTTCCCCGTCAATTCCAATACCTGTATCGCTGACAAAGAATTCGATGAGGTTAAATCCTTTTAGGGTAAGGCCGAACTCAATTCTCCCTTTCAGGTGTAAATTTAACCGCATTGGATAATAGGTTCCAGAGTATCTGTCTTAGTCTTATCTCGTCTGTTCTGACAATCAATTGTCTGCATTCAGCCGGAATAGCCAGGGTAATTTTTACAGTATCCCGTTTCAGGTCAGATTTAACCCCTTCAAATTCCACAAGCAATGACTCCATCACGCGACTGATATCACAGGGTGTTTCATTCATGATAACCTGGCCGGAATCAATTAAAGCAAGCTCAATTACATCATCTATCAATCGTAAAAGGTGATTTCCACTTGACTTCATAATGCCAAGATACTCATCTTTTTCCTCCTGATCAAGGTCCGGATCATCCATCACTTCAATGAACCCGAGAATATGATTCATCGGTGTGCGCACTTCATGAGAGATTCCGGCCAGAAAGGCAGATTTGAGTTTGTCGGACGACTCTGCTTTGTGCAATGCCTCCTGATAAGCCAATTCCCGGTTTTTCCGCTCCAGTGCATTAACTAAAATCTGACCGGTAAGTTTGAATGAATTCATTGCCTGTTCATCCCATTGGGCAGGCCGGCTAAAGGTGTCGAACCATATAAAATCATGAAATCGGTTATCCACAAAAAGCGGAATATTCACCATGGTTTCAATATCAAGCAGATCGAAAAAGAAACCCAGTTCTTTTGTACCCTCTGTATTTCCAATCGCACTCCTGTGAATGCAGAACATCTGGCCTTTCAATAGTTTTTCAAAATAATCCCTTATTTCACTCAGGTTTATCCTTGGTTGCCTGTCAAGGTGCGAGAAACGTGGATCAATCGTCCATTCATGTGTAATTTCTATGAATTCGCCTGAATCAGATAGCTTCACCAGGCAAGCCCGTTCAGCAGAATAGACCCTGGCTGCCGTTTCAAGAGCCTTATTTATTGACTGATCTATCTCACGGATTTCCATATTGATCAGATCTGACGAAAGCTTGCTGATAAACTCAATGAAAACTATACGCCTTTGTTCCTGATTTTCAATGTATTTTCGCGCTGAAATGTCGCGATATATCCCGTATATATTCAAATTTCCATTCCCTTCAATAAATGGCACACCCAGCACTGAAACATCGATGAGTTTGCCATCATGACGCATACGCTGGGTTTCAACAGCAACTTTCCCACCATCCCAATTAGTCTTAGTCAGAAGCCTGGCTTCTGAAAGCAATTTGGCCGGGGCTATGAGTTCGTCAAGTTTTTTTCCTATAATTTCCTCTTTTTTGTAAAGAAACATTTGTTCGAATTCCGGATTCACATCCAGAACCTGGTTATACCTGTCAAGCATTGCAATGGCCTCCGGAGCAGATTCAAAAAGACGGATATATCGGTTCTTGTTAATTTTCAGTTCGTCAACTTTATCTTCAAGCTCAATGATGTGCCCTGTCAGTTTCACCGTTGAACTGATCAGATACAGATCTTCGGGACTTATTGCCTGATCTGAATTAAATGCCAGAACAATCAGTTTCAGGAATGAGTTTACGATAACCGGAATTGCAGAAAAATACAGATCCGGAATTTGCTTATGGGAAAACAAATTAGTTTCACTGCTGACTATTGAGCCTGCAGAAAGCTGTTGTATAAAACCGGCTTGTGAAATTATGCCTGAAAAGTCTATTTCATCGATGAGCAATGACTTTTTGTCGGCCGGATTTTTATGAATCAGAATCAGGTCAAGAGTGTATAATTTTTTTCGTTTCAGATGTGGCCCGGCAACGACAATCCCCGTTAATCCTGATTTTGTGACCAGCGAACTGATCAGGTTGAACTCACGGCTTATGTCAACTTGTTTTACCGGACCTTTATACATTCTCCATTTTAAAGATTAAACCGGATATTTCTATTCAAAGGCGAACCGTTTAAACCCAGGTTACCTTTGCCAGAGTTTATCGCCAGATAATATAAAAGTAAGCCACAGACCTGAAATAATTTTTAAACCGGCAACAATAACCTGAATATGCAGGGATGGATTTCCAATCCCGAATTTTCAATCGCAGTTTGGGTTCAAAACCCTCCGGTATTCATTACCTGAAATAGCCTTACCTTTGCCGGAAATTAAAACCATATGCCTGATATTGAAATTATGTCCCCCGCGGGGTCCTTCGATTCACTCATGGCTGCCATTCAAGGTGGGGCCGGATCTGTTTATTTCGGGGCGGGACAACTAAATATGCGTGCCCGTTCGTCCAGCAACTTCTCGCCTGAAGATATCCGTATGATCACCTCTATATGCCGCGAGCACAGGGTAAAGTCTTACCTCACCCTGAATACAATTATTTATGACGAGGAACTGCCAATAATGCGCGAAATGGTTGACCTGGCTAAAGAGAGCGGTGTAAGTGCCATCATCGCATCCGATCTTTCTGTTTTGGAATATGCCCGCTCCCGTGAAGTGGAAATCCATATTTCAACCCAATGCAACATCACCAATATTGAAGCGGTGAGGTATTATGCCCGGTATGCCGATGTGATGGTACTTGCGCGTGAGCTGAGCATCAGCCAGATAGAGGCCATTACACGTACAATTAAAGAACAAGATATAACAGGTCCTTCCGGCAATCGGGTACAGATTGAGGTTTTTGTTCATGGAGCCCTTTGTATGGCCGTTTCCGGGAAGTGTTATATCAGCCTCGATAACTTCAATGCTTCGGCCAATCGCGGAGCCTGTCAGCAGCCCTGCCGGCGCTCTTATGAGGTAAAGGACAAGGACAGTCAGATCGAACTTGAAATCGATAACAAATACATCATGTCCCCAAAAGACCTTATGACTCTGCCCATACTTGACCGCCTGCTCGATGCAGGAGTAACTGTACTCAAAATCGAAGGGCGGGGACGATCAGCCGAATATGTGAAAACCGTTACCCGCACTTACCATGAAGCTGTTGAAGCCTGGAGGAGAAATCAATATTCCTCTGAAAAAGTAGAATTATGGACAACTGAGGTAAACAAAGTGTATAACCGGGGTTTCTGGGGTGGCTATTACCTGGGTGAAAAAACCGGTGAATGGTCGGAACGTTACGGCTCGCAGGCCACACAGAAAAAGGTTTATGTGGGCAAAGTGGTGAACTTTTTCAACAAGTTAAATGTTGCTGAAATAAAAGTAGAAAGCCATTCGGTGAACGTGGGAGATAACATTCTGGTGATAGGTCCTACAACCGGAGCTTATGAAGCTGAAATTACGGAACTGAGGGTTGAACTGAATCCGGTTCAAAAGGTCGTGAAAGGTGAAAACTGTTCCCTTGCTGTGACAGAAACCCTACGTAGAGGAGACAAAGTTTACCTGGTTGCAGATGCAGGGCATCCGTTGTTTCAGGTGCAAAGTGAGAAGAATTAATTGTGGATTGCGGGAAGATGGGACGTGGGACGACTATACAAAGGAGCATCCTGCCACGATTCAGCAGACAAGGAGACAAGGGGAGCGGGAGACAAGGAGAATTTTAGATTGCGGATTACCTTCGGTGAACTCCCTTCGGGTTGCGGATTGAGGGAAGATGGGACGTGGGACGATCGGGACGAGGGACGAAGCATCCTACAATGAAAAAAGACAAGGGGACAAGGGGAGTGGGAGACAAGGAGAATTTTAAATTGCGCATTACCTTCGGTGAACTCCCTTCGGTCGGTTGCGGATTGAGGGAAGATGGGACAAGGGACGATCGGGACGAGGGACGAAGCATCCTACAATGAAAAAAAGACAAGGGGAGTGGGAGACAAGGAGAATTTTAAATTGCGCACCTGGTGAACTCCCTGGTGGTTGCGGATTGCGGGAAGATGGGACGGGACGATCGGGACGAGGGACGAAACCCATGCTCCATGCCCCATGCCCTGAGCTCTGTGCCCTGTGCTCTGTGCTCTGAGCTCTGAGCCCTGTGCCCTGTGCCATAAAACCTGAACTTAAAAATTGAAAAATGAGCCAATTATATAATTACCACACCCACTCGCGTTTCTCGGACGGTTCCGCTGAGCCGGAAGAATACATTAAAGAAGCTATTCGTCAGGGTTTTAACACTCTTGGTTTTTCGGAGCATTCCGTTTTACCGTTTGAAAATACCTTTGCTCTTCAGGCTGGTACTGAAAATGACTATGTTTCGGATATACGCAGATTACAGAAGGAATACGAGGATCAACTGGAGATTCTGCTGGCACTGGAAGCAGATTACATCCCCGGGGTTAGTTCGGAATTTTCCGGTTTAAAATCTTCGCTGGGGCTGGATTATATTATTGGTAGTGTTCATCTGGTGAAAAACAGCCATCCGGATAAACTGTGGTTTATCGACGGGCCAAAACGCGAGACCTACGACAACGGCCTGAATGAGTTGTTTGGCGGTGATATCCGCAAAGGGGTTACCGCATACTGGCATCAGATTAACCAGATGCTGGAAGAGGAGACTTTTGATATCGTCGGTCATCTGGATAAGATTAAAATGCATAACCAGGGCCGCTGGTTCAATGAGGCAGATCCCTGGTACACGGGTTTAGTTAATGAAACAATTGCCCTGATTGCAGAAAAAGGTGTTCTGGTGGAAGTAAACACCCGTGGTGTATACAAAGGCCGGAGTGATAGCCTGTTTCCGGGTGAATATGTTCTGCGCCTTATGAACGAACGAAAGATCCCCGTTGTGCTGAGCAGCGATGCCCATCAGCCACATGAACTGAGTTTATATTTCAAAGAGGCGATGTCGATCCTCAAAGATTGCGGATTCATTACCCTTCGTGTTATTTCAGGTGGGAAGTGGACAGAGAAACCAATATAGTAAGATATCATCCTTCATATTTCATCAGATAGTGTCCTATTCCCGCTTCTTCAAATCTTTCTCCATACGCCTTGAACCCAAGTCTTCCATAGAATCCGGCTACCTGCTCCTGGGCATGAAGATAAATTGCTTTCCCCTCAACAAGAACATCTTTTAACGCCTGCTGAACGAGCAAATCCCCAAATCCTTTGCCGCGGTGTTCCGGCAAAACCGCAAAACGCTCAAGTTTGATTCCCCTGGAAGTAGGACGCCAACGGCAGGTGCCAACGGCCACATCCCCCACAAAGGCAAGATAGTGGTAGCAAACAGTTTCATATTCATCATATTCCAGCTCTTCGGGCACTTTTTGCTCTTCCACAAAAACGGCATACCTGATTGTACGGGCAATTTCAAAATAGCCGGTCTGATCATTTTTAAACCTCACAATGTACGGAATCATATTTTATTTATTAAGGTTTAATCAGCATTTGATGATAACAAAAAAGCCCATAATCAAAGTTACGGGCTTTTTGAATTAAAATTCTTTTTGGTCAGATTTTGTCTCCATCATAAGCCCACTTCAGGTAAATTGAGCCCCAGGTAAACCCAGCGCCGAACGCAGCAAGAATGATGTTATCGCCTTTGCGGAGCTGACTTTCCCAATCCCACAGGCACAATGGCAATGTGGCAGAAGTGGTATTGCCATAACGCTGAATATTGATCATTACCTGTTCTTTGTTGATTCCCATGCGATTGGCTGTAGCATCAATGATGCGCATATTTGCCTGATGTGGAACAAGCCATGAAAGTTTATCGGGGGTAATGCCATGACGTTCCATCATTTCGACAGAAACATCGGCCATTTTTGATACTGCCCATTTAAAAACCGGCTGTCCTTCCTGATAAACAAAATGCTCGCGGGCCTCAATGGTTTCATGTGAAGGTGGACGAACCGATCCTCCTGCTTTCTGATGCAGATGAACTCTGCCGATACCATCGCTCTGAAGGATGGCATCAATTATCCCTACATCATCGGTTGTGGGCTCCAGCAGCACAGCTGCAGCACCATCCCCGAAAATCGGACAAGTAGCCCGGTCGGTGTAGTCAACAATGGCCGACATTTTATCGGCACCAACAACAATCACCTTTTTGTGAGTACCAGATTCCACATATTTGGAGCCGGTGGTCAGTGCATATAGAAAACTTGAACATCCGGCATTCATGTCAAATCCAAAAGCATTCCGGATGCCTGTTTTGTCGGCTATTATGTTTGCAGTTGCAGGGAAAAGCATATCCGGAGTAACAACGCCACAGATAATCAGGTCAATTTCATCAGGGTTTGTTTTGGTTTTTAAAAGCAGTTGTTTAACTGCTTCAGCACCCATATCAGAAGTTCCTCTGCCTTCCCCTTTAAGGATGCGGCGTTCTTTAATACCGATGCGTGACATAATCCACTCATCGGAGGTATCAACCATTTTACTTAATTCATCATTGGTCAGAATGTAGTCCGGAACATATCCTCCTACACCGGTAATTGCAGCTTTTATTTTTGTCATCAGGCGTATCTGTGAAAAAATGAGTTAATCTCTGACTACTGCGGGCATACGGGCAAGAGCAAGCTTTATTTTTTGTGAAAGCTTAGCCTGATTAACATCACGGGCGAGAATCAGCATGTTTTTTATGGCCTTATCATTAGAAATGCCATGTCCGACCACAACCGTTGAATTAATCCCGAGAATAGGGGTTCCGCCGTAGTTTTCATAATTGAACCGGGAAAAATAATCGTCGATTAAACCACGCTTCATCATGATCCTGAACATGCCTTCAATATTTTTAAGGACTATATTTCCGGTAAAGCCGTCGCAAACAATCACATCAGCCTTGTTTCGAAACAGGTCCCGACTTTCAATATTCCCAATGAAATTAAAGTCCTTTGACTCTTTCATCAACTGGAAAGTGGCCTGACTCAAAAGGTTACCTTTGCCTTCTTCGTGACCAATATTCAACAAAGCAACCCTGGGAATGTTGATTTTATAGACATTTTTTGCCATAATTGATCCCAGGAGTCCGAATTGATACATTACATCGGGTTTGGCATCGGGATTTGTGCCAACATCAAGCAAAAGGCTAAGTCCGCTATTTTCCTGAGGCAGAACTGCAGAAGTACAAGGTCTGATAACTCCCTGAATGTTGTTGACGCTGTAAATTGCACCAACCAGCATTGCACCACTGCTTCCGGCACTCGCAAAAGTGTCGATCTTTTTGTGCTTCAGGTATTTAAAACCTATACTGATACTGGAATCAGGTTTGCGGATTATGGCATGGGTAGGGTGTTCACCCATACCGATAACCTCAGATGTGTGAACAATTGAAAAATCAGCAGGATCAGCTTCAAGCCTGGCTAACTCAGAAAGGATTATTTCCTTGTCACCAAACAGCACGATCTGATCACTGGGCGATAATTCTTTTCTGGCCAATATCGCGCCTGCAACAGTGGCTCCAGGGGCAAAATCACCGCCCATAACATCGAGTCCGATTTTCATCTGACCTGGCTTAGGTTATTAAAGCGCGTTTGCAAAGTGCAGGCAATTAAGCTGTTGTAGCTTTTTCAATCGCAAGCTTTCCTTTGTAATAGCCACACTCTGAGCATACACGGTGGTAAAGTACCGATGCACCGCAGTTGGAGCAAATGCTTACTGTTGGGGCGATGGCCTTGTAGTGTGTCCTTCTTTTAGCTGTCCTGGTTTTCGAAAACCTATGTTTTGGATTTGGCATTACTTAAAACTTTATTTTGGTTAATATTTATTCAAGGTTCAGATTTTTCAATGCATCCCATCTGAGGTCTTTTTCCTTGTGTGCCGATAGTTGTTCCAATCTCTTTAATGCATCAGGGTCACAAAGACTCTTTCCTTTTTCATCATCGGGATGTATTACCCGGTAAGGAACCAGTAGGCTCAGATATTCAAAAAGCAAAGGTGCCAGGTCAATATGTGTTTCATTTTCAGCAATGATGAGCACATTATCATCTTCTTCTTTGTGTTCCGGACCAAATTTGATAAAATACTCTTCAGCTGATTTTACCGGCAAATCAAACTCCCCCAGGCAACGGTCGCAGGTAACCCTGATTGTGCCCGAAAGTAAAAAGTTCAAAACCAGCATCCGCTCCTGTCTTTCCAGGTCAAGACCAACTGATATGCGCCCTTGTTTGATTTCTGAGTATTCAAATGATGCAAAGAACTTATCATCAATTTCAAAATCAAACTGATGATTACCAACACTTAATCCTACAAATGGGATTACAAATTGCTTCAGGTAATCCACGGTTCAGGTTGTTTCAGGTTTAAGGGGTGCAAAAGTAGAAATTAATATTGTTAATACCAAATATTTATTCGGGCCTATCCTTCACATCTGCAATGGAATGCCTTCATTCAGGCATTTCCAGGAATATTGAACCCCTGAAAAAAAATCCCCAAAAAAATTACTTAAATGCCTTTTCCGGCAAGCCGTCGCCACTAAGTTTCAGTCTGTCGAAATAAGAAGGCACATGTTTACCCATCAACTTATCAACATACATTTTGGCAAGATATTGTCCAAGCATAAAACCCTGTCCACGCAACCCGATAAACAGCCCAAGATCAGGATCGATGATCATGCGGGGTTCAACATAATAACCTGCCCAAACAGCCTGAAAACCCACTGAAGAAAGATTTGGAAACCAACTTACAAAGACTTCCGAAGCAATTTCAAGAAACTGCTGAGAGTTGATTTTCAAATTTTTATCTGCTTCCATTGGATCCACCGCCGGGGAAGCGCACCCGATAATCTGCCCGGTTTCGGCAAGCTGCTGACCATAAACCGCAACAAAACCTTTGTATTTCCTGCGGTCAATGATCATATCGAGCGGCCGACCATTGAGGCCCATCATTGGTAAGCGGCGTGAAATAAAAGCCTGATGTTTTACCGGATAGGAACCTGTTTCGAGCCCGAGCATTCCCGCAAATTTGCCTGCTTCCGGACCCAATGCGTTGATAAAGATTTCTGTTTGATATTCAATATACTGTTTGTCATGATCCTGCACCAGGATGTGGTATAGATCACCATCACGGCGAACATCGATGAGCTTGCAGTCTTCCTTCACTGTTCCGCCACTATTAATGCCAAGCCGGCGAATCAGGTCGATTACACGGCCGGGAGTTGCCTGCCAGCAATCACGGGTAATCAGGGCGCCAAGATAGGTGTCAAGTTTAGGATTAATATAGCCTGATATTTCCTTGGCAAAGTCCTTAGGCTCAACCATGTAAGCATCCGACCATGACCGGGATTCTTCAAGGGCACGATACATGGCTTCATCATGGGCAAAAGTCACATAATTGATCTGGCGGAAATTTACATCATGGATTTTTTGAAGTTCCCTGAACAACTCAAGGTTATGCCTGGCTATATCGGCGATTTCAGGCAAACTGAATGCAGGGCGTCCTCCTGCTATATTTCGCCATGAAGCACCCCTGCCTGAGTTAATCAGTACCGGTTGTTCGCCTGCTTCAGCCAGGTACCTGAACAGGGCTGAACCACCGATTCCCCCACCGGCTATCAGTGATTTAACCTTCACAACTTTCGGTTTATCTCCTGTGCCATTAATATATACCACTTCATGAACATCGCGTGGATACAGTTCGCCCATAGACAGCTGATTCGACAGGGGCCCGCGGGGGGTAGCTTCTCCAACTACCGAAATATCATATTTCCGGAGTGTCTGTTTCAATCGCGGGATGCATCGTTTACCGCGACAAGCTCCCATACCCAGCCTGGTGGTGTGTTTCACCTCATCAACCGAGATAAATTTACGATCACCAATGGTATCCAACACTTCACCCAGGGTAACATCATCGCAATGACAAACATACATTTCAGCTTCTTTGCTGTAATCAACCGGGGTCATCCGTACTTCTCCGGGGAAATTTTCTTTTACAATAAATCCCCTCACATCAATCAGTCCGTTTCCATGTATGGTTAGTGCCTTTACTCTGGCGATATTTGTTTTATTGGGTTTCTTCAGAATTTTCTCAACCATTCCTTCGCCAAGTATTTTACCATTGTTGTCAACAAGATAAACTTCTGCTTTTTCGTTAACCGGATATTCAATTGGAAGAAAGAGCCAGTCTTTACCAGTATGGTAGCCGAATATTGCAAGACCCGGGCATTGGTATACGCAATCCATGCAACCAATACATTTATCGAAATCGATGTTTGGGACCGTACTGGTAGAGGTTTTGGTAATGGCACCGTGAGGGCAGGCAAATTCGCAGGGATTGCATGCAAACCCATAAAGACAATCAATCTGAACAAAGGGTTTTAAGGCCATCCGTTCAGGTGCAGGTTCAAATGGTTTTTCAATGACCCTGAGCGGGTGTTGTTGCGAATCAATGTATTCCTTCGACAGGTTTAAGAATTCATCGTAATTGAAACGGGTACCTGTTTCATTCATGATTTCGAATGCTACCTGCTTTCCTCTCAGAACGGCACTTGTTCCTTCGCCTATGCGGATGGCATCGCCGGCACCAAAGCAGTTGCGCCCAAAAACTTCATTGCCCTTAATCAGCAGCTGATCGTCGGGCACCAATCCTGTGCATATATTGATGGCATCGATGTCACCGATTACTTTTTCAGTTCCCGGAATCGGCTGAAAATTCAAACATTCCGCAACAACCGCTCCAATGATACCATCGTGATTCTCATTGGGTATGGCTTTAAGAAGGATATGCGAAAGAATGACCGGGATTCCGAGGCGGCGAACCCGGTTGGCCTGCACAGGAAATCCGCCTTCCGTAGGTTGAGCCTCAATAATGGCTTTTACTTTTGCCCCGGCCTGCATCAATTGGTAAGAAGTGAGGTAGCCGATGTTACCTGCACCAACTGTTAGGACATTCCTGCCCAAAAGGGTGAACTCAGTGTTCATCATTTTTTGCACCACGGCTGCCGTATAAACGCCGGGTAGATCGTCGTTCTCAAAAGCCGGCATAAATGGAACCGCACCTGTTGCGATTACAAGATACTCCGCATCAACATAATAAATTTCTTCTGTTTTTATATTCTTAACAGCAATGCGTTTGCCTTCGAGAAGATCCCAAACTGTAGAGTTCAGGAAAATACCCGAGTGGTCATCTCCGGCAAGTGTTTTGGCAATATCAAAACCACGCATACCTCCAAACTTCTTCTCCTTTTCAAAAAAGAAAAACTGGTGGGTTTGCATCAGAAACTGTCCACCGATATGGTCGTTGTTGTCGATCACTATGTTATCAACCCCGTGTCTTTTCAATTCTTCGCGGGCAGCGAGTCCGGCCGGACCTGCACCAATGATTGCCACCACCGTTTTATAAACCCGGGTTGGCGTCTTTTTGTCGGGCTCCCTGAGCGAAGGAGCAAAATCATGCGGAATCTCTTTTACTTCTTTAATATTATCAACTGTTGTGATACAAATTCTCTTAATTTGCCCGTCAACAAGCATTTCGCAGGCTCCACATTTGCCAATTCCGCATTCAAGGCTTCTTTCGCGGTTCCGGAGGCTGTGGCTGTGAACCGGGAATCCGGCCTGGTGGAGGGCTGCCGCGATGGTAAATCCCTTTTCACCAGAAATTTCCTTTCCTTCAAAAGTGAAGGTTACTTTTTCTGATGGAGTGATTTCAAGTATAGGATGACTCTCGATTTTATTCATCACCGATCGTTTTAAGTTTTTTCAGTTTTAATGGCAGTTTCCTGAATTCAAATTATTCAGACGTGGCAAATTTATAACTATTTGATATGCCCAAAAAATTCAGCGCTTATTTTTAGGATATTTATTATTGCCTTATGCGGTCATTTTCAATTATTTAACTTAGAATCATTATAAATAAGCGTTTTTATCAGTGCAAACGTTTGCGCTGATAAAAATAAATTTTTCGGGTACCGGAATACCCGAAATAAAAAACTGATTCTTTTTAACCTATTGGAATTCAAAGTGTAAAAATGTTTTCAGGGTTAAATCCATGAATTATGTATATTGTTTTGCACTGATTAACAAGCCTGTAAAAAATCCATCAGGTAAAAGTTTGCATAAAATTTGCTAATTTTGCACTTTATTAGCTTAAGTTACCGGAACATTATGGAAAAAACCAGGATACTGTTTGTTTCTCAGGAGATTATACCCTATCTGAAAGACAGTCAGATGGGCTATATAGGCAGGCACCTGCCCCAGGGAATACAAGAGAGAGGGCGTGAAATACGCACTTTTATGCCAAGATTCGGGCACATCAACGAGCGTCGTAATCAACTGCATGAGGTTATCCGCCTGTCGGGCATGAATCTTATCATTGATGATACCGACCATCCGCTCATCATCAAGGTTGCCTCCATCCAATCGGCCAGAATGCAGATTTACTTTATCGACAACGATGACTATTTTCAGCGAAAATACATGTTCCGCGATAAAAATAATAAATTCTACAAGGACAATGAAGAACGGGCAATTTTTTTCTCCCGTGGAGTGATAGAAACTGTAAAAAAACTGGGATGGGCTCCCGACCTCGTGCATTGCCATGGCTGGATGACCAGCCTGGTTCCATTGTACATTAAACGTGCATATCGCGATAATCCACTGTTTTCCGATACAAGAATCGTGGTTTCGATCTACGACGATGACTTTGAAGAATCCTTAAACAAAGACTTTGGCAACAACATCAAACTGGATGGCATCACAAATAAAGACCTTAAACACTATAAGAAGCCAACCTACGTTAATATGATGAAAGCAGCCATCGACTTTTCAGAGGGCATAATTATCGGCAGTGAAACTGTCAACCAGGAATTGCTGGACTATGCCAATGAATCGGGCAAGCCAATGATTCCCTATCAACCTCTCGACAGGTTTGTGGATGCTTATAACAATTTTTATGATAAAATCCTGAATTCCCAGCCGGTCGGAGCTGAATAAGCATTAATCTTGCACTACTGGTAATTACGCTGTAATTTTTTTTAACGTGCTGAAAAACAGACTTCTATTTTACTGCCTATATGCAGTTCTTGGCCTTGCTGCTATCTCCTGTCAAAAAGAGCCTGATCTGATCGGGCTCGACCTTCTTCCCATCGAAGATAATCTGAACATTGATTACACCGATACTTCAACCGTGGTTGCTTATACCCTGAGAGAAGATTCCCTCCGGACAGATGAACTGGCATTAAACCTGCTGGGAAGCATGTCGGATCCGGTTTTCGGGACTACAACAGCCTCCATTTACACCCAATACAGATTATCGAAAAACAATGTAACTTTTGGTGAGAATGCTGTTGCTGACTCTATGATCCTCACGTTAACCTATAAAGGTGTTTACGGCGATTCGATGGCTTCGAAAACCATCCGGGTTTACGAAATTACCGAATCACTGGATTACGATACATCTTATTATTCCTTCCAAACTATTCCGACTCTTCCTGAACTGATCGGTGAAGCGACATTTGTACCCAACCTTTCGGAGGCCGATTCCATCGATGGCAATTATATGCCGCCCCATATGCGGATTGTCCTTACCCAGGAGTTTGCCAATAAAATTCTTACTGCGGATACCAGTACTTTGAATACCAACGAAGGTTTTCAGGAAGTATTCAAGGGGCTGTTCATTACTTCTGAGCCATCAACCACAACAGGTACAGGATCAATATTATACTTTAACCTTTTGGATGCAGTTTCACGTCTGAAACTTTACTACCATAACTCAACTGACACCACAAGCATTGATTTCCCGATTGGTTCTTACAGCGCAAGGTTTAATAATTATACCCATTATGACTATGCGGGTGCTGATCCGATGCTATTACAGCAATTCAACGGCGACACCCTGCCTGGCAATCAACGCTTGTTTATTCAGGCGATGGCCGGGGCAAAAGTCAAACTGCGGATTCCTTACCTTAAAGCCCTTGCAGCCCAGAAACGGATAGCTGTAAATGAAGCTATTTTAGTTGTTCCCGTTGAGGACACAACAGGAACTTATCTTGTTCCGGGCCAACTTGCACTCAAGAAGATCACTGAAGACGGGAATTACACCTCACTTCCTGACGAAGATGAAGGCTCTACATTCATCGACGGTGCATCCAGATCGGGCAAAGAATATCATTTCAGGATTACCAGGTATATTCAAAACAGGCTGTTAAATCCTGACGATCCTGATTATGGCCTGATGATGTTTGCATATGGATCATCGCTTACCGGAAACAGGGTAACGCTGAACGGGCCCGGGACTACCGAAAGACCCATACGGCTATTAATCTACTATACCATTGTAGATTAATTAGTTAAGACGGTTTACATTCTATATTTAAAATAAAGAAGGCTCTTCCCGGTTACTTTAAGACTATCTTTGCATAAACCAAATGGGGTTGCGATTGTTAATCGTGCGACTTATTCGGGGAACCTCAATAATTAAATCAGAATTTATCGCAGTAACAAAATGTCAATATTAATACTATGTGTGGAATTGTAGCTTATATCGGGCCCAGGCAGGCATGCCCTATTTTGATCAAGGGTCTTCACCGGCTTGAATATCGTGGTTATGACAGTGCAGGAGTAGCCATTTTAAATTCTGAGTTAAAGTTATTCAAGAGCAAGGGTAAAGTTGCCGATCTTGAAGCATTGATTGATGGAAAAGATCTAACGGGTACGATCGGTATAGCTCATACCCGGTGGGCCACCCATGGGGAACCCAACGACGTAAATGCCCATCCTCATTTTTCCTACTCAAAAAACCTTGCAATCATCCACAATGGGATTATTGAGAACTATGCACCATTGAAATCCGAACTTATAAAACGTGGTTATACCTTTGTAAGTGAGACCGACACAGAAGTGCTGATCCACCTGATCGAGGACATCCAGTTGAATGAGCATGTATCGGTTTCTGAGGCCGTACAGATTGCACTCAACCAGGTAGTTGGTGCTTATGCCATCGTGGTTATTGATAAAAACGATCCGGATACCCTGGTCGTTGCCCGTAAAGGCAGTCCCCTGGTTGTTGGTATCGGTGAAGGAGAATTTTTTGTTGCATCTGATGCAACCCCGATTGTAGAATACACACGCGAAGTTGTTTACCTGAATGATGAAGAGATTGCCGTTATCAGACGCAACGATGAATTGAAAATCAGGACGATTGGTAACATTGAGAAAACACCTTACGTTCAGACGCTAGAAATTAACCTAAGCGAACTCGAAAAAGAAGGTTACGAGCATTTTATGCTTAAGGAAATCTATGAACAACCAAGATCGATCCGCGACAGTATGCGGGGCAGGTTGAATGTTGAGAGCGGTGTTGTTTCATTGGGTGGTATTATAGAATATCAGCAAAAACTGATTGCTGCAAAACGGATCATTATTGTGGCCTGCGGCACATCCTGGCATGCAGGCCTGGTTGGCGAATATCTTCTTGAAGAGCTTGCCAGGATTCCTGTAGAGGTTGAATATGCTTCAGAATTCCGTTATCGCAACCCTATTATTTTTGAAGATGACGTAGTAATAGCCATCTCTCAATCCGGTGAAACGGCAGACACACTGGCAGCCATTGAACTGGCCAAGTCGAAAGGGGCCACCATTATTGGTATTTGTAATGTTGTGGGATCATCCATAGCCCGGGCAACCCATGCAGGGTCATACACCCATGCAGGTCCGGAAATCGGGGTTGCCTCAACCAAAGCTTTTACCGCACAGGTAACCTTGCTTACACTGATGGCCCTGATGATTGCAGACAGAAAAGGGACCATATCCAAATCAAGATATCACCAGATCATCAATGAACTCGATGCCATTCCGGCAAAAGTCAAGAAAACACTTGAGGTCAGTGATAAAGTGATAGAAATTGCCAAACTCTTCAAGAACTCAAACAATGCGCTTTACCTGGGGCGTGGATATAATTTCCCGGTTGCCATGGAAGGCGCCCTGAAACTGAAGGAAATCTCTTATATACATGCAGAGGGCTATCCGGCCGCCGAGATGAAACATGGCCCGATTGCCCTGATTGACGAAGAGATGCCTGTAGTTATTATTGCAACAAATAAAGGAACCTACGAAAAGGTCGTTTCCAACATTCAGGAAGTGAAGGCACGGAAAGGTAAAATCATAGCCGTTGTTACTGAGGGCGATGAAACCGTAAAAGCCCTTGCCGACCATATTATTGAAGTCCCCGAAACCGAAGAGATGCTGGTTCCGCTGATAGCTACCATCCCGCTGCAACTGCTGGCTTACCAGATTGCGGTTATGCGCGGTTGTAATGTTGATCAGCCCAGAAACCTCGCCAAAAGCGTTACCGTAGAATAAAACACCAGTCTAACGAAAAAAGCCCTTCTATCGCTTTGATGATATATGGGCTTTTTTTATGTCTGACAAATCCGGTATTACTTCATTTTTTTTAGCTCCTCCATCGCTTTCACAAAGGTTTTATCGGTTTTCAGAAAGATGGGATAGAACCCTTTTTCATCGAACAGGTTCCGGGCAACCAGGGCTTTAAAAAGATTTGAAATCTCGTTTTTCGAAAAAGCTATTCCTGCAGGATCGGGTTTCACTTCATTTTTTGCGCCAAAATCGACAAAACTCTGAAAAATTGCAGGGGTAATTATAAAACGATTGTCAAAATCCTGAAAATCCTTATAGGTATTGAGTGTTTTCCTGTTCAGGTCGGTGTATTCAAATGCAAACTGATAAACCAGACCTTTATTCATTATGGCATTGTAGTATGCGTAATTTTCATTCTTTTCGAGCGGCAGAAATACATCGGGCATGATACCGCCGCCACCATATACAATCCGCCCGCCCGGAGTGGTATATTTGAGCGAATCGTTAAATTTAACACTGTCCTGACTTTCAAATTCTCCATGAATCATCCTTGCATATAATTCTTCCTGGTACTCTTCCGAATGACCTTTAGTATAGGGTTTCTGGATGCTGCGACCGGTCGGGGTATAATACCGTGCAACGGTAAGTCTGATGGCCGATCCATCGGGCAGCGAAAGTTGCTCCTGAACCAATCCCTTACCAAAAGACCGGCGACCGACCAGGGTAGCCCTGTCGTTGTCCTGAAGCGCCCCTGCCACAATCTCACTCGAGGATGCAGAGCCCTCATCAATTAAAACAATCAGTTTCCCTTTTTCAAAAAGCCCCTTTCCCGTCGCGTTTGCAACCTGCCGGGGTCTGTTAAGCCCTTCCGTGTATACGATCAGCTTTCCGGCTGAAAGAAACTCATCGGCCACGTCGATGGCGGCCTGTAAATAACCTCCGGAATTACCCCTTAAATCAAGCACCAGGCTTTTCATCCCTTTGGATTTTAACGTAATCAGGGCCTGGCTTAATTCTTCAGAAGTGGTTGCCGAAAATTTCGATAACTTGATGTAGCCGGTGGCAGGCTCGGGGATAAAGGCAATATCAACACTGTAAGTAGGAATTACATCGCGGACCAGTTCAAACTTTAGTAATTTCTTCACCCCACGACGAAGAATGCTCACATTAACTTTCGTACCACGTTCTCCCTTGAGTAACTTCATTACATCGTTGTTTGAAGTTTTCACTCCGGCTATTAATTTACTTTCAACCTTGATAATCCTGTCGCCGGCTAGTATCCCTGCTTTAGCAGATGGCCCGCCAGGTATGGTATTGATGATATAAACCGTGTCTTTTTCGAGCCTGAACTGTACCCCGATTCCATCAAAATTACCCAGCAGCGGATCATTCACTTCATTAAACTCTTCTGCTGAAATGAACTGTGAATGCGGGTCAAGTTCTGCCAGGATGCCTTCGATGGCAGAGTGGCTGAGTGCTTCCTCATTTACTGAATCAACATAATCCTGCTTTATATAGGAAATGACATCGTTTACCGGATCGTATTTCTGCGATTTGAAGCTCTGAAGCAGTGTATTGCTCTCGGAAGAGTTCTTAACCAGTGTGGCACCAAGAAAAAAGCCAGCGATAAGCACCAGGGCAAAAGCAATGGGTAAGTATATTGTGAAGCGTTTATTGTTGTACATGGAAACGGGTCGATTTTTGTGCAAAGTTAACGAATTATCGGATGTTGAATTACGCTGTGCCCTGTTGGCCCTGTTAATAAAATACAAAATTTACGGTTAAAATATAACCCAAACAAAACGTAGTTCGATTCGCTCAAATCGCTCAACCCGGGAATGTGCTTTTTGCTTTCTTCAAAAAATACCATGAGAAAAATAAAAACTTTTTCATACTTTTATGTTTAATCTATCGTCTGTTAATATTTCGTCTTACGCCCGGCTACCCATGTGTCAAATGGGCTGTCCGACGGCAGGCGCGAACATCATGACACCATTCATATTTCGACTGGAATAGCGTTAAGTAATTTAAATTTTGTTAAATTCTATGAATGGTGCCGTCCTTTAGGTCTGGGTTCGAAAAAAATCGCAGATAATGGCAAAATCCTGAAAAATTTGTAAATTCATCCGGAATTAATTTTGTTTTTATCGGTCGGATGCCTGCCCGACGCAGGCGGGGAGCCCATATGTTTGTAAACTAATTGATACATGTTTGTGTTTGCAATTCATGTGGGGTTCATAATAAATTATTCAGGATTTTGCCCACTGCTTTTGTTATTTATCGATATGCCCGATCTAAAGGACGGGCCTATTGAAAAAGGAAATATAAATTTAAACAGCCTCTAAAAATTTAACAAATATGATTTTTCAAAGATTACTTTTTAAAATGGAACGAAGACAATTTGTTGTTTTATTGTCGACTTTATTCATTGGTTTGGGGCCTTTCTTTAATGCAAATGCACAAAGCAAAAACATAACAATTCACCTGCGGGGAGTTACCGAAACAAAGATCAGCCTGATGCCCATGTCGGGGACTAAGCAATTTAAAACCATTGCAGAACTAAAGTCGGTTAAGAATGGGGAAACCGCCTCATTACCGATACCGGCAGAGTATATGCCCGGAGAGTTTGTTTTAAGATTCGACTACAAGGAGAAGTCTGAAAGCACGCCTTATCCCAGCGAAAAGCGGATTCTGATCGGGAACGATCCAATAGAGTTGTGGATGCATCCTATGTTTGCCAACAACCCTGACAGTTCGTGGTTTGGTAAAGAAGAGAAGGAAAATGCTGCCTTTGCCCTCTTCTCAACAGAAAACGCCCGTCAAAAGCAGAAAATAGGCCTGTTGCAGCAATTTCTCATGGAATACGATTCTCCTGATTCAGATTTTTACCTTCAGGGTATTAAAGAATATGAGAAGCGCCGGCAAGCCTATAATAACTGGCTGGATCAAAAGGTAAAGGAGGATGCAACGCTTTTTGCTTCCAGCCTGTATCGCTTTAATTTTCTTCCGCAGATTGTATTTCAGGGGAATGAAAAGGATCGGTTGCTGAGCCTGATTGCGCATTATTTCGATGGGATTGATTTCAACGACCCGGTAATTATTAAAACCGCCCAAATGAACGACTGGATGAACAGTTATGTGAACCTGCACGGGCAAATGGCTACCACCGCCGCTTTGCGCGATTCGCTGATCCCCGCTGCAGCCAGGAGTGCCATTGAAAAGGCAAGGTTAGGAGATCCTCTTGTTTATGGTTGGATGGTCGATTACTTCTACCGGGGTTTCGAAACAAACGATATGCCCCAGGGAATGAAAGTACTGGAGCCTTACCTGAATGACCCTGCCTGCCTTACGACCCAACGCATGGAGATTGAACGGAGGCTGAAAGGAATGGAGAACCTGAAACCGGGAATAATCGCTCCTGATTTTTCTCTTATTGACAGGGATAAAACCATTTTCACGCTCAGCACCTTTCGCTCTGAACAAAAATACATTCTTATATTATTCTGGTCGGCTGATTGCAGCCATTGTAAAGAAACCATTGATGTAGTATACCCCTGGAGTTTGAAAGCTGAAGTAAAACAGAATCTGGCAGTTGTCGCCGTTAGTCTCGATGAAACAGAAACCGAAGTTGCAGCCTGGGAAAATAAATCATCAGAGTTGAATGGCTGGAAACACCTGAGGGCAACAGAAGGCATCAACAGTAAAATAGCCAACGACTACTTTATACTCGCAACTCCGGTTATGGTGCTGCTGGATGCCAAAACCAGGAAAATTATTGCTATGCCGGATACGCCGGGCGAACTGGCAACATTGGTCAGATAAACCATGGTTAAACAGAAGTTTTCAGGATTCCGGTTTTAAACTGAATAACAGGGCCTGCTCTGAAAAGTCAATAAAGAAGATTGGGCACCAAATGACCAGGACCCCAATCCTGATTGCAGCAAGCAGCCTGCCTGACGGCAGTCAGGGTTACACAAAGTATTGCATATCATTATATTAAAATGGTGATTTTGGTGGATTAGTGCTTTGGTGTCAAATATATAGATTTCGGAGTGAACTCATAATTCAAATTACAGGTGTCAGGTTGAAATAAAACTTATTACTGGAGAGCCTTTCTTGCCTTCAGGATGTATTTCGATGTATCGAGCGGGCTGATTCCCCGGTAAGGCCTGATTACGCCCTGTTCATCTGTACATTCGCGGTAACCGGAAAATTGTGTGGAAATCCTGGCCTTGCCACCCGAGCGTGAACTCAGTTTAACCGGGTAATCGATGGAAGTGGACAGGGGCAACCCGCCCGTTAAGATAAACCGGCCTGAACTGATCACCGGAGAATCAAAATTTCCCCGCATCTGGGTAACATCACTGGTAATGATACCCAGTAGTTCTTCAGGCGCATCGATTTTGTAACGAATCATCGGTTCAAGCAGGGTGGTACCGGTATTGACCAGGCCATTCATAATACCCATCGGTGTGGCAACGGCGAAATCACCTGCCCTCGAGTGTACCGGATGGTCTTCCCCTTCAATGAGCGTTATCCTGATATCCGTAACTTCCCAACCCTTGATTCCTTGTTTCAATGCTGCGCTGATGGTTCTTTCCACCTCATTCTGGTATTTCTGCTGAACATCGTTCACGCTCAGGAGGCTTCTGTATGAAACCCCGCTTCCCCTTTCACCAGGCTCAATGCGGAATTTCATGATGGCCCAGCAGGGTTTGGGCATCCAGTATTGCACAAAACCTTCCCCTGTAGAAGCGGGAGTCTCCTTATATATCACGGTAGGATTCTCAAACTTTGCTTCAATACCGAACCTGTCGGCCAAAATGCGTTCAAGCACCTCCATCTGTATCCACCCCATGATTTTTACCTGAAGCTCTGATTCATCACGCATCCATTCAAATTCAAGGGCCGGATCCTCGGCTGAAAGTTCAAGCATTGCAGCCGCCAGCGCCGGGTAGTCTTTTTGATTTACGGCTTTCACCTGAACGATGATCAGTGGCGTCCTGAGCTTAACATATTCCGGGATATCATCACCGGGCTCACCGAGCAGATCGCCAACACAGGCGCTTCCAAGGCCACAGAGACCTGCCAGATCGCCCGCTTCAACCATCCCGGTATCCTCAAACCGGCCAGGAAATATCCGCCGTACCTGGGTTACCTTTTCTTTAGTATCCTGAGTTGCATTTACTATAACCTCCCGGTTGGAAATCGAACCATTAAACACCCGAACATAGGCTATCTTCCCCATGATTTTATCGTGACCGATTCCATATACCAGTGCGGAAAGCGGTTTCCCGGTTCCGCCCTGAGGGGACGGGAAATACCTGACGACATAATTCAGTAATTCCTCAATACCGGTTCCTGATTTCGCCGAGCCAAACATGAGCGGATAAATGTTGCCGCACTGAATCAGCCGGGCCATTTGTTTGTCAAGCTCCCCAAACAAAAGCACCTTGCCCTCAAGATAGCTGTTCATCAGACCCTCATCGCATTCAACAACCTTTTCAAGCAAGCGGGCATCCATATAATCAGCGCTCCATAGACTCCTGAAACCGGAGACGTTTTCGTCTTCCCCGATTATTTCCTGAAAAGCCATGGGGATAATTTTCATATCCTTCTCTATTGTGCGAATAACCGCATCAGTATCAGCGCCTACCCTATCAATTTTATTGATAAAGAAAATGACCGGTATCTGACGTTCTCTCAGGGCATGCCATAATGTTTCGGTATGTGCCTGGACCCCCTCCACGGCTGAAATAACCAGTATAACGCCATCGGGAACCCGCATGATCCGTTCCACATCGGCCGAAAAATCGACATGGCCGGGGGTATCGATCAGGTTGATGCGGGTATTGCCCCAATGAAATGAAGTGTGGGAAGAACTGACCGAAATCCCCCGCTCTTTTTCCACCGGCAGAAAATCTGTCTGCGCAGTACCTTTGTCAACACTGCCGGGTTGACGCGTTTGTCCTGCCAGGTAAAGAAACTGCTCAGTAATGGTCGTTTTTCCGGCATCGGCATGCGCCATGATGGCAATGTTGCGAAGGGGGTGTTGCATGCTTTAGAAGTTCAGGGTGCTAAATTATAAAAATCATAGCCAGATGGTCATTTGTAATTGAAAGCAATAAAAGCAATAAAAAAAGCCCTTTCAGACTTGCATCTTCAAAGGGCTTTTTTGTACCCCGGGCCGGAATCGAACCGGCACGAGCTCACACTCATCGGTTTTTGAGACCGACGCGTCTACCAATTCCGCCACCGGGGCAGGTGAACAGGTATTAAGGGTGGCAAAGATACAATTTTTTAGGATTTTCCAATCACTGTTGACTTATTAAAAACAATAAGGTTCTTGCCACCAAGGCACCAAAACACCAAGTTGCACTAAATGTGGGAGTTAAGCTTACGTATTCTGCCAGCAAGTAAGCCGGTTTGGTGATTTGTAATCTATCGGAGGAAAATAAGAAGTAAGAAAACACTATGTCATATTTGACAAAATGCTGAATTAACAACCAACATGTTTTTACTATTTATCCGGTTAGCAGAGTTTTACCAAAATGTAAAATCAGGGGCATACTGGTAATTTTTTAAACTTTAATTGACAACTTCACCATAATCTCCCTGAAACTCTCCAATCCGGCTTCCAGATTCTCAATGATATCGGCTGCAATGTCTTCCGGATCTGGTAGATTATCCAGATCGGCCAGCGATTTGTCTTTCAGCCAGGTATCAAAAGATACTTAACTCTTTACCAAAAGATACGGAACTTTTCCCTGAAAGGAGCGGACCTTTTACCCAAAAGAAGCGGACGTTTTTACCAGATGGCGCTGATCATTTCCCGGGTCGTTGCTCAACAATTCCTGAAACGATGCTCAACACTTCTCAAAAAGCCGTAAGGCTTTTCCCTGACTGATGCTTATGTTTTATCTGAACGATGCTTGCCTTTTAACTGAAAGCCTTACGGCTTTTGCCCGGAAGGAGCGGAACTTATACCTGACAGATCAGGGCAAATTCTATGACCATGAATTCAGGCAGTACTATATGGTGTGTTGCTTATTTTACCCGGTTAAATGCGCTTATGTATTTGTCAATGTATTGCTGTTTCAATGCTGCCTTGTATTGCATGATAAACCGTGGATGCTCCAGGGCAACGATGGTTTTAAAGAAGCCATGTTCATCATTTAATTCCCTCAGGAATTTCTCGTTCTTACCGGTACCGAAACAAAAACAAATATCCGTTTTAATGCCGAAACCTATCTGTTGTTTGATGCTTTCGACAATAAACGGGTAGACTGTTTCCGTTAATTCGCGGCTGTCGTAATAATTGTAGTTCTTTTCATTTCCTTTCGCATCGCTGATGGTAAAACCAAGCGGACAAACTGAATTTATATAAAAATCTTTGTAAAACAAGGTGGTACCCCCGTAAGCTTTAATCACGTCGTACACGAATACAGAGGAAGTTTCATGGGTCTCGCGGCCTGAATAATATATGCTACATTCATGACCTGAGCCGTTTGGTGTCGGTAAACGGAATGCCTGTTACGCCACCGCCAAACCTGCCGGGGTTGATACCGAGGATTAAATGCCTTGGATTTTGATCTTCGTAAAATTTCCTGTAGAAAGCGGATGAAACCTCCGGAATATCATTGTTACCCTTAAAGGGATTCAATAAATGAATGCCGGCAGGCAATTTGCCGGTAAAATCAAGCGCCTGGTTAAATCTGATAATATGGTCGGCAAATGTCATAATCCGGTGCCTGAAATATGCTTTTTGTGATTATCTGATTGCTTGGGTCTGACTGTCGGCAGAAAGGAAAGCAAAGTTGATTTGACAACCTGATTATTTCCTCCCGAAATCCGCCGGAATTTCCCCCCAATCCTTTGTCTCCCATTTCAGTATAGGGTTATCCCAGGTATTGTTGTGCAGCCATGCTTCTGCCCGGGCAATCAATCCGAGCAATTCAGCATTTTTTGCGGTGGGCGCGATTTTGGTGTTGGCCTTTCTCTTTTTCACCCAGGCAATTGCGGTTTTCGAATCTGTGTAAACAGGGACAGATAGACCATACTTCTTCAGATATCCCAATCCATGAACAATGGCCAGAAACTCTCCGATGTTGTTGGTTCCTTCGGGAAACGGACCTCCATGAAAAATCCGTTTCTTCGTGGATGTTTCGACCCCTGATATTCCATTACCCCCGGATTTCCGGCACAGGCGGCATCGACCGAGATGCTGGTAAGTATCGCTTTTCCGGTATTTTTTGACTTTATTGCCTGACTGCCCGAAGCGGTCTTTATTCGGGGCGGGCCGGAGATGAAAGCTGTTTTTGCCTCCTGCTCACTTTCATAGCTTTTATACCGGGCTGTTTCAAATCCCTTTACCTGCTGTTCGCATTCCTTCCATGTATTGAAAATACCGGTTTCCCTTCCTTTCCACACGACATAAAACTTCTGCTTCTTTACCATCATTTTAAAATGCATTTTATCCTGGGGTATGCAAAAGTACGCACAGTTACCGGTGAATTTGTACTTTTGTTGATACCAAATGTTCGGCAAATGAAACGTATTTTCTTATCAGCGATATTGTTAACCCTGGCTTTTTCGTGTCAGAAAGGGATTATTTATAAGGAATATCACAAGTTTGACAACTACACCTGGAAAAGATTTGACAAGGTCAGCTTCTCAATCGCAGTTGAACACCCCGGAACCACCGCTGACATTGTATTAACCATCAGGCATATAACCCAGTATCCTTATGATAACCTTCCGGTAAACATTATTCTTACCACGCCATCAGGCGAAGAGCGGATCATAGAAAAAGATATAAGGCTCAAGGATGAAAACGGTGAGTTTAAGGGTGTTGTTGCCGGAGATCTCTGGGATGTTGAGGAAATCCTGTGGAAGGCTTTCTACTTTACTGAAGTGGGAACCTATAAAATGGAACTGGAGAACCTGGTTCCCAAGATGGGGATTCCGGGGTTGGCAGATATCGGGGTTTATCTGAAAAAAAATGAAATAAGGGTTAAAGATTTATTAGTCCGTTGATTTTAAGAATCACGCGAAGACGCGAAGACGCAATGTATTAATTTCCACTATTTTAAGAATTGAAATTGAAATTTGACAACACCCTGATAACCATCCGTTTAAAAATAATTAACGGAGTCTTGAGATTTATAACTGGGAATTTTCCCCTCTAAAGTATTCCAGCACCTTTTCTTTATCAATGTGCAACTGTTTGCGCAGAAAATCCAGGTTGGCGAACTTTTTTTCATTACGTATCCGTTTGATCAGCTTCACGGTAATGGTTTCGTAATAAATCTCCTCATCGAAGTCGAAGATATTGGTTTCAATGGTTAGTTTATGGGCATCAATCGTGGGCCGCATTCCAATATTGGTCATTCCGGTGAATTCCTGTCCCCTCACTGTAATAGTCGATATATAGACTCCCATGGCGGGTATCAGTTTATGAGCGTCGTCCACCTTAAGGTTCGCCGTTGGGTATCCGATCAGTTTCCCGATCTGGTTTCCCCTGATTACCTGGCCTGAAACCCGGTAATAATATCCGAGCAGTGAGGTAGCTTTCTCAACATCTCCATCCTGCAACAGTTTCCTGATAATTGTTGAGCTGATTTTTGATTCTCCGGTCATTTGCTCACCCACCCGGCCGACTTTAAACCCCAGCTTATTGCCCATCCGGCGGAACTGTTCGATGGTTCCGCTGCGGTTGTAACCGAATCCGTGATCATAACCAATAATTACCATTTCAGGTGCGATCATCCTGACCAGCAGATCAATAAACTCTTCAGCAGATAGCTTTGAGAATTCCGGGGTAAAAGGAATTTCCATCAGGCAGGAAATCCCTGAATCCTCAAAGATTTTACGCTTTTCGGCGCGGGTATTCAGCAAGTTAACCTGTTGACCCAATGCTATGCGTGGATGCGGATTAAATGTAACAACCAATGAATCACCTCCCAGCCTGCCGGCCTGTAGTTTAAGCTCTTCAAGGATTGCCTGATGACCCTGGTGTACACCATCAAAAGTGCCGATGGTGATAACCGGATGGATTAAGTTAATTGGTGAAGAAATATCGGTAAAAATCTGCACGGGATCGATCAGGCTTTTAATATCTCGTTGTGAACAAGTAAAGAAGCAATCTGAACGGCATTGGTGGCGGCCCCTTTTCGCAGGTTATCGGCTACTATCCACAGGTTGAGTCCATTCTCCACCGTTTCGTCGCGCCTGACCCGGCCCACAAATACCTCATCGCGGCCTTCGGCATAAACCGGCATAGGGTAAACGGCTTTATCGGTATCGTCCTGCAGAACGACTCCTTTGGTGGAGGAGAGTATCTTGTTCACTTCGTCAAGATCAAACGGTTTTTCGAATTCAAGGTTCACCGATTCGGAATGGCCTCCAAATACAGGAACCCTGACAACAGTGGCAGTAATTTTAATATCAGGGGCCTGCATAATTTTGTGGGTTTCATCAACCAGCTTTTGTTCTTCAGTTGTATATCCGCTGGGTAAAAAAGTACCGCCATGGGGAAAAATATTCAGATCGATCGGGTGTGGATAAACCCTGCTTCCATTTACGCCCTTGCGTTCATTTTCGAGCTGCTGAACAGCCTTGGCACCGGTTCCGGTTACACTCTGGTAAGTGGAGATTACCATCCTTTTGATACCGTATTTACGGTGAAGCGGCGCAATGGCCATCACCAGCTGAATGGTAGAACAGTTTGGATTGGCTATGATATGCTGGCTTCCGGTTACTACATGTCCATTTACCTCTGGAACAACCAGGGGAATCTCCTGAATCATTCTCCAGACCGATGAATTGTCGATCACCATGCAACCAATCCTGGAAAATTTTGGTGCATATTCGAATGAAACATCGCTTCCGGCAGAAAACAAAGCCAGGTCCGGCTTCAGTTTAATTGCTTCATCAATGGTGAGGACTTTATATTTGCGGTTGTTGAAGGTAACTTCTTTGCCGGCTGATTTCTCAGAAGCCACCGGCATAAACTCACTGATTGAAATCAGGGGAATATATTTCCCTTCCTCAAGTACTTTCATCATTACGTTGCCAACCAGTCCCGTGGCACCTACAACTGCTATCTTCATCTGTTGCTGTTTTTCTGATTAAAACCCTGTCCCGGAATAACGGTTGTTCCTATACTTTATTCTCATCCGAAAGGATTTTAATGAGGTGCAAAAGTACAATTATTCATGATTCGCCTGCTATGTGCTTTTTCCTGAATCATGTCCCCAAAAATTGATGCAACATACCAAAAATGACTGTATCACATAAACACCGCAATGAACATAATATTCCATATCTTTATCATCAGAGAATCCGGATTGGTTGTATGTGCAACTTTTGGGTTAAATTATTCATAGCTCCGGTTGTTGCTGTGTTTCAATAATCGGAAAACATAATTCAATGTCTTTAGTTAAAGTTCCGGATTTGAAAATAAAAAAATAACCAAGTCACGCTGAACGTAGGAGTCGAGGACAATATTTCTTAACGAAATGGCACTAAAACGTGATTTATCAAATTCTATTTATCTATATGAGAGTATTTATAACGCTGCTGATGTTCTTCCCCATAGCACTGTCAGCACAACTTAGTGACGATTTTTCAGACGGTGAATTTTCAGATAATCCGGAATGGACAGGCAATCCGGCTTTGTTTATTGTTAATCCTGAGTTTCAATTACAACTGAACAGCAGTGGTGATGGAACTTCTTATCTTTCCACCTCTTTCAACACAACCGGACTGACTGAATGGAGAATCTGGACAAAACTGGCTTTCAGTCCATCCGACAACAACAATACCCGCATTTATCTGGTAGCCGATCAGTCAAATGTATCCGAACCTCTGAACGGATATTACCTGAAACTCGGCGAATCCGGCTCAGCAGATGCCATAGAACTTTACAGGCAAAGTGGTACTGCCGAATACTTTATCTGCCGGGGCACCGATGGCTTGCTTGCCAATTCTTTCACAATGAATATCAGGGTAGTAAGAACAGGACAGGGCATCTGGAATATTTATGCAGATCCTGCCGGAGGTGAAGAATTCCAGTTTCAGGCATCCGGAGAAGATCCCACCTGGGAATCATACAGCCACTTCGGAATACTCTGCAAATACACCTCCAGTAATGCCACTAAATTTAATTTTGACAATGTTTATGCCGGGCCCGCAATCCTGGATGATATTAAACCACAACTACTTTCTGCTGAAATTACCGGTACCGATAATGTTACCCTTTCGTTCAGTGAACCTGTTGACGCAGTTTCAGCTTCCAACATTGAAAACTATAATGTTGATCAGGGTCTTGGTTATCCTGTATCTGCGGTCCGCGATAACATTTCAACTTCCCTGGTAAACCTGACTTTTTCACAGACAATTACACAAGGATTGGTCTATAACATTACCGTGAGGGATGTGGCTGATCTCGCAGGGAATTCAATGGTTACCACGATATTGCCGTTCGCGTTTTACAATGTTCAACCTTTTGATGTTCTCATCAATGAAGTAATGGCCGATCCCGACCCTCCGGTCGGTCTGCCGGAATATGAATATATTGAATTGTACAACAGGAGTGAACTGCCTGTGCAACTGGAAAACTGGGAACTCAGCATCGGGACTACAAAAAAAGTGCTTCCAAACGCCATCATCGCTCCGGGATCGTTCCTGATACTAACCAGCGATGAGGCTGCTGCAGATTTATCGGAATATGGCACGATCATGGCGTTTTCGAGCCTCAGCCTTGCCAATACTGGTGCAACGCTAACCCTCAGGGATGGCAGTGATGCCGTTATACACACTGTTGCATACAACGATGACTGGTACCGTGATAATATCAAGAAAACCGGGGGCTGGTCGCTCGAACAGATTGACCCTTCCAATCCATGCGGTGAAGCCGGCAACTGGCGGGCCTCGAACGATCCGAAGGGCGGCACACCGGGCAGCATCAACAGCGTAAACAGCACCAATGCTGATCTATCGGCTCCTGCAATAGAAAAAGTGAGCATTTCGGGTGAATCCATCATCAGGGTGTTTTTTAATGAAGCCATGGACAGTCTCAGCCTCAGCAATCCGGCCCTGTATTCGGTTGATAACGGACTTGGGAATCCCCTTGGAATCAGCCTCTACCCGCCTGACTATCGCTCGGTAAGCCTGATTTTCGGAGGAATTATCAACAGTGGCACCATTTATACGCTGAGCATGGCAGCAGGTTTTACCGACTGTGCGGGGAACACAACCACTACCCAGCTAACTGCGAGGTTTGCTGTACCCGAAAACATAGAAGTCAACGATGTGGTCATCAATGAGGTATTGTCGGACCCACGTGCTACCGGAACCGATTTCGTGGAAATTTATAACCGCTCCGAAAAGGTGCTGGATCTGAAGAATCTCTGGCTTGCCACACGTGATGCAACCACCGGTGAGCTGGCCTCTGCAAAAGAGACCGCGCCCGATGGCCGGCTGATGTTCCCGGGCGAGTATCTCGTGCTCACGGCTGATGCCGGAGTTGTTCAGTCAGAATATTTCACTCCGGCGCCCGGGGCCTTTGTGCAAATGGAATCGTTGCCTTCATTTTCAAACGAAGAAGGAACAGTAGTTTTGCTTACTCCGCTCCTGACGGTTGTGGATGAGTTCAGTTATTACGCCGGACTTCATTTTGCATTGCTCAATAGCACCGACGGAGTTTCCCTCGAACGGGTTAATTTCGATCTGCCCGCTTCAGAACCCGGCAACTGGCATTCTGCTTCACAAAATGTGGGTTTTGCAACCCCTGGTTATCAGAATTCGCAGTTTATGCGACCGCCCGACTCTGGTGATGAGATTGTGATCACCCCCGAAATATTTTCTCCTGACAACGACGGCTACAATGATCTTCTGGGGATTACCTGCAATTTTTCAGAACCCGGTTATTCGGTTACCATCCGCATTTTCGACAGCAATGGCAGGCTGATCAGGATGTTGGTTAAAAACGAGCCGGCAGGAACGTCAAACCAATATACCTGGGACGGTATTACAGAAGCCCGTGAAAAAGCCCCGATCGGCATTTACATTATCCATGTGGAGGTTTTCAATTTGTCAGGCAAGCTAAAGGAGTTTAAGAAACCGGCAGTATTGGGCGGGAAGTTTTAAATACTGAGTGCCTGGTATGAAAACTGAGAGAATTTCAAATGTCTGATATCCCATTTTCCAGATGTTTAAAGAATTTGTCAGTTTTGTATTGATATGGTTTTTAGTATGTTCGGAAATTTTTCACTGTGGTGGTGGATATGCTAAAATAATGACCCACACCCGGAAGACATCGCGTAAATGGAAACTGTTGAATGGAAGAGCATAAAACAGTGTTCGCACAAGGGTTGATTTCACACCACCAAACAGGGCTCAACCGATCACTCCTTCTTTACTTATGAAACCCTGTATAATTCCCGGTAAGGGAGCCGGCTTCACAACGGGCGGGTAAATTTCCCGTCCGGATCTGTTTTATTCCCATTGGGAGGATTTTGTTTTTTTTTCGGTTAAAGCCGCTGTTACTTTGCTTCATCAACGAAATACAAACAAAACTAAAACACTCAACCGATGAAATCATTCACACAAATTTTAGCCATCGCAATGGTCGTTGCCTCGACGGCCTGCAGCAAAACGGACGATACTCCAGCAACTTCAGACCTATCATCAACACAAAAACAGGAAATAATTTCCGACACATGGGTTATTAGTTCCTACATCGACAAGGGGAAGAATGAAACTTCAAACTACTCGGGTTATAGCTTTACTTTTAGTGACAACGGAGCTCTGACAGCCAGTGCAGCTGGAATCACTTATAATGGAACCTGGAGCATCGGAAGCGACCATTCCGGATCCGATGACAGCAGCCACCAATCAGGGGATGACAATAAACTAATTATTACCATCAGCGGTAATTATCAGATGGACGAATTGACCGATGATTTTCAGATTGTAAGCATCTCACAAAACGAGATCACTCTGAAAGATGACAATCCAACAAAAATCAAAGAATTGAAATTTTCAAAGAAGTAAATTGACCAGACAATGTCAGAACAGGATTCCCGCAGAAAGATTTAAACGCTGAATAACTCAAAATCTCTTCCCGATCTGCTCATTCCCGTAAACACCGGTCTGCGGGAACCTGTTTTAAAAAAAATCAGAAATTAATTAACCACCGGTCTGTTCAACTGTTCTATTAAAAATCAGAATAATTATGAAGAAAAAGATATTGATTGCAGGAGGAGCATTGGCAGGCGTAGGACTTGTCGCAGGATTAATTGTTTACTTCTTTGTTTTTAACAAACCACATGAAGATTATTCAAAAGCCACTCCTGATTTTGATCTCGCAGCAGCAGCGCTTTTCGAGGAATTCCGGACAAACCCTGAAACTGCTTCAGCCAGATATAATGGTAAAGTTCTTTCTGTCACCGGTGAATTAAATGCAGTAGAGCAAACCGACTCACTGACAATTGCCGTATTCGGATTTGAAGAAGGGATGTTCGGCAGTGAAGGCATACGCTTTACGATGATTCCGGAATTTGCAAAAGAGATAATCAATGTGGCACCCGGGGCTAATATTACCATCAAAGGCCTGTGTGCCGGGTACAACGAAACAGATGTAATTCTTGAGCATTGCAGCCTGGATAATTAGCACAGGGCACAGGGCACAGGGCACAGGGCACAGGGCACAGGGCAAAGGGCATGGAGCATGGAGCATGGAGCAAAGAGCAATCCTGAAAGTCCAGGTTTGTAAGTGCGTCCCTTGTCTCCTCTTCGGCGTCCCTCGTCCCTGTTAATAGCTAAGGACAAAGTGACAAAATAAGTGAATCAACAAAAAACTAATAAACAAACTCAAAAACAATGAAACAATTAACAACCCTGATTCTTTTCGCAATCCTGGGATTGGGCAGTGCCCAGGCCCAGAAGTATATCACCAAAACAGGCCATATCCGTTTCTTTTCCTCCACTCCGGTTGAAGACATTGAAGCCCACAACCGCCAGGTAAACAGTGCACTGGATCAGCAAACCGGCGATTTTGTTTTCAAAGTACTGATGAAATCATTTCAGTTTGAGAAAGCCCTGATGCAGGAGCATTTTAACGAAAACTATGTGGAATCTGATAAATTTCCAAGCGCTACTTTTACCGGAAAAGTTATCAACATCGGAAGCATTGACTTCAGCAGGAACGGGATTTACAATGCTACTGTGGAAGGCGATCTCACCATTAAAGGGGTGACAAAAAAGGTAAGTGAAAAGGGGACTTTTGAAGTGAAGAATGGAACTGTAACCGGGAAAACGACGTTCAATTTGCTGCTTTCAGATTTCGGGATTAAGATTCCGAATACGGTAGCCAATAACATCTCGAAAACCATTCAGATTGACGTGGATGTCAACCTCGAAAAACTAGTCAAATAGAATGTAGATTACACTTCCGGTTTAATCAGAAAAGCGTGTTAACATAGAGTTGTTGACACGCTTTTCAATTATTCTGACATGATCCGGGGAAATCCGAAACGCTTATTTTCCGACCGGCTTGTTTTTGCAGGTTGAAAATCCAAGTATTGCATACAATCCGCAAAAACCCAGCAGACTGGTGACTACCATTGCCAAAGCAACTATTAAGAGTACGATGGCCAGCGTTCCACTGATTAAACCTGCAAAATACAACACAGCAATTACCAGCGCAATCACCAGACGGATCAGTTTATCGGTATTCCCAACATTCTTTTTCATTTCTTAAGTTTATGAGTTATACGCTTATTAACAATTTTTTAACAGAATAGTTTTCGATCCGGTCAACCATTGAGAGTTCTGCCAAGTCTGCGGCTGATTTCATTTCGTGCCTGCTTTAGGTAGATATCACGGGAGAGATGATCAGCCCAGTCTTCACTTTCGTGGGGTAACTCTTTCATATCTTTCTGGTTGTTGTAGATCATCGCCGATAATTTACGGTGAACCAGCGAAAGAATAGCGCGGGTGGCGGTATCTTCAAGATTTTCTTCTTCGGAAGGAACGTGAATTTTAATCTCCTCCCAGCCAGGGCTGAGTTCATAACGGGCAGTTATAATATTGATGGCAGAATTCGCCACATCCAGCTCGGGATGCATCAGAAAAAACCGGTCGTCAGGAATTGATTTATTATCTACGCCTTCGGCATAAGCATCAAAAATCTTTTGAAATACGGGGTTATCAAACTGTATCTGATTGGCTCTTAAATCGTTGCAAACAAATTCTGTCAGGCCCACTTCAGTCTTTATTGGTTCATCGGGATCATCACCCTCTTTAATAAGTGTAATAATTTTCCCCGAATAATGCAGCAAAACCCTGATTACATCCAGTTCCTGGGCGCTGCAATCGCTGATATCCAGCACCTGCTCCTGGGGAGGGGCCACTTCCTGGGTTCCTGCCGTTTCTTCAGGGACATCTGGTGAAAAACCTTTTTGTGATTTTTTTCGAAGCAGGCGGTTGAGCTCATTCATCAGGGTTTGCTCAGCAATACCCATTATTTCTGAACATTCCCTTACATACAAAGGCCTGATGATCGGATCGGGAATGATGCTGATGGTTTCAATGATTTCATGAATCAATCCGGCCTTTTTAATCGGATCGTTGTTGGTTTCGTTGAGCAGCAGCCTGGTTTTAAATGCAATAAAATCACTTGAAGCTGTGGCAATAAATGCCTCCACGTCTGCCGAACGGTGCTTGCGGGCATACGAATCGGGGTCTTCCCCATCGGGGAACAACACGATTTTCACGTTCATCCCCTGTTCAAGGATCATATCAATGCCGCGGAAGGAGGCTTTGATGCCGGCCGGATCACCATCATAGAGAATCGTGATATTACGGGTGAATTTGCTGATCAGCCTGATCTGTTCGGTGGTAAGTGAAGTGCCCGAAGAGGCAACTACATTTTCGATCCCGGCCTGGTGCAATGAAATAACATCGGTATAGCCTTCGACCAGGAAGCAATTGTCCTTCGCCACGATGGCATTGCGTGCCAGCCAGATACCGTAAAGGCTCTTCGATTTGTTATAAACTTCCGACTCCGGTGAATTTACGTACTTGGGTTTGGTTTTGTCGGAGGTCAGGATACGCCCGCCGAAGCCAATGACTTTCCCGGTAAGGTTGTGGATGGGAAACATCACCCTTTCACGGAAACGGTCGTATAATTTGCCTTCTTTACTGATGGTAAGACCAGAATCAACCAGGTACTTTTCAGCATAACCATTTTTCAGGGCATGTTGGGTAAAGGCATCCCAGGCCTGCAGGGAAAAGCCCAGCTGAAACTTTTGGATGATGTCCTCACGGAACCCACGCTCAATAAAATAACTCAGGCCGATGGCCTTTCCTTCCTCTGTTTCGTGAAGGGTTTGGGTATAAAATTTCTGAGCAAAGGCATTCAGGCTGAAAAGGCTTTCACGTTCGGTATCGAGTTGTTTTTCTTCCGGGGAAGGCTCCTGCTCTTCAACCTCAATGCCGTATTTATTGGCCAGGTAACGCAAAGCTTCGGGATAGGAGTACTTTTCGTGCTCCATCACAAAATTAACCGCGTTGCCCGCTTTGCCACATCCAAAACATTTGAAAATGCCCTTGGCCGGAGATACGGTAAATGAAGGTGTTTTTTCGTTGTGAAACGGGCACAGCCCCAACAGGTTAACCCCGCGTTTTTTCAATTGTATGAAGTCGCCCACCACCTCTTCGATGCGGGCAGTGTCAACAATGCTTTGTATGGTATCCCTGGGAATCAAGTACTTGACATTAAAATTAATGAACTTCAAATGTACAAAAAGCGGGGGAACTGCGGAAGGAAATCGAAAATCAGGCAGGAACATATTCACTGCCTTTTTATTATTAACTTAGCGGGATTGAAGTATCAGCTTACCAAATAAATTAAAATCATCCGATATGCCAACCAAAGAAATCACCCTCCTCCGCGATCAGATTGAGCGTCTCGATCTGAAACCCTTCGATCTGCAGTCATGGAAAACCAATTCCATCATGGTACTCGGAAGGATTTTCGGGGAAAATTCGCGCAAGCTGGATTTAATCCGGAATATTCAGCCGGATTTCAGTTCCTGGTCGTTGCGCGATGCCACAGGCCGGATGACGCAGATGGATGTTTGCCGTAAAATGGGGCGTGAAGTACTGGAGGCCTGTATTTCTGAACTCGAGATTTTTGGCCTTCCCGAAAAACCCGATCCCATGGCCAACCCGGCCCTCGAAGCATTGGCGGAGTTTATAACGGTGAAACAATCACGCGACCTGGCACAATTGATCGCTTCAGATACAACGTCAGAAGAAAAATCAATAAAAATGGCGGAAATACTGAAAGGGCTGGAACAGGAAGAACTGCTGGCAGCCATGGTTAAGATGCTGTGCAAATAATGTACTTAACCTCAGCTGTTTAATGATAAATGACGAATGTAGAATGTAGAATGACGAATGTCAGATGTCGAATTACCTTCTAACGAGGTTTTAATAATTCAATCCCATTTGATTTACCAGCCAGGTTTATTCGCAACGCTTCTGTAGGCAAGCTAACCCTTAACCTCAACCTTAGCCTCAGCCTCAACCTCTGCCTTAATCTCCAAACACGAAAATCCCCCCAACATCCGTCAATAAGCCATCGTATAGTTCCCTATAACTATAACCGGTTTGCTTTATAAAATCCCCGATTATTTCCCCTTGCGGATGATGTTTCAGGCTTCCGTTGATCAACACTTCATCATCGTATAAACCGCAACAGCCGGGGAAAAATCCATACTTCTGTCCTTTCAGTTTAACCAGAGATGGATCCACAAACAGGACTGTTTTTCCTGCTGCTGTCAGCGCCTTTTCAATTCCCCTGTCGGAAGTAAGGAAATGATCAACGTTGAGCACCAATAGGTTACACCTTGTATAACCCTGATTCACATGCAGATGCCTTCTCCCCGGGAAAGTCCTGAAAATGGCCGGGTCGGTAATTTCAAGGTTGTGAATGATCAACTCATCTGTAACCACGGCATTGTATCTTGCAGAATCCGGGTAAACCTTTCCGGGATTTGATTCACCGGTAAACACGCTGGTCCCAATCTGATGAAGAGCTAACAACAGCCGTTCGGGCAATCCGGGCGCCACAACCAGGCCTTCCGCACCCTGACACATAAAAATATCCGGGTGACCGCTGATGGATTTGTACACCAAAAGGTCAGTCTGAAGGAAGTGGACTTCTCCCAGAGTTTTTATTACATTTTTGGCTGGAAGGGGTAGTTTTTTATCGGCAATGATCAGCGGTCGCTTCTGATCAGGAGATACTTCCGGCACAAACTCAACTTTGCCGAAATGTTTTTCCAGCATGATCCTGTTTGCTGAAGCATAACCTATGGCATTGCGCAATTCATCAGCAGGAACGGGAATACGGATATTACCTCCGGCCGGGTGCTGTTGAAGCAGCGGGGTAAGCTTTTGTTTCCAGGTATAGGTTTCAACAAGTTCCCTGAAAGAAGGATGAAATGGCCCGGCCAGCATTTCGCTGCCATCGAGCAGACCTTCGGAAGGATGGAGCCCTACCCGGATAACTTCAACTCCACCCTCTTTGAATATTTCCAAAAGCCGTGCAGCCAGCTCAACCGCTTCTTCCAGGATTTGAGGCTGATATTGTCCGCTTCGCCATCGTTGTTCAAGTTCCGTCTCCTGAATCACCAGGGTGGGGTAAATGCGGGTGCATGAGGCTCCCAGTTCCACAATACGGCGGGCGGTTTGAAGGGATTTTTCATCGGTATCGCCGGGCAATCCGGTCATCATTTGCAGTCCGAGTTTAAACCCGGCTGAAAGTATCATTTCGGAAGCTTTTTCAACATCCGTAACCGTATGCCCGCGACCGGAGAATTTCAGAACCGCTTCGTCCAGCGACTGAGCACCAAGTTCAATGGTGGTTACGCCATATCGTTTGAGCAGATTTAATGCTTCCGGATTGATGTAATCGGGGCGGGTGCTGAGGCGGATGCCGTGGATGCGATGCTGATCATGGGTGGTCTCGGCTCCGCTCGACCACCTCCCCCCCCTTTCCCTCTTTTTCTTTTCTTCCCCCCCCCCCCCCCCGGTCCCCCCCCCCCCCCCCCGTCTTTTTCCTCCTTCGGTGCCTGGGGTTTTCTTCTGGTTCCCGGTGGTCGAGCGGAGTCGAGACCATCCGGAATCGGGAATTAAAAATTCATTCGCCACCGCCAGATATTTTTTCTGCAATTCTGGTTCAATCCCGGTAAAGCTTCCACCAAAGAAACCGATTTCGATGTGTGAATCCTTTTCGGGAATGGTTATAAGATGCTGCAGGATAATATCACGCACCTCCTCCGGCTCCGGCTGCTTTTGGCATCCCGAAATGCTGTGCTGGTTACAGAAAACACAGCGATTGGGGCAGGCCAGCTCGGGGACGAAGATGGGGATGGTAAAATGCTTCATTCAATTGCGGATTGCTGATTTTGGATTGCGGACCCCCATATATCCAGTGGATTTTCCTGTTCCGGTTGAGTTGTGGAAGTCCGCGTCAGAAAATAAGACGCGGACCAACCCGGGGAAGCTAAAAGTGTCTCACGCAAAGACGCGAAGACCCAATATTTTGTTTGCAATTAGTTCTATCGGGATAATGTTTGTTCATTATATCCCGAAGAAACAATGAAAATTGTTTCACAGCGCTTCATTTTACGATTAAAGAAATTACAACCCCGGGAAACACAAATTTCTATAAATATTTGCGTTTCTCCGCGTCATTGCGTCCCAGCCAGCCGGCAGGCAGGTTTGCGTGAGTCTTAAGAAGCCCCCTTAGGCATTCAGTTCTACAATTTTCAATATCACCTGCGTTGCCTTCTCCATCGATTCCAACGGTACAAACTCAAACTTTCCGTGGAAGTTATGGCCGCCGGCAAAGATATTGGGGCAAAGCAAGCCCATATAGCTCAGCCTTGAACCATCGGTGCCTCCCCTGATGGGTTTGATTTTAGGTTCTATACCCAATGCTTCCATCGCCAGACGTGCGGTTTCAACAATATGGTACACCGGTTCCACTTTTTCGCGCATGTTGTAATACTGGTCTTTCAACTCCAGGGTAAAGCAGCCTTCGCCATAGCGCACATTCATAAAATCAGCACACTGTTGAATGGTTTCCTTCCGCTTTTCGAACAGGGTACGGTTGTGGTCGCGGATTATGTATTGGATGGAAGCCTTTTCAACCGTGCCTTCCATTTTAACAATATGGAAAAATCCTTCGTAATCCTGGGTAAACTCGGGACGATCGAAAACAGGCAGCAAGGCGTTAAACTCCATTCCCATCAACAAGGCATTTTTCATTTTGCCTTTGGCATAGCCCGGATGGATATTCCTGCCCTGGATGTTCACTTTGGCAAAAGCGGCGTTGAAGTTTTCAAACTCCAGTTCGCCGACTTCACCACCATCCATGGTATAGGCCCAGTCGGCCCCGAATTTCTTCACATCAAAATGATCTACACCCCGGCCAATCTCTTCATCGGGCGTAAAGCCAACTTTAATGGGTCCGTGCTTGATCTCAGGATGATTTACCAGGTATTCAACGGCGGTCATAATCTCGGTTACCCCTGCTTTGTCATCGGCTCCCAGAAGGGTGGTGCCATCGGTTACGATCAGGGTCTGGCCGGCGTACTGCCTGATCTCCGGAAACTCAGCCGGTGAAAGCACCAGCTTCAATTCCTCATTGATCAGGATATCACCGCCATCGTAGTTTTCGATAAACTGTGGTTTCACATTCTCTCCCGGCATATCGGGACTGGTATCCACATGGGCCACAAAGCCAATGGCCGGACCGGATTTTCCGTTATTGGCAGGCAATGTTGCCATCACATAGCCGTTATCATCGATGCTGGCATCGGCAAGACCGAAAGCTTTCAGTTCTTCATGCAGCATCCGGAGCATAACCAATTGTTTTGCGGTGCTCGGGCAGGTTTCGGAGCTGTCGTCACTCTGGGTGTCGAGGCTTACATATCTTAAAAAACGGGTTTTAATGTTTTCTTTCATATCAACGAGTTCAAAGGTTTCAGATTTTCAGAATTTCAGGGTTCCAAGGCTTCAGGGTTACAGAGTTACAGAGTTTCAGGGTGGCTGAGTGAAAAAGGGCTTCCGGCTCCCCCTCGCCACTTGGAGAGGGGGTTGGGGGGTGAGGTTTCAGAGTTTCAGGGTTTCAGAATTTCATAATTTCAGAGTTTTCGTCTCTGAATCCCTATGTCACTCCGTCCCTTAGTCCCTCTGTCTCTTTGTCTCTTGGTCACTATGTCACCCTGTCGTCAGATCAAAGAACATCATTCAGCATCGGGCTTTGCACGCAAGGATTCCCAGATCATATAACCACTGATCACAGCAAACATCAGTAATGCCAGTGCTTCGGCAGAATGTGATTCGAACCATTCGGCATTAACAAAGTTAATACCACCGAACTTCAACAAGGCACTGATAACGCCCATCAGGGCTCCACCGGCAATAAATCCGGATGCTATCAGGGTTCCCCTTTCTTTGCGAGACTGGTTCAGTTTCTCATTTTTTGACCTTGTCGTTACATACCAGGCTATTAATCCTCCGACAAGCAATGGAGTATTAAGTTGCAGCGGAATAAACATTCCAAGTGAAAAAGCCAGGGCCGGAACACCGATCATGGTGAGTATCAGGGAAAGAAAAGCGCCACCGGCATATAGCAACCAGGGTGCTGCCTTACCCGACATCATGGGTTCGATCACTGCGGCCATGGCATTGGCCTGGGGGGCAACCAGCGCATTTTCGCCGGTGAAACCATAGGTCTTGTTCAGGATCATGATCACACCGCCAACCGTTGCGGCTGAAACAAATGTACCCAGGAATTTCCAGGTTTGTTGTTTGTATGGGGAAGAACCCAGCCAGTAACCGATTTTAAGGTCGGTAATAAATCCACCGGCCATTGAGAGCGCGGTACAAACTACTCCACCGATAATCAGGGCGGCCACCATACCGGCAGTTCCGGAAAGACCGGCGCCAACCAATACGACAGAAGTTATAATCAGGGTCATCAGCGTCATTCCCGAAACCGGATTGGTTCCGACAATGGCTATGGCATTTGCTGCGACGGTAGTAAACAGAAAAGCAATGATCATAACAATTCCCAGGGCTATCAACGCCTGAGTGAGGTTATTCACGACCCCGAACATAAAGAAGACAAAAATAACCACTGCAGTACCCAGAATCCCGAAAAGGATGATTTTCATCGGGATATCACGTTGCGTACGCTTGGTTTCAACAGATGTATGCTGTTTACCGGTGAGTTCCTTCACGGCCAATCCGAAGGCATCGCGGATAATGGATGATGAACGGATAATGCCGATGACTCCGGCCATGGCAATTCCGCCAATACCGATCTGGCGGACATAATTACGGAAAATATCCTCTGGCGACATGTCGGCGAGCAAAGCGGTTACATTGGCACCTACGGCAATGGTCTGTCCATCGGCAAAATGGGAAATAACCGGTATCAGCACATACCAGCCCACGAAAGATCCGGCGCAGATAATGGCGGCATATTTTAAACCAATGATATAACCCAATCCCATTACGGCTGCACCGACATTCATTTTGAATATGATCTTGTATTTGTCGGCAATCATTTCCCCGGCGGGAATAACCCGTGTGGTAAAAACTTCTGCCCACCAGCCAAAAGTGGCGATGATAAAATCATAAATACCACCTATGAGTCCGGCCACCAATAGTAACCTTGCCTGATTTCCTCCTTTTTCTCCTGAAACCAGTACTTCAGTGGTAGCCGTTGCTTCCGGGAAAGGATACTTGCCATGCATATCGGAAACAAAATACTTACGGAAAGGAATCAGAAACAGGATGCCGAGAAATCCTCCGAGAAGAGAGGAAAGAAATACCTGGTAAAAATGTGCCTCAAGATGGAGAATGTAAAGCGCCGGCAATGTAAAAATGGCCCCGGCCACAATCACCCCTGAACTTGCCCCGATTGACTGAATAATAACATTCTCACCCAACGCATTTTTCCGTTTGGTGCCTGCCGAAAGTCCAACGGCAATGATGGCAATGGGAATTGCGGCTTCAAATACCTGACCGATTTTCAGGCCCAGGTAAGCTGCGGCTGCGGAGAAAATAACCGCCATCAACAACCCAAGCAAAACCGATCGGAGGTTTACCTCGGGATAGATCTTATTAGCCGACATAATCGGTTTGTATTCCTCGCCCGGCTTCAGTTCGCTGTAAGCGTTTTCCGGCAGGCCTTTGATTTCCTGTTTGTGGTCTTCCATAGTAAAAGGATTTTCTTTCCGGGCAAATTTAAGTTTTTAAAGAATTGATGCAACAACTTAACTGTTGATCAAAACGGTACAACTTCCCATAAAAATTTTACTGGCGAATCAGTGACTCTCTGAAAAACCGGACAAATACCGGCTGATAAAACCAATGAAGAAAAGGATTTAAAATGTTGACTTTACTGAATAATCAGGATGGCACTTTCCGATTTGTTTCCAACAACAGTCGAAACAATATAGATACCTGGGGTCAGACTACTGGTGGAAAGCGTTTTTATCTGACCTTCAAATTTTTCTGTAAGTACTTTTCGCCCCTGACAATCACTGACAATAAGTATTGCATCATCTGTTCCTTCCCTGACAATGGTTGTTTCGTCAATGGGAGGATTTGGATATATGCGTATACTGCTATTGCTGTTCGGAAATTCGGGAATAGCCTGAGTGCGGGTTCCCCACTCTTCTTCACCCTTTTTATAATAAACAAGACTTCTTTCATATTGAGTGCTGTTGCCTTGTCCTGAGTAATTACCCCAGGTTCTGAATATTCCCAAACCCGCAGCATAACCTAAACCGGAGCTTCCGTTAAAATCTCCGTCGGAGAAACTATTTTGTATGCGTCCGTTGAACTGTTCAGGGTTCGAATGGTTAGGCGTTGAGCCCTGATATCCGTTGCAGACTTGTTTCGTGGTGCGATCAAGATTGGTATAAAAAACCTCCTGAACAAACATGGTATCCCGGATTTCACCGGAACGAATTATTCTGTGTATGCACTCCAGCTTATAAAAAACAGTATCGTTTGTGGCAGAAAATGTTTTACCGGTAATTGTAAAGTTTTCCAGTTCATCTGTTTCATGGTAAGCCTGCCATTGACTTGATTCTTCACTGTGCGTCTTATAATGAAATTCATCGCCGATTTCAAAATCGTATACAACCCCCATGTTCAGGAATTCCTGCGCCGAAACCGGATTAAGCGAAAGAACCGATGACATAAGTAAAAGTATCAGTCTGAATGTTCGTGCCTGGGTTTTCATAGTCACCAGCTATTAAATAACCTCATAAATGTATCAGATCAAAAGTACGACTGTTTTTATTGAAAATCAACAACAAAATGATTGAATTCAATGATTTGGTCAGCTATTCATCATTATTGAAACAGATTGGTTGATTTTATCCAGAAAAGTCAAAACCAAGCCGACACTGCATTTCGTGATTTTTTATTCCTAACCCAAAATAAATCAGCACTTAATCAAAATATCAGGGATTTTATCTACTTTTGCACCTCTCTAAAGAATAGCCTAACATTACTGGAGCATTAATGAGCAAATACCCTGAATATAAGCAACTTAATCTTTCAGCTCTCAGCAAGGAACTACTGAAAAGCTGGGAAGATGAAAACGTATTTCAGCAAAGTCTTGATATCAGACGCAACCACAAGCCTTTCATTTTTTATGAAGGACCGCCGTCTGCAAATGGCGTGCCTGGCATTCACCATGTTATGGCCCGCGCCATCAAGGATATCTTCTGTCGTTATAAAACCATGAAGGGATTTCTCGTCAACCGCAAGGCAGGATGGGATACACACGGGTTACCCATCGAAATTGCCGTGGAGAAAACCCTTGGCATCACCAAGGAAGACATTGGCAGAAAGATCTCGGTTGACGATTACAACAAAGCCTGCCGCAAGGAGGTAATGAAATACAAGGATATGTGGGACGATCTGACCCGGCAGATTGGCTATTGGGTCGACCTTGAGCATCCCTACATTACTTTCGACAACAAGTACATGGAAACCATCTGGTTTCTGCTGGCTAAGCTATACGATAAGGGCCTTTTGTATAAAGGCTACACCATTCAGCCGTTCTCACCTGCTGCCGGTACCGGACTCAGCACGCACGAGCTGAACCAGCCCGGTTGTTACCGCAATGTAAAAGACAATACCGTAGTTGCCCAGTTTAAAGTGCTTCGTGATGACAAATCCGAAAAACTGTTTACTGACCTCCACGGTGAGCTATTTTTCCTTGCCTGGACAACCACCCCATGGACATTGCCCAGCAATACCGCACTGGCTGTTGGTAAAGACATCGAATACGTTAAGGTTAAAACCTACAACCCCTATACCAGTCTGCCAATCACCGTTATTCTTGCTAAAGAACTCGCCGGAAAATACTTTCCCGAAAAAAATGCAGAACTTAAACTGGAAGAATACGAAGCAGGCCAAAAAGCCATTCCGTTTGAAGCCGGGGAATCATTCAGAGGACGGGAACTCGAAGGCATACATTTCGAACAACTGCTGCCTTACGCACAGCCCACCGAAGGCGATGCTTTCAGGGTTGTAACCGGTGATTTTGTTACCACCGAGGATGGAACCGGTATCGTTCATATAGCTCCGAGTTTTGGCGCGGATGACTTCAAGGTGGCAAAATTAAACGGTCTGGGCTCTCTGACCCTGGTTGACAGGCAGGGCCGTTTCACTGAAGAAATGGGCGAATTTGCCGGCCGCTATGTAAAGGCTGAATATGCTGCCGATTACGATCCGGCAAAGGAAGACAATGTCGACATCGACATCATTGTAAAACTGAAAAAGGAAAACCGGGCATTTAAAACCGAAAAATACGAACACTCTTACCCGCATTGCTGGCGTACCGACAAGCCAATCCTTTACTATCCGCTCGATAGCTGGTTTATCCGCACAACTGCTTACCGCGACCAGATGCTGGCCCTGAACAAGACCATCAACTGGAAACCCGAAGCCACCGGAACCGGACGTTTCGGCAACTGGCTCGAGAACCTGGTTGACTGGAACCTCAGCCGTTCACGCTACTGGGGAACGCCACTGCCAATCTGGGTAACCGAAGATAAAGAGGAAATTCTCTGCATCCATTCAGTAGCCCAACTGAAAGAAGAAATTGAAAAATCGGTTGCTGCCGGCATGATGACCAGTAATCCGCTTTCTGCTTACATACCCGGCGATAATTCCGACGAAAACTACAACACTTTCGACCTGCACAGGCCGTATGTGGATGATATTGTGCTGGTTTCGGCTTCGGGTAAAAAAATGCTGCGCGAAACAGACCTGATTGATGTTTGGTTTGACTCCGGCGCCATGCCTTTTGCACAGTTCCATTATCCGTTTGAAAACAAGGAGACCCTCGATCAGTATTTCCCGGCCGATTTTATTGCGGAAGGCGTTGATCAGACCCGTGGCTGGTTCTTTACCCTACACGCCATCGCCACCATGGCCTTCGATTCGCTGTCATTTAAAACGGTTGTATCCAACGGACTGGTGCTCGACAAAAACGGCAACAAAATGTCAAAGCGCCTGGGCAATGCCGTCGATCCTTTTACAACCATCGAAAAATATGGTCCTGATGCTACCCGCTGGTACATGATTACCAATGCCCAGCCATGGGACAACCTGAAATTTGACCTCGAAGGCATCGGAGAAGTTCAGCGTAAATTCTTCGGCACTCTATACAATACCTACAATTTCTTTGCCCTGTATGCCAATATTGACGGTTTCGCTTTTAAGGAACCCGAAGTAGAGCTGAGCCAACGCCCTGAAATCGACCGTTGGATCCTTTCGGAGCTACACAGCCTGATCAAAGCGGTTGACGGTTATTACGGTGACTATGAGCCAACCAAGGCGGGCCGCGCGATTTCCGATTTCGTTGACTCACATCTCAGCAACTGGTATGTGCGCCTTTCGCGCCGCCGTTTCTGGAAAGGCGACTACACCACCGACAAGATTTCAGCATACCAGACCCTCTATACCTGTCTCGAAAACATCGCTATTCTGTCGGCACCCATTGCGCCCTTCTTCAGCGACAGGCTTTACAGAGACCTGAACGGAATAACCGGCCGGAACAAGGCAACTTCCGTCCATCTTACCGATTTTTCAGTTGCTGTTGATGAAATGATCGACAAGAAACTTGAAGAACGGATGCAACTTGCCCAACGGATATCGTCCATGGTGTTGTCTCTCCGCAAGCAGCACCGCATACGGGTCCGGCAGCCGCTGAGCCGCATCATGGTTCCGGTTAGCGGAAATGAACAGAAATCGCAGCTAGATGCGGTTAAAAACCTGATTCTCTCTGAAGTCAATATCAAAGACATCGAATATATCAGCGGGCAGAGCGTTCTTGTTAAGAAGATTAAACCCAATTTCAAGGCTTTGGGCCCCCGTTACGGGAAGCTGATGAAACAGATTGCTACCATGATGGCCGGCATCAGTCAGGAGCAGATCAATACCTATGAAGTCTCCGGTAATCTTTTATTGGTCATTGAAGGTGAAAATGTGGAGTTGGTCCCGGGCGATGCAGATATCATTACCGAAGACATCCCCGGATGGGTGGTTGCCTCTGAAGGGAACCTCACCGTGGCACTTGATGTAACCATTTCCGATCAGCTCCGGGACGAAGGAACAGCCCGTGAACTGGTCAACAGAATTCAGAATATCAGAAAAGAAAAGGATTTTGAGGTTACCGACAGGATCAGCCTCACTATCGAGAAAAACAATGGGCTGAATGATGCCCTGAGTAATAATTATTCGTATATTTGTTCTGAAACCCTTGCAGATTCGCTCAATATAGTTGATGCTATCGAACCGTCAAAACGTATTGTGGTGGATCTTACCGAGGAGCTGCAGGCAGCAATTAGTGTTGAGCGCTTTAGCTGAAGCAAGATGAACAGAGTTACGAAACAAAACTAAACTTGCTATGAAAAATGTAGAAATTCAGGATGAAAATTTAAAAAACAGGTATTCAGACGAAGAACTCGAAGAGTTCAGGCAGATCATCCTTGCCAAGCTGGATAAGGCCCGTAAAGACCTGAAAATGCTGACTGAAGCTTTTGCCAACAGCAATGAACACGATATCAGCGATACTTCGCCCACTTTTAAAGTGCTGGAAGAAGGTTACCAGGTAAATTCAAAGGAAGAAAACAGTAAACTGGCTGCACGACAGGATAAATTTATTACTGCCCTTGAAAACGCACTCGTCCGTATTGAAAACAAAAGCTACGGCATTTGCAGGGTCACCGGCAAGCTGATTTCCAAAGAAAGACTGCGCATCGTCCCCCATGCTACACTCAGTATCGAGGCCAAACTCAATCAATCGAAAAACTGATCAAGCTCCCCGGTTCTGATGGGAACATCACCCTTCATGAATTTTAGCGAAACCCCGCCCGTTCACCGGGCAGGGAATTGGTATGCCTGTGTTTAACTGCCGATAAAAACTTTCAGCATCTTGAAAAAAGCATTTTTAATTGTCACCATTGTATTAATCATTGATCAGGCACTCAAATTCTGGATAAAAACCAATATGAGCCTGGGTCAGGAATTCAATGTGCTCGGCAATTGGTTTATAATCCATTTCACCGAAAACCCGGGCATGGCTTTCGGGATGCAGTTTTCAGGAAATTACGGTAAACTGATTCTAAGCATCTTCAGAATTATCGCTATCATCGGAATAATTTACTACCTGTATATAATTACCCGCAAAAAGGTTAAAACCGGGTTGATTGTCAGCCTTGCACTGGTGCTTGCCGGAGCTACCGGCAATATGATCGACAGCGCTTTTTATGGTATGCTCTTTAGTAACAGCAACTACTTTGAAGTGGCCAGACTGTTTCCGGTTGAAGGAGGCTATGGCACTTTCCTCCACGGGCGGGTGGTCGATATGTTTTACTTCCCGATTTTTCAGGGAATTTACCCATCCTGGGTACCTTTAGTCGGTGGGACTGATTATATTTTTTTCAGGCCTGTGTTCAATATTGCCGATTCATCCATATCGATCGGGGTGTTGTTGATGATTATCTTCCAGAAACAATTTTTCCAGAAACAGGAATCAATATAAAATCAAAAACATTTGGGGGCATTTTGCCCAATAAAACACGTAGGGACACGACATGTCGTGTCCCTACGTGTTTTACAACTTCTATTTGCCTACCGCTGCCTGATCCCCAGCCAGGCAACCACATAACAGGCAAAATCCCCGATTACCTTGCGGTTATCGCCGAGGGTTTTTCGCCAGGCTGTTTCCTCTCCGGCTTTGGCCATATTTCTGGATAAAATATTCAGGCTATCGATCAGCGTATTGTGCAAACGGGTGCGCTCATCGTTTGTTTCAATTTTTTCTTCCACACTTATAAAGTTCCATTGCGCCCTGACAACGGTATAACGGATAGCCAGCAGATAAAAATTGTCTCTCAGTTTCTTCAGGCTGGTTGAATCAACTGCCTGAAACAATGGAAGGAAAAATTGTTCGTTCATTGGAAATCGATGAATTTTTATGAAATAACCTGCAGGTGAATTGATTGGATTCAATATGTCGCTATAAATGTATTTGTTCGGGCAGGAAATGCTGGTGAAGTTGTAGTGACACGACATGTCGTGTCCCTACAATCCGTTCCTTAAACAATCACTGTTCTTAACTTCCCTTAAATTACACCTGATCTTCATTCACCTTGTCAGGTGCATCAGGCAAGCCGGATTTCTTTGTTATATCGGCCATCAGATCTTCAAGTTCCCACGCATCCTTAAGCAGGAACTCCCCTATTCTCGTGCGCCGAAGTGCAGTCAGGTGAGCTCCGCTGCCGAGAGCAAGGCCAAAATCACGCGCCAGAGAACGGATATAGGTTCCCTTACTGCAACTGATCCTGAAATCCACTTCAGGCATTTCGATCCGGGTAATTTCAAATTCACGGATATTCACCGGACGGGAGTTCAACTCAATATCCTGTTCGTTGCGCGCAAACTTATAAGCCCGCTTCCCTCCTACCTTGATGGCAGAAAACACCGGCGGAACCTGCTCCAGATCACCGGTAAATTTTATTGCCGCCTCATAAATCATGGCTTCGGTTATATGACTGGTTTCATAGGTCTGGTCCACCTCATGCTCCAGATCGAATGAAGGTGTGGTTGCGCCCAGCCGGAAAGTACCGGTGTATTCCTTCTCCTGGCCCTGAAACTCATCAATCCGTTTGGTAAACTTACCTGTACATACAATCAGGAGGCCATCGGCCAAAGGGTCAAGCGTGCCGGCATGGCCAACCTTGATTTTTAGAATACCGCATTGCTTGCGCAGGAAATACCGGAAACGGTTTATTACATCAAACGATGACCAGGTAAGCGGCTTGTTGATCAGCAGAATTTCTCCTTCTTCGAAATGCCACGACATCACACCACGCTTAATTCAACACCCATGGCCAGCATAACCAGGATGACAACACCAACCACGATGCGGTAATAACCAAAAACCTTAAACCCGTAGCGGGTCAGAAAGGTGATAAAAGCTTTTATCGCGATCATGGCCACAATAAAAGCAACAACATTCCCAATCACCAGGGTGTCGATATTTTCGGAAGTAATGGTTTTGTAGTTCTGAAGCAATTTGTATCCGGAAGCGGCAAACATGGTTGGTACCGCCAGGAAGAACGAAAATTCGGCGGCCGTTTTGCGGTCAAGTTTCTGGCTCATGCCACCGATAATGGTGGCTGCTGAACGTGAAACACCGGGTATCATGGCAATACACTGAAAAAAGCCGATCTTTAAAGCGGTGGGATAACTGATTGTCTGATCTTTCGCGGGATTCTTAAACCATTTGTCAACAAACAAAAGCACAATGCCGCCGAGTACCAGCATTACAGCAACAACTGCTACATTTTCGAGCAAACTATCGATAAAATCGCTGAGCAGGAACCCGATGATGGCAGCCGGAATAAAGGCCACAAACAGTTTGAAATAGAAATCGAGGGTCTGGAAAAACCGTTTCCAGTAAAGTACGATCACCGAAAGGATGGCCCCGAACTGAATGTTCACGGTGAAAGCCTTTACGAAGTCGTTGATTTCCATACCCAGCAACTCCTGGGTAATAATCATATGACCCGTGGAGGATACCGGGAGAAATTCGGTGATTCCTTCAACAATGGCAATGATGATGGCCTGTAAAGTTGTCATGCCTTAGTCGCGCGGTTTTTTCATAATCGCGAATATCTCGATAACGTACCCGGCCAGGATCAACAGCGGGGCAAGGGTCAGGCGCTGAAAATTAAAAATGGCTTCATTAAACACTTTGGGGTCATCAGAACCTCCGCCCACCATCAGGATAAAACCCAAGGCGATAACACCCAGGCCGATCAGCATCAGGCGGTAATTCTCCTTACCAAATGCAAATTGCAATTCTTTATCAGGCACCGTTGAGGTCTTTTTATCTGCAACGACCTTAACTGTTTTCTTTACATCCATGATATTATATTATTGGTTTTAAACAAATTTCAAAAAGAATCCGAAAAAGGGACGAGAGACGGGGGACGGGGGACGAACATCCTACTTCCTACATCTTACTTCTTATTTCAAACCTCGACTTCAGACCTCTGATTTCCCACTCCAGAAAAGGGACGAGATATGGGGGACGAGGGACGACATTCTACTTCTGACCTCTTACTTCATATTTCCGACTTCCAACCTCCGACCTCTGACTTCTGACTTCACTTTAAGCTTTAGACTTTTAGCTTGGAGCTTTGCTCTTCTAATAAAGCTTATCATTACTGATTCTCAGAAACTTATGCACCGCAAAAAGTGTAGAAATTCCGGTAATAAACAACCCCAGGGCAGTAACGATGCCAAACAGGGCCAGAAACATATCAATATCCTGAAGATCGACCAGTTCGGGCAGGGCCTGCCGGGAGAAATACAGAACAAGACCTAACAATCCAATGGCAATCAGGGCGCTGATAAAACCATGCAACAGGCTTTTCAATACAAAGGGTTTCCTTACAAACCGCTGTGTCGCACCCACCAGCAGCATGCTCTTGATAATGAATCGTTTGCTGTACACACTCAGTCGTATGGTATTGTTGATAAGCGCCACAGAAATCAGCAGCAGCACCAGGGTAAACGCCAGGATAACGATGCTGATCCTTCTGATATTCTGATTTACCAGATCAACCAGCGATTTATGATAGAAAACCTCCTTAACAACCGGGCTCGCCAACAGTTTCTTTTCCAGCACCTTGAGACTGTCGTTGTTGGCATACTCTGCATTCATCCGGATATCGATGGAGGCAAGCAGCGGATTGTAGCCCAGGAAGTCCACAAAATCTTCGCCCAGGTCTTTGGTCAGTTCCTCGGCCGCCCTTTCCCGGGTAATGTACTCGGTTGATTTTACAAAGGGCTCGAGATCAAGCTTTTTCTGGAATTCAAGTATGCCGGTTTCCTTTATTTCCTCTTTAATGATGACTGAAAAGCCGATGTTTTCCTTTACGTAATCCGAAAGCTTTTGTGCATGAAGCACAATCAGGCCAAGCAAACCAAGCATAAACAACACCAGCGAAATGCTGATGATGGTGGTGGCTGTTGATGTCTGTAACCGCCTGCGGCTGAGTCTTTCTTCCGGATGAGACATAGAATTTTTTGTGAATGCGAAATTAAGAAAAAAAATGAAGCACAGGTAAGCTCCTGTTCAGGCAACAATCACCGGGTTGTTCTACCGGGATGGAATTCAGAAGCGGAAATTACCAACGCTCATTCCCGGATGAATAGTTAGCCTAATAACCGAATGTGTATACAATAACGCCTTTTGCTTTCAAATCAGTCACCATCTTTTGATAATTCTGCTCATTGATCCCGCTTAAAACCTTTGCGGTTATCGCAGGGTTATAACTCAGGAAATAGGTTCCAAAAATCCCGGCATCGTAATAGTATACTGCCAGCGGGTTGGTCTTCAACCGGTCAATGTCCTTCTGTGTAAGTATCTGAATTTCATCAATGCCGTGGTACTTCTTTGCCGTAACATCGAGTTCGCGCACCGATTTTATTTTGGTATAATCCAGGTTTCCTGTACTCTCGGCCTTGGTGGCAATGAATTCATCGATAGAATCATTTTTGATGATAAATAATTCAGTAATGAATTCAAGGTCCCATTTATAGCTCAGATTCTGATAGTAGGGCAGCAGGCTTTCCGGAAATCTGTTTTTCCACACGGTGGTATCCAACACATCGTTCAACCAGATTTCATTCCACTTGACATAGCCGGTAATGATCTGGCCGTTGTTCATGGTAATTTCCACTTTCCTTAGCTCCCAACAGGCCGGACAATCAGCCTTTGCTGTATTGCAGCCAATGATCAGGAGGATTAAAAATGTTAAAATTCGGGTCATAGTTATGTTTTTATGTTTCCGGACTTATCGGTCAACTCGTACAGATTGACAGGGCTAATTTATGGAATAAGTGCGGATACATTCCGCAGGATTAATAAAAGATTTTCTGGCACTTACTTTCGGTGACTTCGATCGATTTGCGACGGGTTGGAATAGTGAAACAATGGAATGATGGCCCTTCGACTTCGCTCAGGGTGACAAAATGGAATGATGGAATGGTGGAAGGATGGAAGTATGGAGTTTTGCCCTTCACCCAGGGAGTTAAAGTTGAATTTATAAACGGTGAAACGTAAATTCTCAGGTCAAATATTAAAATCCAATTTTACTTTGAGCTTGTGAAATTGGAATGATGGAATATTGGAATATTGGAAGGATGAAAGGATGGGAAATTGGAAGATTGGAATACCAGACTGTCTTTGGGAATTTTGGAAATTAGAAATTAGAAATTCACCCCTTCTCCCTTTCACCTCTTCTCCTCAGTCTCTCAGTCACTCAGTCACTTCGTCTCTCAGTCCCCTTGTCTCCCACTCTCCTTGTCTCCTTGTCTCTTCCTATGTTTCCATTCATCAATCTTTTGTACCTTTGCGCCCTCTAAAAACAAAGCAGAACCAATGGATTACAACTTCAGCGATATTGAAAAAAAGTGGCAGAAAGCCTGGGCAGACAACAAGACCTATAAAACGGAAATCGACCACAGCAAACCAAAATTCTATGTGCTCGACATGTTCCCCTACCCTTCCGGAGCCGGGTTGCATGTGGGCCATCCATTGGGATACATCGCTTCTGATATTTATGCACGCTACAAAAGGCTCAAAGGATTCAACGTGCTTCATCCCATGGGGTACGATGCCTATGGTCTGCCTGCAGAGCAATACGCCATACAGACCGGAACCCATCCGGCCATCACCACTGAGAAAAACATAGCACGCTACCGCGAACAACTTGATAAAATAGGCTTTTCGTACGACTGGGACCGCGAAGTGCGCACCAGCGATCCGGACTATTATAAATGGACCCAATGGACCTTTATTCAGCTTTTCAATTCCTGGTACAACAACGATACTGAGAAAGCCGAACCCATTGATTCACTTATTTTAGCTTTTGCGGAAAACGGAAACAGCGGCATTCATGCTGCCAGCAGTGAAATTCCTCAATTTCTGGCTTCAGAGTGGAATGAGATGAGCGACAACCAGCAGCAGGATCTGTTAATGAACTTCCGTCTTGCATATCTGGCCGATACCATGGTCAACTGGTGCCCTGCCCTGGGAACCGTGCTGGCCAACGATGAAGTCAGCGACGGATACTCCGTTCGGGGAGGTCATCCGGTAGAACGGAAAACAATGAAGCAATGGTCGTTGCGCATCACTGCCTATGCCGACCGCCTGCTCGAAGGCCTCAATCGCATCGAATGGCCCGAGTCGATCAAAGAAATTCAGCGCAACTGGATCGGCCGGTCAGAAGGCTGTTCGGCTCAGTTTGCCATAAAAAACTTCGGTCAGAAACTCGAAATATTCACCACCCGCGCCGATACGATGTTTGGCGTTACCTTCATGGTTTTGGCGCCGGAACATCCATTCGTCGCAGAAATTACCACTCCTGAATGCCGCGACAACGTCGAAGCCTATCTTAACTGGACGAAAAACAGGTCGGAGCGCGAACGCATGACCGAGGTTAAGAAGGTGAGCGGTGAATTTACCGGTGCTTATGCCATCAACCCGCTGAACGGAGAAGAAATTCCCATCTGGGTAGCTGATTATGTGTTAATGGGTTATGGAACCGGCGCCATTATGGCAGTTCCCGGTCACGATACACGCGATTTCGCATTTGCCCGCCATTTTGGCCTGCCCATCATTCAGGTTGTTTCCCGCAAGGGAGAAACCCCGGTCGATCCGTCGGAATGGGAAGATTCCTACGACTCAAAAGAGGGTGTGATGATCAACAGCGGATTTATCACCGGACTCGAAGTAAAAGAAGCCATTTCAACCACCATCAGGAAAGTTGAGGAAATGGGGATTGGTTATGGAAAGGTGAATTACCGTCTGCGGGATGCCATTTTCAGCCGCCAGCGCTACTGGGGTGAACCATTCCCGGTATTTTACAAGGATGGATTGCCCTACACCCTGAATGAAAATGAACTTCCGCTCGAATTGCCCGAAGTAGATGCCTATCTACCAACCGAAAACGGTGAACCACCCCTGGCCCGCGCTAAAAACTGGATCAGCAAAGACGGTTATCCGCTCGAAACCAATACCATGCCCGGTTTTGCAGGTTCAAGCGGTTATTACCTGCGTTACATGGACCCCAGGAATGATAGCGAATACTTTTCCAAAGAATCAAATGCCTACTGGCAGAATGTCGATCTCTATATGGGAGGGGCAGAGCATGCCACCGGCCACCTGATTTATGCCCGCTTCTGGAATAAATTTCTGTTCGATCTTGGTAAAACCGTGAAAGACGAGCCCTTCCAGAAGCTGATCAACCAGGGAATGATACAGGGAAGGTCCAACTTCGTTTACCGGGTCAATTATGAGAAGATGGCCGAATACCTGATGTGGGATAAACTCAGGGACCGCAAAACCGGCGTAACATTTGAAAGGGATTACCGCGATGGAACCAGGAAATTCGATTTCTACAGCAAAGAGGCAAAACTGATCATCGAAATCAAGAGACAGAAATCGCTTGAAAAATTAGCCGATCCCTATGAAGAATATTGCCGTGAAAGGGGGCTGAAATTGTTACTGATTCCCATCCGCGACTTCCTGGATATGGATGAGGTGATGGACCGGGTTAACCGAACTTTGAAAGGGGAGGATGTGCCCGCCTTCGTTGAAAAAGATGCTTTGAATGCGATCCCGCTGTTCGTTTCAAAAAATTTCCCGGGACGTGAATTCTATTCCGACCCCATTCATGTGGATGTAAACCTGGTGCACAACGATGTGCTTGATACCGAAGCTTTCCGCAACTGGCAACCTCATCTGGCGGATTCAGAATTTCTGCTTGAAAACGAAAAATACATCTGCGGCTGGGAAGTGGAGAAGATGTCGAAATCAAAGTACAATGTTCAGAATCCCGATGACCTGATTGAAAGATATGGTGCCGATACTTTGCGTCTGTACGAAATGTTCCTCGGCCCGCTTGAGCAGTCAAAACCCTGGGACACCAACGGAATTGAAGGGGTATTCCGCTTTATGCGCAAACTGTGGCGGTTATATCACGATTTCGACAACAACTTTTTAGTAAATGACAACCCACCCACCCCTGCTGAACTGAAGGTACTTCATAAGACCATCCGTAAAATTCAGGAAGATACCGAGCGGTTTTCTTTCAATACCTCCGTGAGTACATTTATGATCTGCGTAAACGAACTCACCGAACTCAAATGCAACAACCGCAGTATCCTGGGTGAACTGGCTGTGCTTATTTCGCCCTATGCGCCTCATATTGCCGAAGAATTGTGGAGCCTGCTGGGAAATCAGGGAAGTGTAACCCTGGCAGCATTCCCTGAATACAATGAAGCCTTCACCGTCGAGAATACCTTTACGTATCCGGTTTCATTCAACGGGAAGATGCGTTTTACGTTGGAACTTCCCCTTGGAATGCCTGTACCTGAAATCGAAAAAGCTGCATTGGGTGCGCCTGAATCTGCCAAATGGCTGGAGGGCAAAACTCCGAAAAAGGTTATCGTGGTGCCTGGAAAGATTGTGAATGTGGTGGTGTAGGATAGTCCGGTGTTCATTTATAAGCTCAGGACAATACGTATCGTGATACTGCCGGGATATAATAAATATTGTCGCAGGTTTGTCAATTTCACTAAAGAGATCTGATGGAGGAATTTTTCAGTCGAAAGCTTAAATTTCTTTTCAACAGCAGGTTTCTCCTGATACTTGTTCTATGGGCTTTGCTCACTTCCATAAACATAAATAAGGCCTACCACATCGACGATACCTTTCATCTGGAGGCTGCCTTGTGGATACAGGATCATCCGGCCACCCCGATGTCAGGTCTTATCAACTGGAAGAATGCTCCAACCCCTTTGTATACCCACAACCAGCCGCCACTGTTCTTTTTCCTGCTGGCACAAGTAATTTCCTTAACCGGTACCGGAGAAATACCGCTTCACCTGTTTTTATCGGTGTTCACATTTCTGGCGTTGTTTCTGTTTACCAGACTGACTGATATCCTTCAGATTAAGAATAGCCGGTTCCTGCTGCTTTTATTTGCTTTTAATCCGGCCCTGGTGGTAAATCAGAACCTGATGACCGATGTCCCCTTGCTGACAGTAGTAATGGGCTCGGCGCTGTTTCTGCTGAAGGCAAAAGACAATTGGAAAACAAAAGGGTATGTACTTTCGGCATTGCTGGTTGGCATCGGTTTGCTGATAAAGTATTCTGTGCTCCCATTGCTGGTTCTGATGGCCCTGGTAATTGTGGTACGGCGCGATTACAGGCATCTGTGGGTGCTGCTCATTCCGCTGGGTATGCTAACGCTATGGTCAGTATGGAATTATTTTGAATATGGCTCAGTCCATTTCCTCGACAGACCTAAAAGCAGTTTTCACATAAACCGCGTTTGGTCAATCATTTCAGTTACCGGGTCACTGGCACTGTTTTCACTTTCATTGGTTCACAGTCACAAGTCCCGCTCATTTCTTGGATATGTTCTTTACGGGGTATTTGCATTGTTCATATTGTCAATTCCATTGGTCGTATTTGTCGCCCCGCCCCAGGCGTACATCTCTTTTATTTTCAATATGTTTTTTGAGGTCAATGGCCTGGTTGTTGGCTTCATACTCATCAATTATCTGATTAAGAATGTCCGCATCCGGGGATTTGCCCGATACCTTGAAACCGATGATTTCGTCATTACGCTATACATCGTTTCAATAGGAGCTTTTATTTTATTGTTTGCACCATTTATGGCAACCCGTCATCTTTTACTGATTTTACCATTTATTCTATTGTTCAGCGCCCCGATTATTGAAACTGCCACAAAGTCGGTGAACAGGTTTTCACTCGCTTTAACCATCTCCCTGGGACTGTTGCTGGGGATATCTGATTATCTGTTTGCCGGGTATTACCGAAAAATGGCCACCCGTTTTATCCCGGCACCCGGTTCAGTCATCTGGACTGCCGGTCATTGGGGATGGCAGTGGTACACATCCCTTAATGGCGTAAAACAGTATGAAACCGGATCTGTTGAAGTAAAAGAGGGTGATATTTTCGTTTATCCTGCTAAAGTTGCCAAACAGGAATTTAAAGAAAATCTGGAACTGGAGATCACTGAAACCCTGTATGATAAAGGCAATGTTTTTACTTTTTTCTCTGGCAATTATAAAGCCAGCCTATATTCTTCTTCAGTGAGGGTAGCTCCATGGTGCCTATCCATCCAGCCGGTTGATACAATTTATGTTTGCAGGGTTATTACAAACCTTGATGCAACAAAATAACAGGCAATTATTTGTTGTCAGGTTATCCAATATTCTTCACACCATCTGTTGAATCGGGAAACCGGGCTTACCATTGATTTTCCAATATGGCCATCGCAGTATTTCAAGATTTTATCTCACTTTTGGGGAACCAAGACAATTCCTGAATGAAAATACAGTTGACCTGTTAACTTCATCCCCTATAATTTGTTCATTATACAAGATCTCTTGTTTTGGCTTACTTTTTGCAACCCCGTTCTGAAATGCCTTTCAATGAAAATTAATTCCTTTAAAAAAATCTTAATTCCTCTATTTCTTGTGACTTTTTGCCTGAACGGCAACACCCAAACTTTGAGAAATGTTGAAAACACAGCCTTTATTAATGGCGAGAAGCTTACATTCAATGTATACTACTACTCTGCCATAACTGGCAAAGTGAATGCCGGGGAAGCGAAACTGGAGGTAAAAAATAAGTCTGTCAGTAAAAACGGAAGAGAAACTTACCATGTTGTCGGGACGGGTCAATCAAAAGGAGCGTTTAACTTCTTTTTCAAAGTGGATGACAAATTCGAAACATTTATAGATGAAGATGCACTGATTCCCTGGTATTTCACCCGCCGTACCCGGGAGGGCGGTTATAAAAAAGACGATGAAGTTACCTTCCATCAAAGTAAAGGGCTCGCCGTTAGCAGGAATGCCGTTAAAAAAATTCCCGAGAACACCCAGGATATCCTTTCCGTTTTCTACTATGCACGCACCCTCGACGTTACCGGTGTAAAGCCAAACGAATATTTCCCCCTCTCTTTCTTCCTGGATGACTCCCTTTATGTTTCAAAAATCGTATTCCTTGGCCGGCAACAGATTAAGACCGAACTTGGAACAATAAACTGTTTGAAATTCAAACCCATGGTACTGAAAGGTGAGGTTTTCAACGAGCCTTATCCAATGGAGTTATGGATTACCGACGACCTTAACCGATTGCCGGTTATGATAAAATCAGCTGTAATTGTCGGTTCAGTAAGAATAGAACTGATCAGCTATGAGGGATTGAAAAATCCATTCTCATCCAGGGTAACTCCAGGTCACGGGAATGGGAAACCTTCAAAAAAGTAAAGCAGGTTTATGGAAATATCCGCTAACTTGCATCTGTATTCCTGAACCGGGTAGTTCCTGTTCAATTATTATTTCAGATTCCGGAAATTAAACATAAAAAAAAATATGAAAAACAGACTTCTGCTGATTTTCGTTCTATTTGGCTTTCTTGCCATCGGAGCTTCCTACAGCCTGATACAACAGTCACTGCCTGATTTTTCAAAATCAAAATCTACTATGGAAGACCATGCTGACAACAAAGACCTCTGGAAACAGGTTGATTCACTCGCTGCCCAGGGACTGCCACAGTCGGCACTTGAATTGGTAAACGACATATATCAGTCGGCTCAGAAAACAGGTGATATGCCGGAGTTTCTGAAAGCTGCCATTTACCAGTTAAGGCTCAGGAGTGAATTCGAAGAAGACTATATCCAGCATTACATCGGTGAAACAGAGAAAAACCTCAGTTCAACCCCGACTCCAGCCAGGCAGGTTCTCCATTCTATCCTCGCCGACCTTTACTGGCAGTACTTTCAGCAAAACCGGTATCGCATTCTGGACCAAACCGTCCTCTCCGAAAGCACTTCTTTTGATCTTGCAACCTGGGATGTAAACCGTTTCGTTAAAAAAACTTCGGAACATTACCTGGCTTCACTGAGCAAACCACAGCTCCTGCAGTCAGTTTCACTGAAAATGTACGATCCCATCCTTACTACTGCTGAAGGTTCCAAAAAATTCAGGCCGACGCTCTTCGATTTTCTTGCCCACCGTAGCATCGACTTCTTCAGCAGCGAAGAAGCCTCCATTACCAAGCCTATCAATCCTTTTGTGATGAGGGATGAAGCCCTGTTATCCGCTCCGGAACAGTTTACCAACCTGGAAATTGCCACTACCGACTCTCTTTCATTTCATTATCAGGCCATCACTCTGTTGCAGGCCATTGAGAAGTTTCACCTGAACGACCCTGACCCGATACCACTGATGGATGCATCCCTTAAACGGCTTGGATTCGTCAGAAATCATATAAATCTGCAGAATAAGGACAGCCTTTATCTTAAAGTATTAACAAGCCTTCAAGCAAAATACACCCAACATCCGGTATCGGCCGATATCTGTGAGCAAATCGCTTCCTTCTGGTATACCGGAAATCCCCTGGAAGTTGTAAAAAGTATCGGCCCTGAGAAGGCAAAACCCAATAGCAATTACATTAAAGCCCGTCAATGGTGTATGAAGGCCATTGAGAAATTTCCCGACTCCGATGGTGCGAAAAACTGCCGGGTAATCATTCAATCAATCGAAGACCCATCGCTGGGTTTCAACATCGACAATGAGGTGGTTCCCGGAAAGGCATTTCCGTTGCTGGTAAATTTCAGGAATACTAAAACTGTATGGTTCAGATTGTTAAAACCAGATTACGACAAGGATTTCAATCTGAGGCAGGAATTTTACGGGGAGCGCGGATTAGAAAAGTACCTGGCTATGCAAGCGGTAAAAGAGTGGAGTGTTACCTTGCCTGAAACCACTGATTTTCAGCAACACAGCATTGAAGTAATTGTACCGGCTGTTGAATCCGGGTATTACGCATTGCTGCTGTCAGGAAATGAATCTTTCAGCCCTGGAATGTCTCCGCTATCGGTTAAGGATTTCTGGTCAAGCAATATAAGTTACATCAGCCGCCGCGACAAAGATGGCTCGGGTTTGTTTTACATGCTTGATCGCAATACAGGAAAACCGCTTGAAGGTGTAAAAGCCCTGAGTTTCTCCCGCGAATATGATTACCGTACCCGGACTTACATCCGGAAAGAGGCCGTATCCTACATCACGGAAGCCGATGGTTCATTCCATGTTAAAGTCGGGTCACAGCGCGATTATTCAACACTTTCGTTTGATTTCTCACTAAAGAACGATCGCCTGGTTGCCGAAAACTATTTTTCACGCTACCGCAACAATGAACCTGAAAAAGGAGAAAAACCACGTACTTTTTTCTTTACCGACAGGGCCATTTACCGCCCGGGACAGGCTGTGCATTTTAAAGGGATTGTTGTTGGAACCGAGGGTGATCATAACCGCCTTCTCACAGACAACCGTTCCACAGTAACCCTTTATAATGTGAATGGTCAGAAGGTTTCATCTCTGGATGTAGTTTCCAATTCGTTCGGATCATTCAACGGAACCTTTATGTTGCCGGTTTCAGGTCTGGGCGGGCAATTCCGCATCGAAAACAACTCAGGAAACATCTCATTCAGTGTAGAAGAATACAAAAGGCCAAAATTTGAAGTTGAATTTCAGCCTGTTTCCGGGAGCTACCGCCTGAATGAAAAAGTTAGCGTTTCCGGAATAGCCGAAAGTTTTTCAGGGACACCGGTAAGCGACGCCATGGTCAGCTACCGGGTTGTACGGTCAGCCAACTTCCCATTCTTCCGCTATGGCTGGAAAATGTGGCCCGGAATGATGCCCGAGAGTGAGATAGCCAACGGGAACCTGGTTACAGGCTCCGATGGTTTATTTATAATAGATTTCACTGCACTTCCCGACCCCTCTGATTTCGGCGACCTTAATCCGGTATACAATTATTCGGTTTATGCCGATGTAACGGACATCAACGGTGAAACGCGCTCCTCGGTTGCCTCGGTTCAGGTAAGTTCAAAAGCCCTCATTATCGGGCTGGAAATTCCTGAAGCCATCAACCGTGACGACACAAAATCATTTAAACTCAGCGCTACCAACCTGAACGGGAAAAACACGCCGACACAGATAACAGTTGAAGCTTTCAGGCTTAAAGCTGATGACCGGCTCACCCGACCCCGCCGATGGGAAACTCCTGAGTTGTCGCTCTACACCAGGGAAGAATTCATCCGGCAATTGCCTTCAGATATTTACATGGATGACAACGAACAGGCTTCCAAAAAGGTAAACTCCGTTTTTAAAAACTCCTTCAATACCGCTACCGACAGTCTGATCAGCATCTCAGGTTTATCGAAATGGGAGCCGGGCCGTTATCTTATCTCACTGAGTGCTGTAGATGCCTTTGGTCAGACTGTAAGCAATGATAAAGAAGTGGTGGTATTCGCACCTTCCGCAAAAAAATCCCTGTGATTCAGCCATTGTGGGCCCATCTGCTGACTCCTGATGCGAAAGCCGGAGAAACTGTCAGGATACTGGCCGGGAGCGCAGCAAAAAATGCCCGCATTCATTTCGAAGTTCAGATGAAAGGGGAAACGGTTAAAGAGGAATGGATCAATCTTTCACAGGAACAAAAAATACTGGCATATAAAGTCCCGGAAGACTTTACAGGAAATTTACATTTCAGCTTAAACCTGGTTTTCGACAACCGGAGCTACACTTATAACACCGCTGTAGAAATTCCGGATGTAAAGCATAAGTTAAACTTTGCCTTTGAAACCTTCCGCAGCCCGCTGCTTCCCGGAGGTAGCGAGAAATGGAAAATTAAGATCAGTGACCCCGATGGCAAGCCGTTGAATGCTGAATTGCTGGCCGGTATGTACGATGCCTCTCTTGATGCTTTTACGCAGCATAACTGGTATTTCCAGGTATTCGAAAAATGGTTTAATATCCGGGAGTGGGAGACCGATCAGGCATTTCAGACCGGGAACAGTTTTTCATCTCAATGGAACCGCGGTTCAATGGCTGTGGGCATACCCCGCAACTACGATCAATTGAACTGGTTTGGATACAACATGTTTGGCGGAAGAATCTTTGGCCGGGAAATGCACAAAGGTGGGATCATGAGGAATGAAGCCATGGCATTGCCGGAAGCAGCCATGCAGATGGATGGCTTAGCCAAGCAACCGTCTGAGGAAGAGGAAACCGTCAGTGATACCGGAATGCCGGAAAATATGCCGGCTTCGCAGCCCCAGATTCGTCGTAACCTCAACGAAACGGCTTTCTTCTATCCGCAACTTACCACCAACGAATCAGGTGAAGTATATGTTGAATTTACTGTACCCGAAGCACTGACACGATGGAATTTTATGGGGCTGGCCCACACAACCGACCTGCGTTTTGGTCAGTTCTCAAAAGAAGTGGTTACCCGCAAGGAGCTGATGGTTACGCCCAACCTGCCGCGCTTTTTCCGTGACGGCGATCGCATGACTATTCAATCCAAGGTAAGTAACCTGGCTGCGAATCCAATGCAGGGAGAGGCAAAACTTCAACTGTTTGATGCCCTTACCATGAAACCGGTGGATGAATCGATGCAAAATCAGTCAAACAGCAAAGCATTCAGCCTCGACGCAAACGGAAATACGGTCGTAAGCTGGGAAATTGCCATTCCATCGGGAATCGACGCTGTAATGGTTCGCATATCGGCTCAGGCAGGCAACCACAGCGATGGGGAAGAAGTGATGTTGCCGGTTTTAACCAACCGCATGCTGGTAACCGAAACCCTGCCTTTGCCTGTGAACGGAAATGAAACCAAAAACTTCACATTCAACAAGCTGCTCAATCAGGCCGGGGGTAGCAAAACCCTTCGAAATCACCGGTTAACGCTCGAATATACATCCAACCCTGCATGGTATGCCATTCAGGCCCTGCCTTATCTTGCCGACCAGACGAACGAAAATTCAGATCAGGTGTTCAACCGCCTGTATGCCAACAGTCTGGCTGCCTACATTGCCAACAGCAGTCCAAAAATCCGCGCTGTATTTGAAACCTGGAAAAATTTAACCCCCGATGCTTTGCTCTCGAACCTTGAAAAGAACCAGGAGCTTAAAGCCCTGCTGCTGGAAGAAACACCCTGGCTGATGGAGGCAAAGAACGAATCGGCTCAGAAACAACGGATAGCATTGATGTTCGACCTTAACCGGATGGCCGTGGAACAACAATCGGCCAGCCGCAAACTTCAGCAATCACAATCGGTCAACGGAGGATGGCCCTGGTTTGAAGGCATGCCCGAGAGCCGTTACATCACCCAATTGATTATAACGGGGTTTGGCAGGATGCATTACCTGAAAGTGACCGACCTGAACAAGGATGAAGCCTCCCGCCTTATGGTTCAACAGGCGGTGAATTATCTTAGTATACGCTTATCGGAGGATTATGAGAAGATTTTGAAGGATTTTCCAAAAGATTCAGATAAAAATCACTTAAGCCAGGATCATATCCAGTTCCTTTTTGCCATGAGTTACCTGGCCGGGATAGCAGAGCCAGCCCCTGCAGCCACAAAAGCCATAGAATATTTCGGCGGGCAGGCGCGCAAATACTGGACAAGCCAGGGTCTTTACGCACAAGGAATGATTGCCTTGTGGTCGGGTCGCAACGGAGACAAAAAGACCAGCGGTGCCATTCTGAAATCTTTGCGCGAACGTTCACTCAGAAATGAAGAGATGGGCATGTACTGGCGCGACAACCGCGGTGGCTATTTCTGGTACGAAGCTCCTGTAGAAACCCAGGCTTTGATGGTTGAACTATTTGAGGAGTTCGCAAATGATTCCAAATCAGTTGACCAGTTAAAAACCTGGTTATTGAAGCAGAAACAGACCCAACGCTGGGCTACCTCCCGTGCGACTGCAGATGCGGTTTACGCCCTGCTGCTCCGGGGCACCGACTGGCTACAGACCGACACAGGGGTTGAAATAACCATGAATGGTAAACTCATTGACACTAAATTACCGGATGTGAAAACCGAATCTGGTACCGGCTATTTTAAAACAGCGTGGAGCGGTGAGGAAATTAAACCCGGCATGGGCAACATCTCTGTAAGTAAAACCACTGAAGGACCTGCATGGGGAGCACTATACTGGCAATATTTCGAAAATCTGGATAAAATTTCCGCCCACAACAGTCCTATGAAGATCAGCAAAAAGCTGTACATTAAAACAAATACCGCTCAGGGTCCGGTACTCGTAGAAATCACCGGGACAAATCCATTGACGATCGGACAGCAGGTTGTGGTCAGGGTTGAACTCAGCACCGACCGGGATCTGGAATACGTTCACCTGAAAGATATGCGTTCTGTGGGTTTTGAACCTGTAAATACCCTGTCGGGGTACCGCTGGAACGGAGGCCTGGGTTACTATGAAAATACCCGTGATGCGGCTACCAATTTCTTTTTCGGATATTTGCCAAAGGGCACCTGGGTATTTGAATACCCACTGAGGGTTGCTCAAAAAGGTGAATTTTCAAACGGGGTTACCACTGCTCAATGTATGTATGCGCCCGAATTCTCGGCACATTCAGAAGGTATCAGGGTGGAAGTAAAGTAATAGACTGTTTTAAATTTTTAATTCCATTTCAATAGGCCCGTCCTTTAGGGCGGGTTTCGAAAAATAAATATCATACGATGGCAAAATCCTGAAAAATTTGTAAATTCATAATAAATTTTTCAGGATTTTGCCCCTGGTTTTGTTGATTACAATTTAACCCGCCCTAAAGGACGGGCCTATTCATAGAGTTTAGTAATACATGAACAGTCTCTACATGTGATTCTGTTAAAAAGAGGCAGATTCCCAGTCAAAAAAACCGGAAATCTGCCTCTTTATAATTTCGGTTTTCAAAACCATTGTTACTGGAAATCTTTCATGCAATTCTGAGGAACAGCAGAAGAATCCGGTCCTGTTAAATCAATCAGCAGGCGTAAGTACCAGATGCCATCTGAAGCAGTTATGTCCCCAGCAGTCATCGCAGGAGCCACCGCAAACAGCTTCTGACATCAAAGCACTTTCTATTCTGAAGCGCATGGGGCATTCTACCGGATTGCTAAGAGTGTAAGGAGTTACTGTTTCCATTACCCATTGATTCAGATCGTAGAACCAAACAGTTTGGGTACCGTTGAGCTGACATTGCAAACTAACATCCAGGTATTCCTTTCCGTCAGCCTTTATCCATTTTCCGGTTATGGAGGTGGTACTGATGTTACCCTGCTCCCTGATTTTAAATCTTTCCCCATCAATCATCTTCTGAGCCAGGCCGTCGTACTCAACCTGCGGGGGATTTGTGAGAATAACTTCCCCGTTTGCATTGATATCAACCCCAATGGTGACCAATGCCTCGTAAGTAGGAAAAGACCGGGAATAAGTGAGAGTCAAAACGCCTGTGTAGTCCTTGCCGGGATTGTTGTCATCCTCTTTCTTATCGCAGGCCACGATTAAAGAAAGAAATAATGACACCAACAGAATACGTGTTGCCATGATGCCATGATTTAAGTTTCAATTCCGAAATATACGAAATATTTCGCTTAAAACCAAGGCTTTACAAATATTTTTCAGGGGTTATTTCAGAGTTGGGAATCAGTTGCAGGAACCTCGCTGTATTCAATCATGGTGTTGTATCCGGCCTGATCAACTTCTTCAAGACATTGTTCCCAGAGTTCCCAGGTATAATCCTTGCTGCTTACTGGTTTTAATGCATATCCATTACCTCCTGTAGCAAACATCTGGCCGCTTTGAGATTCCATTTTTGACAAATACTTTTGGAAAACCATATTCATTTCATTTACCAGGTTGGCTTTCTCATCATTAAATTCCCGGTAATATCTTGTTGCAATTTGCTCGTATTGATGCATCAGATCTTCAACATCTCCGGTTGCATAACCATATTTAGCCGAGGCTTTTTTAACTCCTAGAAAAGGAGCTTCGAGTAATCCGGAATTACTACGATGATAAGTTTCAATACATTCGCGGGTATTAATAGTAAAAACCTGGATCCAGGGTTCTGACCCGGTCTCCGGATCACTGGTATTCGAGTAATAAATCCGGTAACCATGATAAAACCCATGATCCATTTTAATAACCCTGTTTGGCTTGAAATTTCTTTGATTCTCAAAAAAAGACTTGACAACTGAAGCATCCTGATTGGTCAGGAAAAACTTGTTGTTACTGTCTGTTCGCAATGGAACTGCATCAAAAAAAGGATCAACCCCCGAAGGTTGTGCATATGTAATACTTATTGCATAACAAAGAATAAAAATCAAGAATAAAGATTGTCTTCTCATACAAAATAGCTATAGATATTTTACAGTCCGTCAGGAAAAATACTGTCAAGTACTATTAATAGTTTTTATTAGAAAAAGTAATACCCTTTTTTGCAATTATTTTAAACTTTTATAAAAGTAATTTATATACTGTTGTTATTGAATTAGTTATGTAAACTTCTTTTTGAACTTTTGGCTATATTTTAAGCAGTTTAATAAATTTTCAGTTGGAAGGTAACCATGAGTACTCTGAAAAAACATCCCCATGGTATTCAATCATGGTGATATAGCCCACCAGTTCGAGTTCTTCAAGGCATTGTAACCAGAGATTCTGATTGTACGAATTGTTCTCGCGTGGATTTACATACATATTCATGTCGCCTGATGCCAGCATTTGGCTGGTCTGATTGCTGATCCTTTCAGAATACTTATTCAGTACCAGAGATAGTTCGTCTGACTCATTACCATCAGAGACTTCGGATAAACGATATAGCCGGCATGCCAGATATTTATATCGATTAAATTTTTCATCAAACTCGGCGTGAGATTGCCTGTTCCTGCCAAAGGTATTTTTCATGCCTTGAAAGGGTATCATTAGGAATTCAGGATTGTTTTTTTCAAACCAACGAATGCTCTCCTCCGTATTGATGGTCATTACCTGAATCCAGGAAGACATTCGTTCCGGGCCCGGGCAATCGCCGGCAGTATAACAAAGACGGAATCCATGATAATATCCGTCATCCACCCTTATAATTCTTTCAGGCTTCAGGTCTGACTGGTTTTCAAAAAAAGCTTTTACCTCAGCAGCCTCCTGGTTGGTAAAATATATATTGGAGGATGACTTCATACTATATGGAACCGCATCTGCAAAAGGCTCAACCCTCGCGGGTTGAGCCTTTATCTGGGAAGCTGAAAGTGCCAAAATAATGATCAGGGTCAATAGCTGTTTCATGGCACGGGTAGTTAGGTAGAGTAGCACGAGTAATCCTGGCAAGGCTGGCTTCCTTGATTTATTTATATTATAATAGCCAATACTTTAAAAGGTAACCCTGTAAAAAGTATTTTTTATACAATTCTGCATAAAAATCCTTACAAAGCCACATTGGCTGAAATTGTTTAAATTTGCCGCTTTAAACCAAACTTTATGCTACGTTCACATACCTGCGGAGAACTTAACCTGACCCATAACGGACAAATTGTAACCCTGAGCGGATGGGTTCAGCGTTCGCGTGACCTGGGCGGAATGACATTTGTTGATTTACGCGACCGTTATGGAATTACTCAACTTGTTTTTAATATGGAAACCAACGCACCACTTTGCGAAGAGGCGCGTAAACTTGGCCGTGAATACGTTATTTCAGCTACCGGTACGGTTACTGAACGCAGCAATAAAAACCTCAAAATGCCAACCGGTGAAATTGAAATATTCGTCGAAAAGCTTGAAATATTGAATGTTTCGAAAATTCCACCTTTCACCATTGAAGACAACACCGACGGGGGCGATGAACTCCGGATGAAATACCGCTACCTCGACCTGCGCCGCAACACTGTGCGTGATAACCTGATGCTCAGGCACCACATGGGAATAGAAACCCGTAATTATATGAATGAAATCGGGTTCATCGAGGTTGAAACACCTGTTTTAATCAAATCAACCCCCGAAGGTGCCCGTGACTTTGTTGTTCCATCCAGGATGAATGAAGGGCAGTTTTACGCCCTGCCGCAGTCGCCGCAAACCTTTAAGCAATTGCTGATGGTGGCCGGGCTTGACAAGTATTTCCAGATTGTAAAATGCTTCCGCGACGAGGACCTGCGTGCCGACCGTCAGCCGGAGTTCACCCAGATAGACTGCGAAATGTCGTTTGTAACCCAGGACGACATCCTGAATACCTTCGAAGGGCTTACCAGGCATTTGTTTAAGACTGTCAAAAGTGTTGACATCAACAAGCTTCCCCGGATGACCTTTGCCGACGCAATGAAGAATTACGGCAACGACAAGCCTGACATCCGGTTCGAAATGACTTTTGTGGAACTGACTGACCTGGTTAAAGGCCACGATTTCAAAGTATTCGAGGATGCAGAACTGGTAGCCGGTATCAATGCTAATGGCTGCGCCGGTTATACCCGCAAGCAACTCGATGCGCTCACCGATTTTGTGAAACGGCCCCAGGTAGGAGCCGGTGGCTTGATATATGTCCGTTTCAATGAAGACGGCAGCCTTAAGTCATCGGTTGACAAATTCTATACTGAAGATGACCTGAAAAAATGGGCAGCGGCATTCAACGCCAAACCAGGAGATCTGATGCTGATTCTGGCGGGAGTTGCAGGGAAAACCCGTAAAGCCTTGTCGGAGCTGCGGCTCGAAATGGGCAACCAGCTTGGTTTGCGCAATTCTGAAGTTTTTGCTCCGCTTTGGGTGGTTGACTTCCCCTTGCTCGAATGGGATGAAGATACCCAACGGTATTATGCGATGCACCATCCGTTCACATCACCCAAACCTGAAGATATTCCAATGCTGGATACCGATCCCGGAAAGGTGCGGGCCAACGCATACGATCTGGTAATCAATGGCGTTGAAATTGGAGGAGGATCTATCCGTATTCACAACCGGGACCTCCAAAAAAGGATGTTCACCATTCTCGGTTTTACCGATGAAGATGCACAGGCCCAGTTTGGTTTCCTCATGAATGCTTTTGAGTTTGGGGCTCCTCCTCACGGCGGGATTGCCTTCGGCTTCGACCGCATGTGTTCCCTCTTTGGTGGTTCTGACAGTATCCGCGACTACATCGCTTTCCCGAAAAACAATTCAGGTCGCGATGTTATGATTGACTCTCCGTCGCCCATCAAGCAGGAGCAGCTTGATGAGTTGAAACTTAAGTTGAACCTGACGGAGAAATAAAGGGTAAAATGCTGGAATAGTGGAATGATGGAATGTTGGGAGTATCTAGCAGGAGTTGAGTTTTTCAATCACTGTAACCAAGGCATGAGGATTCCGGTTAAGTCTGATTCCAAATGCGAATATCCTGTTTAAGAAATAGTAAAACCTGAAAACCATGAAACCGGTTAAAGCTCTTCTTCCAGTCTCCAGATGGATACTGCGCATTACAATCCTTGCATGCCTGCTCATGTTACATGGGAAAACCATACTTGCCCTGCAGTATGAAACCCAGCCGTTTTACATATCACTGGCTTTTGTTTTATTCGGGGTGTTGCTTTTTGCCGGGGGTTTTACCTCAAAGCCTTCTCTTACTGTGGTTTCAGCTCTTTTATTAAGCCTGCTTTTTATTTATTATATCTATCTTGGATTTGTCCCCCAGGTAACTTTGCCACAGTTGTATAACCTGATGTTCCTTTCGGTTTCGGTTTACTTTATGTCTTCGGTCAATAAATAAGAGTTTCAGGGTTACAGAATTTCAGGGTTACAGGATTACAGAATTTCAGGATTTCAGAGTTACAGGGTTCCAGGGACCTTCTTAGAAGGTTGAGTTTTGAATCAGGAATGTTGAATTCAAGAGTTCAAAGGTTCATTTCAGGGTTTCAGAATTTCAGGGTTTCAGGGTTTCAAAATTTCAAGGTTAAAGAATTCTAAGGTTAACCAGACATTCATCACTTTTCACTTTTCACTCTTCACTCTTTCACTCTTTCACTCTCTTCACTTTTCACTGAATTAAGCCTGACTTTCCGTCCTCCCGGTCAGCCAGCGTTTAAAATCGCCTGAGCGGTCGGTGCTGGTTACGGTATCGAGTGTGGTTGGTGGTTTCAGGGTAAGTTTAACCCTCGATTTCGACCATGAAATCATCTTATCGATCGCATCATAGTTGACAATAAAACTCCGGTTCACCCTGAAGAATTTTTCGGGATCCAGAATCTCGTTCAATTTGTCAAGACTATACTCTGCCGGATAGTTATCACCGTTGAAAGTTGTACAAAAAACCTGTTTTTCGATGGTATAAAAATAGGCAACCTGGCTGTATTCCACTGCTTTGATGTGATCACCATACCTGATAAGCATTCTTTTGGGAACTTCCGGACGGACGGGCTGTTGAATCAGCAATGCCAGTTTTGCATAATCAATGGACGGCGCAGCAGGGGTATTTATTTTCCGGAATTTCGCGAGCGCTTTTTCCACCGCATCCTTTTCAACAGGTTTCAGCAGGTAATCGATGCTGTTGACTTTAAAGGCCTCGATGGCATATTTGTCGTAAGCCGTTGTAAATACCACCGGGCATAATACATCAACTTCCCTGAAAATCTCGAAACTTTCACCATCAGCGAGTTGAATATCCATAAAAATAAGGTCAGGATGTGGATTCTTCCTAAGCCAGCTTACAGTACTTTCAATGCTGTCGGTTATTCCTGACACTTCGATGCCTTCATCGGTGTCAAGCAGGAGCTTCTGCATTCTGCGGGCTGTTGCCGGTTCATCTTCAACAATCAGGATTTTCATATGGGCTCACTTTATGGAAAAATCAATGGTAAAAACACTTTGTAATAATTGTCAGTCTGTTCAATTACTATCTCTTTGGCAGTAAATATCCGGTACCTGCTTTTTATGTTCTGCAAACCCATACCTGTTGAAGTTTCGGGCGTTTTTCGCGGTTGAATTGCATTTTCAATCACCAGAAAATCAAATTCACTGAACACACGGATAACCAATGGCCTGGTTGAGGAAACAATGTTATGCTTTACCGCATTTTCAAGCAGTAATTGTAAGGTAAGAGGTGGAATAAGGCTTGACAGATGAGCCGGGTTAATCTCCTTATGAACTGCCAGGTTGTCGCCATATCGCTTTTTCTGGAGAAAAATATAGTTCTCAACAATTTCCATTTCTTCCGAAAGCGGGATCAGTTCTTTGTCGCGGTATTCGAGAATATACCTGAAAAATGCCGATAATTTTCCCACATATTCTATTGCCAGGTCCTTGTCTTCTTCGATAATAGCCATGAGCGTGCTGAAGTTATTAAACAGAAAATGAGGATTTACCTGACTTCGGAGCAACTGAAACTGCGATTCGGCCTTCTCTTTGAGCAACTGCTGCTCCCTCCTAACCCTGTTTAGTCGCGATCTGATGATTAAAAAAGCCGAAGCAGCCAATATGATAACTACTGCCAGAATAAACCACCAGCGGGAATAAAATGGCGATCTGATTGAAAAATCGAAGGATGCTTCCATGGCATAAGTGAAATCATCATTCACCGATGATTGCACCCTGAAAGTATATTTCCCGGGTGGAAGGTTTGAATATGTTGCCTTGCGGTCACCGGTGCTGACCCAATCAGGGTCATGGCCGTCAAGCCTTACCCTGTAGGTTACTTTTGCCGGTTTATTGTACCAGATGCCAATGTATTCAAACGAGAGGTGGTTCTGGTTATATGCGAAAACATCGCCGGGGCTGGCTTCCTCTTCCGAGAGATAAACAGATACCCTGCGCACAGAGGTCACAGGCATTGCCATTGCGTTGAGGTAATCAGGCGAGTAGTGTATAATTCCATCATGGGTACCAAACCACACCGAACCGGAACTATCGGCAACCGCAGCGTTCAAGTCAGCATTTATTGCAGAAATGCCGGCCTCAATTCCCAGGTATGAAACCTGACCGGTACGCGAGTTTACCAGATCGACCCCATCGTTGTGAACCACCACCACCTGATTCCTGTTCCCACTGATAAGAGAGGTAATTTTCAGGTTGCGCAAACCCGAAGAAAGGTCAAATCGGGTGAATTCCGAACCGTTATACCTGAAAATCCCTTCATTGGCTGACCCAAGCCAGATGTTATCATCACTGTCTTCAGTAATTGAGTAAATCACCCTTGCTGGCATACCCTGTTCCGCACCAAAACCTGCAAACCGGCCTTCTTTGTATACAGCCGGGCCTTTCCCATCGGTCCCGAACCAAATCCTGCCTTCTTTATCCGCTAGAACAGTGTATATAAAATTATTCCCCAACCCTTCGGTAGTAGAAAAATTATCAAAATCAAATAAATTATCGGATCCACTCCTGATACTGCATCGGGCTGCTCCGCCCAGAGTAGCAAACCATATCTCCTCGCCTTTGCCTGAAATACCCAAAATATTGTTATTCAACCTTCCCAAAGGGTCATTTATTTTTTTGGAGACACCGGTCTGCTTATCAATCCGGTATAACCCATTTCCAAAGGTTCCTACCCAGATATTATCAGCCGGATCATGATAAATGCTGGTGATTCCGGGGCCTCCCCTGCTTTGCGGAGGTAATAACTGTTTTAGTTTTCTATTTCCCGCTTCGTTGGAATTGAAATAAAAAAATCCCTGATCGTTTCCAAAATAAAGACTTCCATCCTGTTCGGCATGCAATGCATGAATATTGCCCAGATTTAGTCCGGCGATATTTTTGTAATGTCTGATTCCGGGGCCTGAGGACCAGCTAAGTAAACCATGGGAAACTATCCAGACATTGCCTTCAAGATCGTGCAACAGACACTCTATTCTTTTACCCGAGCCGTCAACAAGGCTGAACCCGGATTCCTTATCAACCTTTTTTAATGAAAGTTCAACGATTCCGTTTCCTTCTGTAGCAATCCATAATAAATCGCCAAAGTCAAGTATATCGTTCACCGGACCGAAATCCCAATTTTGTGAAAAAGGCAGTTCGAAGGCATTGCTGACGGGATTATAATAACAAATCCCTTTTTCCTGCATTCCGATCCAGAAACCACCCGAAACGGCAGGCACAATTTTCTGAACTATGATATCGGGCAGGCCATCCATCGTTGAAAAATGCCTGATTACCTTTCGGTTACCCTTGTGGCTACATATACTTATACCGGCGTCATTACCGGCCCATATGGTTCCGTCGGCGTTTCCTGAAAGGGTATAAACATAATTATCACCCAGGCCATCATCTGCATTGATGTTAAAAAGCCGGTTGTTCCTATAGTAATATACACCTTCTCCATAAGTGGATATCCATAAAGTAGAATCATTGTCAAACATCAGGCTGGTCACCGCTACTGCAGGAAGACCTTCTTCCGGTGCAAAAAAGGAGAATCCATTCTCATGCCCATGGGCAATCTTACCATTGCTGAAGCCAACCCATACCTGTCCTGATTTATCCAATGCCAGGGCTGTAACACCGGGTGTTTTCAGGCTATCGCTGAATGATAATTCCCGGAAGTCAAATCCATCATATACAAACAGTCCCCCTGAAGTTCCTAACCAGATAAACCCCCTGCTATCCTGCAATACCCTCGTAACACTCCCGTTTTTAAGCTGATCTTTTCCGGCAATGGAAGTAAAAAGAGGGAACTGGGCTTTGGCTCCGGGAAAAAGTAATAAAATCAGGAGGAAAAGAAGCAGTATTTCTTTGATGCGGGAGGCAGTTTTCATGTATAGTTACTTATTAACCTTAGTGAATCCTGCGCTAACACTCACCATAACCTCCTCGGCTATTTTCTGATAAACGATTTTTGGGATGGTGATGTTGTGGTCGGTCAGGGGAACAGTAAAGGATGATGTGACGGTGATCAGGCCACCTTTCACTTTTATATCAGCCTTAATGATCCGCTCCTGGTCAATTCCGTGAATATTTAACAGCCCTTTCGCCCTGACCTGGTAATTACCGTCGATGGATAAATCAACCTGTTCTATTATCTTTCCCTTAAAGGTTGACTGGGGGTATTTCCCCGCCTCAATGTAATTTTCGTAGAAATGTTCCTGCTGCAATTTGCTGTTAAATCCCTTAAAAGTGCGGTTGTTGACTGAAAATGAAAAACTTCTTCCTGTGATGTCTATTACACCCTTCATCTGATTGGATGAAGCTTCGATCAATTCGAGCGGAGCATCTGATTTAATGCTGATTATCCCGTCGGCGGATGAAAGCAGTATATTTCCGGGTCCTGTCTGAGCCAACGCTAACGTTACCAGGGCATGGAACAAAACTGTTAAAAACATGAATAAATAAGCAGACTTCTTCATAGTGTTGATCATTACAGGGACATTTACCAGCCAAAATTTCTATTCCGGAAAGATACAGGCATTTTAACACATGTAAGCTTCGTTTGTTTGAATCAGGGAGTCATGGTTGGTTTGATATAAAACTCCATTCCCTGGGGTATCGGAAGGAAGAACTCACCCTGTTGTTCGCGCATGCGGTCGGGGAACAACAAACCATTCAGGTGATCGATCTCATGCTGGAATATTATGGCCGTATTATCATCCACCATTTCCTTATGACTGGCCCCATCAAAGGTTTTATATTCAACAAGTATTGCATAACTCCGGTAAAGCAAGCCGCGTTCTTCGGGTATCGAAAGGCAACCCTCCCCTCCTTTGCGGTGAAGAATGGTATATTTCAAAATCCTTGGATTGATGCAGAACTGGAAAGGTGAACCAGGCTTATCGTACCTCTTAACCCAGATAACATTGCGGTTTATACCAACCTGCGGAGCGGCTATTCCGACCCCCGGATTGGCAGTATCAACCATAGCCTTGTGCATCCGGCCGGCCAGTAATGGCAACATGGGGTCGGCAGGGTCAATGTCGATACTCTGGGAATTCAATGTCATCAGGTCTGATGGATCGGTATAAACGAGAACCCGCATCATTTTTGTTGTATCACCTGCCAGTATCTGGTTTTTTTCCGTAAGAGTGAAGTTCTGTGCATCCAAACCACACAATATCAACATGATAATACTAAATGTTAACAGGCTTTTTCTGATCATGGCATATAATTTTTGTAAAAGTAATCACTTGCTGATAATAATCAGCGTTGCATTGACTTTTCTATAGAATCAGGAGCCCACGTAAAACACTCTGACATTTTGGGTCACAGGTTCTCAAAGAAATAATGTAGGTCCTAATTCATCACAGAATTGTATTTTTGCTGGCTGATCTTTTAAAACCAGAACTCCTGATGAAGGAAAATAACTCTATTCAGGGCGGCAACTTCCGCTATTTCGACATTATCATGGCGCTGTTTGTTGCTGTGTTGCTGATCTCCAACCTGGCTTCCACCAAAATTCTTTCCCTCTGGATATTCACCTTCGATGGTGGTACCATCCTCTTCCCGCTCAGCTATATTTTCGGTGATATTTTAACCGAAGTCTATGGTTTTCAGCGTTCCCGCAAGGTTATATGGACTGGATTCGGTGCTGCCTTGCTGATGTCGCTTGTGCTTTGGGTGGTCCAGGAACTGCCACCAGCCACAGACTGGCCCAACCAACAAGCCTATGAAACGCTGCTGGGCTTTGTGCCCCGCATAGTGCTGGCCAGCCTCCTGGCATACTTCGGCGGCGCTTTCTCCAATGCCGTTATCCTATCCAGACTTAAGGTCAGAATGAAAGGTCGCTTCCTGTGGGTGCGCACCATCGGCTCTACCCTGGTGGGTGAAGGCATCGATACGGCTATTTTCTGTATGGTGGCATTCTACGGCACTATGCCCAATGAGCTGCTTATCTCAATTATTATTTCCAACTACATATTCAAATCGGGCGTGGAGGTTCTTTTTACCCCGCTTACATACAGCATCGTAGGCTTTCTGAAAAAACACGAGAAAGTGGACGCCTACGATACAGGGATCAGTTATAATCCGTTCAGGTATTTTGTGAAGGAATAAAGTGGCTCAGGGCTCAGGGCTCAGGGCATGGACTTTAATGCGAAATTTCGTCTCTTTAGCAGCAGACAAGGGGACACGGAGAAATGGAGACACGGAGAAATGTAAGAAATTTCTAATGTCTAAGGTTTCGTCCCTCGTCCCTTACTTGCGTCCCTCGTCCCATTTATGGCACAGAGCATGGGGCATGGAGCCTGTAAGAATTTCTAATGTCTAATGTCTAAGGTTACGTCCCTCGTCCCACACTTACGTCCCTCGTCCCTTTTCTGGTGCAGGGCATGGAGCCAAAAAAGGGAAATCCGTCCCTCGCCCCCCTTTCCGTCCCTTGTCCCTTTTATGGCACAGAGCACAGAGCTCAGGGCATGGAGCATGGGGCAAGGGAAGTTTCATCGTCCCCCGTCCCTGTCACAGTGATTGTCGAAGAACATTTCATCCAATTTATATTAAACTCAAAAACATAACGAAACGACATTGGTTCTCACTCTTTTACTATTTTCGAAATACCAAATCTGCCACCTGCATTATAAAATGCGATAAAATAGCTTCCTGAAGACAAATCTGAAACATCCAAACTTCCATGCTGAACAACGGTCTTTTTGACTGATTTTACTACCTGCCCTTGCATATTTATGATTTTTATGGCCTCAATATTCATTAAATCTATTTCTGACAATTCAATATTTAAAAACCGGGCCGTTGGATTGGGATAAACAGAAATCTTATCCATTGCGAAGGCAGTGGTTGTGTTCAGAATGGTTGCAGAGTCTGCTGTTTTTGCTAAAAAGACCGAATACGGATCATAACTTACACTGTTCCCGGTGAGAATAAAACAATTATCCAACACCTGAATGATCGCGGAAGGGTAATATTGCATAAGTTGGGTAAGATCCTTTCTCCACAATTTGTTTCCGTTACTGTCTGATTTGATTATTACCGGCCGGGGGTTCAATACGTCGGTGGATTCCCCGGTTAAAGCATATCCCCCGTCACTGGTGCGGGTTGAAGTAAATATTTGTACATCATTTTCATTTATGGTGTTCGTCCGGTTTAAACTTCCAGAATTACTGAAATTAGAAATAATGGTGTTTTCAACATCAACCCCGTATATTTTTCCGATAATGGTAATATTCCCTTCATCACTATAAACGCTCACCAATTCGGAATAATTTCCGGAGGTTGAATCTATGGTTCTGTTCCATTGTTCAATGCCCTGGCTATCTGTTTTAACAAGGTAGCCTTTTAAGCCCCCGTTCTGATCATTTACACTTCCCGCCAGCGCAAAACCTCCATCAGAAGTTTCAACAATGGTACTTGCAAATTGCTCCACCTGATCATTATGGTAATAATGTCTTGTCCACAGTGAATCCCCAGTTGAATTCGTTTTAAGAAGATGAAAAGCAGTGAACGGCGTATTGTTGGTATCAATTTTCGCAAACCAGGCGAGTACAATTAAATCGCCGTTCGAAAGTTCTTTTACATCCACTCCAATATCTGTAACCTCTCCTCCATAGCTTTTATGCCACAACATATCTCCCGATGTATCTATCCTGGCAATAAAAATATCCTGCAAGGTTGATCCTTCAACACAGGGATGATCAACCATACCCACCACCACGTAATTATTATCCATCGTGGTGATAATCTTTTTGAACTCCAGACCGGTGGTATTGGGTATTGAGTAATAGTCGGTCTTTAACAGATGGCCGGCTGCATCTGTTTTTTTAATAAAACCTGCAGGTCCCTGAACCGCGTTTATCATTGTATCCGCTCTTCCGGTCATTAAAAATGTGCCATCGCTGTTTTGCAATACCGCATTTGACGAAATAAACTGAGCGCCATTGTTGTAATTGTTTGTAAAATTGGTCTGGGCAGCACTGCTCAAGGCAACCATGAAAAGAATTGACAGTATGGATTTGAACATGAGGCGTTTTTAATTTGTGGCTTTTAGTTTTAGTTTACCTGGTATTTTTCTTTGGAAAGTTCCATTTAAGTTTCCGGGAATTGTCACCTACAGGTGTATTTGTAAATTCCAATCACAAGAGCTTAAAAATCGACAGTCTGGTTCTCAAACGGGTTTCAGGAATATGCGAAACAACATCTACTATATGAATGTTCATTTCATGTCGGCCGATGAAATCAGGGGAAGCAACAGATATTCATACCTGATGCTTTCCGGAAGCTGGCATTAAAAGAGCGATAAGAATTTTATCCGTTTTTGCTTGTCCTGAATTTTTTGAGGTTCAATGCAAAGTAAATACATCGGAGCCCCCGGTTCAAAGCAGAAGTTGCCCAAAAGGATAAATGACGGTGCGATGGGGAATTATCCGGGCCCCGTTAAAAAATCGCCATAATTCACTGATTGCCAATATCGAATTATGAGGTTTGGTATTGCCGCATTGACACCTTGCCAAAAAAATAATCTGAATTTATACCTTTTCGCGAAGCCACAAAGCAGTGAAAAAAACCACCCGAGGAAAAATTGAATTTATACCTTTTCAACATGGGATGGCAATATTCCGGAATGGGGGGGCCGGAATCTGAATTTTTCTGTAAAACTTATTGTTACTACCCATAATCTGCTTATACGATTTATCTTCCTGTAATAGCACGAACTGCACAGTGGCGAATGAAACAAAAAATGATTTATTGCTATATGAATTTTGTATTCGTCGGATATGGTGGTGAAAAGTTAGTAAATATTCAGGTTACCGGGATTCGCGTCCGGGTTTGTGCGTCAACAGGAGTAACCCAAATGTTGGCGGGTTGTGCTTCCTTTTAATTCAAAGGGATTATTAATAATTATTTCACAAGCATATGTTGGTTTATATCCTTGATTAATTGTTCAATAATAAATACCTGCGCTTTCTTTTTATCGTCCGGCTCCGCGATATCCTGTGTGATTTTTATAGCAAGGCTGACATTTTGAGTAAGAACTAATTTCTGATGATATTCTCCCATTTCACTTACAGTCTTATTGTACAGATAAAAGAATACTGCAGCAATAAATTCACTCAAAATTCCTGCGGCTGTCGTGATATATGCTGGTTGTGTATTCTCTGAGTTCATGAGATAAATCCCATAAATTATTATGCCGAATGCAGCGATGGAACAAATAAGAGAAATCCAAAAACTTTTGTTGGCCTGAATCTGGGTTTGCCGGTAATAATTGTCAATGTGTGTAAAATTAATGTGTATAAGCTTTCTAAAAAATGCATCCGGATCTGCTTCATCCTTTAATTCTTCTGTTACCCTATATTTACCTATTTGTTCAAGAAGCCATCTTTCTTTTCTTTTAAGCCAATATTCCCAGATATAACTCAGTGGAAAACTCAATATAATAAAAGCAAAAATTCCAAAAACGAAAACGAGCGTTGAAGAGTTACCCGTTATATCCCCTTTGATATATAAAAAAGCGTATAAACTCAATATTATCAGGAAACTGACCAACATCGGCAACAGTGAATTCAATGAGCCATGCAGCTTTGTACGTATAGTTGTCAATTCAGATAAGATTGTACGTACATCCGGATTCTCACCGTCCCTTACTATTTCAATAATCCCTTTTAATATTTCATCAACTTTTTGTTTATCAGTCTGCAAGCTGTCAAGATGTTTCTTTATTTCTTCCGCTTCTTTTTCAAATTTGCTTGTTTGTTCCCTGATTCTTTCTTTAATAGTTTTCTCTTCTTTGAGAGCAGTTTGAATCCTTTCCTGTATTTCCTTTTCTTCACTCATAAAATCAGTTTTATAAGTAATTGAAATGTTTACTTGCTATCCGCTGGTTCTTAAAATTTAAAATTAGCGTTCAGACAGTCTCAGAGCATATCGAGACTGACAATCGTTCTAAAAGATGTCAATTTCCCTCCATATGATCCCATATGAATCCTGTTTCAATCAATATTCCTAAACAATTTTGTTGCCAATTGTGTTTATGTGTCTATTCTTCAACTATATACATTAACATATCTTTAACAGTATTCCTTGAAAATCTGCGGTATCCCCTGGTTACAAACATTGACCATTTCACGCTTCACCAAAGTGGATTCAACCTGTTACCTATATATTCCGGAGTTTGTTTGCTTGTTCTGTCGTTCCTAATCGAACTTATAGCTAAACCCTATTGAATAAATTTCATCTCCTTTTGCATCAAACGGAAGTTTACCATTTGCATAACTTACATAGAATCCGGATGTTGATTGCAATGCCATGACAAAATATGAATGGGTATCCAGTTCCTCTTTTTTAATTTCCGCGGGTGCATTCAGTTCCTGGTAAAACCTGTAGTTTGCACTGAAGAAAATATTTTCCTTTTTAATCCGTGTAATAAATGTCCTGAATCCGGTTTCAAACTTTATCCTTGGATATGGATTTAGGTTTCCGGCTAATTTGCTTCTTACAGAGTCGCTTGAAGGAACAACATAATCAAAAACAATCGCAACTATGGGCAAAGTGGAGCCATAGGGCGTAAACCGCCTATCCGTTCCGGTAATCAATCTTAACACCGCAAACGGATAATCGAAGATGTTTAGTTTTGACAGCGTACCGGAATTATTCCAGGCTTTTGCGCCCAGATTGATGGTTATTCCCGGCGTAAACTGTTTTGCGGAGAAATCCTGATTCGATTCAAATGCGAATTTCGGAGATATCCCGTAGTAGTATTGATTTGACAGTTCCAAATTTTTGCCGAATTCCTCCCATAATTGCTGAGCCTTTACACTTCGTATATCCTTCTCCTGAACAAGCAGGTCTTCAATGCTGTCAAGCTTAAGAAAAACCTCCTGTTACTTTTAGTGACAACACCTCCATTGAAACGAGCATAGCTGTAATGCACTTTGGTTTCAAGGAAATCGGATGGATTAAACTTCTTGTCGATTGCTACATTCCCGGTTGCCGATAATCCAAGTGTATTGGAAATGCGGTTTTTGTTGTTCTCTTTAAAGGAAGCATAATCAAAATTAAAGTCGTAGGTAAACCCCAGGGAATTCGCCGGATTGTTTTCTGTTTGGAAAGTTTTGAACTGAACATTCAAATCCCTCAGGAGTTTCCATTTAATGCTGTCATGCTCAACGGCCTGATCTATGAAATTTTTCCAAAGTGTATTGTATAATTCAGGGCTGGTTATCAGTCCATTAAGCCTCTCTTTTATTTCCTCTTCACTATTCCCGTTGGCCTTAAATGTTTCAACCAAACCATTGATTTGTTCACCTGAAACCTGGCCAAAGGTAGTGAATGAAATTAAACCCCATAGGGTCAGCAAGATAATTTTTCTCATTGGAAAGATCGACTGGTGATGTATTCCTTTTACTTTTTAAGCTTCGGCTGCGCTCAGCTCATCGCTTTAGACTTTTTACTTGACTTTATTTTTGTTCAGCAATAAATTTGTATGCATCGTCAACGGTTGATGCCAGGTCTCTGACCTGTTTTTCACCATCCACCAGTATCGCTACTATCGCGCCAATTGCCTTTGTCCGGTCGGTATTGTCTTCAAATATTGCCCCTCTTCCTTTACGGAAAATATTATCAAGCTGGTCTGCAATCATGGTTGCCTCATTTATAAGTACTGCATTGCTAACCAATGAATTGAAAAATGTCAGATCCTGCATCTTTAAATTCCCGCATTCCTCAAAGTTGACGAATACCTGATTCATGATTTTAAGCGATGTCCAGAGCGTTTTACAAGCCCGGTTGTTTTCCGTCCAGTCTGCCATAGTACATTTTTTAAGGAGTTAAGTTAAACACCGATGTTTGATTCATTACCCTGCCACTATTTACACAAATTTAATCAATTAAGTTGTTGATTTCAAGAATGAATGAATTGCGTTTTCAGAGATTGAACAACTTTATTTGCATGGAAAGGATCCGGGAATATTCACTTCATACGATGATTAAATATCCTCAATCCAAAACCACGTCATCTTTAAATACTTCCCTGGTTCTTTTCTCCATCTCTGCAGCAATCGCCTGCCCGGCTTCACCCCGAATCCTGAGACAAGCTAAAATATTTTCATAGCTTTTAGCGTCCCTGTCCTGACTCAGTTTGAAAACTGTATCTACTTCCTGTATTTCAATTTCAAATGCTACAATTGCCTTCATTAATTTTTTGGGTGTAGGCCGGGGAAGGTTATCAAAGATCGTTTCAGACTGAGGATTATAGTCTTCAAAATGAAGTGTTGTCATCCGGAGTACCTCCACAAGGGCAACCTCATCCAGGAACCGGATGATGCCTTTGGCATGCACGCTCATGTAATTCCAGGTGGATGGCTGATAGGGATTATCATACCAGGTTCCGCTCACATAAGCGTGATGTCCGGTGAAAACTGCAAGAACATTGTTATTCTGCAAAAAGGCTTTATGGTGATCCGTATTTTTCATGATATGGCCCCTTAAGAACTTTTTCCTATCCTTTTCTTTTATAAGAAGCGGTAGCTGTGTGGCTACAGGTTTGTTTTCCAAGTCGCTTCCGGCCAGAAAAGCAAAAGGATACTGAACTATAAATTCCTTGATTACCTGTTCATTTTTTTCTTTGTGATAAGGCAGATCATACATGATACCGGTTTAATGCAGGTTATTAATTTATGTTTCTCACTCTTATGAAATACCAGGAGTTTTACTACCATGTAACTGCGAAACCGACAGGATAATAACCTTTGCAAATGGATTATCCAAGGCCGGTTTGATCAATTATAGTTCTTCAATGTGTCCCGGATCCCAAGATAGTGATCGTCCAACCAGAATCCGCAGTCTTCCAAAAACTTTAAGATTCTTTCCAGATCATTTTTCATGGATAATACTTCCTGTCTTAAAGACAATTCTATTTTAACTTTCTTAACCGGATCAATCTCAAGTGAAAGTGTCGGATATACAGCGCTCCAGATAGCATAATAGTTTTGCATAGACCTTTCCAGGGTTTTGATATGCAATAAAACATCATCCGGTAACTTTTCAAAATCAGCAAAGGTTATACGCTGCATCACAACACCCTGGTTTTTACTTACCAGTGAATCCCCTTCTTTTTCAATTTTCATTCTGAATTCCGGCGGAACAACAGGGGGATCTTTTTTTCTGATAAAACGCTCAACCTGGTCGGCAATTTTATCAAATAGCCCAACAGCCGAAGCAGCCGTAGCAATGAGTGCAGGGATGTCGATCATGATTTTAGAAATTTAAAGACCTGAATTTGTTAAACATATTTTTAAAGAGGAATTTCAAATTAGCTTGTGTCCGAAAAAGATGATGTTCCCGGGTAAATCAATAAATAAAATCTTTTCATTCTATTTTGAAAAAATCAGTTATTTCAATTTCTTCTTTAGGTTATTGCTTTTTACTAATCAATTGCCAGTGGCGGCCCGACCACCTGCATCTCATTATCGGCGAAAATCTTTTCAATTTCTTTGAGGGTGGGTTCGTGATCCAGTTTAGACATGGTTACAAAAAAGTTCTCTAATTTTCCAGCCGGTTGCACCACTACGCTCATTTTCCCTTTTTCAGACACCTTTTCGGGGTAAAAAAATACTGTCGCCGATGGTCAGATTTACTTTTTCATCACCAACCTGAAAATAGTAGGATCCTTCAAGAACATAAAAGATTTCATCCTGGGTATCGTGAATATGCAATGGTGTTCCTTTACCCTGAGAGAGTGATGTTTGTTCAAATATCGCAAGTTCTCCATTGGTGTCGGCACCGGATATTTTAACATCCAGAACATTGGAGTTTACCCCTTTTAATTTGATATGTCCATGAATCCGGCCTTCTCCTGCTTTGATTTTAAACCCTTTATCCATACCAGTATTATTTATAATTGTTTCAGGAATTGCAAACAATGGTGTTACTATTAAAGTAAAAATAGATGCAATAAAATTTCCTCTTTTCATAGTTTTCCGGACTTTACAGTTAATGGATTTGAATTATTATTCAGGTTTGTTTTCACTTTACTGATATGAAAATTCATCATTAAATTCAACTGCTTTGTTGGCACAAGTATATAACGCTATTGGGAGTAACCAAGTTCATTTCATTGATATACAATTATTTACTTTAACATAATATTAACAAAAAATTTAAGCCGACAGCTTTTTATGATGCTATAACAAAATGGAATTTCCCAATATAGTTGAAGGAAAAGACAGGGGTCAGATATTAGAGAACAACCTTGGTCCTTTCCACAATATGGATGGTTTTAACTTGCTTTGTCAACCCACTTCTGATTCTCGACTTCTGATTTCCGATTTCTGCCTTCCCGAAACTTAAATTTTTACTTTTTACTTTCAACTCTTTACTTCTCTTTGGCTATCTTTGCTAAAAACCCGAACCATGGGCATGATCTCGATCGAAGGAATGGAATTTTTTTCCTACCACGGCCATTTTAAGGAAGAGCAGGTTATCGGCACCCGCTTTATGGTTGACCTGTTTATCCAGGTCGACACCCACCAGGCCGAAAGGAGCGATAATCTGCACGACACAGTAAATTATCTCACCGTTTATCAAACGGTTAAACTGGAGATGGAGAACAAATCCCATCTCCTTGAACACGTGGCCCATCGGATACTCCATGCCGTGCATGCCCGTTTTCCCGATGTAACCGATGCGGAGGTAAAAATCTCGAAATTAAATCCACCTCTCGGCGGTAAGATTGACCGTGTTTGTGTTACCCTGAACAGCGACGATATATTTGAATGATTCGTTAAATCCAGCTCTAAAAACCTGCCCGCGCTGTGGCCGGCAGTTTGAGTGTCTTCATTCCGAAGGTTGCTGGTGTTATAATTATACCATATCACCTGAGTATGCTGAAAAACTGAGCAATGAATTCAACTATTGTCTGTGCCCGGAGTGTCTGCCAATATTTGCAGAAAACCATCCAGTTCTACACCCCGAAAGACTAAAACACACTGATTAACAGGTTTTTAATCCACTGAAAAAAAATTTCGTTATCAATTTCAGATTTTTAGTACTTTTGCACCGCATCAGGGTCTCGTGGCCGAGTGGCTAGGCAGAGGTCTGCAAAACCTTCTACAGCGGTTCGAATCCGCTCGAGACCTCTCAAAACCGGTTCTTTTTAGACCCGGTTTTTTATTTCCCCCTTACGGAAACCCTGAAACAACTTTTTTATAAAATGACTTTTTCCCTACTCATGGATTATACCATACTGGTCTTGTCGCAGTTTTTACTTAAATCCAACCTGCCGGAGAGATTGTTTGATCTATGAAAATTCTTCTTATCCTCTTTTTTATAACTGTTTCGATGGTGTCGGACGAACCTGTATTATCGAGGGATAGTTCGAGAAAACTGAACCAAACGCTTACTTCTCTAAATCGAGGGGTGAAGGTTGAGCTTATCAGGCTTGATCTGGCTGCAGACAGCATCACCGATATTGATATCGTAAATGCCGATGGAAAATGGTTTGCAGTTCGTACAAACGGCATAAGTTTTGGGTGGCTGATGGCCGACAAAATCTGGGGACGCTACCATGAATTTGAGTACGCTATGATTGTGGATACCAATCTTAAAATAATTGAAGTAACTATTTTGAATTATCCTGATTCACATGGTGGAGCTGTAAAAAGTAAAAATTGGTTAAGCGGATTTAATGGAATTTCGCCTGATCATATTCCCGTTTACGGTGAAAGCATTGATGCAGTATCAGGTGCCACCATTTCCGGAACCAGCCTCACCGAATCTGTTGCAGAATCACTGACAATGCTGCAGAAACTTTACGAACAAAATCTGCTTCGGTAACTGTAATTGGCCGTTTCGCTAAAAACCTCTACTTTTGCCGGCTCACAATCCGGATAAATGGAAGTTGTAACATTACTGTTGCTGGCATTGGGCCTCTCATTCGATTCATTTGCCGTCTCAGTCAGCAGTGGCCTGATATTACCCGGAATCCGTTTCTATAAAGCCTGCATCATTGCTTTCTCCCTGGCTTTTTTTCAGGCGTTGATGCCAATGCTGGGCTGGCTGGCTGGCTTAACAGTGCGCGACGACCTCGCTTACCTCGATCATTGGATCGCTTTTGGCCTGCTTGCCTTGTTGGGAATGAAAATGATTTATGAAAGCCTGAAGCCCGAAGAGCAAAGGAACAGTTTCAACCCTTTAAAACCCGTTGTTTTATTGACTATGTCACTGGCCACAAGCATCGATGCCCTGATTGTTGGTGTTAGTTTTGCTTTTCTTCAAACACCGGATACCACAACCATCCTGCTGCCAGTGATTATCATCGGAAGCGTAACTTTTATCATGTCAATGCTGGGCATACTTTTTGGCAAGAAAGCCGGGGCAAAACTCGGTAAGCGCATGGAAATGCTGGGTGGACTGATCCTCATCGGAATCGGTGTCAAAATTCTGGCTGAACACCTCCTTTAGCACAGAGCACAGGGCGCAGGGCTCAGGGCTCAGGGGGCACAGGGGAAGGGGCATGGAGCATGGGGCTTAACCGGGAGATTTCGTTTCTTTTGCAACAGACACGGGGACAAGGGGAAATGGGGACAAGGAGAAGTCTACAATCAGGCTATAAAGTATTGTGGAAAATAGAAAATGGGAATTGGAATTTCTACTTGTCTCCCACTCCTCTTTTTGTCTCTTTATCCGAAATCAGAAATCCGCAATCCGAATTCATCAATCCAAAATCCGAATTCTCATTGTCTCCCATTCCCCTGATCCCCTTGTCTTTTTCGTTGAAGCAAGATGCACGTCCCTCGTCCCGTCTTCCCTCGTCCCATCTTCCTGAAATCCGAAATCCGAAATCCGCGATCCGAAATCTGAATTCCGTATCTTTGCATGCTTTAATAAAAATGATTTAGCATGAACGAGCTTAAACCTGCGTCTGAAGTTACTGGCGAAAACAAAACGCCAACCAATTTTATTCATACCATGATTGAGGAGGATATCCGCAATGGCAAAAACGGAGGACGTGTTCACACCCGCTTCCCACCGGAGCCAAATGGGTATCTTCATATCGGCCATGCCAAGTCTATTTGCCTGAACTTTGGAACTGCCCTCAAGTACAACGGGAAATGCAACCTCCGCTTCGATGATACCAATCCTGTGAAAGAAGATGTGGAATATGTTGATTCCATCCGCGATGATGTACATTGGCTTGGATTTGACTGGGAAGACCGTGAGTTTTTTGCCTCCGATTATTTCCAGCAGATTTATGAATTTGCCGAAAAGCTTATCCTGAAAGGGAAAGCCTATGTTTGTGACCTCACTGCCGAACAAATCGCCGAACAAAAAGGCTCTCCTACCCGCCCGGGCCAGGAAAGCCCTTACCGAAACCGCAGTGTTGAAGAAAATCTTGACCTTTTCCGCCGCATGAAAGCCGGGGAATTTGCCGAAGGAGCCCGGGTGCTCAGGGCTAAAATAGATATGTCGTCACCCAATATGCACCTGCGCGATCCCCTACTCTACCGGATTATCCACACCGATCACCACCGGACAGGTAACCAATGGTGCATCTATCCGATGTACGATTTCGCCCACGGACAGAGCGACAGCATTGAAGGAATTACCCATAGCATCTGTACCCTCGAATTTGAAGTACATCGTCCCTTATATGACTGGTGTATCCGTGAACTGGAGATTTTCGCTCCCCAGCAGATTGAGTTTGCCCGGCTGAATATCACCTACACCGTGATGAGCAAGCGCAAATTGCTGGAACTGGTCAAAAACGACTACGTGAGTGGATGGGATGATCCGCGCATGCCAACCATTTCGGGTTTGCGGCGCAGGGGTTATACACCGGAATCCATCCGCAATTTTGCAGATATTGTTGGCGTGGCTAAGCGTGAAAACGTGATTGATGTCGGATTGCTCGAATTCTGCATCCGGGAAGATCTGAACAAGCGCGCAAATCGCGTTATGGGCGTTATTAACCCCGTTAAGCTTGTTATCACCAGTTTCCCTGAAGGAGTGGTTGAAGAAATGAACGCGGTGAATAACCCGGAAGATCCTGATGCCGGCACCCGTAAAGTAGCCTTTACAAGAGAGCTTTATATTGAGCGTGAAGACTTTATGGAAGATCCTCCATCAAAATTTTTCCGCCTGGCCCCTGGTCGTGAAGTCCGTCTGAAATATGCTTACATCATCAAATGCGAATCGGTGGTTAAGGATCCACTTACCGATGAAATCACCGAAATTCATTGCACCCACGATCCTGAAACCCTTAGCGGACGGTCGGACAGCACCCGGAAAGTAAAAGGAACCCTTCACTGGGTTTCCGCTACTGAGTCGATTGAGGCGGAGATCAGGCTATATGACCGGTTGTTTATGGGCGAAGATCCTGAGGATGTCCCGGAAGGGGAGGATTACAAGAAAACGCTGAACCCCGATTCACTAAAAGTGGTGAAAGGGTATGTTGAATCTTCGGTAGCCAATACCCAAACACTTGATAAATACCAGTTTGAACGTTTGGGATACTTCTGTACCGACATCGATTCAAAGCCTGGTAAACCTGTTTTTAACCGCACCGTGGCACTCAAAGATTCGTGGGCAAAATCTAATGCAAATAAATAGCTAAAAATTTGCAGGCGAAAAACATTTTTGTATTTTTGCAGCCCGGTTACTGACCTATGGTGTAACTGGCAACACGTCTGATTCTGGATCAGAAGAGTCCAGGTTCGACCCCTGGTAGGTCAACAAAATGAGAAAAGCAGTTACGAAGAAATTTGTAACTGCTTTTCTCTTTTGTATACACACAAAGTGTATTCCCAATTCAATAAATACTGACTTATCTGGGCTTCTTTCAGAAAGAGTTTTGCCTGAAATTGAAACTACAATAAGCAGGATTTAATATCCAGGCTATTCTGGATTTGAAACCTCCATTACCAATGGTGATTTATTGCATATTCTTCCATTACTAAAGTGGATTTATCAGCTTGCATATATTCTGAAAAAAATACTTATTTTGCAGAAAATACTGCACCCATGAAAAAAATATTGTTGTTGATTATTCTGCTTTCAACTATCAATCTGAATGCGCAACAAATGCTTACGCAGGATAGATCCTCGCATTTTGCGAAAATGGCGTTAAAGTGTATACAGCAGGAATATCCCAACAAACCCGGTGAAGTACTGGGCAGCGACCGCGATGTGAAGCCTGTCAGGGAATACCGCCCGGCTTTTTACGGTTGTTTCGACTGGCATTCGTCGGTACATGGCCACTGGATGCTTGTGAAACTGTTGAAGCTGCATCCCGAAATGCCCGAAGCCCCCGCTATCCGGGCAGCAGTCGGCAGCAATCTGACCGCTGAAAACATCGCCCTGGAGGTAAATTTTTTCCTCGACAGCAATAACAAATCCTTCGAACGCACTTACGGCTGGGCATGGCTGCTTAAGCTTGCCGAAGAACTCCATACCTGGGACGACCCGCAGGCCAGAATATGGGAATCGGCCCTTCAACCTCTTACCGATCTGATAAGCAGCTATTACATTGCCTTTTTGCCGAAGCTGGTTTACCCGATCAGGGTAGGGGAGCATACCAACACTGCCTTCGGGCTGGCATTTGCGCTGGATTATGCCCGTACAACGCAAAATAAGGATCTTGAAGCAATCATTGTGGCGAGGGCCAGGGATTTTTACCTGAACGACAAAAACTGCCCCGTTTCATGGGAACCAAGTGGGTTCGATTTTCTGTCTCCTTGCCTGACTGAAGCTGAACTGATGGCAAGAATTTTACCAGATAACGAATTTAACGTATGGATCAGGAACTTTCTCCCAGACAATAACTCAGCCGGAATTTACATTCCCAGTGAGCCGGCTGAGGTTATCGACCGCAGCGATGGTAAACTGGTGCATCTTGATGGGTTGAATTTTTCAAGGGCGTGGGCTCTCTGCTTTATTGGCAGAAAAGTTGACGGATTGGGTAAGATTCTTTTTGGCGATGCTGCACAATTTCATCTTTTTCATTCATTGCCATTTATTTCTGATGGCAATTACGAAGGTGAACACTGGCTGGCTACCTTTGCCGTACATGCCATGACAGAAATTGATAAGTACAATGCAACACAATGGAACTTTGAAATCGATCCGGATAAAAAGTAACGGTTAATCCGGCTTAAACCAGTCGAACTGTTAAAGGATGGGATGAATCCTGCATCAAAAATGAATTCAAATTGCCCGGCCATCAGCGTTTAAATTGCCATAAAACCGGCATCAGTCATACAATTCCAGGAATTCATAAGAATTTCCCATCGCTTCAAGAAATTTCAGGAAATCAGGGAAGCCAATCACCAGCGAAGCCGTATTTTCATTCGGATGAAAGCTGATTTTGGGAAGATTCTTAAGGTTTTCATCGAGGAAGAGATGAACATGGTGTTCCACATCATGAATAAGGCCCAAAGGAGAAACGTGGTTCCTTAAAAACAGGTTTTTACAATGCGTGGTTTCGGCAATATCTTTCCAATACTGAACAGCAATTTCAATGGTTGGCGCAGGAGGATGCTCATGGTATTCGTAAGAAATTCCAAGTTCATTTAGTATACTGTAGAGCTTTTGATCTCCGTTCATCGTCTCAAGCTAAAAATAAAAAGTTTAAAGTTGGCAAAGGGCAGTTGGCAGTTGGCAAAGAAGTACGCTTAAATAAGTTGTTCAAAGTGAGAGCAGGTATCAGGCAACGAGCCCTTCTGACGGAAAAGCTGTAGAACTCGAATTATGAGGTTCTCAACCTTAACCTCAACCTTAGCCTGTTCAGGCTCAAAACGAGGAACTAATTCCCAAGATACGCGATGGCTTTTTCAATTCTGCTTTGCGCTTCTTTCTTTCCCAGAACCGAGATAATGGCAGCAACACCCGGTCCGAAACTCCCGCCTACCAACACAAGACGTAGGGTATTCATTACCAGTCCCATACCTAGTTCATTGTCGTGAATAAAACTCTTGATGGCTATATCCAAAGCATCTGTAGAGAAATCGTCCTGCTTTTTCAATAAGTCCGAAATCCGGTTCAGCAGGGCAGGGGTTTCCGGTTTCCAGAATTTCTGCACAACTTTCTCATCGTATGACACTGGTGGGGTGAAGAAAAACCATGACTGCTCCCACAAATCCGGGATCAGGTTAGCGCGTTCCTTGATCAGCGGACAAACACTCAGAATCAATACCGGGGTTGCATCTATTCCTTTATCAATCAATATTTTGCCCAATAGTCCGGCTATTTTTTCATCCGGCAGTGCCGAAAGGTAATGATGGTTGAACCATTTAGCTTTTTCGGGATCAAACTTGGAGCCTGACTTTCCGACACGGTCGATTGAGAACAATTCAATCAACTCATCCATACTCAGGATTTCCTGTTCTGTTCCCGGATTCCAGCCCAATAAAGCAAGCATATTGATAAAGGCTTCGGGCAGATAACCACTTTCGCGGTAACCGGAAGAAACTTCGCCCGATTTCGGGTCAGTCCACCGCAACGGAAAAACCGGGAATCCCAGCCGATCCCCATCCCTTTTACTTAGTTTTCCATTGCCGTCAGGCTTTAACAGCAGGGGCAGGTGGGCAAATTCAGGCATATCTGCTTCCCAGCCAAAATAACGGTAAAGTAAAACATGAAGCGGAGCCGATGGTAACCACTCTTCTCCCCTGATAACATGAGAAATTTTCATGAGATAGTCGTCAACCACATTGGCCAGATGATAAGTGGGCATACCGTCGGATTTGTACAGCACCTTATCGTCGAGCAAGTGCGAATCCACACTTACGAGTCCTCTGATAAGATCCTGAACTACAATGGTTTCATGATCCGGTATTCTGACCCGGATAACATAATGTTCACCGGCTTCAAGCAAAGTCTTTACATCATTTTCACTTAAAGTCAGCGAATTTCTCAGTCCCATCCGGGTTTGAGGGCCATATTGAAAAGTCTCTTTTCTCGATTCAAAATCTTTACGGAGGGCCTCAAGTTCCTCAGGTGTATCAAAGGCATAATAAGCAGTTTCATTGTTAATTAACTGCATTGCATATTGGTGATACATCTCCTTCCGGTCACTTTGCCGGTAAGGGGCATAAGGACCACCGATATGAACACCTTCGTCGAATTGAATTCCGCTCCACTGCAACGATTCTATGATATAGTTCTCTGCTCCCGGAACAAAACGGGTCTGGTCTGTGTCTTCAATGCGAAGCAGGAATTTACCATGGTGTTTCCTGGCAAACAGGTAGTTATACAATGCAGTGCGAACGCCACCTATGTGGAGCGGACCTGTAGGACTGGGAGCGAATCGGACCCGGACTTCTTTCATTTTATGAATAATTTAGGGCAGCAAAGATACAACAGTCCATCTATATTATTCTCTCACGAAACAATCCGTTAAAACAGGCAGTACCTCATCCAAATGGTGAATCCCCTGTTTACCTGAAATCAGATTCGGGAAATGCTTTTGTATCTGTCTGATATTATGTTAAATACTGATCAGGAAAGTCTCCCGGAGGAAACTGCCGGTTAAATAGTCTGTCTTTCATTCCGGAGCAATAAACTAATAGTATTTCCATTCTTTCAACATTTGTACATTCTGTACCCAACAGATAGTTTCCTTTTTGATTTTATTAACATCCTGTTGAACCAAATTGATGTAACTTTGTAATAATTGTAGCGTTACATTATCAAACAGTTTACATTCCCAAATCCTGGTTTATGACTAAAAAGCCCAATATCAGGGTTCGCATTCCAAAGTACCACATAGGAAGGATTTTCCTGTTTCCTGTGTTGCTTTATTTTATGCTTGTATTCCCTGTATTGGCATTTATGATCCTCAAGAGTTTCCCTGAGTTGAAGGAAAAAAGTGGTCTGATTGAACTCCGGATTGATTCAACCACCTATACAAATCTGCCTCAAAACAATGATTCGCCAGCGAAACAATTCAGAGAAGGATTCCGCACCGGTTTGAATGCCTCTGAAAAAGCAAAAGACAGTATTTCAAAAGCAATGGCAGATAGTTTAACCAATGCTATTGAGAGCGGGCAGGTTGATTCTGTTGCAGATATAACATTGAATGCTTCGACAGGTTCAAAGAAGAAGGGTACTTCGAACACATTTTCAGATTCTATAACTTCGCTGTTTAAATTCGTTATCATTTTCAGCACGTTAATCGGATTTGCGGTTAATTTGCCGTTTAAACGCTATTTTCGTCGCAAACGGCTGGGTAAAACTATCTCTCCAAGACTATACCGGTATTGCAGGCGCTTTTTATTGTACACACCTATCATCAACAGTGGAATTGTATTATTGGCGTTTACGGTTGTTCATGGAATTATGATCTATCAGATTCAATCTCCTTCCGCATTCACCGATGAAATCGGAAGAAGGATGTTTTCCAACTACCTTTTTATCTCACTGGTGGCTTCATTGCTGACCGTATTGTTTATTTATTTCTGGCAAAAACACCGGGTGCATATAAGGTACATAGAACATATTTTCACCCGTGATGAACTTCAGAAAAGGATTTTTGGGAAAAATACCGGAAAAATCAGAAACAGGTTATACATAGCAAGCGCAATGACAACCCTTCTCCCGTTGACTATCGTCCTGCTGTACCTTATTCTTAGTCTCACACCAATTAAGGATATGGGTGAAGTGAGTCATGCAGAAATGAGGATCATGCTTGGCAGGCTTTCTGATGTGCTTGGGCCTGAAGTAGATCTGACCAAAGACGCTGATCTTAAAGACCTTTATTATATCAGTGCTTTCGACAACGCCCTTATGTTCGGGGGGAATTTTCAGTGGAATATTTGTTTCATTTATTTATATCCTGTTTTTTGTGAACTGGTCAACAGCCGGCATTGTCAGACCTGTAAATGAATTGGTTGACAGCATGCGTAAAACAGGTGAAGGAATGCTTGATAACTTTACCATTGTAAGAACAAACGACGAAGTGGGCGTGATGTCGGAGGGATATAATATGATGACCTCCAGACTAAGGGAATACATCTTCAGGATATCACAGATGAATGAAGCTTACAGCCGTTTCGTCCCAAATCAGTTTCTTGAGTTCCTGGGTAAAGAAAACTTTGTTGACATTCAGTTGGGGATCAGGTTCAAAAGAGATGACTGTTATGTTTTCCGATATCCGGAGTTTTACCGAATTGTCGGAAGACATGACACCTAAGGAAAATTTTGACTTCATCAACCATTACCTTGGTTACATGGAGCCGGTAATACGAAAGAATAACGGGTTTATTGATAAGTTTATCGGCGACTCTATCATGGCTTTGTTTCATGAAAAAGTTGACGATGCCATTGATGCTGCCATAGAGATGCGCCATGCGTTGAACATGTTTAACCTGGATCGTGTTGATCAGGGCAGGCCTACGATAGATTCGGGAATTGGAATTCACACCGGTAACCTGATGCTTGGAGTAGTAGGAGGGGAGGGGAGGATGGATGGAACCGTAATATCTGATGCCGTAAATCTCGCATCCCGTCTTGAAGGACTTTCAAAAATTTACAGAACCTCGATCATCATCAGCGAAGATACCCTGATTAAACTCGAAGAGCCCTCGAAGTATAATTTTCGTTTCCTCGATATCGCCCGCGTAAAGGGGAAAAAAGAAGCCGTCTATGTGTTCGAAGTATTAGACGGCGAACCTGACGAGGTAAAATTGCTGAAAATTGAAACCAAGTCATTGTTTGGCAATGGGATAGATCATTACAAAAACAAACGGTTCGAGGATGCACTTAAAGTGTTCAGCGAGATTGTCAAGATCAACCAGCGTGATTCGGTGGCTGCTTTTTATGTTAACCGCTGTAAAAATAATATTCAGAGAGGTATTCCCGATGACTGGAGTGGAATTGAAGTTTTTGATGCAAAGTGATTTTGGGGAACACAGTATCTGAAATTGCGTACCCATTAAAACCCATCTTTCAGACTTCCATCTTCAGATTTTGAAGAATAAGGGGAAAGTTTTAACGTTTGAACCTAATTAAGAGTGGTATTGTTTACAACTGTCACATGGCCAACTAAAGTTTTACTAAAAGAATGAACGATAACTACAATATACTGATCGACAAACTCGACGCCTTTATCAGAAAGTATTACACCAATCAACTGATCAGGGGAGGGTTGTACAGCATTGCCCTATTGGGGTCCTTTTTTTTGATTTTCACCCAGCTTGAGTCACTGGCCTGGTTTTCGGTGCCGGTAAGAACCATTTTATTCTATATATATCTAACGGGAGCTATTCTTATACTCACCCGTTTTGTTGTTCTTCCATTGCTTAAATTAAATAAGGCCGGGAAAAGAATTTCACACGAAATGGCTGCCGGAATTATCGGGAAACATTTCAAAGAAGTCAGTGATGTCCTGCTGAATACACTTCAACTCAATTCACTTGCAGTTGAAACCACCCAACAGAAAGAACTTATTCTTGCCAGTATCAATCAGAAGGCAGAAAAACTCAAACCAGTACCTTTCACCACAGCCATCGATCTATCGAGAAACAGAAAGTATCTGTATTATGCTCTTCCTCCTGTGATGATCCTGCTTTTGTTTCTTCTGTTTTCGCCAAAAGCTATAACCGGTCCCGGCAGCCGGCTGATTAACCACTCCCTGGCTTTCGAAAAACCCATGCCTTTCAGCATCAGGGTTACCAATAAAGATCTGAAGGCTGTCCAGCAGGAAGATTTTATTCTGCAGGTGAATATTGAAGGCGAGGAGATACCAGATCAGGTTTTTGTAGTAATAGATGGTAACGAATACCGGATGGATGCCACGGATAAGTTAAATTATTCTTACACCTTCAGGAAAGTTCAAAAGAACCAACGATTTAAATTTCAGGCGATTGGGCATTATACAAATGAATATGAACTTGTTGTACTTCCCAAGCCCATTATTTTAAACTTCGATCTGGAGCTTATTTATCCTGGTTACACCGGTAAAAAGTCAGAAGTGCTTACCAACACAGGTGATGTTGTAGTTCCGCAGGGCACCAATGTGGTATGGAAATTTTACACCAGAGACACCCGGTTTGTTACATTTAAAACTGCGAAAAAATTTCAGAAAATTAAAGTTGAGAATTCCAATACCATTTCCACTTCAGCCAGACTGATGGAGCCTACACCCTATTCCGTCAGTATTGAGAATGAATATATGAAAGGTTCAGATTCTATGTCATTCTTTATCAATGTAATACCTGACCTTTATCCAATGATTTCTGTTGAAGAGTACCGGGATTCTGTTTATGATAACAGATTGTATTTCAGAGGATTAATAAATGATGACTATGGTTTTAGAAATATGGAGTTCCGTTTGTCACGAAAAACACAGGATGGGGAAAGTTCCGCTGAATTATCTGTTCCCGTAATTATACAGAAAGACAATTCCCAGCAACAGTTCTATCATTATTACGATGTGACAGAAGCCGGTCTTCAGCCGGGAGATGAAATTGAATATTACTTTACTATTTGGGATAACGATGGCGTAAATGGGAGTAAATCTTCCAGATCACAGAAAATGGCACTCAAGATCCCGACCCGTGAGGAAATTGAAGAAATGGTTAAAAAAAATCAGGATAATGTAAAAAGTGAGCTTGAAAAAAGTATTGCTGAAGCACAAAAAATTCAGAAGGATATTAACCAGCTAAATAAAAAGCTGATCGACAAAAAGAGCTTGAATTACCAGGAAAAGAAGCAGGTGCAGGATTTACTTGAGCGGCAGCAGAATTTGCAGAAACAGGTTGAGGAAATGAGGGAACAGAATGAAAAAGCCAATATTAAGGAATCGCAATACTCCGAAGTGGATGAAGCAATAGCTGAAAAACAGAAGCAACTCGAAAAACTTTTCGAAGAGATTATGAATGACGACATGAAGAAGCTTTTTGACGAACTCCGGAAAATGATGGAAAATCTGGATAAGGATAAATTAAATGAGGTGCTGGATAAAATGAAGTTCAATGCTGAGGATATGGAAAAGGCTCTGGACCGGAATCTGGAACTTTTCAAGCAACTTGAATTTGATAAAAAACTAACGGATGCCATTGATAAACTTAAGGAACTTTCGGAAGAGCAAAAAAAACTCTCTGAGAAAACCGAAAATGCCGATAAAAAAGAACAGGAAAAGTTAAGTGAAGAACAGGAAAAAATAAACAAAGATTTTGAAAATCTGAAGAAGGATCTTCAGGACTTAAAAGAAATGAATAATAAACTGGAGGAACCGAATAATTTCAAAATTCCTGAGCAGAAAAAAGAGGATATTCAAAAAGATCTGGATGATTCAAAAAAGAACCTGAAAGAGGGTCAGATGAAGAAAGCTTCAAAATCGCAGGATGATGCCGCTGATAAAATGGAGGAGATGGGCGATGAACTTTTCGAGATGCAACAGGAAATGGAAGAGGAAGAGTTGGGAGAGGACATTGAAGCATTAAGGGCTATTCTGGAAAATCTTGTACAGATTTCATTTGATCAGGAAGGACTTATTGACAGGTTGGCGACCATTAACCGCAACGATCCGCAATTCACCAAAATTGTTGACCAGCAAAAAGCATTAAAAGATAATCTGGTCATGGTAGAAGATTCGTTGTTTGCACTCAGTAAGCGGCAGGCGATGATTGAGCCGTTTGTAAACCGTGAAATCTCCGCAATAAATGACAATGTTGATCAGGTGATGGATGCTCTTAACAACCGGGTTATTCCAACCGCCAGGGGCAAACAGCAGTTTGTTATGACCTCTGTTAACAATCTCGCGTTGATGCTTGCAGAATCAATGAAAAAAATGCAGCAGAATATGTCGGTGAAATCATCCTCAAAATCAGGTAAAAGTTGTCCAAATCCGGGTATGGGGAAACCTTCATCCATGAAATCGATGCGTAAGATGCAGGAAAAACTGAACCAGCAGATGGAAGCAATCAAGAAAGGGATGAAAGAAGGTAAAGGAGAGAAAGGAAAAACCGGGCAGGGATCGATGAGTGAACAGCTCGCCCGCATGGCTGCTGAGCAATCGGCGTTACGCAATCAGTTGCAGGAATATCGTGACCAGTTGCAGAAAGAAGGATCGCTGAATCAAAAAGGGCTGAATAAGATGATTGAAGAGATGGACGAAACAGAAACCGAACTGGTAAATAAAATTCTGAACCAGGAAACCATGCGCAGGCAGGAAGAAATTCTCACCAGAATGCTGGAATCAGAAAAAGCAGAAATGCAACGAGAGCAGGAAGAGCGCAGGGAATCTACACAGGGTAGAGACCTTCCTAAACCAGATCCGGCGTCCTTTTTCAACAACATGGGCATTCCTTCCCGTGAAACAGAATTACTGAGAACCGTCCCGCCTTCTTTCAAATTGTATTACAAGAACAAAGTCAATGAGTATTTTATCAATATACCCTCAGTAAACTGAGGTGAAGTGTCAGAAGAACCGGTCTGTTGGCCGGTTTTTTTTTGCCCGTAAACTTACCACCTTTTCAATATTGATACCTTTGCAAAACTAAAAGAAACAATATGAGTCAACCGAAGATCGGATTTTTCAGTGAAGCCATCACTTACCGGCCCAGGAATATTAAAACCATCCGGACCTGGATTACAGACACCATTGTTAATGAAGGAAAAACGCCCTTGGTGATCAATGTGATTTTTTGCGATGATTCGTTTCTTCTTGAAATGAATATAAAATATCTCAACCATGATACGCTGACTGATATTATTACATTTGATTATAATGAAGGCTCAGCAATTTCGGGTGACATTTTTATAAGCATTGAAAGAGTAAGGGAAAATGCCGGTATTTTTTCAAAATCATTTGCAGAGGAGTTACACAGAGTAATTATTCATGGGGTACTCCATTTATGTGGATATAAGGATAAATCCCGCAAGGATCAGGTCGTCATGCGCATGAAAGAAGAAACTTACCTGGCAAACTTACCACATCTGTAAGGCATCCTCAAAGAGGCCGGATTAATCAGTAAATTTGCAGCTCCAACAATGGGCTGCAATTTTTGTTTACATTGATTTGCAGTGCCAAACCAGTATTTTTTCCAATTGTTCCACGTGAAACATTAATTGAATGTTTAAAGAATATGATGTTATAGTCGTTGGTGCAGGCCACGCTGGTAGCGAGGCTGCAGCAGCTGCTGCCAATATGGGATCATCTGTACTACTCATAACGATGAATATGAATACCATCGCCCAAATGTCGTGTAACCCGGCTATGGGTGGTATTGCAAAGGGGCAAATAGTCCGTGAAATTGATGCCATGGGTGGTTATTCCGGCATAGTCACCGATTCAACTATGATACAATTCAGAATGTTGAACCGGTCGAAAGGTCCTGCCATGTGGAGTCCCAGAGCTCAAAGCGACCGTATGCGTTTCTCTGAGAAATGGCGTCGTATGCTCGAACAAACCCCGAATCTGGATTTTTGGCAGGATACTGTTACAAATGTCAATACCAAAGATGGCAAGGTTACCGGTGTAACAACGGCAATGGGACAAACGATAAACAGTAAATCTGTTGTGCTAACCAACGGAACATTCCTCAACGGAATCATTCATATTGGTACAAAGAATTTCGGGGGAGGAAGGATGGGTGATAAAGCTTCTCATGGTTTGACTGAAAATCTAATTTCGCTTGGCTTTGAATCAGCCAGATTAAAAACAGGTACTCCCGTCAGGGTGGATGGCCGATCGATCGATTTCAGCAAAATGGATGAACAGAAAGGTGATGAAAATCCCGGGAAATTTTCTTACACTGATACACCGGAATTGAAAGAGCAAAGAAGTTGCTATCTAACTTATACTAGTCCGGAAGTTCATGATATACTCCGTTTGGGATTCGACGATTCACCTATGTATGCGGGACGAATTGCAGGCAGGGGACCCAGATACTGTCCTTCAATAGAGGATAAGATCGATCGTTTCAGCGATAAGAGTCGTCATCAGTTATTTGTTGAACCCGAGGGCTGGGATACCGTAGAGTATTATGTAAACGGATTTTCTTCTTCTCTCCCTGATTATATTCAGGTAAAAGCCCTTCATAAGGTAGCAGGCTTTGAGAACGCTAAAATTTTCAGACCCGGTTACGCGATTGAGTATGATTATTTTCCTCCTGTTCAGCTGCGCTATACCCTGGAAACCCGCCTTATTGACAACCTCTATTTTGCAGGCCAGATCAATGGTACTACGGGTTATGAGGAAGCTGCCGCACAGGGATTAATGGCTGGTATAAATGCGCATCTCAAAATCAGGGATCAATCTCCGTTTATTCTAAAGCGCTCTGATGCTTACATAGGGGTATTAATTGACGATTTAATTACCAAAGGTATTGACGAACCTTACCGCATGTTTACTTCCCGTGCAGAGTACCGCATTTTACTCCGACAGGACAATGCCGATCTGAGATTAACACCCTTATCCCATAAATTAGGACTGGCTAATCAGGATCGCTACAACAGGGTAGGGGAGAAGTTACTCTTTGTTAACCAGGCATTGCGTTTTCTTTCCGACTTAAGTGTTTCGCCCGATCAGGTGAATGGTACGCTTGAACAATTAAATACAGCACCAATCAGTCAAAAAGTAAAATTGTCAACACTTCTGCTTCGGCCCCAGATCGGACTAAACAACCTAATTGAGTGCATTCCTGCTGTTAGAGAACACTTTGCTACTTATAATACTTTAGCGGAAGAAGTAATCGAAGAAACTGAAATATTAACCAAGTATCAGGGTTACATCGACAAGGAAAAGGAGATTGCCGAAAAAATATCAAAATTTGATGACATCCGGCTCAAGCCAGACTTCGATTACAATTCCCTTACATCGTTATCATTCGAAGCGAGAGAAAAGCTGAGCAAAACCAAACCGGAAACCATTGGCCAGGCCAGCCGCATTAACGGCGTTTCCCCTTCCGACATATCAGTATTAATTGTATTTTTGAGCCGTTAAAAAATTGGCTTCTCCTAAATTGTTTCACGTGGAACACTATCAAATTTCAGCTCCTGAAAATTGCTTAATCTGTGATAATAAGGCGTTTACAACTGTAGTAAATGTCAAAGACTACTTCCTCACCGGCGAAGAGTTTGCTATTTACAAGTGTAGCGAGTGCGGGTTATTGATTACACGCCCAATGCCTGACCTTTCAAAATTGGGCGACTATTATGCTTCTGAAAATTATATATCTCATTCGGAAGAACAGAAAGATATTTTAAGCAAGCTCTACCACCTTGTCCGAACTTATACCCACAAGCGGAAATATAAACTTTTAAAAAAATATTCTTCAGGTAATGCTGTCCTTGACATCGGGTGTGCTACCGGTGAATTTCTGAATTATTGTTCGAGTCAGGGCATGAAAACAACAGGGGTAGAGCCCAACGATAAAGCCCGATTGGTCGCCCAATCCAGGTTTAAACTCGAAGTAGCGACCGAACCTGAGATTGAAACCCTTGAAAGTGGGTCATTTGACCAGATCACCATGTGGCATGTACTTGAACATGTGCCGGATATTAACCGAAGAATGGTTGATATTAACCGTTTATTGAAAAATAATGGTTTTGCATTCCTTGCATTGCCAAATCATGCTTCTTACGATGCATCTTATTATTACAGGTTCTGGGCTGCCTGGGATGTACCACGTCATTTATACCATTTTGATAAAAAATCTTTAACAGCACTGGCTGCTAAGCATGGATTTGAAGTAGTTTCTACATTGCCCATGCTCTTTGACTCTTATTATGTCTCTCTTCTGAGTGAAAAATATATGACGGGAAAATCCTCCTATATTAAAGCCTTTCTTCGTGGTTTCATTTCCAATTCAAAGGCCCGTACAGGAACCGGTGAATTCTCCAGCCTGATTTATGTACTCAGGAAATTATAACTTAATCCATTTGAAACATCAATCCGAACTCTCGGTTTACTATCTTTACGAATGAAATTAGCATGAAGAAATGCAGAAGCTGATTTACAAGCCCAGATTCTTCATTTCTTATTATATCTATTTGATTTTCATCATCTTAAAATGAATTCTCATTCCTTCATTTACATCATTGCATGGTGATGTCTATAATCTCAGGTGCCCCAATGAATTCTGCCAATGTTCAATAAGCAACAGATAATAAAAAGTACCCCCTGGATATTACTTTCCCTTTCGGGTCTGCTTATTCTTGCAGCATATTTCTATGTTGAGGTCTATAAGTTCAATCACCGGCCTGATAAGGTCGTCGAAATTTTCGGCAAAAAAATCAATGAGCGATATCAAAAGGGAATCACATTACTTGATAAATTTATTCTTTCGAATCCAAGTCCTTCAATAGAAAAACTGAATGCCTTTTCTGAAAAAACCGATGAATTTTTCAATTTATATGTTATCCAGGATCACACGTTATATTATTGGTCAGATAATCTGATAAATCCTGATAGTGCACTTTCCGACTCATTGACTGTCAAAAGATTAGTTCAAACTGGTAATGGGACATATCAATTAGTCGTTAAAAAATCAGGCAATCTGACATTTTTGCTTACCGACCAGATAAAATCGGAATTCGGCTATGAGAACGAATACCTGTCACCAGTATTTAATCCGGAGTATGCAATTTCATCAGATTACCGGATTTCTTTGCTTAATGATGGGATACCGGTTAAGGACAGTGAAGGCAACTTTCTATTCTCCGTTATACCGCCAAAAACAGAAGTCATTTCAACAACAGCGATTTTTTTACTTTATATCCTTTACCTGTCAGCCTTTATCCTCTTTATTATAGCTGTTTACCAACTTTATCAAAAGTATACTCCCCTAAACAAATATCCGTTCCTGATCTTCCTGTTTGTATTGGATATACTTTTAGCAAGGGCGGTGCTTATTTATTTCCGAATCCCAGCTGCACTTTACGGCTCGGAATTATTCAGCCCGTTAAGTTTTGCATATTCTTCATACCTGCCATCACTGGGGGATTTTTTTACCGATAGTTTGCTAACGGCCATATTATTCTTTCTTGTTCACCTTTCTTTTAACAGGATCAGCAAACAGCCGGATCAGCAGAAAACAGGCACCAGGATAAAATCACTTTTCCTGGTTGCTTCAGCCGTTTTCTTCTATTATTTGTGTTGCTTTCTGCTGAATATCCTCATCAACAATTCATCCTTTAATACCGATCTTGGTAATTTTCAGGAATTCACACTTTACGGATTGATGGCTTATTTTATCATTTTTTTCCTTCTAATTGCTTTTTTCTTCATCTCGTTCTCATTTTACAAACAGTTGTATATTTTACTGGGTTGGAAATTTCTTACTGGCTATTTTCTGCTGGTTAATGCGGTATTTTATATCATCGCTCTCTATTTTGGATTGTACCTGCCTGAGCCAATGCTGCTTTTACTACAGGGTGTATATATCACAATCCTGATCTTTATTTTCAGTAACAGGCTTCAGTTTCCCCATTTTACGTCTATAAGTATTCTCGTCCTAACCCTAACATTGATTTCCTCTTATAGCCTGTATGTGAACAAAAGTCTGAAAGAGGAGAACGGGCGAAAACTTTTAACTTTAAGGCTGTCATCGGACCGCGACAAAATGGGTGAATTTCTTTTTGCAGACATTGAGAAGCAATTATATTCAGATACAACTTTAAAAAAGCTTTTAATATCCTCGTGGATTGATCCTGCAAAGGAAATTCAATGCTCAGACTATCTGAAATCTATCTATTTCAAAGGCTACTGGACAAAGTATAATATCCAGGTAACCCTGTGCTTTCCCGAGAAATCGCTGCAAATCAGGCCACAGAACTATATTATCGGTTGCCAGGAGTATTTTTCCGATATTATTAACCAATTGGGTGAGAAAACTGCAAGCCCTTCTCTCTATTTTATCCGTGAATCGTACGATGCCAGCAGCTATATTGCCAACATCCCGATGACAATGGATGAAACACTCCCCAAAACATCATTTCTGGTTATAGAACTAACTCCCAAGTATGTGCCCAAAGGCCTTGGTTATCCGGAATTATTAATGGACAAGGCATCGACCTCACGTGCTGATATTTCTACTTATTCATACGCCATTTTTTTCAGGCGTGAACTCGTAAAAAATGTAGGGGAATACAATTACAGTGTTAATGAATCAGAATTAGCACCCGTTTATGAAGATTTTGCATTCTTCGACAGAAATGGGTATAACCATCTGTTTCATGTTATCAATAAAGAAACCAGTATTGTTATCAGCAAACGAAACGAAGGCTTGCTGGATAAGCTTTCTCCGTTTACCTATCAGCTGATTTTCCACATTTTTATTCTGCTTTTAATTTTATCCATCTGGAATTTACGCCATAAAGATCACTCCCGAAACCTGGATTTCAAAACAAGGCTTCAGCTGATGGTTGTAGCGCTGGTTCTTTTCGCTTCTTTGTCGGTTGGTTTTACCACTATAACCAATATAAAGAATCTTAACGAAAAGAAGAACCGTGATATGCTGAGTGAAAAGGCTCATTCTGTACTCATCGAAATTGAGCACAAACTGGCTTCAATGGATATATTGGATAAATCACAGAAGTCTTACCTGGAAGAGTTGCTGACCAAATTTTCGCTTGTATTCTTTAGTGATATAAACCTTTATGATATCAACGGACGGCTCCTTGCCTCATCGCGCCCACAAATCTTTGAAGAAGGTTTTAAATCAGAATTAATGAGTGCGGAACCTTATATTCAATTGGCAAGGAATAAAAGAACACTTTTTATAGATAATGAAAGGATCGGGAATTACCGTTATTTATCTGCTTACCTGCCATTTCGGAATGAACAGAATAAATTGACTGCTTACATCAATTTACCTTATTTTGCGAGAGAACAGGAGCTCAGACAGGAGATTTCAACCTTTCTGGTGGCCTTTATAAATATTTACGTTATACTAACTGTACTGGCGGTATTTATTTCAATTCTTGCCGGAAATTACCTGATGCGTCCATTACAATTGATCAGAAAACGCGTCAGTAGTTTAAACCTCGGCCGTACGAATGAGAAAATCACCTATAGCCGGAAAGATGAACTTGGCGATCTGATCAACGAATATAACCTGATGGTTGATAAACTGGCTGAAAGTGCTGAAAAACTTGCCAGATCAGAAAGAGAAACTGCATGGCGGGAAATGGCCCGCCAGGTAGCCCATGAGATAAAGAATCCTCTCACCCCGATGAAACTGAGCATACAGCATCTCAGGAAATCATGGGATGATCAACCGCCCGACTGGGGCAACCGTCTTGAAAAGACAACACAAACGCTTATAGAACAGATTGATTCGCTGGCAGCCATTGCCAGTGCCTTCTCCGATTTTGCAATACTTCCGACTCCTTCAAATAAGAAAACAGAGCTTTCTGCTGTGTTGCGAAGCACACTTTCTTTGTTCAACCAGCATCCTGATGTTAATTTCAGCTTCACCCTACCTGAAAAAGAGTGTTTTGTTTTTGCAGATGAAAAACAGCTTTCCCGGGTCTTTATAAACCTTTTCAACAACGCAGTTCAGGCGATTCCGCCCAAACAGGCAGGTCTTGTTGAAGTGAGACTGTATAGCACCGGTGAAAAACACTGCATTGAAGTATCGGATAATGGCATCGGAATAAACGATGAACAAAGATCAAGGATCTTTTCACCTAATTTCACAACAAAATCAGGAGGAATGGGATTGGGGCTGGCGATGGTGAAAAACATCATTGATTCGGCTGGTGGCGAAATAACCTTTATCCCGGGGAAACAAAGTGGTACTGTTTTTATCATTGAATTACCCGCTATTGAAAAATAAATTTCTGCAGTAAGATAATCGATTCTGTTTTGAACGCTCTGAAAAAATTAGCCAGTCAAACTGCCATCTATGGATTACCTACCATTCTTGGCCGTTTGCTTAATTATCTGCTGGTTCCGCTATATACCCGCGTCTTTTTACCGGAAGAATATGGTATTGTAACAGAAATGTATGCTTATGTTTCCTTTCTGTTTATTTTTCTGACGTATGGAATGGAAACAGCCTTTTTCAGGTTTGCAAGTCAGGGTGAATTCCGCAATAAGGTATTCGGAACCTCACTGACTTCATTGGGAATAACTTCCATTCTTTTTCTTATTGTCACCTTTGCGGCGGCCCCATTCTTTTCGGTTCAGCTTGGATATAGCGGACACCCTGAATATGTGAAATGGTTTGCACTGATTCTGGCAACCGATGCCATCAGTACCATACCCTATGCCAACCTCAGACTCCAAAACAAACCGATGCGGTTTGCTATGGTTAAAATTGTAAACATAGTGGCTAACATTGGGTTTAATTTGTTTTTCATCCTGTTATGCCCATATATACTTGCACATTTTCCGGAGAGCGGGGCGGCCGGAATGATTGGGTTGTTTTACCGGCCAGAAACCGGGGTTGGCTATATATTTATTTCGAATCTGATCGCAAGTATTCTGACATTCATAATGTTGTTGCCTGAAATCCCTCTTAAAAGCCTGAAAGCAGACCGGGATTTGCTTGTGTTAATGCTTAAATACAGTTGGCCGTTGCTCATATTTGGGTTGGCCGGAATTGTAAATGAAACCTTCGACAGGATAATACTCAAGCATCTTTTACCTGACAGGACTAACGCAATGGCCCAACTGGGCATATACGGAGCATGCTATAAAGTTTCGATTCTTATGTCGCTGTTTATTCAAACATACAGGTATGCTGCCGAACCATTCTTTTTTGATCAGGCCCGGAACAAAAATGCCAAAGCAACCTACTCAGCGATGATGCACTATTTCATTATTATTTGTCTTTTTATTTTTCTGGCCATCATGTTGTATATTGACGTGGTTATGCTTTTTGTCGGTAAATCGTTCAGGGAAGGCGTGGGTGTAGTCCCGGTGTTACTTATGGCCAATCTGTTTCTTGGTGTGTTTTACAACCTGAGTGTGTGGTTTAAACTTACCGACAAAACAAAAACAGGAGCCGCAATTTCCGTTGCAGGCGCTGCCATCACGTTGTTGCTCAATTTAATTCTGATTCCGGTTTGGGGATATATGGGTGCAGCCTGGGCCACACTGATCTGCTACGCTTCAATGATGGTAATGTCATACCTGATTGGTCAGAAATACTATCCGATAGATTATGATTTTAAGAGAGCATTAAAATACAGCCTTATAACGTTAACCATTTATTTTATATCTGTATTGCCTGTTGCGGGAACAATGTGGGTTAAGTACTTTATAAATTCTGTTATGTTGATTGCTTTTGCAGGATATGTTTTCTACTTTGAAAAGCAAAGGTTCAGGTCGGTAGTTAACAAAGCCTTTTAATGCTTAATTTTGCCACCGGTTAATTTTCGATTAAAAACATATTATCTATTTCTCTATGCAGATCAGGATTGTAAACAAATCAGCACATTCCTTACCGGCTTATGAAACCATTGCCTCAGCAGGCATGGACCTCAGGGCTCATCTTTCAGAACCTGTCAGTCTGAAAACACTGGAAAGGGCTTTAATACCAACCGGCCTGTTTATTGAACTTCCGGAAGGATTTGAAGCGCAGATAAGGCCACGAAGTGGTTTGGCTGCCCGTTCGGGAATAACAATACTAAATTCACCGGGAACGATCGATGCTGATTACAGGGGTGAAATCAGGATCATTATTGTAAACCTGTCGGCTGAAACGTTTACTGTTCAAAATGGCGATCGTATAGCCCAGATGATTATTGCAAGACACGAGAAAGCCGAATGGCTGGAAAGTGAGGAACTGAATGATTCGGAGCGCGGGGCCGGTGGTTTTGGCCATACCGGAAAGAACTAGTGTCAAGTCTAAAGTCTAAAGTGAAGTTCCGGCTAAATGATGAGACTTTCATTTCTTTCAATGCTTCATTTTACGCATGACAATACTTCGGATAAATGTAATTGTTCGATTTGGACGGGGGCTTAATTAAAATGCTAATTTAACCAATAACATATAAAGGGTAAATCTGTTTAATCATATCCTTTATACACTTATACAACCGCAGGAATAAACGGTACATTTCCGATAATTTCCGGCACAGAATAACCAAAACATACCTGATGAAATTTCTGAGATTTAAATATCTGATTTTCTTATTATTGATTCCCTTTATCAGCCAGGCCCAGGATTTACCCGAGGGTGGCGAAGAAATGGGTAACCAGACTGAGGTTCGCCTGGCAAAGGAAAAGCAACGTTTGCGTAATTTATTCTTCGAGGCAAACATTGCCAAGATGACAGACAATTTTGAAAAGGCCTTTTCGCTCTTTTCAGAATACGTTAAGGAAGATCCTTCCAACGACGCTGCCTGGTATGAACTATCGCTTCTTCATTACAACCGCAATGATATAGAAAAATCAGTCCAGTGCGCATTAAAAGCCTGGCAACTTGATCCTGATAACATTTATTACAGCCTTACCCTTGCGGGTCTGTATTCCAATAATTCGCAACCAGGGGAAGCCCGTGTGATTTATGAACGGCTTTACAATTCAAACCCGGATAATATAGATTATGCAATTGAACTTGCAAATACGCTTCTGCTCATGGAAAAGCCACTGGAGGCGATTGAAATTTATGATAATCTTGAATCAAGGACGGGCATTTACGAGGAATATTCGATGCAGAAGCACAGGATTTACCTGGCTATGGGAAAGGGGAAAAAAGCACTTGCAGAACTTGAAAATCTTGCCGGGGCTTACCCATCTGATAGCAGAATTCTGTCACTTCTGGCTGAGTTCTATATATTGCAGGGCTACGATGAAAAGGGGTTGAAAACCTATCAAAAAATTGAGGAAGTGGATCCGGGGAATCCCTATATCAATATTTCGCTGGCAGATTATTATCGTAAAAAGGGGGATTTAAAAAAGGCCACTGCCTATTTAAAAACAGGTTTTTCCAATCCAACCCTCGATGCGAATACGAAGGTTCAGATTATGATGACTTATTATTCGCAAACAGGCGAATACGATGGCATAGAGGACGATGTTCTGGAATTGTCGAAGATTCTTGTTGAGGTACACCCCAATGAACCCCGGGTGCTTTCGCTCAGGGGTGAAATGCTGATGATGTCGGAAAAATGGGAGGATGCCCTTATCATTTTCCGTAAAGTAAATACCCTGGATCCCGGAAAGTACCAGGTTTGGGAAAACATCCTGAGAATTGATGCAATTACCAATAATTTTGAAATGCTGGCCAACGAGAGCAGCCAGGCCATTGATCTTTTTCCGGTTCAGCCCTTGCCTTACTACTTCAACGGCTATGCCAACTATTTGATGAAGAATTATGACAAAGCCATAAAATCATTGACAACAGGGGTTAAATTTGTTCTGAACGACAATTCAATGATGGCTGATTTCTACAGCCTTACGGGTGATGCTTACCATGCTGCTGACAAACATTCAGAATCATTTGCCGCGTATGAATCGGCCTTAAAATACAACCCTGAGAATGCAGTAGTGCTCAATAATTTTTCCTATTACCTTTCCCTCAAGGGTGAAAACCTTGAAAAAGCTGCTCAAATGGCTGAAAAAGCCAATACACTGAGTCCAAAAAATGCTACTTATCTCGATACCTGGGCCTGGGTTTTATACATGCAGGGGCAATATGGAAAGGCATTGGTTCAAATAGAGAATGCTTTAAAACTGGACAGTAACCCCGGGGCTGTAGTTCTTGAGCACTACGGTGATATTCTTTACAAGCTTAACCGGATTACTGAAGCAATGGAATGGTGGATTAAAGCGAAGGAAGCCGGCGAAGGTTCAGAATTTCTCGATTCAAAAGTTAAAGATGGTAAACTATATGAGTAGATTCAGCATAACAAACAAAGCTTTTCTGCTTTCTTCAATTATAGCGCTGATCATTTTTCTCTCAGCGTGTAATACTGTGAGGCGAACCATCAGGGAACCGTTGAAAGAGCAAGGGCCCGAGTTTCTTTTCAGCAGTCTCAAAACCAATGAACTCAAATATGACAAGTTCTCGGCAAGGTTTAATGCTTCTTTTACCAGGCAAAAAAATGAAACTTCATTCAGCGGACAAATCAGGATTCAGAAGGACAGCCTTATCTGGATTTCCATATCTCCGGTTCTGGGTATAGAAATGGCGCGGATACTGATTACCAACGACTCGATAAAATATATGAACCGAATCGATAATTACTATTTCTTCAGTGACTTTAATTATATCAATTCACTGATTAACAGTACGCTTGATTTTGACATGCTTCAGGCTTTTCTAACTGGCAATGATTTTTCTTTTTACGAAAACGGTTCATTCAAGGCTGGAATTGACAATCAGGAATACAACCTGGTTACCACCAACAGAAGAAAGCTAAAAAAATATGTTCGTAACAACCAGTTGATCAATATTCCTATACAGCACATCTGGCTAAGTCCGGAGACATTCAAAATATCGAGGGTAATGGTTCGTGAAATGCAACAGGGTGGGCGAAAGCTGGAAGGTACCTACGAATACATGAACAATGGGACACAACTTGTACCGGAAAAGCTCAGTTTCGATCTTGAAACAGATGAGAATAAGAATCACATTGACGTTCAGTATTCAAAGGTAACAACAAATGATTCCATTGCTTTTCCGTTCAGGATTCCTGCAAAATACAGGAAATCAGACAAGTTTTAAGTAAGACAATTATGGTAAAACCAGAAACAGCTAAAAATTGGTTACCACGTATACCGGCCATAGCCGGAACGTTTGTCATGCTTATATTTTTTGTGGCCGGGGTTAATGCCCAGGATAAAAAAACCCAGTTACAACAAAAGAAAGCCAAGATAGAGGAGGAGATTAATTATACCAATAAATTACTTGAAGAAACAAAGAAAAGCAAGCAGGTTTCACTTAACCAGCTGGTTTTGCTGAATAAACAAATTAACAAGAGGCAGGAACTTATATCAGCGATCAGTGGTGAAATTGGCAATCTCGACAGTCAGATTGAGGAGACCAACGATACGATCAATCACCTCACACAAACAATAAAGCAGCTTAAACAGGAATATGCCAGGATGATTTATTATGCCAGCAAAAACCGCAACGCGTATACGAGGCTCATGTTTATTTTTTCAGCCAGTGATTTCAACCAGGCATATCAGAGGCTGAAGTACTTCCAGCAATACAGTAGTTACCGGCAAAACCAGGTTAGGGTAATCAAAGAAAATCAACTACTTCTGAACGAAAAAATCCTTCTGCTCGAAAAGCAGAAAGCATACAAGTTATCGTTGAAGAAATCTGAAGAATCAGAAAAGCAAAAGCTCACTGGTGAGAAGAGTGAACAGGATAAAACCGTAAAAAAGCTATCGCAAAAGGAAAAAGAGCTTCTCAGAAAGCTTCGTGACAGTGAAAAAGCGGCCAAAAAGCTACAGAAGGCAATTGAAGACCTGATTGCTGAAGAAATTCGCAAAGCGAGTGAATCCGCCAAAAAAACGGGGACAAAGCCCGCACCTGAAAACAAATTCGGACTAACTCCTTCTGAACTTCAACTTTCTTCAAGCTTCGCAGGTAACAAGGGTCGATTACCCTGGCCTACCGAGAGAGGTATTATATCTTCAACATTTGGCGAACACCCGCACCCGATCCTGAAGGGAATTAAAACCAGGAATAACGGAATAGATATCACGACAGCGAAGGGCGAGTCGGCAAGGGCCGTTTTTGAAGGGGAAGTTACTTCAACAATGACCCTTCCAAGCTATAACAACGTTGTTATTATCCGTCACGGGGAATTTCTGACGGTGTATTCAAATCTGGATCAATTATTTGTAAAAAAAGGCGATAAGGTGAAAACCAAACAACGCATCGGGGTTATTCAGAATGATGAATCCGGAAAAGCAAAGCTTCATTTTGAATTATGGCAGGGGAAAAATATTCAAAATCCGGGGTCCTGGCTGTTGAAATAAATCAAATTAAATATCAATACCATACATTGTCTTATTGAAAATGAGTAACTTTGTACTCTTAAATCCAACGATATGAAAACTGATATAATTTTGGGCGTAATTGGGCCCTGGCAGGTAGTTATCATTCTGCTCGTTGCCTTGCTGTTTTTCGGAGGGAAAAAAATTCCTGAATTAATGAAAGGGTTGGGAAGAGGAATCAAAGACTTCAAGGATGAGATGAACAATAAAGAAGACGAACCGCAGAAGAAAGAATAGAGTGATGGATTCTTTGCATTGCTGCTCCTTTAACCGGATTTTATGGATACATCTGACCCGGTTTTTTAAGTAGAAATTATAAAATAAAAAGGCCTGTAAATCAATGTTTACAGGCCTTTTTATTAATTCCAGTGGAGCGTAGGGGAGTCGAACCCCTGACCTTTAGACTGCCAGTCTAACGCTCTAGCCAACTGAGCTAACGCCCCGGATGTTTTGAAACAGATGCCAAAACGGGACTGCAAATTTATAACTTTTTCCTTATTACAAAAGAAATAATTTTGCAATTCTTTTGCATCTTTGCATTCTCAAGAAAAGGTTAAGGACATGGAAAGTTTCCGATTGTTTGCTGCTATTAAAATTGAACCGCAAGAGCAGTTTACGACGACCTACGATTTTCTGAAGCAGGCGTTGGATTTTAACATCATTAAATGGGTTGATCCCGGCCATATCCATTTAACACTAAAATTTATCGGCAACACCATTCCCGAAGAAGTACCACAGATACAGGCAGCTCTGACCACTGCTTGTGAAGGGATTAAACCATTTGAGTTGAGAATTTCGAAAACAGGAATTTTTGGAAGCAATTACAATCCCAAGGTAATATGGTTTGGTATTGAGTCCAATGAGATGCTTCAACAACTGGCTCAACAGGTTTCAGCCAACCTCGAAACAGCCGGCATTTTGGGTGACCGGCAAAATTTTGTCCCTCATCTCACCATCGGAAGGATCAGGGAGATAAGGGACAAGAAGTATTTTCAACAATTAATGGGCAGATTTAACGAGGTAGAAATTCAAAACCAGATTGTTACAGGTTTTAATCTTTATGAAAGCCTGCTTTTCCGTGAAGGTCCTGTTTATAATGTAATTGAATCCTACAAATTCTGAATCTCAGGGGGCCGGAATTTCAAAACCCTGTTCCTCAATCCGCTGTTTTTCTTCGGTCCTGTGCTTTTTTGATAACCTGATTTCCAATATGTAATCAAGTATCAGGGCAATTCCACCAAAAAGCGAAACCAATGAAAAATATGCTGCTTCCCGATCCATTGCCCCGGTGCTGACGAGTATGTTGGCAATAATAAGGCCCAGTCCGATACCGGTGAATAAAAGACCATATTTTAACGAGGAGAAATCATCCGATTTTTTTTCGAATGACATAGGATCCAGCCCGCGATCGAGCAATGCCATCCTTTCTTTTCTACGGATAAGCAGATAGATAATGCCATATATTGTGGCAAAAATTGTGGCCGGAATTAAAAATTCATTCATGATTTAAGGTTTTTAAGGTTCATGTTTGGTTCGCTGCATTTTTGACGCACGATCAGATTAATGGTTACAAAAAAAGGATTTCCTAACATAATTTATTGTATATTAGCAATCCCGGTTCAATATATATCCTACAGGTATACCAATCAAAAAGGAAGGTATCTTGTTTAATTTATGTTTCACCTGAGTTGAGCGATTTAATTGCAGTGAAAAAGCTGTTTTATCCAGGAAACCAATTTTTGAATAAAACCTTTAAATAAATTGCTTCACAATTTTCTTATTATCGTTGGGGTTTATTCTTCCAAATCGCTAGTTTGGTTTCACAATCGTTGATTCTTGTCTGAGAACCTCACTGCTCTATCCGTATTCTTTTTGAACGCAGGTTTGTAACCGATTTTAAGAATGAACGTCTAAAATCACACAATGAGCCAGCCCGACGACAACCAACTTATACAAAAAGTACTTGATGGCAATACCGCATCGTATACGGTAATTGTTGACAGGTACAAAGATCTGGTATATTCGGTGGTATTGAAAATTGTGAAGAATCATGAAGAAGCGGAGGAAACGGCCCAGGATACATTCCTGAAGGCATATCACGCCCTTTCAGGTTTTAAACGTGAAGCAAAGTTCAGTACCTGGTTGTTCAGAATTGCTTATAATACTGCCATATCAAAAACCCGCAGAAAGCAGCTTACAACTACGGCAATTGACGATAAAATGATTGAGAATTTCAGTACCGATGAAATAAAGGAAAACCTCGGCCAACTCGATACGGAAGATCAGGTTAAAGTTCTTCAGAAAGCAATTCAGTTACTGGGTAACGAAGACCAGTTGCTGATCAACCTTTTTTACCGGAACCGGCAAAGTGTAGATGAGATTGCTTCTATTACCGGCCTCTCAGATGCTAATGTGAAAGTGAAATTACACCGTATCCGTAAAAAGCTTTACCTTGAAATGCAATCGCGTATGAATTCAGAAGTTCCTCAATTACGTAATTAATGATTAATTTTGCAGACATGAGCACCAACCCACATATTGAACAACCCGACGATCATTTGTTGTTTGACCTTTTCGATAAAATTCCCCTGGAAAAAGCACCAGTAGGCTTTACAGAAGGCATTATGCAGCAGGTTTATTCAGGCTATGAACCATTGGCAGAATCACCTGAATACCGCAGGCAAATGATCTGGGCATACTTTGCCATTGGTGCTGCACTGATTATTTTTATTATCATGTTTTTTGCACAATTGCCGTTCCTTAATATCAGCATCCCAACCGATACGGGTTATCTTCGCAATCTATTGCATGCCGGATTGGGGTTTTTTGATGGTTTTACCAGTCTGCTGACTTACCTGAAAGGTTCTTCAACCATGCTCATCATCTTCTTTTCACTCACAATACTTCTCATTATTGAACGAATTTTCAGAAAAGGAATATACAATAACAATTTTTTCTCCCTCTGAAGCTAACCCATGATACCGGGTGAAATCATTCAGGTTCTTACTTCCTGGTTTCAACGCGAGATCTCTCCATCAACCAGAATAATATCAACCGTTGCATTGGGCGGTGGGTCAATCAATCAAGCGTTTCGTGTTGAAACATCATCGGGGAACTATTTTTTAAAATATAACCTGGCAAAGCGTTATCCCGGTATGTTTGCCTTTGAAGCCAGGGGATTAACTATTCTGGAAAATGCTGCCTGCATTCAGGTTCCAGGTGTTTTGCATTACACGGAAACAGGCAATTATTCGTTTCTTCTGCTTGGTTTTATCAAAAGTCAGGTACCCTCTGCAAATTTCTGGCAATTATTCGGGCAGCAGCTGGCACTGTTGCATCAAAAGTCCTCACCTGATTTTGGACTAGACCACGATAATTACATTGGTTCCCTGAAGCAAAGCAACAACAATCATTTGCGCTGGACTGAATTCCTCATCGGGGAACGATTACAGCCACAGGTTAAATTGGCTTTTGATGAAAGTCTATTAAACATCCGGGATTTACAGCGTTTGGAATTGCTTTATAAAAAATTACCTGAAATACTGCCGGTTGAACCACCCTCACTGATTCACGGAGATTTGTGGAGTGGCAATTATATGGTTGGTTCCGATGGCAATCCATGCATTATTGATCCTGCTGTTTATTATGGTCACCGGGAGATGGATATTGCCATGAGTAAACTATTCGGCGGGTTTTCAATGGAATTTTACCGATCATACAATGAAGAATATCCGATGGAAAAAGGTTGGGAAGATCGTGTTGAACTCAATCAGCTGTATCCGTTGCTGGTTCATTTAAATCTTTTCGGAGGAGGTTACAGCAGGCAGGTACGACAGGTACTGATGGCTTATCAATAAGCAAAACCTGCATATACTATTTTATTTTACCTTCCCTGCGTTCTTCCCATAATTGTTTAAAGTTTTTCTCACTGATTTCGGGTAATTGCCTGCGTGATCCCCAGGCTCCCGTAAATACTTTATTCAGCACCAGGTTTTTTATCTTACTGTTTCCGAAATCCATCCATTTGCGTTTAAGCATAATGGTTTTCCATGTGTACATTGAAACCGAATCGAAAACCGAAAAATAGCGGAGTTTAACACTATCGTTCCGATTGTATAACAGAAGTTCATGCAGATTTATCTTAACAGGGCAAACTTCAGTGCAACTGCCGCAAAGGGATGAAGCAAAACTCAAGTGCTTGTATTCATTCATTCCTTTAAGCCAGGGTGTAATTACAGATCCGATAGGGCCTGAATAGGTAGTCCCATATGCGTGTCCACCTATAGTTTTGTATACCGGACAGGTATTCAGGCAGGCTCCGCAACGAATACAACTCAGGGCACGGCGCTGGTGCTTCCGGGCGAGTACTTCACTGCGTCCGTTATCGAGCAGAATCACATACATCTCTTTTGGCCCGTCAATTTCTCCATCCTGACGCGGTCCGCTGATGATGCTGTTGTAAGCTGTAACATTCTGTCCGGTACCATGTGTTGCAAGCAATGGCCAGAATAAATCAAGATTTTTGAAAGAAGGAATAACTTTTTCTATTCCGGCTATCACGATATGAACCCTGGGAAATGACATACTGAGTAATCCATTCCCTTCGTTCTCGGAAAGACAAACAGAACCGGTATCAGCCACAATAAAATTTGCACCAGTTATACCAACATCCGCAAAGAAGAATTTTTCGCGCAGTAATTTCCGCACGAAGGCTGTGATCTGTTCAGGCGAACTGTTTGCAGGCATCCCGTATTTTTCATTGAATAGTTTAGCTACGTCTTCTTTTGATTTATGCATTGCTGGCGTAACTATATGATATGGATGCTCACCCGCAATCTGGACAATAAATTCGCCCAGATCTGTTTCCAGGGATTCAATTCCCATTTTCTCAAGATGATCATTCAGTTCTATTTCCTCGGAAACCATCGTTTTCGATTTCACAATGCGGGTTGCATTGTGATTTAACAGGATACCATCTATTTCACGCAAGGCATCATCGCCGTCCTGCGCCCAGATAACCTTGCCACCATTACGTTCAAAATTTGCCTCGAAATCGACCAGATTTTTTTCAAGATCTACAATTGCCTTGTATTTAAGATGCGCGGCCCGCTGCCTGGCTAGTTCCAGGTTGGCATACTGCTGCTTTCCACGAATCACAGCTTCATCATAGCGGTTTATATTAAAACCGATTTTTTGCCTGTGTTCGCGGTCATTCGCTTTAGCCCTGGCATCCAGCTTAAACTTGTTATAGATTTCTGTCATGAAGTATTATAACAGTTTTGAAATTTTATCTACCCTCATTTGATGCCTTCCTCCCTCAAAATCAGTATTCAGAAATAATTTTACCGCTTTAATTGCATCATCAAAATCAATGAAGCGTCCGGGTAAAGCCAGTATATTTGCATCGTTGTGTCTGCGTGTAAGTTCTGCCTGTTCGCTGTTCCAACATAATGCACTCCTTACACCCGGATATTTATTTACAACCATGTTGACACCATTTCCACTACCGCATATAACAATGCCACGGGAATAAGTTCCATCATTAACCGTTTTACCAAGTTTATGAGCAAAATCAGGATAATCAACACTTTCGGAAGAGTTGGTGCCCAAATCGACCAAATTATAGTGCTGTGAAGTCAGTACTTTTATCAGAAACGATTTTAACTCATAACCTGCATGATCAGATGCCAATGCCAAAGGTGCCGATTTATCCCACATTGTTAATAAGATTTAGTGACAAAATTAATCATAAAACAAGGTTTTCAACGAATGGCATTTATTATTAGCCATTTATAAAAACCAAAAAGAAAAGCTAAAGATACATCAGTTTAGTTTTCAGATTTTTAGATTTTGTTAACACTCCTTTGTTAATTGCAGTGTAATTTTGTTTGCAATTTCTTAATAAGATTTGAAATGAACAGATGATGAATCAAATTCTTCAGGCACAACAAAGAATACGTTATGTTGTCAGAAGAAATGAACATTTCATCAACTGTATTAAAACCTGATTTTTGAAATAACTGCCTGTTCAAACAGCCTTATCAACACTTTGTTAATAATGACAGAAGTAATTGAAAATGTGACGGACAGAGAAAATAAAACAGTTGATAACCCGTTGACAAACTACTGAAATCAAATAATCCAAGAAAAATAATAAGGAAATTGTCAACACAATTAACAGGCTTTAATAATAGTAATGAAATATTAAATAATTTAATTATTAAAAACTGAAAACATGGGAGACCTCAAAATATCGCGGACTGAATTGCATTCTGATGCTGAGCTTATTTTGAAAATAAAAGAGCTTCAAAAGGAAAAAGATGCCATAATTCTGGCCCATTATTACCAGGTACCTGAAATTCAGGAACTTGCGGATTTCGTTGGGGATAGTCTGCAACTTTCGCAACAAGCAGCAGATACGAAAGCTAAGATTATTGTTTTTGCAGGGGTTCATTTTATGGCCGAAACTGCCAAGATTTTAAGCCCTGATAAAAAGGTTTTGCTGCCCGATATGAATGCCGGATGCTCACTGGCCGACAGCTGCCCCCCGGAAGCCTTCAGAGGGTTTATTAATGCTCACCCGGGGCATAAGGTGATTTCATATATAAATTGCTCTGCGGCCGTTAAAACCATGTCAGATGTAATTTGTACTTCAAGCAACGCAAAAATGATTGTGGATTCATTTCCGCGGGATGAAAAACTGATTTTTGCCCCGGATAAGAATCTTGGAGCTTACATAAACAATATAACCGGGCGAAATATGGTTTTATGGGATGGAAGTTGTCATGTACACAATCAGTTGAGCGATGAAAAAGTTATTCAACTGAAAATTGAAAATCCGGATGCAAAATTGATAGCCCATCCCGAATGTCGTGGTCCGATATTGGCATTGGCCGATTTTATTGGTTCAACCGCGGCCTTGCTTGAATTTACAAAAAAGGATCACAACAAACGTTATATTGTTGCTACAGAGGGTGGTATAATTCATCAGATGAAAAAATATTCGCCTGAAAAGGAATTTATTGTTGTTCCGGCAGATGAAACCTGTTCGTGCAATGATTGTCCTTACATGAAAATGAATACGGTGCAAAAATTGTATGAGTGCCTGAAAAATGAAACACCGGAGATAACGCTTGAACCGCATGTGATTGATAAATCGCGGCGACCGATTTTAAGAATGCTTGAAATTTCCAGGGCAGCAAATCTGATTAAATAATTTATTTGCTTTGTTTTCGATTTAACTAACTTTACAGGATGCGAAAATTTGCCTTTTCTATCGTGATTTTGTTTTCGGTTTTTTTAGTGAAAGCCCAGGAAAATGCTATTAATCCAAATGGTTACAATAAGTTTCTTCATCCCAATGGCAAAGTATCGAGTGAGGGCATGATGCGCGAAGGTAAGCCTGATGGTTACTGGAAAACATTCCACGAAAACGGGGTATCTGAAGGCAGAAGGAAACCGGAAGAATTTTGAATTGGACAGCATATGGAGTTTTTATGATGAATCCGGCAAGACCACATTGCAGATCAGTTATCTGAAAGGAAAAAAGGAAGGCATCCGCCGTACTTTCCGTGAGAATGAGATGGTTGAAGAAAAATTTTCGAACGATGTAAAACAGGGACTTACTGTATATTATTATCCGGATGGCAAAATCATGCGCACTGTGAATTTTGACAACGGGCTGGAAAACGGACTTGCAAAAGGAATACCTGCCCGATGGTACGGTTATTACCCTGATTGAATACCGCCGGGGTTTTGTTGTTGACAGGGAAAACATAAACCGGCGCGACAAAAACGGGTTGAAGCAGGGACGATGGAAATTCTTTTATCCTGACGGAAAGGTAAAAACAGAAGGCACTTTCCGCGACGATAAGCGAAACGGGTATTTCAAAGAATATGACGATAAGGGAATGCTTACAGATATTGGTAAATTTGTGAACGATGTGAGGCAGGAAGAGGCTCCGGAACTGGTAAAACTGGATGTACGGACCGATTATTATCCCACCGGAAAAGTGAAAACAGTAGCCAGTTACAAGGGAAATACACCCGAAGGAATCCGGAGGGAATATGGAGAAAACGGGGTTGTTACTGCTGCTTTTACTTACCGAAACGGAAAAATTGTAGGTGAAGGTATTATCGATGATGAAGGCATCAAGGATGGCCCATGGAAAGAATTCTATGATGATGGCAAGTTGTTGTCGGAAGGGAATTACCGTAGCGGGAAGCGGATAGGCAAATGGCGTTTTTATCATACAAACAGTAACCTTGAACAGGAAGGAAATTACAACAACCAGGGAAATGCCGATGGTACCTGGAAATGGTATTATGACAACAACAGCCTGATGCGTGAAGAAACCTATATGAATGGCAATTCAGAAGGCATCTTTACCGAATATGATGAAAACGGAAAGATAATTATACAGGGTGAATATTCAGAAGGACTGGAAGAGGGAATGTGGAAATATCAGCTTGGTGACCATCGTGAAGAAGGAACCTACAGGGGTGGAATGCGCAATGGTGAATGGAAATATTATTTCGACGATGGCCAGCCTGCATTTCAGGGATCGTTTATCGATGACAATCCCAATGGACGCCATATCTGGTTCTGGCCAAACGGAAAGAAAAAAGATGAAGGTGAATACATCAACGGCATGAAAACCGGCGACTGGATTCAATACAACACCGACGGTTCTGTGTTTATGGTGATTTCATACCAGAATGGTATTGAGAAAAAGTACGATGGAGTCAGGATAAAACCGGAGTTTACGGAGTAAAATTTTATGTGACCAGGGGACTAAGAGACTAAGAGACTAAGAGATTAAGAGACTGAGAGACAAGGGGACAAGGAGACAAGGGGAAAGGGAGACAGCAGAATAACAATTAATATTTGAACAAATCCCGATAACAAATCGTCTTATGAAACACCTTTTTTATTGCATTATTTTATTTTCATGGATAAATATTCCAGGAGTTTCAATCGCGCAAAGTACTGATATACTATTATTAAAGCCTGATCTGACTTCCGGAAAACCTTTAATGGCTGTGTTGAATGAAAGAAGTTCGCATCGTGAATTCAGCGAAAAGGACCTGACCCGGGAACAACTTTCCGGTCTGCTATGGGCGGCCTGTGGCATCAACAGGGCTGAAACCGGCAAACGGACTGCCCCTTCGGCTATGAACTGGCAGGATGTTCAGGTATATGTTTTCCTGAAATCTGGAATATACCTTTACAACGAGAAGGATCACAAACTTATTCTGATCGTGGAAGGAGACCACCGGGTTGCTGCGGGGAAACAGGATTTTGTTGCAACGGCCCCGGTTAACCTGGTTTATGTTTCTGATTACAGCCGGATGACCAAAGCATCGGAAGAGGATATGGAATTTTATTCGGGCATCAATACCGGCTTCATTTCCCAGAATGTTTACCTGTATTGCGCCTCAGAAAACCTAAACACTGTGGTGAGGGCTTATGTTGACCGGGAGGCTTTGCATAAACTGATGGGACTTAAACCAGAACAGCATGTAGTAGCGGGGCAAACGGTGGGCAACAGACCTTAAAAGATATTTACGAATGACGAATGACGAATGACGAATGACGAATGACGAATGACGAATGACGAATTTGACGAATGACGAATGACGAATGATTCGAATGACGAATGACGAATGACGAATGACGAATGACGACGAATGACGAATGACGAATGACGAATGACGAATGACGAATGACGAATGACGAAAATTGCTTTCTTTTGCCAACTGCTATTTGCCAATTGCCAACTTACTTTTTGAATGACGAATGACGCCCTTCAGCTGGTCCCGACTTCGCTCGACCACCTCCGCTCAGGGTGACAAATGACGAATGACGAAAATTGCTTTCTTTTGCCAACTGCCCCCCGCCGCCAAAGGTATAAAAAACCCGGGTTTTCCCCGGTCAGACGGGCTATTTGCCAATTGCCAACCTACTTTTTGAATGACGAATGACGAATGACAATGACGACGGTCCAGCGCTGCCAACTACCGTGACAAATGACAAATGAAAATAAATGCAGTTTTTATGCCAACTGCCTACTTGCCATTTGCCAACTTACTTTTTGAATGACGAATTCCTTCGTTATCTGGTCAGATGATACCTTCGGTAAGTACCATAGCTTCCACCTGAACCACCCTGGATGGTTTCACGGCGCCAGCCCGATATCCTGATTTTTTTATCTTCCATCGTATCCAGGTTGAGGTACATATCATAGGCATTCACAACAAAATCTTCACCGGGAAGTGAAAAAAGAGGGTGATGGTTCCATCGCTGCCCGAATTGAAATTATAGGGTACCCAGGCCGCCGTGTCGATGCGGCTAACCCCGTTTTTGAGATACCGGTGAATCATAAATCCTGAACCATAACCGGGAATGGTCTGGTTGGGCTTCTGAAATTCGATGGTTCCATAGTTGTTGAAGGTGGAATCGCTGGTAATGTTGCTGATGCCTCCGCTGAAAAGGTCGGTTTTGGTTACCAGGGTGTCAACATTCCATATGCCTTCTGTGAAGATCCGGATGGTTTTTTCTGTTTCTGTTTCAGTCAGCTCTTCAACAGCTTCGCATGAAGAGAATGCAAAAACAAGGGTAACATAAAAAATAACTGATATGAAGAATGTGTTTTTTATGGGCTTCATCATTTAAAGTTTTTGGATCCTGCAAATTTCCCATGGATTTTTCCATTTTGGAATACCTATGAATAATGAAAAAATGTAAGTAGCATTACTGAGAAAAAAGAGTCTCTGTCAAAGCCTGAACAGACTTTTAACAGAGACTACATCCGTCAATTCCTGAATAATGTGTTACATCGGTTTAACCGGGATGCAGACATCCACAATAAACTTTTTCATGGCATCTTCTTCCAGGCTGTTGTGGTATAATTCGTAAGGGAAACCATCGGCCGGCTGATAACCGCTGTCGGACAGCCACAGACAGGTTTGGTTCCAGGCCTGTGTAAATCCTTCGGGACCAATTTCGAAGTGGCCAACCACATATTTACCCGACGGAAGGCTCATATTGCCGAATTCCCCTTCCGTTTTAACTTCATGATCAACAGTAATGCAGGCACTTTGTCTGACTTTTTCTATGCTGGTTACTGCAGGGTCGTCGTGATAAACAGTTACGGTTTTGAGGTTTGGTGATCCGAGCAATCCTCTGGGGCCTGCCCATTTCATCAGTTTTTCGTAAACTGAGCCTATCTGGTCGAAGGCTCCGGTATGCCTGCAATAAACCAGGTTCATCGCGGGCATTTCTTTAATCTGAAAGTTTTTCATTTTGGTTATGGATTGAATGGTTTCTACGCTGCAAACATAGCCATCCTTATCCTTACCGGATTTACTGTTCTTGCTGATCAATTGACGGATCTTGCTCAGTTCTGCTGATTTCTGGGTTCTGAAATTCCTGGCACTGACACCAAACTGATCGCGGAAATTCCGGCAAAAAACCGAAGCACTTCCGTATCCGCATTCATATGCTACTTCATTCACCGGCTTATCAGGTTCGCTCAGCAGGAGGGAGGCAGCCTTTTCGATGCGGAGCCGCTTTATAAAGGCATATAATGGTTCACCAACAAAAGCACTGAAAATCCTGTGAAAATGATAGGCCGAAAAATTGGCAACTCCGGCCAGTTTTTCCACACTCAGTTCTTCGTCAAGGTGTTGGTCAATATAGTCGATCACCCGGTTGATCCGGTGAATGTATTCCTTATGGGAGGGGTTCATGAAAGGTAATTTGATCAGGCTAAAATAGGGAATATCAGGAAAACGGAGAGGATGGATTTCAGGAAACTATTGCTATTGTCTGTGATACTTTATTAAAAACCGGCCCTAAATGACTGGCCTGTTCTTTCAGATAGCCTTCTAAATCGCCGGAACAGCAATTCCTGTTGTTATTCTATTCCGACAATCTGCCAGGGAGCGGCTGTTTTCCAGGCACCCCTTGTAAAATCAGGCACTTCCACGCTCTGACTCTTGTTTGAAACCGACATTTCGCTCAGGTGAACGATTGACGACCAGGCTGCCGCATCGTAAACATCCTGATCGAGTGGAAGACCATTACGAAGGCAATAGATCAGACGATAATCCATAATAAAATCCATGCCTCCGTGGCCACCTACCTGTTTTGCTTTTTCACCGATCTGGGTAGCCAGCGGGTGTTCGTATTTCAGCATCAGCGCATCAAACTCTTCGGGTTTCAGAAACTGATGGGCTGCAGGTTCAAGAGCAATGGCCGGTTTGGGATATTTCCTTGCCATGCCTTTGGTTCCGCTGATGAGGTGGAGGCGGTTGTATGGTCGGGGACTGGTGGTATCATGCTGAATCATTAGAGTACGGCCATTTACGGTATGAATCAGCGTAGTATTCATGTCACCAAGGGTGTAGGTTTGCCTGGCTTCGGCAGATTCAGGTCCGAATTTTTCAGCAGCATAAAGACTTATTCCGGCTTGTTTGGTCGACATGGAGGTGAGATAATCGAACCGGTCGCCCCGGTTGATCCCCATGATCTGTGCAATGGGTCCAAGCCCGTGTGTCGGGTAGAGGTTGCCATTGTGTTTTTTACTGAATTCGAGCCGCCAGTGGTTGTAGTATCCGCCATCTTTCTGTTCGAGGAATTTCCACTCCCTGAGATCGTGAATGTAGGCCCCTTCAGCATGCAGGATTTCACCGAAAAGTCCCTGCCGGGCCATGTTGAGGGTGGCCAGTTCGAAGAAATCGTAACAGCAGTTTTCGAGCATCATGCAATGGCGTTGGGTTTCTTCAGCCGTATTTACCAGTTGCCAGCATTCATCAATCGTTAAAGCAGCGGGAACTTCGAGGGCCGCATGTTTTCCATGTTTCATTGCATAAACCGCAATCGGTGTGTGCAGGTTCCACGGTGTGCAGTTATAAATCAGGTCCACATCTTCTCTTTCACATATCTTCATCCAGTCGTCAGCTCCCGTGTATTCTGCAGCTGCGCTCATTCCGGCTTCCCGAATGGCTTTATTTCCTTCCTTCACAAAATCAGGAATCACATCGCATAAAGCGGTGATCTGAACGCCCTCAATCTGAAGAAGCCGGCGCACAGCTTCACTTCCGCGCATTCCAACGCCGATGATTGCAATCCGCACCGTTTTCAATGGCTCACAAACCAGACCCATCACGGATTTATTGCCTTCAGGCATTGAGTGGTCAGCATGGTTTTGGGAAGTTTTGATTAAATTGCTATCGGTGGCCGGGTTTGCAAAAATATTTCCTACAGAACCCAGGCCCAGTGCGGCCGATCCCAGAGCCGCGAGTTTGAGGAAATCGCGGCGGCTGTTGTTGCTTTTCTTCTTCATAAAAAATATTAATAAGTAAGCAAAAATATAAAATATTTCATCCTTAAATGGCTCTGATTTTATCATTAGGATAGCCTGTCGTGGACAGGTGGGAGAACCAGGCAGGTTTTATGGAAATGGATATCAGGACAGAGGCAGGGCCTCCGCCTGACAAAAAAAAAGATTTAAGGATTGGCAGAGTTAACGGCAGCGTCAACTGTTTATTTCCACTTTACTGTTTCGAGCAGATGTTGAATATCACCTTTGATGAAATCGATTACAGGAGCGAGGGAGTCGTTGTTGGGAATTACGCTGAAGTACAATGCACCACGCAGAAAGTGGCTGGTGCTATCGGTAATATAAAACTGATACGGTGAAGCAGCGCCGGTTCCGCGGATATCATAAATCAGACCGAATACCCGCTGCTCTTTGTTTTCAATCCGGATTTCCTCAATGGCAGATGCTTTCGGTATATGTTTCATCACCAGTGAATGGGCATCTTCGGTAAAGGTATTCAGGTTATTGTTTACGGCTTTGTAACTCAGATGTAACCTTCCTTTAAAACGCGGAAAGTCGATGTTAATCCAGTTGGCTTCGGCCGGAGCATGGATATCATTTGATATTCTTGCGTAAACAGGATATTCAAAACTATACGGAAAAATACTGTCGAGTAAACGGTATTCCCTTTTGGGCATGTCGATCCGGAAATAACCGGCGGGCTTTGGGGTTGGTGGTTCACCGCATGAAACAAAGAGCAGAAACCCACCCAATACAATGCCATATAGCGGGAAACGAAATATTGCTGAAAAAAGGGATAATTTCATTAACAAGGATTAGAGGCGTTCTCTGATAAATGGAAATCCGGCAAGATTAACTTTCATTGTCAATTATAACGCGTATTTTTTTGATTCTTCTTTTATCAACGGTTTCTGCCTGAAAAACGTATTGGTCGAACCGGAATTTTTCGCTGGTATCAGGAATTTTACCCGCCAGCTCAAGCATCAGTCCGGCAAGCGTATCCGATTCACCCTTGGCTTCGGCAAAAATACGGTCTTCAATACCCAGTACTTTGCAAAAGTCGTTGAGCATTGTTTTTCCTTCAAAAATATAGTTGTGTTCGTCAATTTTTGAAAAATGGATGTTGTCGGTTTCGCTGTCGAACTCGTCGTTGATTTCACCTACAATTTCTTCGAGAATATCTTCAAGGGTTACTATTCCCGAAGTGCCTCCATATTCATCAACTGCTACGGCCAGATGAATTTTTTTAAACTGAAATTCCTGTAAAAGGTCGCTGATCCGTTTGTTTTCAGGAATGAAAAATGCAGGTCGCTGCAGTTGTTGCCAGTTGAAGGTATCTTCCTGGTTCAGATTGGGGAGCAGATCTTTGATGTAAAGTATTCCGGTCACATTGTCGAAATTATCGCGGTAAACAGGTATTCTTGAATATCCGGATTCCTGGATTGTTGCCATCAGGATGTTGAAGGGTGTTTTTTCCTCAACAGCGGTAACATCGATGCGTGGACGCATAATTTCACGAACAGTGGTATCGCCGAATTTTACAATCCCTTTCAGGATTTTCTTTTCTTCTTCGGGTGTTTTGTTGTCAGCGGTTGTGAGTTCGAGAGCTTCAGAAAGGTCATCAATTGAAATATCGTGACCTTTGCGTGCTATTTGCCTGTCAATAATTAAGGTTGATTTCACCAGAACAGAACTCAGTGGGTAGAAAATCCTGCGTATGATCAGAAGGGGCCGTGCCGTGAAATGAGCCACTTTGATTGCATTCTGAGAGGCATATATTTTGGGCATTATTTCACCGAAAAGCAATATCAGGGATGTGACGATTACCACCTGGACGATAAAGCCAAGCAGGGGAGAAGCATAGAAATCGAAAAGCCCTGCCATTACAAAAGAAGAAATAATGACAATTGCCACATTTACAAAATTGTTGGCAATAAGAATTGTCGCTATCAGACGCTTGGGTTTTTCAAGCAGGTGAAGTATGAGCTGACTGGATTTGCTATGATTGTTCCGGAGTTCATTCAATTGGGCCGGACTAAGAGAAAAGAAGGCAATTTCTGAACCGCTTACGGCTGCTGAAATAGCCAGCAGGATTAACATAATCAGCAGACTTATTATTATTCCGGGAGTAACCGGGCCAGTGAAGATGCTGAATAAAATGTTCAACACCTGAAGAGATGGCTCAAGGTCGGGGTCTTCCAAATCTGAAAGTTTTTAAAGGTCTGATTTATAATACAGACTGTGCAAAGATAATAAAAGAAAAGTTAATATAATGTTAAGGTTAGGGGACGATCATTAAGAAAGAGAACCGGAGTAGTTATCAGCAGTTAATTATTTAAACGGGAAAATACTATAAGGGGAAGTCTTTATAGGTGAAATATCTGCAAAAGCACTAATTTTCCTTGCTTTTAACAGAATTTCGGCCTGAATGAAGATTGGCGAACAGAATCAGGCGCCTGAGTCTATGTATATTCGAGTACTTCAATTTCACCTTTAATCACTCCTATGGCGTTCATTGCCAGGGCATCTATTTCATCCTCGTCGGGATAGATTGAGATGGGGGAGATTTTTTCAACTTTTTTGGTCAGGTGAGCAGTAAAAACCGGCTGGTGAAAAAGATCTCCGGAGAGGATGATTGCATCCGGTTTTCCATCGAGAACTGTACACATGGCCCCGATTTCCTTAGCCAGCTGATAAGCCATGGCGTACATGATAAAGGCAGCTTTTTCATCACCTTCATTTACGCGTTTTTCAATGGCATTGAGGTTTGTAGTCCCGAGGTAACCGTATAAACCGCTTTTAGCCGTGATCATATCCATTATTTCTGCCTGAGAATATTTTCCGCTAAAACAAAGTTTAACCAGATCGCCGGTTGGGAGGGTGCCCGATCGTTCCATTGAGAAGGGGCCATCACCATCAAAAGCCTGGTTTACATCCACCACCCGGCCCTGTTTGTGAGCTCCGACCGAAATTCCGCCACCGCCGGCATGAACAACCAGCAGGTTGAGGTCTTCGTATTTCCGGCTGATGGATTTGGCGTATTTCCGTGCAACCACTTTCTGATTGAGCGCATGGAAAATTGATTTTCGTTCAAAGAGCGGATGACCTGAAATTCTGGCCACATCATCAAGTTCATCAACAACAACCGGATCAACAATGATTGCGCGGGCATTCGTTAAGGAGGCAATATCAGATGCAATTATTCCACCGAGGTTGGTGGCATGCATACCCATAATCCCATTTAACAAGTCTTCCCTCATGCGGTCATTCACTTCATAAACACCCGATTTTACAGGCTTTATCAGACCTCCGCGTGCAACAACGATCTGAAGCTTGTTCACATTAATGTCGTTGTCCCTCAACTCCTGTAGAATGGCTTTTTTGCGCATTTCCAGCTGACCGGGAATACTACCACATGCGGCCAGTTGCTCATCGGAATATTTAATGGTTTTCAGAAAACACATTTTTGAATCTTTGTAAACAGCAATTTTGGAAGAGGTGTTTTTGGGGTTGATAACCAGAATTATCCCGAGGGTCATGGCAAACAGATTTAGATGATTACGGTTGTAAAAATAAGTAAGTTTCTCAGACTGATAAACAGAGCTGTAAAATCTTTATTTATGGTTCATCAGGCCAGTAATGCGACAATTTTCTCAAGGTAAAACGCATCTGTTTCATCAAAGGAGTTCAAAGCTGAGCTGTCAACATCGAGTACGGCAATAATGTTACCTTTTTTACCGTGGATCGGAACCACTATTTCACTTTGTGATCTTGAATCACATGCTATGTGGCCAGGAAACAGATGGACATCGGGAACAATTATGGTTTTCTGTTGTTCCACAGCGGCCAGGCATACTCCCCGCCCTTCGAGCACCTGACAGGCGACGGGTCCCTGGTAGGGACCGACAATAAGCCGGTGCCCGTCGACCCTGTAAAATCCACACCAGAAAAAGTATTCCATTTTGTTATGAAGAATTGCGGCGATGGTAGCCATTCCTGCAATTTGATCGGGGCTTTTTTCCAATAAACCTGCAATTTGAGAATACAACCTCATGTACCGGCCTTCCTTTTTTCCTTTGTTCATGGATATATCTGTAAACATGGTTCAATTTTAATTAACAACAAGCAGAACGATTCAAAGTTAAGTAAATATGTTAAATCGTTACCATGAGCGAGGAGTAAGAGGGTGTTTTTGTTTTAAGCAAATAAATTAGGGTTCAAAATGATGTTTGCTAAGATGATGTTCAATGATTTTTATAAAGGCACCGAATGATTTTATATCCAAATATTCAAATCTGTTTTCGGTAATTTTTAGTACTTTTGCGCACCACAAAATAAACAAAGGGAATGTAGATAGCGAATCTTATTTTCAATAAAGCGGGAGGGCCCAATGATTGAAACCATTAAAATAGGTACACTTAAGTGGCATCATATACTTGACCCCACCGACGACGATCTGCAATTTCTGAGAGACGAATTCCACTTTCACCCGCTTGATATCGAGGACTGCCGGAGCCGCACCAACCAGCGGCCGAAGATTGATATCTACGATGACTATTATTTTCTGATACTTCATTTTCCATATTTTGACCGGTGGAACCGCTTTCTGAAAGTAAAGGAAGTAAAAATATTCTGGGGAAGTGATTACATCATCACCATTGGTAAATCACACTGGGTTGTTAAGAACCTTTTCAACAGCGGACGCGAGCCGGAAGATAATTACCAGGTAAGGCAGGTTGGAACCAGCGATGCCCTGCTCTATAAGATCCTGGAACATCTGATGCTGGAATCGCTTTCATTGCTCAGTAAGCTGGGTGTTGAAGTTGATCTTATCAACCGCGACCTGTTTAATAAAAAGGCAGAACGAACCATTGAACGGATTTCCCTGACGAGAAAGAACATTATCCTTATCAACACTGTTTTCAAGCCGCAACTCAGGCTGTTTCATAAATTTGAATCGGGCGATATTGAAGGATATGCCGAAAATATGGAAGAATACTGGGGTAACATCCTTGACTATTACCAGAAGGTATGGGATATGACCGAGGACTATCAGGAAATAGTAGAAGGGCTCTCCAAAACATTCGACTCTCTTCAGACTAATCGCACCAACGAGATCATGAAGGTGCTGACTTTAATTTCGTCAATACTACTTCCCCTTACTTTTATTGCCAGCTTATACGGGATGAATGTTGGCCTGCCCTTGCAAAACAACCCGTATTCATTCATTCTGCTGATGGTTTTTATGGTTACCCTTGCAGGTTCAATGATTTTTCTTTTTAAAAAGAAACGTTGGATGTAACGGCCCCTCCCCCTGGCTGCGTGCTGGATTCTATTTAACTCTTTGAGCAATAAAACTGCTCAATCCAGGGCGTGAATTACACGATTTCTATCCTTTCATTAATCAGGTGTTCTCAATTCCCTGTCAATTATTTTGATCAGGCTTGTTTATGTCGCATACGGGTTTTGAACTAAAAGTGACAATCCTTCTTGATAAAGATATGGTAATAAGGCCTTTAGTTTTCCGGAACAGCTAATTGTGCTTTTCTTAAGTTATAGAAAACATAAAGTTTCATTATTTGGACAGAGTCTAAATTGACGAATTGAATAGATCATAAACTGGTCTTTGGAATTAAATTTGCACATCTTGCCAGGAAAAAATATTTATTTATATCGTTAAGATCGTTTATCTTATTTATAATCAATGATATAACACACTTTGATGTAATCCTGAGTTATTAACAATTGCATCCGGCAATAATTATGAATTATTAATTGTAATCATTACCAGACAAGGAAAGCAGAAGAAATATCCGAAAAATATTGAATAATTTACCTTAGATTAAATAAGCAACTGAAATCTATGGAGTTAATTAAGAAAATTGTAACAATCATTACCAATTTCGTAATTTCTGCCATTTCAATTAATGTTTAAAAATCTGAATAATACGGAATTAGAATAATCTCAGACCATTGCAATCTCTTTTTTACATTCCTTGTATGATCATAAAAGGTTGGCTGTTGCATTGGTGTTATGTAAAATAATTTATCAGTTTTATGACAAAAATTTACTATTAACATACTGGTGTTTATAAGTTACATTGTTGTTAATAAATTATTAATTATGACCATGCTAATTTTACGAACAGAATGCCTACTATCTAATCCACAGGACTATGTCAGGAAAAGTACTTTTCAATTCATCACAGAGCCAAAAAATAAGTGTATCAAAACTGAAAGTGATTTTTACTGCAGTTTTGTTCTTTTTAACTATTGCCCAGCTTCAGGCTCAGAACTGTGCTGTCAATGCAAATGTTAATCAGTCCATTTGTGCCAATGAAACGCTAACATTGGTGGGTTCGAAAGCGGGATTATTTGGAGGAGCCGGAACTACCACCTGGTCGCAGGTGGGGGGGCCTTCAGCCGTAATTGTGTCACCAAACTCACTGATAACAACTGTTACAGGGGTAGTAGGCGGTTATAATTACACATTCCGGCTGTCAACCACCTGTCAGGATGGATCCCTGGTTTATGATGATGTGGTCTATACAGTAAGGCCCATCAGGATTGCAACTGCAGGCCCTGATCAATCCTCCTGTCCTGCTTCACCAGCCGGCACTCTTGCAGGGAATGCCCCCGGAGCCAATTCATCCGGGCTATGGACAATACCAGGAAATAATAACGGGGTAACCATCCTCAATCCTACCTCTCCAACTTCAGGTTTTAATCTTGCAGCAGGACAGGGTCAAACGACTCTTCGATGGACCATTACCCACGTTAACGGATGCATTTCTTTTGATGATATGGTAGTCACAAACATCGGAGGTGAATTACCTGTCAATGCCGGACCCGATCAGGTTTTGGGCAATTGTTATTCTTCAACACAATCTACCACACTTACTGCCAGTTTTGGTGGTGATGGTACAGCAGGCCAGAGTGGGGTGTGGACTGTCGTCAGTGGTCCCGGCATTCCTAACATTGCCAATCCAACCGGAAGGATTACGATCGTTTCCGGACTTTCGGAAGGTGTTTATGTTTTCAGGTGGACAGTTTCGGGCCCCTGTGTCAATGGCTCAGATGAAGTACAGGTAACGGTTCCTGCCCCTACAAGTGATGTAACTACCGCGATTATTATTGGAGGAAGTCAGATATGGTGTGATGGAAGGACCTCAACAGTTCTATCAGGAACCCCCCCTTATTATACCAATGAAACAGTATTGTGGCAGCAAACAAGCAGGCCCGGAGGTGTAACGATTGAAAGCCCCAATAATCCGGTTACCAATATTACCGGCCTTGATGGCAGCAGTACTTACACTTTCAGATATACTATTATAAATAATGTTACAGCTTGTTCAAGTTCTCAAACAGCTACCGTTTCTTTCGCCGTAGCACCTTTTATTAATATAGTACCCACTCAGTTATTTGCAAGCTGTGGAACCGGATCAATATCCATTCCTTTCACAGTCGGAGGATCCGGAGTTACTCAATGGAGTATCATCAGCGGCCCATTGACACCAGCTTATCCAACACTGCCTACCGGTTATTTCAATGCCGGGGGTTCGCCTTTAACTATCACGAACCTATCTGTCCCTGGTACTTATGTGGTGAGTATGAGAAGGTATTCCAGTATTGGTATTACCTGTGAAACAGCTTTTGATGCTGTTTCTGTGATTGTATCCCAGCCACCAACCCCATCAAATGCCGGCACTCGACAGGTATTGGCCTGTAATGTATTTCAGACAGAGCTTACAGGAAATATACCGCTTGTTGGTACCGGACAATGGACGCAAGTGAGTGGGCCTGGTGTTGCCACGATTGCAAATCCAAATTCTCCAACGACCATGGTTTCAGATCTGCAGAACGGACTTTACCGTTTTCGCTGGATTATTTCAGGGGGTCCTGCCTGCCCTGCAAATCAAAATACAACAGCTGTATTGGTTGCCGCGGTAACTCCAACTCAGGCAATGGCCGGGCCGGACCAGAATGTTTGTATCGGAACACCCATATTTTTGTCGGGGAACTATCCGGTATTAAATGAATGGGGTGAATGGTCTGTTGTACCGAATACCCCGGGACTGACTTTCTCGAATATCAATTCTCCGGTAGCGATGGTTACGGGTCAGCAAGCCAATACCATTTACACATTTACCTGGACTATACATAATGCTTGCGGTAATACAACTGACAATTGCCTGATCAATACAAATAATACTATAGGGCCAATTATATCTGACGCAGGAGCAGATCAGTGCCATATAAGTGGAACAACTTCAATTACACTTGATGGTAATGATCCTGCACCCGGAACCGGATTCTGGACAAAACTCAGCGGCCCCGTGGCAACCATTACTAACCCGACATTGTTCAATAGTGCGGTAACGGGATTGACCGATGGAAACTATACCTTTGAATGGGCCATCAGCAGTGGCGGTTGTTTGCCGACCCTTGATACGGTAATGGTAACCATTTCAGTCCCTGTAACTCCTGCCAATGCCGGAGCTGATATTGAGCTTTGCGGAACCTCAACAACCCTTTCGGCTAATACCCCGGTAATAGGTACAGGTTTCTGGACACAGGCAGGCGGATCTGGAGGCGCAGTTATTGCCAATCCGGCATCACCAACCACCGGAATTTCGGGATTGACAGATGGAGTATATACTTTCTATTGGACGATCAGCAACTTTGCTTGTCCATCCAGTGTTGACAGTGTTTTTGTATATGTATCATCACCGGGTTCTGCGGCAGCAGCAGGGCCGGATCAGGATCTCTGCGCTCAGTCATCCACAACGATGGCAGCCACCCCACCGGCCTTAGGGAACGGCGTATGGACTATTGTTACCGGGCCAAACACCCCCAATATAATTAACCCGACTTCACCGACCACAGTTATTAATAATCTGGTAACCGGAATTTATACTTTCAGGTGGACCGTAAGCGGAGGAACTTACTGCCCTTCGACCTTTGATGAGGTTAATGTTGGCGTTAACCTGGCTGCCGATGCAGGTCCCAACCAGAGCTACTGCGAAGCCACCACGGCTGTTAACCTTTCCGGAACGGTTTCGACATCCGGTACCTGGACACAGGATAGCGGGCCCAATTCGGCTATCATTACAACTACTTCTGCAAATACAGCAGTTGCATCCGGGTTGATCATAGGAACCTATGTTTTCAGGTTCACGATTTCCACGCCCGGGTGCGAATCATTTGATGTAATGACTGTAACACTATATCCGCCTGCCTCAACTGCCGTTGCCGGTCCCGATCAGGATTTATGCGATGCAGCCACTTTTTCGCTTAATGGCAATACGCCGGCATTTGGAACGGGGACATGGACAAAACTTGCCGGGCCGGGGTCTGGCACATTTGTACCCAATGCCAATACGCCCAATGCAACTTATACCGGAGCACTGCCGGGGGTTTATGTTTTTGTCTGGACAATTTCCAATGGTAATTGCAGCAATGGAGATCAGGTGCGCATTGAAAATTCAGCTTCACCAACCACCGCAAATGCCGGACCGGACCAGACACAGGTTTGTTCTGATCAGGCTGCCATGGCAGCCAACCTTCCATTGATCGGAGTTGGAAACTGGACACAAGTTAGTGGCCCGAACACAGCCAATATTCAATCGGTTATTCTTCCGAATACGATTATAGACGGAATGATCCCCGGAACCTATACCTTCAGGTGGACAATCACGAATGGAGCAGTTTGTCTTCCCAGTTCAGACGAAGTCGAAATTACCGCTTTATTAACACCCACTCCGGCCAATGCAGGACCAGATCAGTCACTATGCAACCAGCTATCCACAACGATGGCGGCTACGACTGTTGTTATCGGAACCGGTGCCTGGTCTCAGGTTAGCGGACCCAACTCAGCCAATTTTATAGATGTAGCAGATCCGTTAACAGTTGTTGATAACCTTATAATTGGAACCTATGTTTTTGAATGGACAACCACCGAAGGCTTTTGTACTTCCACTGATCAGGTAACCGTTCAGAATGATGCCCTTCCAACGGCGGCAGATGCAGGCATTAACCAGGATATCTGTCTTTTCAGTCCCCTTATCTTATCCGGCAATACACCGTTAACCGGCACCGGTTTATGGACACAAACCGCCGGTCCGATTTCGGTAAACATCCTGAATCCAACCTCTCCGGTAACTGCGGTTATCGGTGCATTGTCAGGAACCTATACATTTGAATGGACCATAAGCAATGGCAGCTGTCCTCCAAGCACTGATGCCGTAGATGTAATTATCAACGATATTCCCGATCAGGCCCTGGCCGGACCCGACCAGAGTTTATGCAATACTGATAATACTTTCCTCAACGGCAACAACCCAACGGTTGGAACAGGAACCTGGTCACAGATCAGCGGGCCCAATTCAGCAACCATTGTTGATCCGTTAGACAGGCAGACCCAGGTTACCAATCTGATTGCCGGAACCTATGAATTTGAATGGGAAGTAGCAAACGGAGCCTGCACATCTGCAGATTACATGCTGGTAGTGCGTCATCCTGATATTACTGTAACCGGGCCATCGGATGCAACTATTTGTAACGGTGGTACACAGACCCTGAATGTTTCGGCAAGTGGTGGAACCGGCGGGTACACCTATCAATGGGAATCGAGTCTTGATGGGAATATTCCGTGGAACACGATAGCGGGGGCAACCTCTTCATCCTACACAACACCGGCTCTTGCAGCAGATCGTTATTATCGTTGTCTGGTTACAGCAAGTTGCGGAAGTACCTATTCATCCACCGCCCATGTAACGGTGGTACCGGATCCTGCCATCACTGTGCAGCCGGTACCGGTAACCATTTGCAGCGGAACAACTACCGAATTGACAGTAACTGCTACAGGAGGAACGCCTTCGCTCAATTACCAATGGGAAAGTTCGCCGAATGGTACAAACGGATGGGTGAATGTGGGATCGAACAGCCCGGCATATACCACAGCATCTCTTACTCAAACAACCTATTACAGGGTAACCGTTACGGCTACCGGAAACGGTTGTAATTCCATAACTTCCGGTGTTGTCGCAGTAAGTGTTCCCAGGATTACAACTCAACCGGTTTCCTCAATTATTTGTACCGGTGGAACTGTGAACGCCCTTACCATTGCAGTGGATGCCGGAAGTGCCACCCTGGCTTATCAGTGGCAGAGTGCAACAGCTCTGGCCGGACCTTATGCAAATGTAACAGTTGGTAGTGGTGCAAATACAACATCCTATACAACCGATGTACTTACTTCAACCACGTATTTCAGGTGCGTAGTCACGGTTACTTCGCCCAACTGCGCTGACCTAATTTCAAATGTATCAACCATTACTGTGGTTCCGGATCCAACCATCAATACCAATCCTGTAGGAACTACCATTTGCGATGGGGGAACCCACACCTTAACCGTAGCAGCTTCAGGAGGTACGCCTTCGCTAAACTATCAATGGCAGAGTTCAACAACCGGCGGAGCCCCTGGACCAATGTCGGAACAAACAGCCCCAGCTATACAACTGCCGCACTTGCGGTAACAACATATTACCAGGTATTGGTGTCAGCAACCGGTGTTGATTGTAATACAGCCACATCAACGGTTGCAGAGGTTACCGTCGTTCCTGACCCAACGATTTCGGTGCAGCCTGTCGGGGCTACTATATGTACAGGTGGCACACATTCCATGAGTGTTACTGCAACAGGCAATGTTCCTCCGGGAACACTTACTTATCAGTGGCAAATCAGCAACACCGGTGTTGGAGGATGGTCAAATGTAGGAGCTAACAGCAATGCTTATGCAACAGCAGTTTTGGTTGCAACAAGGTTTTACAGGGTTATCATCACCCAGACGGCCTCAGGCTGTAGCACAACCTCAGCCAATGCCCAGGTTACAGTTGTTCCCGATCCGAATATCACCACTCAGCCTGTCGGAGCATCCATTTGTACAGGTGGCACCCATACCATGAGTGTAGTTGCTGCCGGGGGAACACCTTCGTTAACCTATCAGTGGCAAATCTCCACGGTTGGAGTTGGTGGCCCGTGGTCTGATCTGTCAGGCGAAACAGCCACTTCCTATACCACACCAGTGCTGGTGGCTACCACCTGGTACAGGGTTATTGTTTCTGCATCCGGCGTTGATTGCGCATCTGCAACTTCAAATGTTGCAACTGTAACCGTAGTTGCCGATCCAACAATCAATACCCAACCCTCAGGAACCACTATTTGTGCAGGTGGAACCCATGCACTCAGTGTTGCAGCAACAGGAGGTACCCCTTCATTAAACTACCAATGGCAGAGTTCAACTACAGGTGGAGCTCCATGGACCAATGTCGGAACCAACAGTCCAAATTACACTACAGCATCTCTTGCCGTAACAACCTATTACCAGGTATTGGTTTCGGCGACAGGCAATGATTGTAATACTACCACATCAACAACAGCGGAAGTAACTGTGGTTCCCGACCCAACAATTTCGGTACAACCGGTCGGCGCTACCATCTGTAATGGAGGCACTCATCCTATGAGTGTGACCGCTACAGGCAATGTACCTCCGGGAACGTTAATCTATCAATGGGAAATTTCAACAACCGGAGGAGCACCATGGACAGTAACAGGAACCAACAGTGATTCTTATACCACTGATGTGCTTGCGGCCACCAGGTATTACAGGGTTATTATTACACAAGCGGCTTCAGGATGCAGCACTACCTCGGCTACCGCTCAGGTTACCGTTGTTGCCGATCCGGCAATTACTACCCAGCCGGTAGGGGCTTCGATTTGTTTTGGAGGAAATCACTCGATGACTGTCGCTGCTTCCGGAGGAACCCCTTCTCTGGATTATCAATGGCAGGTTTCAACTGCAGGTGCAGGTGGTCCATGGTCAGATCTTGTTGGTGAGACCGGAACCGGTTTTACAACGCCGGCAATATTTGCAACAACCTGGTACAGGGTTGTGGTTTCAGCAACCGGTGCTGGCTGTGCAACCGTCACTTCAAATGTGGCAGCTGTTGTTGTGGAAGGAGACCCGCAAATTACACTTCAACCTGTTGGCGCTGAAATATGCAATGGGGGTAATCATTCAATGAGCATAGCAGCAACAGGTGGAACCCCTTCACTTTTATATCAGTGGGAAAGTTCAACGGTTGGATCTACCGGGCCGTGGTCCGCCATTTCCGGTGCTACTACTACATCCTATACAACTCCGGCACTGGCAGTTACCACCTGGTATCATGTTGTGGTTACTGCCCCGGGAAGCGATTGTAATACGACCATTACGAATGTAGCAGAAGTAACTGTTGTACCGGATCCGGCAATTTCAGTTCAACCGGCTGATATCACCATTTGCAGTGGAACGACTACTGTTTTAAGTGTAACTGCAATTAACGGGACCCCCTCTCTTAACTATCTGTGGGAAACATCAGCCAACGGAACATCCGGCTGGACAACAGTCGGAGGCAACAGCAATTCCTATACTACAGCTTCCTTAACGCAAACAACCTATTACAGGGTTTCTGTATCAGCAACCGGCAATGGATGTAATCCGGTTACATCAAATGTGGTGGCAGTCAGCGTCCCGAGAATTCTAACCCAACCTGTCGGAGCTTCCATTTGCTCAGGCGGTTCCCATAATATGTCGGTTCTGGTTGAAAGCGGAAGCGCAACCATAACTTACCAATGGCAATTCAGTGATTTTGACTGTAATTCAGGATGGTCGCCGATCGGTGGAGCCATCACGAATACCTATACTGCTACAATTCTTCCCCCGGTTGGTACACGTTACTACCGCTGTGTAATCGCAGTTTCTTCACCCAATTGCGCGGATCTTATTACAAACTGTGTTGCAGTTGATGTGGTGCCGGATCCTGCAATTGCACTTCAGCCGGTTGGCACAACCATCTGCGAAGGTTCTACCCATACAATGACGGTTAATGCAACCGGAGGAACGCCTTCATTGAATTATCAATGGCAGAGTGCTTCCGCACTGGCCGGGCCGTACAGCAATGTGATTGGCGGATCTGGAGCTAATTCTGCTATTTATACTACACCGGCAATGAGTGCTACCACCTATTATCAGGTAATTGTTTCTGCCACCGGATCGGGATGCGGAACAGTGATATCCACACCGGTAAGTGTTGTTGTTAATCCGACACCAACCGCCAATGCAGGAGCCAATGCCGCCATTTGCAGCAACGACACCTATACTCTGTCAGGCTCAACGGCTACCAATTACACCAGCCTTCTCTGGACGACATCCGGCACAGGAACATTCAACAACCCAACAGCAATTCATCCGATCTACTCACCAAGTGGTGCCGATATCAGTTCCGGTTCTGTGAACCTTACCCTTACTGCTTTTGCGAATGCACCTTGTGTAAATGGTGTAGATCAGATGACACTGACCATCAGCAGCCAGCCAACCGCCAATGCCGGCAGTGATGCCACCGTTTGTCAGGGTACAGCCTACACTATATCCGGCGCTTCTGCGACGAATTATTCTACCATCTTATGGACAGCCCCCGGACCTGGTATTTTAACCAATGCCGGCACAATAACACCCACCTATACGCCAACAGCCGGTCAGACAGGTACAGTAACACTTACATTGACAGCCAATCCGAATGGTACTTGTACAGCTGCGACAGATCAGATGGTGATAACCATCAATGCTGCACCAACCACGGCCATTGCGGGAATAGATCAGTCTTTCTGCAAGAGTACAACCAGCACCAATATGACGGCAAATACGCCGACTTCAGGCAATGGTAGTTGGCTGCAACTCAGTGGCCCGAATACTGCCTTAATTGCAAATACCAGCAATCCCGGAACATTAATTTCAAATCTGATACCGGGTATTTATATATTCCAGTGGACAATCAGCAATGGAGTGTGCACTCCAAGTTCTGATCAGGTTCAGATAACTGTTTTGAATTGCGGCCCGGTTGCAATCGACGATGATTTTACCACCCCGGAAGACACCCAATTAAATGGAAATATTCTGGCCAACGACAGCGACCCGGATGGTGATCCGATTTTTGTGACCCAGTTTATTATTTCCGGAACACCTTATCCGGCAGGATCAACGGTGAATATGCCGGGAATCGGGGTAATCATTGTATACAGCAACGGACTTTTCACATTCACACCGGAGCTTGATTATACCGGAGTCGTTCCTACCATTCCCTATACAATCAGTGATGGCACATCCACCGCTACAGCCGATCTTGATATAACCGTTACTCCGGAGAATGATCCACCGGTGGCTGTTGATGAGATTGTAACTACCCCTGAGGACACTCCGGTAAGTGGCAATGTGCTGGCCAACGACAGCGACCCTGATGGAGACCCGATAAATGTTACCCAGTTTGTAATAGCCGGTGATGCAACAGTTTACAATCCCGGTGACCTCGCAACCATTACCGGTGTCGGAACATTGATCATTAATTCTGACGGGACTTTTACTTTTACCCCGGATGCCGGATACAACGGTCCCGTTCCTGTGGCAACCTACACCATTTCAGATGGAGGCCTGACCGACATTGCCACGCTCAGTATCTTTGTTAACCCTGTGAACGATCCTCCGGTTGCGGCAGATAACAATGTTTCTACACCAGAGGATACTTTTGTGAGTGGAAATCTGCTCACCAATGACAGTGATCCCGATGGTGATCCAATCGTTGTAACCCAATTTGTGGTTGATGGAACCACCTATCCGGCCGGAGCAACCGTAAATATTCCGGGTACTGGTGTGATTACTATATACAGCAACGGATTGTTTGAATTTACCCCCGCCCTTGATTACACCGGAACAGTACCGGCAATCCCATATACCATCAGCGATGGCAACGGAGGCACGGCTACCGCCGATCTCAATATTACTGTAAACGGTATTAATGATACGCCGATTGCAGTGAATGACGTCAATACAACTCAGGAAGATACCCCGGTGAGCGGTGATGTATTAACCAACGACAGCGATCCTGAGGGCGATCCCCTTGTAGTGACTCAATTTGTGGTTGATGGTGATGTTACCGTTTATCTTCCGGGCGATGTTGCAACCATCGCCGGAGTCGGAACCATAGAAATCGGTACCGATGGAACCTATACTTTCACCCCTGCATTAAATTACAATGGAGCAGTTCCAACCATCACCTACACCATCAGCGACGGCAACGGTGGAACGGATACGGCTGATCTTGATATCACCGTTACCCCAGTAAATGATCCGCCTGTCGCGCTTGACGATGCTTTTGCGACCAATGAGGACACCCCTGTGGGTGGAACTTTAACTATCAACGACAGTGATGTTGACGGTAACCTCAATCCATCAAGTTATTCAATCATAACAGGTCCGACAGATGGATCGTTGATATTGAATCCGAACGGTACCTTTACCTACACTCCTGATCCCAACTTCATCGGAACCGACACCTTTGTATATGAAGTTTGTGACCTCGGGCTTCCGGTATATTGTGATCAGGCAACTGTGACCATTACGGTTAACGGCATTAATGATTTACCGGTAGCGGTGAACGATGTTAACTCTACTCCTGAAGATACCCCGGTCAGTGGAAATGTACTGACCAACGACAGTGATCCCGATGGCGATGCGCTTGTAGTTACCCAATTCGTGGTAGATGGCGATGTTACCGTTTACCTCCCGGGTGATGTGGCAACCATTGCCGGAGTGGGTACAATTGTGATCAATACAAACGGAACTTATACATTTACTCCGGAACTAAACTACAACGGCAATATACCAACGGTTACCTATACCATCAGCGATGGCAATGGCGGAACCGATACAGCTGATCTGAATATCACCGTAATCCCGGTGAACGATCCGCCGGTTGCACTTGATGATGCCTTTGCAACCAATGAAGACACTCCTGTAAGTGGAACTTTAACCGTCAACGACAGTGATGTTGATGGCAACCTGAATCCTTCAAGTTATTCAGTCATCACAGGTCCGGCAAACGGAACGCTGGTGCTGAATCCGAACGGGACCTTTACCTATACCCCTGACCCTGATTTCTCAGGAACCGACACCTTTGTTTACGAAGTGTGCGACCTGGGACTTCCGGTCTATTGTGATCAGGCTACTGTGACAATCACTGTTAACGGATTAAACGATGCGCCGGTTGCAGTCAACGATGTAAATACCACGCCCGAAGACACTCCTGTAAGCGGCAATGTACTGACCAACGACAGCGATCCGGAAGGCGATCCGCTTGTGGTTACCCAATTTATGGTAGATGGTGATGTAACCGTTTACCTGCCGGGTGATGTGGCCACGATAGCTGGTGTCGGAACCATTGTTATCGAAACCAATGGAGACTATACATTTACTCCCGAACTCAACTTTACAGGTACTGTACCAACCATTACCTACACCATCAGCGATGGCAACGGTGGTACAGATACGGCTGATCTTGATATTACCGTAACCCCGGTAAATGATCCGCCGGTAGCACTTGACGATGCTTTCACGACCAATGAGGATACCCCGGTAAGCGGAACTGTTACAGTCAACGACAGCGATGTTGACGGCAACCTGAATCCGAACGGATTTGCACTGGTAAGCGGTCCGGCAAACGGAACAGTCTCGTTCAGCAACAACGGAACATTTACCTATACCCCGTCAGCCGGCTATTCGGGTAGCGACAGCTTTGTTTACTCGGTTTGTGATCTTGGAATGCCAATCTACTGCGATCAGGCTACAGTTACCATCACCATTGACCCGGTGAACGACAATCCGGTAGCAGTCAACGATGTAAACACTACCCCTGAAGATACCCCGGTCAGCGGCAATGTACTGACCAATGACAGCGATCCGGAAGGCGATCTGCTTGTAGTTGCTCAATTTGTGGTTGACGGTGATGTAACCGTTTACCTGCCTGGCGATGTGGCCACGATAGCCGGCGTCGGAACGATTGTTATCGAATCTGATGGAACCTATACTTTCACACCTGCACTGAACTACAATGGCACAGTTCCGGCTCTAACCTATACCATCAGCGACGGGAATGGCGGAACTGCGTCTGCTGATCTTGATATCACTGTAATTCCGGTTAACGATCCACCGGTTGCAGTAGATGAAAGTTTTACAACGGATGAAGACACGTCATTTACCGGAACAGTGATTGCCAATGATTACGATGTTGACGGCAATCTGAATCCGTCGAGTTACTCCATAATTTCCGGTCCTTCAGACGGAACATTGGTCATGAATCCGAACGGAACATTTACCTATACTCCCGATCCGGGTTTCAATGGCAATGACAGTTTTGTTTATGAGGTTTGTGACCTCGGATTACCGGTATACTGTGATCAGGCAACCGTAACGATTACGGTTAACAGCGTGAATGATCCCCCGCTTGCTGTTGACGACATAGCCACAACACCTGAGGATACTCCTGTATCGGGCAATATATTGGCCAATGACAGCGATCCGGATGGCGATCCGATAACGGTAGTTGATTTTACGGTGGATGGAACAACTTATCCTGCAGGTTCTACAGCTACTATTACTGGTGTTGGAACGTTGTTTATAGATACCGATGGTAGTTTCACCTTCACACCCGAGCCGGGATTCAATGGCGCTGTGCCGGTTGCCGATTACACCATTACCGATGGAACAGCTACCGATGCTGCCACCCTGAGTATATTTGTAAATCCGGTTAACGATGCACCTCTTGCAGTCGATGATACATATTCAACGCCGGAGGATACGCCGTTTAATGACAATATCCTGGCCAACGATTCCGATCCTGACGGAGATGCCCTTACTGTAGTCAATTTCGTTATTGGCGGTATCACTTACCCGGCCGGCGCATCTGTAAATATCCCATCAACCGGTAATGTTACAATTTACAGCAATGGTCTGCTCGTGTTTGTCCCGGCCGATGGTTTCAACGGGGCAGTTCCCGATATACCATATACCATCACCGATGGAAACGGAGGTACTGCCACTGCAGATATTTTCATTACTGTAACACCTGTGAATGATCCTCCTGTTGCTTATGACGACTTTTACAGTACCGCTGAAGACACCCCTGTTTCAGGCGATGTAATTCCCAACGATATTGATCCGGAAGGAGACCTGTTAACTGTTGTTGATTTTACAGTTGACGGTACAACCTATCCGGCCGGAACCACGGCTACCATTGCAGGTGTCGGAACTCTGGTTGTGAATACCGATGGCACTTTCACCTTCACGCCAAACTCCGATTACAATGGCAATGTCCCTGATACCGATTATACCATTTCTGATGGCAATGGTGGCAGCGATGTTGGAACACTGTTTATTACTGTAACCCCGGTAAATGATCCGCCGGTAGCGCTTGACGATGCTTTCACGACCAACGAGGATACCCCTGTCAGCGGAAGCGTTACAGGAAACGACAGCGATGTCGACGGCAACCTGAATCCGAACGGATTTGCTTTGATCAGCGGTCCGTCGAACGGAACAGTTTCGTTCAGCAACAACGGAACATTTACCTACACCCCGTCAGCAGGTTATTCGGGTAGCGACAGCTTTGTTTATTCAGTTTGTGATCTTGGAATGCCAATCTACTGCGACCAGGCTACGGTAACCATCACCATTGACCCGGTGAATGACAATCCGGTAGCGGTCAACGATGTGAACACCACTCCTGAAGATACCCCTGTCAGCGGCAATGTACTGACCAACGACAGCGATCCGGATGGTGATCCGCTTGTGGTTACCCAATTTGTGGTAGACGGTGATGTAACTGTTTACCTGCCGGGCGATGTTGCTACAATAGCCGGCGTCGGAACGATTGTTATCGAAACCGATGGAGCCTATACGTTTACACCCGACCTCAACTATACAGGTACTGTACCAACCATTACCTACACCATCAGCGATGGTAATGGCGGAACCGATTCGGCTGATCTTGATATTACCGTAACCCCGGTAAATGATCCGCCGGTAGCGCTTGACGATGCTTTCACGACCAATGAGGATACCCCTGTCAGCGGAAGCGTTACAGGCAACGACAGTGATGTCGACGGCAACCTGAATCCGAACGGATTTGCAATGGTAACCGGTCCGGCAAACGGAACAGTCTCGTTCAGCAACAACGGAACATTTACGTATACCCCATTGGCTGGCTATTCAGGTAGCGACAGTTTTGTGTATTCGGTTTGTGACCTTGGCATGCCAATCTACTGCGATCAGGCTACGGTAACGATCACCATTGACCCGGTTAATGACAATCCGGTAGCGATCAACGATGTAAATACTACACCAGAAGATACTCCTGTAAGCGGTAATGTACTGACCAACGACAGCGATCCGGATGGTGATCCGCTTTTGGTTACCCAATTTGTGGTAGACGGTGATGTAACCATTTACCTGCCGGGTGATGTTGCAACCATTCCCGGGATCGGAACAATAGTTATCGGCACCGACGGAGCCTATACTTTCACACCCGCATTGAACTACAATGGCACAGTTCCGACAGTCACATACACCATTAGCGATGGTAATGGCGGCTCAGCATCTGCCAATCTGAATATCACCGTAACCCCGGTGAACGATCCTCCGGTTGCAGTTGTAGATTACTTTACGACGACTGAAGATACACCAGGTGTCAGGAACAGTCGTCAGCCAACGATTACGACGTGGATGGCAACCTGAATCCGGTTAGCTATGTTCTGGAAGAAGGGGTTCAAATGGAACACTTTCATTCACCACCACAGGCTCCTTTGTTTATACACCGGATCCTGATTTCTGTGGAACAGATAGTTTCATCTATTCGATTTGTGATTTTGGATTACCGGTTTATTGCGATACAGCGATTGTTTATATTTCCATTACCGGAGATAATGATCCCCGGTTGTATTTGATGAATCCATGAATGTATGTACGGGAAATTCGGTTTCAGGGAATATTCTGGCAAATGGCGATTATGACCCCGAAGGGACGTCATTAACCGTGAATACACTTCCGGTTTCCGGACCATCGAATGGTATGTTCAGCATTTTACCCGACGGTTCATTCACCTATACACCTGCTGTTGGTTATACCGGTACAGATGAAGTGATTATCAGTCTTTGTGACAATGGAATTCCACTACCTCCGGCTTGTACCAATGATATCATATCAATAAATGTTCTTCCGGAAGCAATTGCAAATGCCGGAACTGATCAGAATCTCTGTAATCAGACATTTACCTTCCTGAATGGGAACGTAGCAGGATTGGCCAATGTAGAGTGGACACAGGTCTCGGGGCCTCCATGCATCATTGTATTGCAAAACACTCCCAATGCCATCGCGTTTGGATTAATCCCGGGTACCTATGTATTCAGATATACTGTTGACAATGGCAGTTGCAGCGACTTTGATGAAGTTACGGTTGTGAACTGGGCTGCACCAACTGCAGCCAGTGCAGGTCCTGATCAGAGTTTGTGTAATCAGGATAATACAATCCTTGCTGGAAATACCCCGGTTGTTGGGTCAGGTCTGTGGTCACAACAATCGGGTCCGTCAGCCGCGGTCATTACAGATCCTCCAGATCCAGCCACAGTATCAGCAATCTTGTTGCCGGATCTTATACATTCAGATGGACCATCACCAATGGGCCTGTATGTGCTCCTTCCATCGATGAAGTTGTGATTTCAGTTACCAATGGAGCTACCGCTATTGCCGGAGTTGATGCTGCTGTTTGCGAGGGTTCAACCTATACACTGTCGGGAGCTTCAGCAACCAACTTTACCTCTTTGCAATGGACATCAACCGGCACTGGTAGTTTCAGCAATTCAGCTGCGCTCAATCCGGTTTATACGCCAAGTCCTGCAGACATTATTAATGGGTCAGGTTACACTGACACTCACAGCTATTTCTGCTTCACCCTGCCCGAATGCAAGTGATGCGATGGTACTGACCATCAACCCACAGGCAACAGTGAATGCCGGTGTTGATGCCACCATCTGTGAAGGCTCAACCTATACACTCACAACTGCCACCGCCACCGATGCCACCAGCTTACTCTGGACCAGCAGCGGAACAGGTACGTTCGACGATGCCACCATCCTGGCAGCCACCTACACCCCAAGCCCGGCCGATATCACCGCAGGATCAGTTACCCTGACCCTGACTGCACAGTCCGCCGCTCCATGTGTTGAAGCTACCGATGCCATGGTACTGAGCATCTCGCTGCAGGCCACGGCCGATGCAGGCACCGATGCCACCATCTGTGAAGGTTCGTCATACACCCTTTCAACCGCCAATGCCACCAATGCTACCCTGGTCACCTGGAGCAGCAACGGCACCGGCTCGTTCGACGATGTCAACCTTGTCAATGCAACCTATACCCCAAGTGCAGCCGATGTACTGAACGGTTCGGTTATCCTGACCATGACGGTCACATCCGCCGCTCCATGTGTTGGTGATGTTGACCAGATGGTACTGACCATCAACCCGCAGGCAACCGTTAATGCCGGTGTTGATGCCACCATTTGTGAAGGCTCAACCTATACATTAAGCACAGCAGTAGCCACCGATGCCACCAGCTTACTCTGGACCAGCAGCGGAACAGGCACCTTCGATGATGCTACTATCCTTGCCGCAACCTACACCCCAAGCCCGGCCGATATCACCGCAGGATCAGTTACCCTGACCCTGACTGCACAGTCTGCCGCCCCATGTGTACCGGCTGTTGACGCGATGGTACTGAGCATCTCGCTGCAGGCCACGGCCGATGCAGGCACCGATGCCACCATCTGTGAAGGTTCGACCTATACATTAAGCACTGCCGTTGCCACCAATGCAGCCACCATCCTCTGGACGACCAGTGGAACCGGTTCATTCAGCAGCACGATTGTTCAAAACCCGGTTTACACCCCAAGTCAGAATGATATTGACGATGGTTCGGTTATCCTGACCATGACGGTAACTTCAGCCGCACCATGTGTTGGTGATGTTGACCAGATGGTACTGACCATCAACCCGCAGGCAACCGTCAATGCCGGAGTTGATGCCACCATTTGTGAAGGCTCAACCTACACATTAAGCACAGCAGTGCCACCGATGCCACCAGTTTACTCTGGACCAGCAGCGGAACAGGCACCTTCGATGATGCCACCATCCTTGCTGCTACCTACACCCCAAGCCCGGCCGATATTACGGCAGGATCAGTTACCCTGACCCTGACTGCACAGTCTGCCGCTCCATGTGTACCGGCTGTTGATGCCATGGTTCTCAGCATCTCTCTGCAGGCCACAGCCGAT
>JADJEQ010000018.1 GCA_016709025.1 Bacteroidales bacterium | reverse complement strand
GCTTCCACGATGCTGATCAGCGGCAGGTGCGACAGTTCCCTGATCCGGTCAAAAAACAGGTGGGGCGTGTTGGCACTGATGGCTGCAAATTCAGCACCCGGCCTTTTCAAGGCACCCGATCTTTTCAACCAGGTAAGCAGTTGCCTCTTCATATTGCTTTGTCCGCATCATGCCCATTAGTTTCCCAGATTTATGCTGTAAATGATGATCTGGATAATTCACATCCCCGCTCCCATTCTTGAAAAGCGTTGATAATCTCATTGTAATAATCAACTGCTGATTCCGGCCCTGTACCGCCGATGATGCCTATTTTTTTCATGTCGATTTTTAAACACTCATTAAATTTTGTTAAACCTGTTGAATAGGCCCGTCCTTTAGGCGGGTTTCATTTAAATATCATAGAGAAATGAAAATCCTGAAAAATTTATTGTGAATTTACAAATTTTTCAGATTTTGCCCCTGGTTTTGTTGCCTGTTATTACACCCGCCCTAAAGGACGGGCCTATTGAAAATGGAATTATAAATTTAAACAGTCTCTTACTCTGATGAGCAATATCTTAAAATATTTTTATTGAAATCCTTCAGATCATCGATTGAAAGCATTTGTCCATGCCCGCAGATTATAAAACTCAATATGGTTCATCCGGTTTTCCAGCCATTGAGCCTGACTTCTTCCATCTTTTCCTTTCTGTCATCTGCGTATCGGAGAAACCCGGTTTCCCGTATCTGGAAAATAAATCGCCAATGAACAGGATTTTCATTCCGGGAGCAAAAATTAAAATATCACTGGTAGCATGACACTTCCCAAAATAGAACATTTCCAGCCTGACATTACCCATATCCAGGTTCAGGCTGTCAGAGAGTAATATCAGGTTGCCTCACCGGAACCATGTTTCTGGCATCATTGTAAGCATTCAGGTACCGGACTTCCTGAGTGAAATTTTCATTCCATTCTGAGTACCCGGCTCACTGGCCTGTAATTTCATTCACAACTTTCAACTGTACTATTTAAACTTTTATAACCTTTTCGGGATTCTTCCACTGACCGGCAATCTCCTCTGAACAATTCGAATGACCGATGATGACCGATTCGCTGAAAACGCTGTTACCTCCGACATGATCAGGGTGGCCGTGCGTGTTGATGACACAGGCAAATTACTTCCTGAAATTCATTTTCAATGATTTTCCTGTACCTGCTCGTTAATCCTGTTGAAATCCTGCATCGATTACCACTATACCCTTGCTGGTATTGATGGCTGTAATTGCATCATACCCAAAATTTATCAGCGAACAATCCTTATTTACCTTCCGTATCTCAATAAGTGAATCTATTTCCCCGGAAATATCATCGGATAAGGAAACCTCCTGGCCAAAAACCGGGCAGAATGGCAACCCATAAAGAAACTGTAACGATAAAAGCTGCCAGAACCGATATGCCTTTCATGACTATATCTATTTAAAGAGCCGTATTTAGCCTTGTTTCCGGATAAAATTAATAAATAATCTGCAAAGAATTCATAAAAAACAATACTGACAGACCAGTTCTTTACTTTACTTTTTACTTTGAGCTTTAGCTTTTTTACTTTGAACTTATATGATCATAACTGAGTCCCTGCTCAGTTTCCAGCTACCATTCTCCAGCAGCCAGACATGTGTAAATTTAGCAATGCTTGTAAGCCTGATCCGGCTTTACGTCTTTAACCTCATAAAACGATGACTTCCTGTTTGAATGACGCCGTAAAGAACTCCCTTGTTTTCCATCGGATAGACTTCCAGCGAATTCTCCACCAGTTCACGCCGGGCTTTATAATTCATCTTACAAAGTCCATCGCGGATACCTGCAATAAAATCTGCTTTTGTTGCCGTAATGCCTGACTTGTCGTGATAAAACTCAAAATCCTCGCTGACCAGGTTCTCAAACTGCGTGATGTCGCAATTGTTAAAACCTACCTCAAAAAGCAAACTGTCCTGCGCCTTCAGGGTTCTGAAAAGGGCAGAGGATGGGGGCAACTTGGGAGAAGATGGAGAAAGTGGTCAGAATAAAAGGAGGGTAAGAGTGTTTGTTTTCATCTGAATAATTTTTAATTTTTTAAAGAAAGAAAAGGAATCCTCTAAGTAAAGTGTTTTTCCAGTAACCCTCTCAAATTATTAATACGTATAGGTTTTGAAATATAATCATCGCACCCGGCCTCGATTACTTTTTCAGCATCACCGGTAATGCCATATGCTGTCTGTGCAATAATAACAACAGATTTGTTAAACATGCGTATTTGCCTGGTGGCTTCATATCCATCCATGACAGGCATTTTTATATCCATCAGTACCAGGTCTATATCCGGGTTGCTTTTACATGCCCTCAATAGCATCCAGGCCATTTGATACCTTTAACACTACTTTACTAAACGCATTTATAACATTTGAAATTAGCATCTCTGATGTTTCGTCGTCTTCTGCAATTAATACCTTAAGTTTTCTAAAATGTGCAGGCATATCATGATTTGTACGTGATATATTGAGATCCGTTTTTTCATCTGGAACAGCATTATATGGAATTGTAAAATAAAATACTGAACCTTCTCCTACAACGCTCTTCACCCAAATTTTGCCTCCCAGCATTTCAACATAGGCTTTGAAATGGATAATCCTAACCCAGCCCCTGGTAAGCCCTTGAATCTGAAATATCTGCCTGTACAAACCGATCGAATATTGCCTTCTGACGATCAAGGGAATACCTATTCCAGCGTCTTTTACATAAAACTCAATTTCCAGAGGCTCGCCTTGTTTTTCACCTTCACCTGCTGTGATTATGTTATAACCTAATTCAATTGCACCCTTTTCGCTATACTTAAGAGCATTTTTAACAAGATTTGAAAGTATTGCTATTAACTTTTCCTTATCTGTGTTAAAATTTGCGTTATTATTCCGAAGTGCATTTTTACAATATAATTCAACCTTTAGATTCAGCCTGTGGCTTGAAAAAGATTCGATATATACGGTTTGCTCATTAATATTTGTTGGTGTATATTAGCTTTAACCAAACCTGATTCAATATTTGAGATACTAACTATGTCATTGATAATATTGAGCATACGATCACCGCTTTTCTGTATAATATTTATATACTCCTGTTGCTCGTCTCCTGTAAGTTCAGGTGCTTTTAAAGTTCGGCGAATCCAAGTATGCCATTCATTGGGGTACGTATTTCATGACTCATATTGGCAAGAAAAGCGGATTTTAACCGGTCGCTCTCTTCCGCATGTTCTTTCGCCTTGATTAATTCCTCGCTCTCCCAGCTTCCGACTGGTGATATCAATACCTTGTGCAATAGTAGCAATAATATTTTCGCCGGATTTATCAAAATATTGGCAGAGTTCCACAATACATACCTAATATCCTGATCTTTTGTAAGGATTTCGATTTCAACAGTTTCCCATCTTTCCCCTGGGCTGTATTGTTAATAAGTTGAAGATACAATTCTATTTTGTCATCAGGAAACAACTAGACTAACCTTTTCACCTATAACTTCAGCACTTTATGTCCGGCAAGTTTTTCAAATGCATAATTAAATCGTAAAATCCTGAACGAAGTATCCCAAACTATAAAGGGAGTGCTTGAATAGTTTAACATGCTTTCGAGGTACTCATTTGTTTCCGTAGTTTTTCTTCGGTTTGTTTATTATTCAGATATATCAAAACAATGTCCTATATAGCCAATAAATTCTCCTGATCTGTTATAATTAGAGCTCCCAAATCAATTATCCATCGAAACTCACCTCTGGCATTACGTAGACGGTACTCCATTTCAAAATATTCACATTTATCGAATGCATCTGTATAAGTTTTTAAACACATGCCTAAATCATCGGGATGAACACTGTCAGTCCATCCGCTTCCCAACTCCTGTTCAAGCGTTCGCCCCGTAAAATTTAGCCAGGGTTCATTAAAATAATTACACATTTTATCAGCTCCTGATGTCCATACCAGAGCAGTACCCGAATCAGCCAGATGCTGATACTGTAACTCTTTTTCCCTGATTTCCTCTTCAGCAAGCCTGGTTGCTTCAAGTTGTATTTTAAGTTCCTCGTTTAAGCGGTTGCGCTCATATGAATATACTATGGCTTTAATTAATTTTTCAGAATCAACCTGGCCTTTGATCAGATAATCCTGAGCACCACTATTAACAGCTATTATTCCGGTTTCAGTATCATTGAACCCCGTAAGTATAATCGTAGATGCTAAATGAGGAAAAAGATTGTTAAGCACTAAAAATGTATCAATGCCTTAACTATCCGGCAATCCCAAATCAAGAAGAATACTGTCGAAATTGAATTCTGTTATTAAATCGATAGCAGCAGCGAGGCTATCAGCATAGGAAGTATTGAAAACAAGCGGGGATGCTTCTTTCAATAATTCTTCAATAATCCTGACATCACCTTCATTATCTTCAACCAACAGAATATAAAATTCGCTTTTCATATACCAGGAATTTTTATTACCTTGTTAACTGCATCTTCCTTTTCAATGATTACATTGATTTTGCTTTGCTAACGAAAGAATATCTAATAAGTCTTGCCATTGGGCAATTTTACTATCGTTAGCCAGAAGTCCTCAATAGACTTTATTACTTTCTAAACTGATCAAGATCAAGTGGTTTTGTAACATAGCAATTGGCATGGAAGGTTGTAACTTCTGATGATGTCTTCTTCCGCTTTTGAAATAGTAAGTATAACGACGGGTATCCTTTAAGATTATCACTTTTAACTTCTGCAAGCACTTCGCGACCATCCTTTTGGGAAGGTTAAGATCGAGAATGATAAGGTCGGGTCGGGGCATTTCGAAAACTTACCGGTTTGATGAAGAAAATTCATAGCCTCTACTCCATCCTCAACAACATAAAGGCTGTTCCTAAGCTACTATCTTTAAGGGCCTCTATTGCTAGCCTTGAATCACCGGGATTATCTTCACTAGAAGTATCTCGATAGGATGTAATTACAGTGCATTTGTTTCCATAAAAATTATTTAATTTTTAAAGTGAAATTGAATGTTGTACCAACACCTGGTTCTGATTCCAGCCAGATTTTCCATTATGTCTTTCGATGATTCTTCTTTACAAATTGCCAACCCTATACCCGTTCCCGGATATTCGGTTTTGTTGTGCAACTGCTGAAAGATAGCAAATACTCTTCACTGTATATTTTCTCTATCCCTATCCCATTATCGGTGATTGAAATTTGTACTTTGTCATCAAAAGTATGTGCTGTTATTTTAATCAGGGGGAGAATCTCCTTTAAATTTCAATGCATTGTCACAGGTTCTGGAAAACTCTGACAAGTTGTGATTCATCTCCAAATACAAAAGGAAGATCATCATTTACAATTAAAGCACCGGATTCCTGTATCCTTACGTGCAAATTAGCTATGGCATATCCTAGTACTGTTGTAAGATCTAATTTTTCCAATGGTTTACCTTTTGTTGTAACCTCAGAAAATTCCAGCAAATCATTAATAAGCTGTTGCATCCTGTTGGCACCATCCACAGCGAAGTATATAAAATCTTTTGCATCCTGATCTAGCTTATCTTTATAACGTCGCTCACGTAGTTGAGTATAACTCGAAACCATTCGCAACGGCTCTTGCAGGTCACGTGATGCAACATAAGCAAATTGCTCAAGTTCCTGGTTCGATTGCTGAAGATTTTTTATGGCGGCATCGAGCGCGGCTGTCCGTTCCGCAACCATTTCTTCCAGGTGATCACGATGCTTTCGCAATTCTTCCTCTGCCAGTTTTCGGTCAGTGATATCTATCGAAACTCCACTACTCCTATTACCTTCCCCGGTTACGTCCAAATACGGTATCTTTGAAGTGCTTACCCACCGCACTCCTTGTTTCGGTTGCCCAGGTTTCATCAATATTCAGTTTTGATTTGCCGCTTCGGGATTACCTGTAAGTCATCTTCGTAATATTCTTGAGCTTGTTCTTTTGTATGCAGTTCCGATAGATTGACGCCTTCCAATTGCTTTTTCGGCATTTTGTATGCATCACTAATGTATTTATTAACCCGCAAGAACCTATTATTCGTATCCTTGTAAAAGACCAGGCCAGGTATACTATCAATTATTATCTCCAACTCGTTTGAAAGTAGCTTTAGTTGTTCGATTTTTGTTAGCTTCTATTTCCGCGAGCTTTCGGGCATTAATGTCCTGAAATACACCACCAATTTTTATGATTTCCCATTTTCGAGATATGCTTCACCAATAGCTCTTACCCAAATTCTATTGTTTTTTGCAGTGATGAACTCAAGTTCTTCATCAAAAGGCTCTCCTGTTGCGATAAGCTTATCAACGCAATGGTTAATAATTGGAATATATTCAGGGGCATAGAAATTAATGGCCGTGTTTAGATTCGGATCAAAATCAGGTTCAACTTCATGTATTTTGTAGGTGGTTTCAGACCAGGTATTTTTGCCTGTTCTGAGGTCAATTTCCCACCCCCCCACCCTGGCTAGTCTTCCGGTTTCATCAAGTAATTTTTTGCTTCTGTTCAACTCATCTTCAGCGTTTCGTTTTGCTGTAATATCGCGTGCCGCAGCAAAAATTCCTTCAATCTCGCCTTTCTCATTTTTAAATACTGAAGCATTATATTGTACCGAGGTAATACTTCCGTTTCTATGCCTTAGTTCAAGTGGATAGTTTCTTACAACCCCTTCCAGAAAAACTTTCTTATAACCGTTTGAAGCGCTTTCAGGGTCGGTAAAATAGGATGAGAAATTTGTTCCACCAAGCTCTCCTTGTATATCCGGTTATTAAAATAGTGGCTTCATTTACATCCTTGATTTTGCCATCTTTCCAATGGTAACAAGAGGGTCAAGACTTGCTTCTATTAAATTTCTATTGTATTTTATAGCATCTTCCAGTTCCTGTGTACGTTCTTTTACTTTAATTTCAGGTTTTCTTTAATTCATAAAGTGTATCTTCAACCAGTTTACGATCGGTGATATCAATACAGATACCTGACCACTCCTTAACACTCCCATCTTCCGTAAAGTAGGAAAGCTTCGTGCCAGAAAATAACGATAAACACCATCATGACGCTTCAGCCTGTATTCAGTTTCGTATGGTGTTCGGGTATTTACAGCTTTATTCCATACTTTCAGGGTTTTTTCAATATCATCGGGATGTATGGCTGAAATCCATCCTGAGCCTCTACCTCTTCATAGGTCAGACCAGTGTATTTTCTAAATGAAGGAATATCGTTCTCAACTTCTCCAATAGCATTTGTTAACCAATCGATTTGACCGGTTAGCAAGATGTACGCATTGTACCCTTCCTCACTTTTTAAATTCCAGACTGACCTCTTTTGGTTGGTAATATCAATAATTATTGTTAAAAAGTAAAGTGGGTTACCTGAATCATCCCTTTGCAGGCTGGTTGAAACATCCGCCCAAATAATTTTGCCACTTTATGAATATATCTTTTTCGTATCTGGCCGATTTTCGATTCCACTAACTAATTTGTTTATAATTTCCTGACTTTCCTCAATGTCTTCAGGATGAGTTATTTCAGTCCATTTTTTACCAAGCAGTTCATTGTTACTATACCCGAGGATATCACAGAATGCCTGATTCACAATGATACTCCCATCACTTTGGTCAGGATTTACCTACTGGAGAGTTTTCGAAATGACAGCATATTTTTTCTCACTCTCAACCAATGCTTCTTCAGCCCGCTTTTTTGCCAGTAATAATTCCCGGTTCTGAATTTGTAGTTCCGCCAATTGTGCTTGTAACTCGTTATTGAGTTTCATTGCTGAGAAAGTAAAATTGTGAGAATTAATCGGATTTTTTGGTATAAGGACTCTTCAGGTTCTCAGATCGGAATTAAAGAATCATTTTCCACATTTTATTGCCCTCTAAATGTACTTCGAATGTTGTCAAACAATTCAAAAAGTCCAGCATCAAAAGGCTGCTATATTCAGCTTTCTCTTTATCAAAGGTAATGATAAATGAACAAATTTGTTCCGGAAAAACAAAATATTTCCAGTGTATTACTTTAGACTTTAGACTTTTTACTTGACTTTATGATCATAACTGAGTCCCCTGCTCAGTTTCCAGCTACCATTCTCCAGCAGCCAGACATGCGTGAATTTTGCAACACTGGTAAGCTGATCCGGCTTTACATCTTTAACCTCATAAAAACGATGACTTCCTGTTTGAATGACGCCGTAAAGAACTCCCTTGTTTTCCATCGGATAAACTTCCAGTGAATTCTCCACCAGTTCACGCCGGGCTTTATAATTCATCTTACAAAGTCCATCGCGGATACCTGCAATAAAATCTGCTTTTGTTGCCGTAATGCCTGACTTGTCGTGATAAAACTCAAAATCCTCTTTGACCAGGTTCTCAAACTGCGTGATGTCGCAATTGTTAAAACCTACCTCAAAAAGCAAACTGTCCTGCGCCTTCAGGGTTCTGAAAAGGGCTGAGGATGGGGCAACCTGGGAGAAAAGGGAGAAGGTGAAAAGGAAGAGCAAAAGAAGCAGCAGGGTTGGCTTCATGAAATAGCTTTATTAATTTTTTAGTTATTAAACTAACCATTTCCAAATCAAGCCTTCTGAATTTAATCAAGGATAGCAACTTGAGGTGGGATAGTCATAATTAGGAAACCTGATAATTTTCAATTGAATCAATTGATTCCCAGATATCATACAGATATTTTTTAATTTCAATATCCATACAACAATGTTTTGGTTTGATTGATTGAATCAATAAAATAGGGGTTTGCCAGAGATTTATCAGTAACCAAATCGACTGGTCTTTCGAACAAATGCTCAAACTGGTCAGCCAGTTCAAAGTAGGTATCCGCATAATCCCCAAAATCCATCGGGTTGAATGATATCAGCAAATCAATGTCACTTTCATCATTAAATCGATCAGTACAAACAGATCCAAAAGCGAATAAAGCCTTTACATTATGCGACATGCACAATGCTTTGATTCTATCCATATTTTCTGTGACTATTCTTTGCATATCAATGTTTTGTACAAAAATACACTACTTATACCCAAATCAGCGATTTTATGAGCAAATCGCTTCCAATTTAGGTTAAGGCGCTTTGCAAGCTCCCTTGCCATTTTTATTTAAACACAATTACTTCTGCATTTTAAAACTATCAGAATTGCTCCAATACCTTTACCGTAACTGCATAATATTTCTTCACCAGCCCTGATGCCTCTGACAGCAACCAGGCAAACACGCTTGCCGTCATCGAGCGTGATCAGCGGTTCGGACCGGATCCGGATTTTACCAACCCTTCCGCATCGTTGGCATACTTTGCGAAACACTTCACATGCATGGAGTCCATGATGGTTCCGTCAGGCATGTTTATGAAATACCTGTTAAACCCCAGCTTCGCCCGCTTATCTGCTGCTTCCTGCGAAAGCATCTCCCCTTTGAATACTGAAATAATTTCATACTTCCAGATTGGAACGGCTGTAAACAACCCATCCCCTGCACCGGGTATCTGCGAGCCGGCGATGTAGAATAATCTGATTCCTGGCATCAATCCGGTCGAATGATGCCCCGTTGATTTGCCCTGAATGCTTGATGTTTTTCATTACTGTTTAACTACCTTTCATGGACTCATCCGGAAACGGACCGGGAGGATTGATGAAAGTTCATTCCATTATTCTATTTCAAATAGAAAAATGCCGCATTGTCGATGCCGAGGTTTCTATATACGATATCATTCCATTTCAGCAATTCTTCACTCCGGGTGCCACGCTCTGCCTCCTTAAAGTATAGTAATTTGATCGTTTCAAGTTTTATAAGAAGTTCATCGTACATTTTCTGCACAGTAGCCCCTGTTTTGTCTGAAAGTTCCAGCGCCTTTTCAAATTTTCGCCGTTCTACCTCAACAAGGTCAAACCAGATATTGATAAAACAATGGGTGGTATTGTCCATTGGTAAAAGAAAAAAGCTTTCCATCGGATCGAGAATGGCAGCCGTAAGGATATCCGTGGAGTCCGCATTTGTATTGATGTCCATGAAGATTTTCACGCTCAGGTTGTATTGATCGGCAGGAAAATCCAGATCTCCTATCCTTTTATCAGAAGGAACAGGAGCATTCTCCTTAAAAAGAATCCTTTCTGTTGACCATTGCAGAAATGAGTTTTCGAACATCCCGAGGCCGAACAGCCGGTGCTGGGCAAAGAGTTTCCGGCTGGTGATGGCAGAAGTGTCGCTGTAGAACTTTTCATTCAGCTGCTTGTGATCAATGAGTTGATAATCGTTGTAACTCTTCCAGAAGAAATCGTTATACGGCAGGGCGCTGATCTTTTTGTAATCGTCGATGTGTTCATCCTTAAAGGGAAACCGCGGGATGGTAAACAGGTTACCGTAATCAAAGGCATAGATCACGGCGCTGGTCGCCACCCGGTAGGGCGTTTCATCACCGGTGCCCTTTCCGCTGATATAATCAATGGTATAGGTGAAATCGGTGTGGTCGAACAACATCCGGCCATTTACCGTCCGGAAGGTTTTTGAAATATTGAAATCTACATTGCTGATGCGGTCGGTGCTGAAGAGTGGCAGAAAAGGATGTTTTTTTACTGTGCCTGCATTGAAGGTTAATCCTGAGTATTTGCCTGTTGGCAGGATTCAGCCAAATCTTCCCTGTAAAATACAGTCCGGTGGTGTCGCGGGGGGTAAACCTGATCTCGTATATAGAATCCTGATTTTCATCGTAGTACTTCCTGGCAAGTTCAAGGTAAAAATGCTTTTTGATGCTGCCGGCCGACAATTCAAGGGGGCTCTGCGGGAAGTAGAGATTATCGCCGAACATTTTAAGCAGTGTTATCGCCCTTGAGCCGGCTATTGAAACAAATAAGCCGTTGTTGAAGGGTTTCAGGGCCAGCCTTCCGGCCTTCAGATCGAGGGTGGAAAGGTCATAACCTGTCATTTTTACATTGTAGAAGCTCTCTACCAGTTCCACCTGTTGATCCTGGATAAAGCTTTTCAATTCATAATACGCCCTGGCCTCGGTTGTGGCAAGTGGCGACTGCTTCCGGCACTCCACCAGCAGATCGCGGAGCCACGCATCGTCGGGAGCGGTGATTATGACCTCTCTCAGCAATTGTGTGGTGGTTTCAAGCAGTACCGTGCAAAAATGAACTTCCCCGGTAAGGGGCAACTGCTGTTTAATGAAGCCGACAAAGGAGACAAACACAGAGTCAGCCCGGCTGCCGGCCGGAATTCTGAAGTAACCCTCGTTGTTGCTGATGGTTCCTTTCTGAATACTTTTATTATAGATATTGGCATAGGCCACAGGCTCCCTTGTATCCTTATTCAGGACACGGCCTTCAATAAGCAGGCTCTGTGCAGTCAGCATTGCTGACAGCAGAAGAAATAAGGTGATCAGAGAAATTCTCATCGGCCGGGTTTTAGCGGATACCCAAGCTTTCGTTTATTCAAATGTAAGCATATTAACCTGATCTGAAATGCTGAAATCCGGTTTCTTTCTTCCGGACTCGGACTTCCGACCTCTGATTTCTAACTTTTGATGACATTTCCACTTTCTTCTCAAATCTGTCTTTTTCAACACATAGGAACATAGAAGAAAATAGACACATAGTAAAAGTTTCTCGTTCTCTCAGACCCTATGTATCTCACTCTTTCACTCTTTCAGCTCTTCGTCTCTCAGTCTCTATCACCTTCCTTCCTACTCCTTCCAAGTCCTAAGTCTGGCTTCCGACCGGTTGCTGGTTATTGGTTTCTGGCCTCTGTCTACCGACCTCCGACTTCTGATTTTTACTTCTGATGACATTTCCACTTTCTTCTCAAAGTAGTTTTTTCAACACATAGGAACATAGAAGAAAATAGACACATAGTAAAAGTTTCCCATTCTATCAGACCCTATGTCCTCAATCTCTCAGTCTCTTCGTCTCTCAGTCAATTTCTTACTCTCTGACTTCCAACTCTGACTTCCGACTTCCGACTTCCGACCTGACTTCCGACTTCAATTTCCCCAAACAGCTCAATTCACAATTTACTGCCCATCTTCTCCACCGGATATTTCTCCGTAGCGATTCCAGTATTCCGCAGCGCTTGCAATCAATCCCGGGCAGGTCTTGTTAAAAGACCGTTCTGCCGGGCATATTCCAATCCTTCAGGGGTATTGATTTCGGATTTTACCAGTTGATTGCAGACCAGGGAGCCATTGTGATGCTCAAAAGCAGTCATAAATTCCCTGGCAACCAGGAAGTTCATCTCCTTTTGAAGCTCCATGGTCAGGTCGGAATAGCTGCAATGCAGCCCGATCACCATCAGAGAACCGCTTACCGCCCCCGCACATTTCGCCACGGTATGAAACCCCTGCACCGAAACCGGATGCAAGTTTCAGGGCAGCAAGCTTCTTCTCTGAAAAAATTCTTTTCCATACGTGTGCAAGATGGATTGGGCACAGTTGAAACCGCTGTCAAATGCTTTTAGTGCTTCGGATGATCTGTTCATTGGTGAGGCTATGGCTGAGGTTAAGGTTAAGGTTGAGGTTAAGAGGCATCGAATTCCGGTCTGAAGTCAGCATTAACAATCGTTATCCTACCCGAAAGACTAAGTTTAATAAATTCCGGAGACGATTTCTTATCATTTTTACCAGGGTATTTGTTTTTTGTTTCTGAAAAGAGCCCGGTTAAGTATTGGGGCGCTTCAGTTGCCAACCAGACCGGTGTTTCCGCGCCCTTTTCTACCGGAAGTGCCGCGCCTGCGCCACCCATATCGGTTCGCACCCAACCCGGACAGACAGCATTTACAGAAATGTTTTTTAACAACAATTCAGCGCTTAACTGACGTGTCAAGGCGTTGAGCAGTGTTTTAGAAACACAGTAAGCCGGCGACCAACCCCAACAGGATCTGTCATCGAACCACCACCACTCGAAAGATTGATGATCCTGGAAGGGTTCTTCATATAGGACAGAAAAGCCTTTACAACCCTTAAAGCACCGTAGCAATTGGTGGTGAGGGTTTGCATCAGTATCTCTTCATCATCGCGGAGAATGCTGTGATCTCGCTTATCCAGGATGGCTGCATTGTTCACGAGAACATCCATTTTCAGGTTAAGCCTGCCAAATTCATCAGCAGCTTGTCCGATGGAGGCCACATCGCTCACATCCATCAGCAGGCCTGACACATCCACCTGCAGGTCCATCAGTTGCTGAACAGCCTGCTGCAACCGGAGTTCATTTCTTGCCGCCAATACAACATGATGTCCTGAAATACCCAGTTGCCTGGCTATTTCAAATCCAATACCTTTGTTTGCACCGGTAATCAGAATGGTTTTCTTAGTCATAGAATCATTGTTTATCCGTATAATACACCGAAACAGCAGCGCAACCTGCACTCGTTGGAAAGGGTCACTGATTCAATTTCCAATTCCCCATTTCCAATTTCCAATATTCCATTATATTCCATTATTCCACCATTCCATCGTTCCAACATTCCATTTGCTAATCTACGAATCTGCTAATATGCTAATTAAAAACCACGAGAAAATTAGTGCAAAAACAAACTCACAATAGCTTACAGATCATAGCCTCAACCATCATCCATAAATCCTGAACCCCTTCCACTCCTTTTCAACAGAGAATTTTGGTCCGCGCAGGATATAGATTGGCATCTCTCGCTGTGGCCGGGTACAGTCGGGACAATAAACCACGGTTGCTTCTTCAACGCTGTCGAACATGGTTTTTACCTCTTCGATATTGATGGAAACCGCGATGTAGGTTATAACGGAATCGGATGGCGGGCCCCAGGTGTGAAAGGCATTGTGCGTGGCATACACAGCGGGCAGCCCCAGTTCCGGGCCATATAGTTCAAGGGCACCGGCATGGCCATAATTGGCTGAAATAATCACCGTGTTTTGCCTTTCGGCGGATGGAAGACCGTGATAGACTTCAGCAACCTCCTCTGCCAGTTCATGCCATCCGAGGCGGTCAGCCAGCCACTGCGGGATGGGCTCGCCTTTCTTGCCCTCTTCAAGGTCCATTTTCAGGCCAAGTCGCGCAATATGTTCCTTCAGTGGCTGTGGCGCCATCAAGGGATAAATACCGGAGTCAACAATACTCCTCCGGTAATCATTAGCACAACCAATGCGAGTTGCAAAATTAGCCGCCCTTTTTTTTTCAGTTCCTGTTCAATGGTTACTGCACCAAATGCGATCAGAAAAGTATAGATGGAGGCAATCCGGTCGGGCCGGCTCGATTGCCCGGCGATCATCACAGCCATCAGAAAAAGCCAGGCATACAGCATCAGCCGGAACTCTTTGCCCCGATGGAAGGCCAATGCGAAAACCCCGGTTATCCACAAGGGAAAAGTAGCCGGGTTAACAAAGACAATTTGTTCTACCAGAATCTCAACCGGGGATTTTTCAATGTTTTTGCCGGTAAACGAGTTGCGGTATAGTTCCAGCGAAGGAAAATCATTGACAATCTGCCAGATCAGGTTGGGCAGCAGGATCAAAAAAGCAGCCAGTCCGCCCCATAACAGCCAGTAATTCCATAATAGCTTCCGCTTACCGGATATCAGCATCCCGATCACCAGGGCCAGCCCATACAGCACAAAGGTATGTTTCATCTCCAGTCCGATACCCGAAAGAATTCCGATCGGCAGCCAGTTGCGCGGATCGTGGTCCTGCACCAGTTTCACCACAAAATATACCACCGCCGTCCATATCAGCGGCTCAAAGGCATTCATCGAATAAAAACTTCCGAACAAAAGGTAGACAGGCATCACCATCACAGCCAGGCAGGCCAGTAGCAGGCTGAATGGTCCTCCACCCAACCGCCAGGTGATTAACCCGGTAACAAATACTGTAGCCGCCATGCTGAGTGCAGGCAGCACCCTGACCGCATCCGATAAAAGCAGAATGGACAGCGGAGGTTGATCAATATAACCCAGGGCCGGCCGTCGGGCACAGGAGAGAAAATAGACCTCGTCGATGAAAAACCCGTAAGGCTTCACAAAACTGCTGATCATCAAAAGAACAAACAAGGCAATAGCCAGCAATAACGGAATGGTAAGTTTTACAGGAGCTTTAACAATTGGTGTCATATCGCTTAGGAAGGCGTGGATATTGGGGCGGATAAAGATAAAACAATTCCATTTTACCTGAAAATACCGATTCAAAAACCCGACTTTCTCCTCTCATTGGACGAAAAGCCCGGTTTAGCCGTCCGTTTGACGGATCCACCTGAATCTGTTTTTCAAAACCCGGGACTGCACTTATTTTTGTGCTGATTAAATTAAACCATAATGGAAAACAAACACATATGTCCGTGGTGGATGGGGTATCTTCTGCTCAATCCGGTCAGGCGGATTTCACATAAACCTGAAAAAATCCTTGAACCTTACCTGAAACCAGGGATGAAAGCCGTTGACTTTGGCAGTGCCATGGGGTACTTCAGCCTGCCAATGGCCGGAATGGTGGGTCCGGAAGGAACAATATATTGCTTTGATATTCAGCAGAAAATGCTTGGCAAACTCACCTCCAGGGCATTAAAACAGGGTTTCCAGGGTATCATAAAACCGATCCTGATAAAAGACGGGGAACCCTTTGAGTATTTAAAGGAAACCATAGATTTTGTACTTCTGTTTGCTGTTGCCCATGAAGTCCCCGATCAGCAGAAACTTTTTTCTGATCTGTCGGATATGATGAAACCCGGATCGCTTCTGCTGTTTGCTGAGCCGGCAGGCCATGTTACGCGACGTGAATTTGAACAATCACTCGTTTATGCGGGCCAGGCCGGACTCGAAAAAGCGGAGGAAAGAGAGATAAGCCGCAGCCTGAGCATCTTGCTGAGAAAAAGGTAAAAGTGAATGAATTCCTTTTACAAATGCAGGCTGGCTGAAGACGAAGAGCAACCCCGGTTGTACTTTTTTAAAAAGCGACTTAGGGTGCTTAAAATATTTACCCGGTGTCCGGGAAGCTCATTCACCCGGTTTCTCCTGATTTCTTATAATTCCATCCGAAAGCATCCGTTCACCCGATGGCACTTTTTTCGTATTTTCGCAGCTCTATTCACCTGTTGATGATCCCTGCCTTTCTTCGAAAAAACCGTCTCTGGCTGCTGCTGGCTGTTTCCGCTCTCATACGCGTGCTGATTGCTGCATTCACCGAGCTGGGCAACGACGAGGTTTACTACATCAATTATGCCCTCTATCCCGACCTGAGCCACTTTGACCATCCTCCCATGACCGGGTGGATTATTCAGCTTTTCAGCCTGAATCTGTTGTTCGAAAGTGAAGTTTTTATCCGGCTCGGCGCAGTCGTTATGGGTACCCTTAACACCTGGCTGATCTATCTGATTGGTAAACAAATCCACGATGAACTTACCGGATGGTACGCCGCCCTGCTTTATACGGCATCCTTCTATTGCTTTATTATTGCGGGTACCTTTATGATGCCCGATGCACCCCAGACATTTTTCTGGCTGGTTACCCTCTACCTGATTGTAAGGGCGGTGAAAGCCGGACCGGAAAATAAAAGCAGCAGTAAAATCTTACTCTGGGCAGGAGTGGCGGGCGGTCTCGCACTTTTATCAAAATATACTTCAGTCTTTCTCTTCACCGGTGCAGGGCTTTATTTTCTGATCTACGACAGAACCTGGCTGAAGAAATGGCAGATTTTTGCCGCAGGCATCATTTCACTGCTGCTGTTTTCGCCCGTTATCCTCTGGAATTTCCGCTACAATTTTGTGAGTTTTACCTTCCACAGCGACCGGGTGGAAGTGGTGAAGAACATGCTCCGGCCTGACCTTTTTGCATCAGAATTGGGTGGCCAGATTTTTTATAACAATCCCGTAGTATTTGTGCTGGTGATTGCCGGACTGCTGGCATTCTTCAGGGGCCGTTTTCCGGACAATAAACCTGAACTCCGGTTGCTGGTCACGACTGCCCTGCCGGTCATCCTGCTCTTTCTGGGTTTTTCGCTCTTCCGCCGCACCCTTCCCCACTGGACCGGCCCGGCCTATATGACGCTGATTCCGCTGGCGGCAATATATCTAAGAAATATAACTCAAAAAGGCCGGAATGCGGCGATGTTGCCACAACCGGTCCGCTATGCCCTCCTGTTTACAGCAATTGTTATTACCGCTGCCCTGGTACAGATCAACCAGGGATGGTTCCTGAACAAAGGAATTGACAAGACAACCGGCAAGAGAATCGGCATCAAGGATATTACCCTCGATCTATATGGTTGGGAACAATTACGTGAAGGATTCACGCCCATCTACCAAAAGGACACTGCTTCTGGTCAAATGCGGAAAGATGCCATTGTTCTTTCCCAACGCTGGTTTCCGGCCGCAAACCTCGATTATTATGTAGCCCGGCCACTTGGTATCAAACTATTGACCCTCGCTGAACTGGAGCGCACCCACAAATATGCCTGGATAACGCAGTACCGCGGCGGTTTTGAAGAGGGAATGGATGCCTGGTATTTTTCATCCAGCTATGATTTTTCTGATCCGAACGGGCATTATAAAGATTACTTTGCCCGCATCGGACAGCCCGACACCATTCCGGTTTACCGAAACGGCCGGCTGGTGATGTATCATTATGTCTGGAGGCTTCAGGGGTTGGTGACCATTCCGCCGGATGAGCTGACAGGGAAGGACCTTTTTAGCGGAAGACGTTGGTTATTACGCCCCTTCAGGGCTTGGATCTCCGGGCACTGCCAAAACCGTGGGTTCCACTACGCTGCACCCACGGATATTGTGTTTCGCCCTTTCAGGGCTACCTGTCATTCCGTCACTTCGTGGTTTGTGGCCCCCGGTGCCCTGCCCTGTGCCCTGTGCCCTGAACTATTCCGGTTAACTTCCTACCACGATTTATCAGACAAGGGGACCAGGGGAGCGGGAGACAAGGGGAAAATTCCAATATTCAATTTCCGATTTCCAAAGCCCTTTATGTCCAAAAGGTTGGCCTTCTCCTGGTCACCATTTCTCCTGGTCTCCTTGTCGGCCAATTCGAAGACGGAAATCCCCCGGTTAGCTCCATGCCCCATGCTCCATGCTCTGTGCCCTGTGCCAAATAGGGGCGGGGAGCGTTTGGGACGATTTACAAAGGGGAATCCTGCCGATTTATGTATTATCCAAAGCCCAATTTTGAATTTTCCAATTCCATAGAACTTTAAAACCTGACAGGTTAGTCTTCTCCTTGTCCCCATTTCTCCAGGTCTCCTTGTCAGCCACTTCGAAGACGGATATTTCCCGGTTAATTCCATGCTCTGAGCCCTGTGCCCTGTGCCCGGCGCGCTATATCATTTTGGAGGGCACGACCCATTCGTCAAACTGCTCGCTGGTCAGCAGGCCGAGAGCGATGGCGGCTTCACGCAGGGTAGAGCCTTCGGCATGGGCCTTTTTGGCAATTTTAGCGGCATTCTCGTAGCCAATATGGGTGTTGAGCGCTGTTACCAGCATCAGCGAATTCTCCAGATTGCGCTTGATAAACGGCTCGTTGGCTTCGATCCCGATGGCACAGTTGTCGTTGAACGAAATACAGGCATCTCCCAGCAAGCGGGCGGCCATCAGTAGGTTATAAATGATCACCGGCTTGAACACATTCAGCTGGAAATGGCCCTGCATGGCGCCAATTGTAATGGCAGCATCGCAACCGATCACCTGTGCACATACCATAGTAAGTGCCTCGTTTTGCGTAGGATTTACCTTGCCGGGCATAATGGACGAACCCGGTTCATTTTCCGGAAGATGAATTTCACCGATTCCACATCTGGGCCCCTGAAGCCAGTAAGCGGGTATCGTTTCCGATCTTCATCAGGCTCACCGCCAGGGTTTTCAGGGCTCCGGAGGTTTCAACCATTGCATCGTGGGCGGCCAGGGATTCAAACTTATTGCCGGCAGTCACAAACGGGTAGCCCGATATTTCAGCAATCTGTTTTGCCACATATTCCGAATAACCTTTTGGAGTATTGATTCCGGTGCCTACCGCTGTTCCACCCAGGGCCAGTTCAGCCAGATGTGGCAGTGTATTTCGCAAAGCCCTGATGCCATGTTCCAGCTGTGATACATAACCTGAAAACTCCTGTCCGAGGGTGAGTGGTGTGGCATCCATAAGATGGGTGCGACCGATTTTTACAATATTTTTAAATGCTTCAGCCTTGACTGCCAGGGTATCGCGCAGTTTTTCCACCCCGGGAATGGTGACATCAACCACCATCTTATAGGCTGCAATCGACATGGCAGTGGGAAAAGTATCGTTCGATGACTGCGATTTATTTACGTCGTCGTTGGGATGAACCGACTTTTGCCTTCGCCCAGCACACCGCCGGCCAGCACATGGGCACGGTTGGAGATGACTTCGTTCAGGTTCATGTTCGACTGGGTACCCGAACCCGTTTGCCATACCACCAGCGGAAACTGGTCATCTAGTTTTCCGGCAAGAATTTCATCGCACACTTTCCCGATCAGATCAGCCTTCTCTGCTGAAAGTACCCCAAGGTCGCGGTTGGTGATGGCAGCAGCCTTCTTCAGGATTGCAAATGCACTGATGATCTCTTTGGGCATGGTGCCATCCCCGATCTTAAAGTTTTCGTATGAACGCTGGGTTTGCGCACCCCAGTATTTATCGGCGGGAACCTCAACATTTCCCATGGTGTCGTGTTCAGTTCGTGTTTTCATTTTGTATCACTTTGTTTATAAATACTTTGTTGTGAATCATTGCAGAATTGTGTCTGCTTTTTCCGGTGGATCGGCCAGCACAGCTTTATTGCCGTTTACCACAATCGGCCTGCGGATCAGCCTGGGATTTTCAGACAGAATCCTGTACCATTCTTCATCTGTCGGACTAAGATCCTTCAGATTTTCTTTGTAATACTCTTCCTGCGTTCGAACCAGTTCAGTTGGCCTGATTCCCATCATCAAAATCAACTGCTTTATTTCTTCCGGTGCTATTCCTTCACGGATATAATCCCTTACTTCCGCAATGGGGTAGCTGATTTTTACATACTCCAGTCCCGCCCTGGATTTCCGGCATTTCGGATTGTGATAAACTGTAACCATACCAGGAATTATTAAAGTGCAGATAAACAACTTTTAAATAAATGCAAACCGGTTTAAAAAAACAACCCATTCCAATTTGTAAAGGTATAGAATTGATGTTATGATGGCAAGTGCCAAATGCCGGTATTCATTATTGAACCAGGCGGACTATTTCTTATTTCCGGAGTTGATCTCCTGATCACAATTTGTTTCCTCGATCACAAAAGATGGGCGCTTTTTAACATCCACGGCAATCCGGCTGATGTATTCGCCGATGATGCCAATGCAGAGCAACTGTACTCCACCGATAAACATCGAACTGATCATGATGGATGTCCAGCCTGTAACTACCTCTTCCAGAATAAACTTCGAATACAGGGCATAAAGAATAATGAAGAAAGCAATGACAGAGAACAAAAAACCGAGAAATGTGGCAATCTGTAGAGGAAAATTTGAGAATGAAGTTATACCGTCCATCGCGAACCGCATCATTTTCCTGAAGGTGTATTTTGTTTTACCTGCTTTGCGTTCCTGACGGTCAAACTCAACGCTGATCTGCCTGAAACCCAGCCAGGCAATCTGCCCGCGCAGAAATTTACTGGATTCATCCATACTGATCAGGTGATTGACCACTTCGCGTGAGATGAGTCTGAAATCACCGGTATCGAGCGGAATGTCAATGGATGTGATTTTTTTCAATGTCCGGTAGAAGACACCGGCGCTCAGTTTTTTGAACAACGACTCCCCTTTCCTGTGATTGCGCTGCGCATAAACGACTTTAAATCCTTCCCGGAATTTCGCATATAACTCAGGAATGAGTTCAGGCGGGTCCTGAAGGTCGCCATCAATGAGGACCACAGCATTTCCACGGCTCCGGATAATACCGGCCATCACCGCATTCTGATGTCCGAAATTACGGCTGAAACTAATATATCTTATGTGTTTATTGGTTTCAGCAAAGTTCCTGAGCTTTTGAAGTGTACCGTCTGAACTTCCATCATTCACAAAAATCAACTCAAAAACGGGGGTTATCGTTTCACAGGCCTCATTCAGCCTGCCGACAAGCTCATCAAGAACTTTTTCTTCATTAAAAACCGGTATAACCACACTCAGGTTAATCATTTCTGTTTCTGACACCATTTATTTTAATGAATTTGACATTATAATACTTTCCCGTTTCTTCAAATAAGAACTTTTCCTCTATTTTTTTCCGGATAAACTCCTGTGAATAAATTACAACATCACCTACGACCAGCAATTGGGGGGCCTTTAAGAAAACAAGCTTGCCCTGTTGGTTCAACCTGTTAGTATAATATTGCAAATGAGCACTATAGCCATCGTAACAAATAAAACAATCCTTAATCTCGCTTTTATGGTTTGCAACATCCTGGAGTAGATGACTCATATTGTAAAAATCAATTTCATTTGAACCTTCCCTTGGTTTGTAAACCTTATCAATTATGATTTGATAAGGTGGATAAAGAACCATGACCATAAACAAAACAGGAAGAGCCTTTTTGAATAAGCCTCCGTCAATTCCTTTAAATTCCACAGTCAGTAAAAATACTCTGTAAATCGCGAAAGCTGCGAGAATCGATAGCAGTGGAAAGATTGGTGCATTATACCAGGCCAGTTTGGTACCCGCTGAAGAAATAATAAGCAGATATACCGAACTGATCAGGGCTACATACAATATCAAATTCCTTATTTTCCCTTTTAGGAAAGCAAGACCGGCAAAAAATCCCATTGGAACAAACAAAAACCAAATAGCAAACTGGTCTGAAATCAATAGATTCAGATAATAATTAAATGGGTGCTTATGGTATTCCATAGTCCTTGCAAACCGCCCACCCAACTCGTTGATATATACAGCTTCCAGATAACCAGGATTTACCGATTCGCGGAGCAGATAATATCCCATAACGATCAATATAACCAGGGCAAAGTCAATATACACCCATTTATTCTTCAGGAGTTTCAGAAAATTCCCCGTAAACGCCGGATAAATGACCAATGCCGGTATAAACAACATTCCCTGAATGCTTTTGGTTAAGATTGAAAATGCCAGTCCGGCAAAGAAAAGATGCAGGTATTTCAGCCTGCCGGTTTCAAGGAACAAAAAGAAACATAGTGCATAAAAAATCATAAAGAAGGTTAGCAGTGCATCATAATCAGCCGTCCTGGCAACATGATCCCCGATATATCCATTCGCTGTTACCAGCACCACCACGGTAATAAAACCAAACCAATAGCTTTTTAAATATCCTGCAAAAAGCAGTATTATCGTCAGTGTAGTAAGGAAGCCCGCTATTGCAGAAGGAAGTCTGAAAGCTAATTCTTCATTCCCGATGAGTTTGAGAAAAAAAAGCTGGAACCAGATCAACAGTGGAGGTTTTGTATTCCACATTTCCGGCTGACCTTCGAAATGCGTTACCAGGTAATTGCCGTTCCTTTCCATTTCGAGGGTATTGGCAACCTGTCTGGCTTCGTCCCAGACCCTGATTGGCATATCACCAAGGTGAAGAAAGAAAGGGCAATAGATTACCAGGAGAAACAACAGGGCTTTCAGAATAGTTGAGCCATGGTTGGAATTAATTTTGGACAATGCCTGCATTCTTTAAAAATTAATAACGGGTAATATAATATGTAAGATCTTAAAATTAAATCATTTAAAGTATACAGATGAAAAGTTGATAAATCCGGTCCTTCCCCCGGTTGAACGATTGCTCCGGTAGTTCAAATATAATCTGTTTCGGAAATGAGCCATCACAAAAATACCATATAAATAAAAGCTCAGCAAAAATATTAAAGCAGGAGTTTTACCATTAAAAATGGCTGATTCATCTTAATGCCGTGCAGTAAAAACAAGCTTATATTTGCACATATCCGATTCCGGATATATTACAGGCTGAATTCAACATCTGCAATGAAACAAAAACTGCCCTTTATTCTGTTGATTGTCATCGGAATTATGATTACGCTCACTTTTTATGGAAAAGTAATCATAAACCCTGACAGCTTCATGTTTGCCAACAGTGGTGATGGTCTGAAGAACTATTTCACTTACAGTTATCATATTCAACACGATAGCTCCTGCGTTGATTTCACCGGAATGAACTACCCTTACGGGGAACATTTTATGTATACCGATTGCCACCCGGTTCTGGCAAACATGTTCAGATCACTGGCAGGCATATTTCCGTTTTTCAGCAATTACAGTATCGGCATTCTCAATTTCGTGATGATCTTCTCGGTCTTTTTCACCTTTATTGTCATATACCTTCTGCTGGTTGAACTTGGTGTTAACCGCTGGTTCAGCCTGCTTTTCGCCATCGGGATCACCCTGCTGGCGCCACAGATTTTCCGGTTGGGTGGGCATCTGGCGCTCTCTTACAGCTTTGCCATCCCCTTATCGTGGCTACTGATCATCAGATCGTTAAAGAATCAAAAACGATATTTATACACCGCCCTGATTTTCCTGAACAATACCTTCTGGTTTTTCATCCATGCCTACCTTGGAATCATGGTTACTTTTTTCCTGATTTTGATTCTGATCATTCATTTCCTGTCAGACAAAGAGCGAATGAAATATATACGACATTCCATTACCTTGCTGGCTGTGCTGGTTATTCCCGTTGTCCTGTTTTTCCTTTTTATCAAAATAACCGATTCCCATACTGACCGGACAGACAATCCCTCCGGGTTTTTTCTGTATGTGGCTGAAGCCGACGATGTATTTGTGCCCAGCCACCCACCCCTGCGCACAGTTCTTGATTCACTGACCGGCAATGGCATCAGGCAGCAATGGGAGGCCTGGAGCTATGTCGGACTCTTTACCACACTGCTGGTAGTTGTTTTCATTTTTATGGGGATCTACAGGCTGTTCAGGAGAAGGAAAACATCCATTGACCGTTTCTTCACTTCCCGAATCCTGAACATTTCCCTGGTGGCCGCCTTCCTGATGCTGCTTTTTGCCATGGCGGTGCCATTCAGGCAATTTCCGGTACTCGCGGAGATTATACCTATATAAAACAGTTCCGGGCGCTCGGAAGATTTACCTGGCCTTTTACTTCGTTATCACAGTATTTACCGCAACGGTGCTGAGTTTAATGTAACCTAAAAGTGCCGGCAGAAAGGGAAGAAATATTGCCATTGGTCTTGCCCTGCTTGCCGGATTGGCTAACATTGCGGAAGCCCTGCCTTATCACCGCGAAATGGGCTGGACCATTACCCGGTCACCCAATCTTTTTGACAGGAAAACCTCAGTGAATCTTTCAGATCAGCCCTGGATACCATTCAAACCGAAGATTACCAGGCCATAGTAACGTTGCCATTTTTTTACCAGGGTTCCGAAAGTTATTCACGGCCCAGAAGTGAAGAGTCGGCCAGGGCTTCTATGGTTTTTGCCCTTCACTCCGGGATTCCCCTGGTATGCGCCAACCTCACCCGGACTTCGATACAGGAAAGTAAAAACATCGTTCAACTGGTATCCCCGGATTTTTACAAAAGGGTATCGAATCAGACCTGCCCGATGACCGGCCTTTCCTGGTAATCCGTACCAATGATCCACTCACCGAATACGAAGAGGCTGTTTTTGGAAAATGCAAGCCGTTGTTTCAGAGCAATGAAATTTCTCTTTATTCATTAAGGAAAGCCGACCTCTTCCGCAGCAGTGCCCTGCTATATATGCCAATTTCATAGCGTCGGAAAGCCACTTGATTCAAAGGGACGGTTTTTACATGACAAAGGATTCCTCATTTCTGTATTACAATGATTTTGAAAACCTTCGGTCTGGACAAGGCCCTTCAGGGGAAAGGTGGTTATCAGTCGGTTAAAAAGATAAAAAAGTACTGGCTGAGTTCAATCCCGGATTTGAAGCCGGGGAAAATACCAGATCAGCGCATGGATGTTCAATGGATTGTCGGATGCACTGAATATGTGGTTCAGGTTTATCGTTGAAGAGTACGATGAACAGGCAGACACCTGGAAATCAACCACCTGGTTCCCCGAACACAGCGAGGTCATCAACGGCGATTGGTCTTTGGTTGAGGGTGTGTTTGAGGTAAGCAATCCCAAAAACAGGATTTACATTGTTACCATTGGTAAAAAGGAAGCAAAGGAACCATTGTTCATTGATGATCTGCTGATCAGGGAAAATGGAACAGATGTCTACAGTCGGTGATTCACCTATTCTTAATAACCATGGGTTCCCTGGATTTGACCATTATTGGGTTCAACTGAAAAAGAAACATTTATGCTTCCCCTTTTTATAATATGCTCCGTTAAATATTTTAAACATCTGATTGAAAGCATCTATTTTGATTTGTAAAATATAATTATCAATACTTTGCGCTTTTGCGTCCCCCTCTGCGGTAGGTGTTTCTTAAAATTAACGGACTATTGTAATAAAAATCGACGCAAATATTAAATTGCATCCCTGCCAAACTCCATCAGGTAGGCCTTGATGAAATCGTTGAGGTCGCCGTCGAGCACGCCGGCTGTATCGCTGGTTTCGTAGTCGGTGCGAACATCCTTCACAAGTTTGTACGGATGTAATGTATAGCTTCTGATCTGCGAGCCCACTCTATCTTCTTTTTCTTGCCTTCGATCACGGCGATGGCCTCTGCTTGCGCAATTCGATCTCATACAACTGTGATTTCAGCATCTGAATGGCTTTTCACGGTTTTGCCCCTGCGAACGGGTTTCCTGGCACTCATTCCACAATCCCGGAAGGCTCATGTTTAAGTCTGACGGCCGTTTCCACCTTATTCACATTCTGACCACCCGGCCCGCTTGAACGGAAGGTATCCCATGATATGTCAGCCGGATTCAACTGAATATCAATGTTATCATCAACCACGGGATATACATAAACCGATGCAAAAGAGGTGTGGCGCTTGTTGGCCGAATCGAATGGAGATAACCTGACCAGGCGGTGCACCCCGTTTTCGCTCTTCAGGTATCCGAATGCATTCTCGCCGTCAAATTCGATGGTAACGGATTTAATACCGACCACATCCCTTCATGCATATCGAGTTCCCTGACTTTGTACTTGTTGCGCTCGCCATACCGGACGTACATCCGCATCAGCATCTCGGCCCAATCGTTGCTTTCGGTGCCTCCGGCTCCGGCATTGATCTGCAGAATGGCACTCAGACGATCCTCTTCGGCACTCAGCATATTCCGCAATTCCAGATCCTCAACCAGGTTGATCGCAGTCGCATACTGTTTGTCAAGGTCCTCTTCGGTGGCCTCTTCGGCTGCGTAAAAGTCGAACATCACCTTCAGGTCATCTGCAGCGGCAACCGCAGCAGCATAATCAACGGTCCACCGCTTTTTTTCCTGAATGGCTTTCATCAGAAGTTCGGCCTTTTAGGCTCATCCCAAAAGCCGGGCTGCAGCGTTACCGCTTCTTCTTCCTTTATCTGTTCAATCCTGACATCGATGTCAAAGGAACCTCCTTAAAGCATCAAGCCTTTTCTGAATATCGTGCAATTGATCGTTCTGAACCATGATTTGGTATTATATCTCTGAAAAAATAGCAAATTAAACATAAAGAGCACCCAATGATCATCAGGGCTCCCGGATTTGATCTTTCTGCCGGTAAATTGTCATAAACTTGAATCCACTCCGAAAATTAATTTTTTGCCACCAAAACACAAAATCACAAAAATTCACCAATTTTAATTTAATGATATACAATACTTTGTGTAACCTGCCTGCCGCAGGCAGGATTGGTGTCTTGGTGACTTGGTGTCTAATCTGCCTTATTGACTTTTCGGAGCAGGATCAAACTTTAAACTTAGACTTTAGACTTTGAACTTGATGTTAGATTCCCTTCTTTTCATCAGTTCATCGATGATTTCCGTGCACCAGTTCCGGTTCATAGCCTTTGTTAATGGCTGTTTTGGAAAGCCTGTGTTTGAACAGCATCTTGTTGGAAGTATCGGTTATCGTAATTTTATACTCAACCATTGAAACAATGTTTTTGCGGTATTCTTCTTCATCGATTTCGCTCAGCCCGATTTTAATGATGTGGTCGGGAATCTGCCTTGCCTGAAGTTCACCAATAATCCTTGCACGACCCCATTTTTTATTCCGGAATTTACCACCGGCATAGAGTTTTGCAAAACGTTCTTCTTCGATGAAACCTTCCTCACTGAGTTGTTCGATGATTTTATCGGTGTTTTTAGCCGAAATGCCAATTGAGTTGCAGTGAATTCTCACTTCAACAAGGCAGCGTTCCTGCATTGCGCACCAGCGGCGCATTTTAGCAAGTTGTTTTTCAAATTCTCTCATATCTAGAATGTTTAAACATTTATTTTCGATGCAAATATACTATTTTGGATCGAAAAATCCAAGAAAATTTGCTGAAACCATTGATAAAAAAGAAGGTTCAAAAAAATTCTATTCTATATCAATCAGATGAATATCGAATATGAGAACAGAATTGGCAGGGATACCAGATGTTGAGAATGTTTGGTTATTGAAAGATGATCCGTTGAGTAACTGATCTACCAGAGGCGGCAACCCGGTGCCTGCTTTTTCGCGGATGAATTTAAGACCTGGGATCCCCGGTACTTGAGCGAACCCGGGTCAATCAGGTAAATAGGGCAGCCAGGGCGCACATAATGCATCAGACCGGCGGCAGGATAAACTGCAAGTGAAGTACCGATTATAAGTAAAATATCGGCTTGTTGCGTAAGTAGGGCGGCATCCTCAATCAGCGGAACCGCTTCGCCAAACCACACAATGTGTGGCCTCAGCTGGAAACCTTTTTCGCAGAGATCCCCCTGCTTGATTTCTTTGTAGCCGATTTCAGTCACAAGATCGGGGTATTGGGTACTCCTGACTTTGGTTAACTGACCATGAAGGTGGAGTATTTTAGATGAACCGGCCCTTTCGTGCAAATCATCAACATTTTGAGTAATAATCTGAACATCAAATTTTTGTTCAAGTTTTACCAATGCCAGATGAGCAGCATTGGGCGACACTGTTGCCAGCTGAGCCCTACGTTTGTTTGTAAAACTCAAGCACAAGTGCCGGATTACGGGTCCATGCCTCGTAAGTGGCAACGTCCTCAATGCGATATTCTTCCCATAAACCGTCTGTATCCTGAAGGTTTTCAATCCACTTTCAGCGCTTATGCCGGCTCCGGTTAAAGCAACAACCTTCTTTTTCATTTTAATAATTTAGTGCAAAATTATAAATCCTTTGAAAAGGCACCCCCTCGGGTTCAGGATAAAAGCTGCTACCCGGAATCGGGAAGCAGCGAACCCTAAAAATTAATCCGGAATCAGTCTTCGAAGAGGTTCATGTCGTCGAGAACTTTCATAACGCCTTTGACAGAATTGGCGGAATCTTGAGCATTTTCTGCTCCTCCTTTTCGAGATTAAGCTCAATAATCTCTTCAATTCCATTTGAGCCTTGACCGGACGCCCGTATAAACATCTTTCAAATCCGTATTCCCCATTGAGTAGGGTACAGACCGGGAAAATCCGTTTCTGGTCGTCAACAATTGCCTCAACCATCTGAGCAGCGGCAGCACCGTTGCATACCAGGCAGGAAGTTCCCATCAGGTTCACCAGTTCGCCTCCCCTTTTCTTGGTTCTTTCAACGATTTTATCAATTTCTTCTTTATTCAACAGATCGGTGATGGGAATTCCGGAAACCGAGGTAAACCTTGGCAGGGGAACCATTGAGTCACCGTGGCTACCCAAAAGCAGAGAATGAATATCCTTTGGGGATACCGAGCGCATCGGCTATGAAAGCCTTGTAACGGCCGGTATCAAGGATTCCAGCCATTCCGAATACCTTGCTTGAGTTCTTGCGTGCCGCACGATAAGCTGCATAGGTCATCACGTCAAGTGGATTTGAAACCACAATAATGATAGCCTCAGGTGAATACTTGACAACCTTTTCTGTAACTTCCTTAACAATCAATGCGTTGGTCTTGATCAGATCATCGCGGCTCATTCCCGGCTTACGCGGTAATCCTGAAGTAATAACAACAATGGAAGACCCCTTGGTTTTGAGGTAATCGTTGGTAACCCTAATTGCCCTGGTATTGAAATTGTTGATGGAAGATGTCTGCCAGATATCAAGGGCTTTGCCTTCTGCTACCTTCTTTGATATCTACAAGAACTACTTCACGGGTAAGATCTTATGTGCAATCACATTTGCACAGGTAGCACCTCCACATTCCGGCGGCCAATTACAGTGATTTTCTTCATTTTACGAAAATTATTGAACAATAATTACTATTCGGGACTAATCTGAATTCTGCAAGGAAATACACATCTACAAAGTAGGAAATTGCATATAACTTTTGGACGAAAATCCTGAAATTGTTTGATTACTTCAAGTATTTTTCCGCAGGTGCGCCTGGCATATGTTTTTGCATTTTCCCGGCTGTCGTTGTTGTTGCTTTGGGCATCAATTACCGCAATGGTTACCATGTTTGCAATTTCAGCAACTCCCGAACCCATCTGCAACACATGCACCGATTTGTCAAGTCCCATCAGTATGGGTCCGATGGCTTCAGCACCACCAAGTTCTGGATCAGTTTGTATGCTATATTTCCTGCAGTCAGGTATGGAAAAATCAGCGTGTTGGCCGGACCGTCAACCAGTTTTGAGAATGGGAAGTTCTCACGAAGGAGTTGGTTGTTCAGCGCAAAAATTGGCTTGCAAAATCGCCATCAACAATCAGGTCGGGATGTTCACGATGCGCTTTTTCCACAGCCGTGCGCACCAGAATCGGAATGTTTCCCTTCCACGGATCCGAAGTTTGAATAGGAGAGCATCGCTATCCGCGGTTCAATAAACTGTCTTACAGCAGCCGCTGTTTGCAGGTAATCTCAACCAGCTTATCGACATCCGGATTCATGTTCACTGTTGTATCGGCAAAAAGAAGGGGCCCTTTTTAGTGAGCATAATATACATCCCCGATACGATGTTTGCGCCTTTTCTTTTACCGATAATTCTCAGCGCCGGCCTTATGGTGGCAGGATAACTGCTTGTCAGTCCTGAAATCATTGCATCGGCATAACCATTATTTACGAGGCGCGGCCCGAAGTAATTACGGTGGTCATCATGTCACGGGCACCAACCAGGTTGACTCCGCGTCGTTTCCATTTTCCATAAAACTGCATCGCAAACATTTCCCTGCGTTCATCTTCCTCCGGCGATCTGGGATCAATAATCTGAACACCGTCCAGTTCAAGATCATTGGTCTTAATGAGATCGAGAATGATTTCCCGTTACCAAGGAGAATCTGGTATTTACAATTCCATCATCAAGAACAATTTCAGCTGCTTCCGAATTTTATAGTTTTCTGCCTCTGCAAAAACTACCTTTTAGGATTTTTCTTGGCCCGGGCCTTAATCTGTCTGATCAATGGGTTGAGAGGCCCAGCCGCCTCAGTTCATCGCGGTAGCTTTCCCAGTCTAAGATTGGCTTCCGGGCAACACCTGAGTCCATGGCGGCTTTGGCAACAGCCAGGGCAATACTTGTAATCAGACGGGGTCATTGGGCTTGGGAATAATATAATCTTTGCCGAATTTGAGGTTGGTAACCTGATATGAAATGTTTACTTCTTCAGGTACAGGCTGTTTGGCAAGGTCGGCCAATGCATGGGCAGCAGCCAGCTTCATTTCTTCATTGATGGTCATGTTCTTACATCAAAGCGCCCCCTGAAAATATATGGGAACCCAAGGACATTGTTTACCTGGTTTGGGAAGTCAGAACGGCCGGTACCCATAATAATGTCCGCGCGGGTGGCAACAGCCAGATCGTAGGCTATCTCCGGAACAGGGTTTGCCAATGCAAAAACAATGGGGTTTGGGTTCATGCTCATCAGCATTTCAGGAGTAACGACCCCGGCAACAGATAACCCCAGAAACATATCCGTCCCTTTTATTGCTTCAGCAAGGGTTGAGATGTTGCGGTCGGTAACAAATTTCTGCTTCACCGGATTCAGATCGGTTCTTGACTTATTACACACTCCCTTGAATCTACCGCAACCAGGTTTTCCGGCTTGAGGCCAAGTGACAGGTAAAGTCTTGAGCATGATACAGCAGCCGCTCCGGCACCATTGATCACCACTTTTATTTCTTCTATCTTCTTCCCATTGATCAGCAATGCATTCAGCAGGCCTGCCGAGGTTATAATCGCTGTTTCCATGCTGATCATCGTGCATGACCGGAATATCCAGAGCTGCTTTAAGTCTGTCCTCAATTTCGAAACACTCGGGTGCTTTAATGTCTTCGAGGTTAATACCCCCGAAAGTAGGAGCTATGGCCTTTACGGTATTCACCACCCCATCGATGACCTTTGCTGTGTGTCTTGTGCTTGCCATCCTGGGTTAACCCCTTGATTTCGAGACAGGGGGTTCGGCTACACCCGGACTGTAAGCTCCAGATAAGTCGTATCCCGAATGATGAGGTTGGTTGGAACAAACCTCAATTTACCCAGCCTTCCTTCGGCGTGATAAGCCAGAGCGTTCTTTTTACTAAAGGGACTTTCATATGTATTAATTTTTGTGGGTGGTCGCCGGATGAATTTTGTTAAGCAATTAAACAATTATAGCAACATGCGAAACCAGACAAGACAAACAAAAGAAACCGAAGAACTATTTTAACCTATTTTTGACTAAAACCTGAGGCTTTTAAATTGTCTGTATTTAGCAGGATTCCCCGATTACACCTGTCAAAACAGCACCACTACGGGGTCTGTTTCCAAAATCCTGCTCAGGTGCGCAATAGTTTCTGATGCCGTTAAACCGCTTAACATTCCATAACCCAGGTAACATCTTTAGTCAAATCAGGAAGTTGTTTATACTGTTTTCAGACAAAAAACCTCCATAATCAAGATCTATTATCTTATTTTTGCTCGGTTAACAGGTACAATGCCAGCTTATGTATGCATTTATTAAGGAAAGATCAGTGAAATAACGCCGGCATCCGTTGTTATTGATTGCCAGGGTATCGGGTACGATATTTCGATTTCTGTCAACACCTACTCCTCAGATTAAAGGCCTGAGAACTGCAGGTTACTACTCATCTGGCTGTTCGTGAGGATGCTGTGGTGTTATTTGGATTTGTGAAAGAGCAGGAAAGGGTTTTTTTCAGGCATCTGATCTCTATTATTTCAGGCGGGAGCCTGGACAGCCCGGCTTATACTTCTTCTCTTACACCTGGAGAGATAACAGCTGCAATTGCTTCCGGAAATGTACCTTCCTCCAGCGGGTTAAAGGTATTGGGGTAAACAGCCCAGCGGATAATTATTGACCTGAAAGATAAGCTTGGCAAAGACCCTGGTCTGAAAGGAAATTTTGGGAAGTCCGCACAATACAAAGAAAGAAGAGGCTTATCTGCTTTAACTAGCTTGGCTTCAACAAGACACTGGCAGAGAAAACGATCGAAAAAATTCAAAAGACGATGGTACTTCATTAACAGTTGAACAACTGATTAAAAGTGCATTAGAATCATGTAATACAACAAAACATAAACGGAGGCCTGAAGAGATGGAAGGTTGGGAACCTGCAATCATCGGGTTATTAATCCGTTGACCCGATTGGTTAACACACATAAAATACTGAGGTTTCTTGGAGCTATGCAAAATATTCGTTGCGTCTTTTGTTCTGTTTTTTATTGTTTCCATCGCTGGGGCATCCCGGCATCACCTGGTCTTCAACCTAATGCTGAAGAAATGAAGGGCAGTAACACCGCCCGACACTACCCTGCCTGGTGGTGATTTACCGTATCCCCTTCCCGAACGGAACCCGCACCAACCAAGTGCCTACTGATAAAAATAAGATGTTCCCGGGAAATCCTTTCAATTTCTCTGAAGATTTCATTTACGACCCGGTTACCCAGACCTATACTACGTTCAGAAAGCCAGATTTGCAAGCTCACTTCACCGACTCCTATAGCCTGGACGACCACAAGCTACTTGATATGAATCGTTCATTGCAGAAACTACTGGCGCGCCCGGCTGTTTCAGCAGGTGCAGCAAGCCGTACCGGTATTATTCCGCAGAATTCCATCGGGGAAGCGTTCGACCGATTTTTGGTGGTAACACCATCGACACCTTTGCCCCAGGAAGTGCAGAGGTTACATTTGGTATCCTCTCCAACCGCCGCGACGATCCGGCACTCGACCCACGACAGCGCAAAAGCACAGGAAATTTCGATTTCCAGCAGCGCATTCAGAGAGTGTAATGGCTAAAATCGGCGATAAAATTGAATTCAACTCTTAACCATCAGACAGACGTTACCTTCGAATTTGAGAAAAAACTCAAACTCAAAACGAAGGTGAGAAGATGAAATATTAAACTGATTGGGGCCGCGACGTTACCTTCCGCTCAACAGCACCCTGATCACCGGAAACAGGGGCCTCTTTGGTTTGAAAACACAATTCAGTTTGTGAGGGCAACAGTAACCGGTGTATTTTCACAGCAGAAGAGCGAAACTTCAAACATCACTGTTCAGGTGGGGCGCAAACCAGTAAATTCAGCGTAAAGGCCTTGATTGGCGAAGAAAACAAGCACTTTCCTGGCCAGCCTCGCCGACAACTACGACAACGCGCTGAGTACACTGCCCATTGGAATTCAAACATCAATTACCAAAATTGAAGTTTGGGTCACCGAACATGGAACCAGCTGTTACTGATAACAGAAACATCGTGGCATTTATGGATCTGGCTGAGAAAAATCTTACAATCAGTCCATATTGCCCAATGCATGGAGCTTACCCCGATAACCAATCGAACGACCTGCTTACTAAATCCGATACTGCCATCATCCGCAATATCAACAAAATAACCGGATTACCTGACCGGTGCTCCTTTTTTGGTTATGTTTCAGCTTGATTATGAGAAGATCGAGAATGCCTGCAGCTTAACACCTCCGAATTCTCCTACAACTCAAAGTTGGGTTTTATTTCGCTTAATCTCAACCCTTATTCCGATCAGGTATTGGCGGTTGCTTACCAATACACGGTTACCGGGCAGACAGCATTTACCAGGTAGGTGAATTTTCCGATCAGGGAATCACGCCCTAACACCCTCTGATGGTAAAGCTTCTAAAGAGTACCGTTTTGAACACAAAGGTCCCCATGTGGAACCTCAGCGATGAAAACGGCGTTTATAACATCGGTGCATTTCAGCTCAACCGTGAAGATTTTATCCTGAACATCCTTTATTCAGGAAATGAAAATACTGTTCCGACAGGATATTTTACCGATGGGCCTGAAGGCGTGAAAGGCGTACCCCTGATCCGGTGTTCAACTTGACAACCTTGACAACCTTCAAAATCCAACGCGTCGATGGGGTTTTTGACTTTATCGACAACGCTGTCTGCCAGGGAGGTACCATCCAGGCTTCAAACGGCCGGGTATTTTCTACCATCAGGAAACCATTCTGGCAGTTACCTGCGCAGCAAACCTAACGACCAGAATCTTGCAGACAAGTATTGTTACGATTCACTTTATTCACTGACCAAGAGTGGTGCCCAGCAATACCCTGACAAGAACCGGGCTTTATTCCCGAAGGCCTTCACAAACTTCTCGGGAGGGTCCGAAATTTCGCCCAACGCACTCAATGTTCCACAGGGGTCGGTGCGTGTTACAGCCGGCGGTATTCCCGACCGAGAATGTTGATTACATTGTTGACTACAATTCCTGCAGGTGAAGATCATCAACGAAGGTATCATGAATTGGGTACAACGCATCAACATATTTCGCTCGAAAACAATGCAACCTTCAATCTGCAGACCCGTGACCCTGATGGGGATGCATGTCGATTAAGCAAGGTTAACAAAGACCTGTTGATCTGGGCTACCGTCATGAACCCGCACGAACGTCCGCTCACACAAAAACCAACTACGGACAGGAGCCAATCTCCAATACCATGTGGGGTGTTAACTTCAGCTATCAGACAGAGTCGATGAAACTGACGAAACTGATCGATAAAAATCGCCTTTCTACAATACAAAACCATTTCCCGAATCCAGGTTGACGGGGAATTTGCAGGCCATTTTATTCCCGGCCATTCCAAGGCAATTGGTCAAACCGGAACCTCCTATATTGATGATTTTGAAGGAGCCAAATCGACCATCGACCTGAAAAATACTGGAACCTGGTTTATTGCGATTTTCCCCAGGGACAGACCTCAAGAGATATGTTCCCTGAAGCATCTCCAAAGCCCTGGATTAGACTATGGTTACAACTCGTGCTAAATTTTCATGGTACACCATTGCCCAGTTGTTTTACGATAAAAACAGCAGCCTTAGTCCCGATCTGGGTGATAACAAAAAGAACGAGCTTTCAAGAAATTCCGTCAGAAATGTCAGGGAATCCGACATATTCCCAATGGTGGATAATCTTAACTACTCAAATGAACATCTCCATGTTTAACCTCTCATTTCCCTGAGGAGAAAGGCCCATACAATTTTGATGTTTTACCCACCGGTGTTTCAAGGGGAATCTCGGAAACAGGTAGCCTTTTGATGCCCAGAACTCGCTGGGGCGGGATTATGCGTAAGATTGAAACAACCGATTTTGAGGCCTCCAAATGGAATGTCACATCGAATTCTGATGATGGATCCATTTACAGAGGATTCTGCTCAACGGAGGGGAACTGTATTTCAATCTTGGTGATGTGTCGGAAGATATTCTCAGGGACAGCAGGAAAGCTATGAAAACGGATTGCCTACATCTGCAGAGGTTAAAAACGTTGACACAACTATCTGGGAAGGGTTCTACCCTTCAGGCACTGGTAAACGGATTTGGACAACAACATTGAATCCAGGCCTTTCCAGGATGTCGGTT
>JADJEQ010000017.1 GCA_016709025.1 Bacteroidales bacterium | reverse complement strand
TTTCTGCACAGACCAATGTAGCATGTACTGGCCACTGGCGGAACATCACCTTTCACCTATCTGTGGAATGATCCATCAGCCCAGACCCTGGCAACAGCCACCGGTCTTGCAGCCGGAACTTATACCGTAACAATCACGGATGCCAACGGATGCACCGCAACAGCACAGGCAATCATCACCCAGCCAACGGCACTATCAGGCGGAGCAGTAGCCACAAGTTCGACCTGTGGCAATGCCAACGGATCTGTAGATCTGAGCGTAAGCGGTGGAACACCTGCATATACTTATGCATGGAGCAATGGTGCTACCACCCAGGATCTTGTCAATGTGGTTGCTAACACATACAGTGTAACGATCACAGATGCCAACGGATGTACAGCAACTTCTTCAGCAACCGTAAACAACATAGGCGGGCGTGCGCTTCCATTTCTGCACAGACCAATGTAGCCTGTAACGGAGCCTTCACCGGAAGTGCCACAGTTCTGGCCACTGGCGGAACATCACCTTTCACCTATCTGTGGAATGATCCATCAGCCCAGACCCTGGCAACAGCCACCGGTCTTGCAGCCGGAACTTATACTGTAACAATTACGGACGCCAACGGATGCACCGCAACAGCACAGGCAATCATCCCCCAGCCAACGGCACTATCAGGCGGAGCAGTAGCCACAAGTTCGACCTGTGGCAATGCCAACGGATCTGTAGATCTGAGCGTAAGCGGAACACCTGCATATACTTAGCATGGAGCAATGGTGCTACCACAAGGATCTTGTCAATGTGTGGCGCATTACAGTGTAACGATCACAGATGCCAACGGATGTACAGCAACTTCTTCAGCAACCGTAAACAACATAGGCGGGCCTGCAGCTTCCATTTCTGCACAGACCAATGTAGCATGTAACGGAGCCTTCACCGAAGTGCCACAGTTCTGGCCCAGGAACATCACCTTTCACCTATCTGTGGAATGATCCATCAGCCCAGACCCTGGCAACAGCCACCGGTCTGGCAGCCGGAACTTATACCGTAACAATCACGGACGCCAACGGATGCACCGCAACAGCACAGGCAATCATCACCCAGCCAACGGCACTATCAGGCGGAGCAGTAGCCACAAGTTCGACCTGTGGCAATGCCAACGGATCGGTAGATCTGAGCGTAAGCGGGGGAACACCTGCATATACTTATGCATGGAGCAATGGTGCTACCACACAAGACCTTTCAATGTGGTGCTAACACATACAGTGTAACGATCACAGATGCCAACGGATGTACAGCAACTTCTTCAGCAACCGTAAACAACATAGGCGGGCCTGCGGCTTCCATTTCTGCACAGACCAATGGCCTGTAACGGAGCCTTCACCGGAAGTGCCACAGTTCTGGCCACTGGCGGAACATCACCTTTCACCTATCTGTGGAATGATCCATCAGCCCAGACCCCGGGCAACAGCCACCGGTCTTGCAGCCGGAACTTATACTGTAACAGTTACGGATTCCAACGGATGCACCGCAACAGCACAGGCAATCATCACCCAGCCAACGGCACTATCAGGCGGAGCAGTAGCCACAAGTTCGACCTGTGGCAATGCCAACGGATCTGTAGATCTGAGCGTAAGCGGTGGAACACCTGCATATACTTATGCATGGAGCAATGGTGCTACCACCCAGGATCTTGTCAATGTGGTTGCTAACACACAGTGTAACGATCACAGATGCCAACGGATGTACAGCAACTGCTTCAGCAACCGTAAACAACATAGGCGGGCCTGCAGCTTCCATTTCTGCACAGACCAATGTAGCCTGTAACGGAGCCTTCACCGGAAGTGCCACAGTTCTGGCCACTGGCGGAACATCACCTTTCACCTATCTGTGGAATGATCCATCAGCCCAGACCCTGGCAACAGCCACCGGTCTTGCAGCCGGAACTTATACCGTAACAATCACGGATGCCAACGGATGCACCGCAACAGCACAGGCAATCATCACCCAGCCAACGGCACTATCAGGCGGAGCAGTAGCCACAAGTTCGACCTGTGGCAATGCCAACGGATCTGTAGATCTGAGCGTAAGCGGTGGAACACCTGCATATACTTATGCATGGAGCAATGGTGCTACCACCCAGGATCTTGTCAATGTGCTGGTTACACATACAGTGTAACGATCACAGATGCCAACGGATGTACAGCAACTTCTTCAGCAACCGTAAACAACATAGGCGGGCCTGCAGCTTCCATTTCTGCACAGACCAATGTAGCCAAGGGAGCCTTCACCGGAAGTGCCACAGTTCTGGCCACTGGCGGAACATCACCTTTCACCTATCTGTGGGATGATCCATCAGCCCAGACCCCGGCAACAGCCATCGGTCTTGCAGCCGGAACTTATACCGTAACAATCACGGATGCCAACGGATGCACCGCAACAGCACAGGCAATCATCACCCAGCCAACGGCACTATCAGGCGGAGCAGTAGCCACAAGTTCGACCTGTGGCAATGCCAACGGATCTGTAGATCTGAGCGTAAGCGGTGGAACACCTGCATATACTTATGCATGGAGCAATGGTGCTACCACCCAGGATCTTGTCAATGTGGTTGCTAACACATACAGTGTAACGATCACAGATGCCAACGGATGTACAGCAACTTCTTCAGCAACCGTAAACAACATAGGCGGGCCTGCAGCTTCCATTTCTGCACAGACCAATGTAGCCTGTAACGGAGCCTTCACCGGAAGTGCCACAGTTCTGGCCACTGGCGGAACATCACCTTTCACCTATCTGTGGAATGATCCATCAGCCCAGACCCTGGCAACAGCCACCGGTCTTGCAGCCGGAACTTATACTGTTACAGTTACAGACTTCAACGGATGCACCGCAACAGCACAGGCAATCATCACCCAGCCAACGGCACTATCAGGCGGAGCAGTAGCCACAAGTTCGACCTGTGGCAATGCCAACGGATCGGTAGATCTGAGCGTAAGCGGGGGAACACCTGCATATACTTATGCATGGAGCAATGGTGCTACCACACAAGACCTTGTCAATGTGGTTGCTAACACATACAGTGGTAACGATCACAGATGCCAACGGATGTACAGCAACTGCTTCAGCAACCGTAAACAACATAGGCGGGCCTGCAGCTTCCATTTCTGCACAGACCAATGTAGCCTGTAACGGAGCCTTCACCGGAAGTGCCACAGTTCTGGCCACTGGCGGAACATCACCTTTCACCTATCTGTGGAATGATCCATCAGCCCAGACCTTGGCAACAGCCACCGGTCTTGCAGCCGGAACTTATACTGTAACAATCACGGATGCCAACGGATGCACCGCAACAGCACAGGCAATCATCACCCAGCCAACGGCACTATCAGGCGGAGCAGTAGCCAAGTTCTGACCTGTGGCAATGCCAACGGATCGGTAGATCTGAGCGTAAGCGGGGGAACACCTGCATATACTTATGCATGGAGCAATGGTGCTACCACACAAGACCTTGTCAATGTGGTTGCCGGAGTTTACAGTGTAACGATCACAGATGCCAACGGATGTACAGCAACTGCTTCAGCAACCGTAAACAACATAGGCGGGCCTGCAGCTTCCATTTCTGCACAGACCAATGTGGCCAGTAACGGAGCCTTCACCGGAAGTGCCACAGTTCTGGCCACTGGCGGAACATCACCTTTCACCTATCTGTGGAATGATCCATCAGCCCAGACCCTGGCAACAGCCACCGGTCTTGCAGCCGGAACTTATACTGTAACAATTACGGACGCCAACGGATGCACCGCAACAGCACAGGCAATCATCACCCAGCCAACGGCACTATCAGGCGGAGCAGTAGCCACAAGTTCGACCTGTGGCAATGCCAACGGATCTGTAGATCTGAGCGTAAGCGGGGAACACCTGCATATACTTATGCATGGAGCAATGGTGCTACCACCAGGATCTTGTCAATGTGGTTGCACATACAGTGTAACGATCACAGATGCCAACGGATGTACAGCAACTTCTTCAGCAACCGTAAACAACATAGGCGGGCCTGCAGCTTCCATTTCTGCACAGACCAATGTAGCATGTAACGGAGCCTTCACCGGAAGTGCCACAGTTCTGGCCACTGGCGGAACATCACCTTCACCTATCTGTGGAATGATCCATCAGCCCAGACCCTGGCAACAGCCACCGGTCTTGCAGCCGGAACTTATACCGTAACAATCACGGATGCCAACGGATGCACCGCAACAGCACAGGCAATCATCACCCAGCCAACGGCATATCAGGCGGAGCAGTAGCCACAAGTTCGACCTGTGGCAATGCCAACGGATCTGTAGATCTGAGCGTAAGCGGTGGAACACCTGCATATACTTATGCATGGAGCAATGGTGCTACCACCCGATCTTGTCAATGTGCCTGCTAACACATACAGTGTAACGATCACAGATGCCAACGGATGTACAGCAACTTCTTCAGCAACCGTAAACAACATAGGCGGGCCTGCAGCTTCCATTTCTGCACAGACCAATGTAGCCTGTAACGGAGCCTTCACCGGAAGTGCCACAGTTCTGGCCACTGGCGGAACATCACCTTTCACCTATCTGTGGAATGATCCATCAGCCCAGACCCTGGCAACAGCCACCGGTCTTGCAGCCGGAACTTATACCGTAACAATCACGGATGCCAACGGATGTATGGATACTGAATCAGTCATAATCACCGAACCAACCGCCATCACCCTTGTCAGCGCCAGCTCTACTGCTCCAGTGAACTGGGGAGATAATGGAACAATTACCATTGTAGCTACCGGTGGAACCGGAATCCTGCACTATACCATTGGTTTGGAAACCAATACTACAGGAGTGTTTTTACGCCCGTCAGGTGTCTGGACATACAGTGTTACAGACGACAATGGTTGCGGACCTTTAACCGGAACAATAACTGTTGGTGAGCCACCTTTAAGGACACTAAATATCAAGCTTTATCTCGAAGGTTTCTACGACATAGCCACCAATACAATGGTTAGTCCTCTCGAAGAAGGCCCTGGCGGGAATTGTGATTATATTACCGTGGAGCTCCACAACGCCATCAATTATTCCATCGTTGAATATACTGCTGCAAACGTGTTTATCAAGAGGGACGGAACAATCAGTATAACCCTGCCTTCTTCTTACAACGGGAGTTATTACTTGTCGATTGTCCACCGCAACAGTATTAATACGGTCAGTGGTTTGCCGGTTCCATTTGTTGGAGGAGTTGTCAGTTATGATTTTTCTGACAACGCATCAAAGGCATATGGCAGCAATATGATTGAGGTAAATACCGGAGTATGGGCCATTTATGCAGGCGATGTAAACCAGGACGGAACAGTGGATACAGCCGATATGACCCCTGTAGACAATGATTCGGCTGGTTTTGTTTCAGGCTACCAAACCACTGATGTAAACGGTGATGGAATTGTTGATACGGCGGATATGACCTTTGTTGATAACAATAGCTTTCAATATGTGGAAGCTGAAACTCCCTGACAGGCATTCAAACGGGATGGTTTTAGTGCCAGAATTCTTGAACTGGTAATTTGAAAATGTGAACAGGAGAGCAAAATTCAGACATAGTGGTGAAAGAAAGTTCCGGATTAGAAAATGTTGCTTTTTACATCTTTGAAAACTGCCTGAATCGTTGTATATTTGACTTTTGAGATCATCTTTTGTGTGGCTTATCCGGTTGAATAAAAATACCGGATAAAGCTGAAAAAGTGACGATTACCCGGCAGAATCGGTTGATGAGATATTTATTTTTAAATATTGATCACATTATTGTTGATTTGATAACTTACAGCTATGAAACTACTTAAGATACTTACAGTCATAATGTTTGGAATATCCGGCATTGTGAGCGCACAAAATGGACCGGTTACTGCAGCAGGAAGCTTTTTCAATCAGACTCCTGGTCAAATTACAATTCCTTTGACAGTGACCGGATTCAACAATGTTGGAGTAATTTCACTTACGCTTGAGTATGATCCCGCGGTATTGACTTTTATTCAGGGAGTGCAAAACCCTGCTCTGACCGGTTTCCTGGCAATCGTTGACAATGCACTTCCAACCGGGATGCACCGTGTCATAATCGGTTGGTTCGGAAATGCAATAAGTCTCCCGGATGGATCAACCCTGGTAAATTTAAATTTCAATTATCTTGGTGGCTCAACTGACCTTATTTGGTATGATGACGGCTCTTCGTGCGAATACGGAGATGCTGCCTACAATACCCTGAACGATTCTCCTTATGAGTGTTATTATGTGAATGGAATCGTTACTTCCGATAAAAAGCTTAATCTCTCATTCTTATTAGAGGGGCTGTATGACCCGGATGCGCATCAGATGAGATCTCCGCTGGGATTCACTTCCGGACCATGCAGTGATGCCATTGCAGACGATGTTCAGGTTGAACTGCACAGTGCGGAGAATTATTCAAACGTTGTGTTTACGTCTGACAATTGCAATGTAAATTCCCTGGGATTGTCAGGATTATTGATTCCTGCTTCACTTAACGGCAGCTATTATATTGTTGTCCGGCACCGGAATTCCATTGAAACCATAAGTGCAACGCCCGTTTCCTTTGCCGGGAATGTGATCAGCTACGATTTTACCGATCTGGCTTCAAAAGCATATGGGAACAATATGTTACAAATGGCAGATGGCAAGTGGGCTTTTTATGCCGGGGATGTAAACCAGGATGGTTCGGTGGATACCGGCGATATGTCGCCTGTGGATAACGATGCCGGCGCTTACGCTACCGGTTATCTGACTACAGATGTCAATGGTGATGAGGTAGTTGATACAGCCGACATGACCATAGTTGACAACAATGCTTCCATTTTTGTTGGAAGCGCTACACCTTAGATTTAGTCTTTTAATTCCAGATTAATAGATGTAGGGACACGACATGTCATGTCCCTACATCTAATAATGTCCCCGGTGCCAGGACGTGACAGGACGATAAAATCAAATTTCTAACCGCCAACTTACCGGCTGTCAGGTTTCTAATGTTCGCCCCCCTCAAGCTGCCCTTTCAACGCTACAGGCCCCTGCCCCACCAAATCTCCTGGGTTCGTAGCAACATGAAATTTCGATTTAACTCCATGTCTGCCCCATGCTCTGTGCCATGCCCTGAGCCCTGTGCCCTGTGCTAATACCCCCGTTGCCGCATTGCCTCAAACACAAGCACGGCAGTAGACACCGAAACATTCAGGGAATCAATACTTCCCAGCATGGGAATAATAATCCGTTCATCACAGAAATCAATCCATTTTGAGGTCAGTCCATCGGCTTCAGTGCCCATCACGAAGGCTGTTGCATAGCGATAATCGTGAATATGGTATGGTGTGGAGGCTTTAAGTTCAGCCGCATAGCTTTTAATGCTCTTTGCCTTTAACCATTGTTGTGCATCTTCTGTGGAACAGGCCACCACTTGTCGTGAAAAAACACATCCAATGCCCGATCTGATCACGTTAGGGTTGTAAATATCAGTCAATGGGTCGCAAACTATTACGGCATCGGCGTTTACAGCATCTGCAGTGCGGAGAATGGCACCAAGGTTTCCTGGTTTTTCTACTGCTTCGAGGATAATTATCAGTGGATTGGGCCGTAATGTTACATCTGTAAGCTGCTGCCATTTTGGTTCTATCAATGCGATGAAGCCATCGGAACCTTCCCGGTATGCCAGTTTTTCGAAGATTGCAGGACTGACAAGGGTTATAGAGGCTTCCGGCGCGATAGATTTGTAAACATCTGCCCTTGCTAATTCCGGACAAATGATTAAATCTGTAACTCTGAATCCATTGGCAACTGCAATTCCTGTTTCGCGAAGTCCTTCAACGACTATCCTGTTTTGTTTGCGGCGCTCACGCGATTTTTGCTGGAGCAGGACCAGGTTTTTAATCCGTGGATTTTGAGGGCTGGTGATAATTTCTGACATAGCCGCTGATTGGTAAGCAAGGCAAAGTTATGTAAATTTCGCATCTTTGCACTTTACTTTCTGCCCGACCAGATAATGCGCCGGCGAAAAATCTGACATCATGATCAAACTGCTGACCCCCATCCATTGGAAAGATTACGAGCTGATCGACTCCGGCAATTTCGAGAAACTGGAACGATTCGGTAACCAGGTGCTCACCCGCCCTGAACCGCAGGCAGTGTGGGATAAGTCATTGCCGGAACAGGAATGGTTGAAGAGGTCGCAGGCGATCTTCCGTAAGGAAAAGAACGATCCCGAAAAAGGCCGGTGGATTTTGAACAAAGATTGTAAAGAGCAGTGGCAGATAGGTTACAGTTATAAATCGATGAACCTGAAAATGCGGCTTGGATTAACCAGTTTCAGGCATATTGGCGTTTTCCCGGAGCAGGGTGATAACTGGGATTTTATCTATGATAGGATAACATCCATGAAAACTGAGAGGCCAAAGGTTCTGAATCTTTTTGCTTATACAGGTGGCGCTTCACTGGCTGCCTGTGCTGCCGGCGCTGATGTTTCGCATGTCGATTCGGTTAAACCGGTGATTACCTGGGCTCGTGAGAATATGGAGATCAGCGGCCTTGACGGGATACGATGGATTGTTGAGGATGCGTTGAAGTTCGTGAAACGTGAAGTCCGCAGGGGATCAAAATACCAGGGCATTATACTGGACCCACCCGCTTATGGCCGTGGAGCCGATGGCGAAAAGTGGGTGCTGGAAGAAAATATCAACGAAATGATCAAGCTGTGCAGTGAATTGCTCGATCCAAATGAAAACTTCCTGATTATGAGTCTATATTCCATGGGTTTTTCATCATTGATCGGTGAAAACCTGATCAGATCAGCCTTTGGAAACAGGGAATCCATGGAAACAGGTGAACTTTACCTGGTCGACAGTTTTAAAAAGAAATTGCCGTTGGGGACTATTGTCAGGTTCAGGAGTATGGCATTGACCTCTGGATAATAGTTCTTCTATTGTTGTAGAACTTCCGCGATTAAAACTGGCCTGCGAAATTTATCAAAGAATTCCAACTTCGGGTAAGAGGGCTTTTCTATTCTTATGTGCCTTTAGCCTCCCATAAAATATGATTAATAGGGAATTTAACCATTGAAAAATACACCTATGTGCCTGTGTGTTTAGCTTTTCAACACAGATGCTATTTCCGAAGCTTCATCAATATCGCATACACCACCGGGCAAATTTCAGCATTTTTCAAAGAGAGTTTCAATAACTGGTAAAACCGGCTGCGGTCGGTATGGGGATATTCGCGACAGGCTTTCGGACGGTGGCTGTAAACGCTGCAGTAGTTTTCTCCATCAATAAAAGGACAGGGAGCCGAATGGAAGACATAATCGCCGTCATCATCCATCTTCAGGTGCTTTACAACCACTTCCGAAGGTTTTACCTTTAGTTTTCTGGCAAGTTGCTCAACATCGTTGTAACTTATGGCCGGACTGATGCTGCGGCAGCAATTGGCACATTTCAGACAATCATAAAAGCCAAAGGCTTCTTCATGAAGCGAATGGACTGTCCGGTCAAGATCGCGCGGATTGGCTTTTGCCAGCTTCTCAACAGTTTTTTGAAGCAATTTGCGATGAATGGCCACCAGGTTCTTTAATTCACCAGGAGCCGGGACTTCGCCAATTAGTATGGAAAGATCAATTGAAACCCCTTTGTTGTTTAATTTCATTGTATGCAGCATTTAATTGCTGAAATTTCTCTTTGGCTGCATGCTGAACATCCTCACCGAGGTGGGTTACTTTGTCAGGATGGTATTTCAACGCCATTTTCCGGTAAGCTTTTTTCACTTCTTCGTCAGTTGCATCCGGTGTTATCTCAAGTATACGGTAAGCGCTTCCGGTATCCTTTATAAACATTGCTTTGATGGAATCGAAATCGCTTTGCCTGATGCCCATATGAAGACATATTCTTTGCAGTACCTCTGCTTCGGCCGGATGGGGTTCACCATCTGATGACGCTACCCCGAAAAGAAAATGCACTAGCTGAAGACGCGAAGGATACTCCATGTTCTCCTGTATCTGTTCACAAATTTCATTGACGTCGAGCTCCTGCCGTAAGATTTCACGCAGGAGCAGGAGCAGGCGTTCTGATTCAGCTTCACCAAACTGCCTGAGCATGAACGCCTTTACATAAGTTAGTTCTGATTTCAGGATTTTGCCGTCGGCCTTCATGATGGCTGCAATCAACACCAGGAGGCTAACTTTGAAATCGCCTTCCTGGGTGGGGGTAAATCCCTTTTGTTCGTATTCACCGCTTTGCATGCTGTCGAACATAGAGCCGAAAACGAAGCCCAGAATGCCTCCGATTGGACCGCCCAGCGCCCAGCCGAGTCCGCCGCCTATCCATTTGCCGTATTTGGTAAAATTCATGTTTTTAGATAAAAAGGTTAAGTTTCAGGTTACAGGGTTTCAGGGTTTCAGAGTTTCAGAGTTTCAGAGTTTCAGGGTTTCAGGGTTTCAGAGTTACAGGGTTTCAGGGTTACAGGGTTTCAGGGTTACGGAGTTTCAGAATTTCAAAATTTCAGAATTACAGGGTTACAGAGTTTTAGCAAGCCACTGTGGTTTTGATACCTTACTACACTTCCGGCTCCCCCTCGCCAATAAAGTAAAAAGCCCGATTTCCTTCTCCTTGAGGAGAAGGTGCCCGAAGGGCGGATGAGGTGTAGAGGGGGTTTGGGGGGTGAGGTTTCAGGGTTTCAGAGTTACAAGGTAATAAGATTCCTGAGTCCGGTGGTTGAGCGGAGCCGAAACCACCCGGAATCTCAAGGTTTCAGGTAAATCTGCTAATCCGCTAATCACCATCATTCCATCATTCCAAAATGCCATTATTCCATTTGCTAATCTCCTAATCCTCCAATCTGCTAATTTCCAACATTCCAATATTCCAATATTCCATCATCTCTTTTTGTCACCCTGAGCGTAGTCGAAGGGCCATTATTCCAACATTCCACAGTTCCAACATTCCGCTGTTCCAATATTCCAACGTTCCAAAGCCCGCACAGTTTCCCATCAATACAACAAACCGGCAGCATCCCTGATCTGACTCAGGTCTTCTGCCGGTTTGCAAAATTATAAAAGTAATCTGAAGGCTACGAAATATTCTCGCTCAGCGGAAGTCCGTATTCTTCTTCCATTCTGATGTCGAGTTTTTCAAGTTCGTCGAGTACAGGATTGTAAATCTCCGGAACAACCGGTCTGAAAACACCCTTCACACTGATTTCTCCTTTCAGGATCATTTCAACGCCGATGGCTGCCGGTAAAGCAACTGTACGGGCGATGGAAGTGTCGGTTGCAGGTGTTCCGAAATCAAGCATCCGTGAGCGGATTACTTCTTTCGATCCATCGGGATAGCTAGCCAGGAATGTATGCTGCAGCGCAACCATATCGCGTTCGTTCTGCCCAAGTTCCATCTTGCCGATCATCAGGTCGCTGGTAACTTCAAACGGAGAATCTTCCCCGCGGCCCATCGGTTTGTCTTCAAACAGACCAAGCCATTCCATGGAAGTCAGGGCATGGGCATTGATATCAAGTTTCAGGTATTCAGCTACTTTGGCTTTAATGTTTGTTGCATCTGATGCACCAATCTGGTGGGCAAGAAACTGTGCGTAAGTCATGCCGGTCATATCATACTTATCATACGCGATAAGTTTAAGCTGTTTCATGGCATCGATGCTTTCACACCAGCCTTTGAACCGGAAAGTGCCGCGCATCATGGTTTTTGTTTCCGGGATTCCATAGATGTCGATGTAGGAAATAGAATCGCGGTTTGGATAAACTTCCAGTTGACCGACCTTGGCAAAATCAACCTGTAAAGGATTCTTGAAGAGGTTTTCAGTAGGCACGTCTATTACTTTTCCATGACGGAGGTATTTGCCGTCGTTGTTGCCTGCCATAACCACCCCTTTGGGGCTCCATGAAAATTTATATTTAAAAGGGTTGTTTGCCACTTCAGGTGCCGGCAAAGCGCCGCAGATGGAGTAGAATTCCTCAATTTTACCACCACGGTTATGTACATGGTCGATGATGCGCATGGCCGACATATGGTCGATGCCCGGATCGAGGCCCAGTTCGTTCAGAATGATGATGCCTGCTTCTTTGGCCTGTGCGTCCAATGCTTGCATTTCAGGTTTAACATACGAAGTAGTAACCATATTCTTTTTGTGCTTCAGACTGTATTTCGCAACCAGCAGATGGTGAGCGTAAGGCAGCAGACTGACTGACAGATCGTGGGAAGCAACCATCTGATCCAGGGCTGCTTCGTCTTCTACAGTCCAGGCAACGGCTGTTCCGTTGGGGTGGCCGGAGATCATCGCTTCGGCTTTCGATTTGGTACGGGTAGCTACCGTAACATGGATTCCTTTGCTGAGCAGGTGGGTTACTATGGGCTTTACTACAAGTCCGGCACCCAGAATCAAAACTTTCTTCATTTTGAGTAATCGGTTAAAGGTTGTTGATTATCGTTTTATATAAAAATAATACCGGACAATAACTGCCCGGTATCGCTTTATTTCACATATTCTTCCAGATATTTAAAGTCCGGGGTCAATTCTCCATTATGAAGGATCAGTGCTTTTTTTATAGCTCTCGGAATATCAAGGTCTTCGAATGGTTCGTTGAAGTCGCAATCGGCGATGGGCTTGATAAAGTTAACCAGGGCATCGGCAAAACCGGAAGATGAATCGCGGGGCAATTCACTCGGCAGGATATCGACCGCCATCACCAGCATTCCTTCGCCAGAATGTCCCATTAAAGGCTCACGGGTAAATGGATTATATACAAAAATGGGGTCTTCAATTTCTGTCCCGTGGTGGGTAATTTCGATGCTGCCATCCGGGTCGCAGGTTACGTCGCCGATAACTGTCAGTTTCGGACGACCTTCTTTGAAAGCTTTTTCAAGATAGTCCTTGGTGACAATTCTCGGATACCGGGCATCCCAGTACATGCAATTCATCAAAACCGTAAGATGCGGGATATACTGTTCGAAGATGCTGTGGTAATTTTCAGGATGTGCATAATAGTCGTGCAGATCAAAGTCATTGCCATCGTTGTGGGCAGAGAGATGCTCCTCTTTGAATATTATTTTATACAAAAGATTGTTGGGCAATAAGGCACGCTGGCTCAGGTTGAGCAGTTTTTCAGGTGAAATCTCCTTCACAGGCAGCAATCCACAGATATCCTGGGCGCCTTGTGAAACATTGCCGTAACCGGTGAATCCGATCGTAACCGGGCCAAGTTCTGCCGGAAGTCCTTTTTCTGCTATTTCCTGGCCGACCTCCGAGATTACCTTCTTTGCTTCATCAAGTGACGTGTAATAGTGAGCTTGTGTTATTTTAAGAAAAGGAGTCTCGTAACCATATTCTTTCAAACGTAATCCCAACGACCACAAGGAGTTGATCATCCCAGCCAGGCCGGCATAACGGCCGAAGAAAATCAGCCTCTTGCCCTGTTCATCCACAATTTTTTCATAATCAATCAGGTTGCAGCCCAACTCCATCATTTTTTTGAGCATGGGCATATTGTATGACTGACCTTTGATCACGTGGGAGAAAAATACATAGGTCTTTTCCGGTTCGAAGAAGGAGACAGGCATCTCTTTCACCCCAAGTATAATAGAACAATCATCCAGGTTGCCGGAGATCCTGGCTCCGGCATCAATGAATTCCTGATCTGAAAAAACACGTTTTGCGGAGGTCTGCACCACAATATCAAGTTTTTTTGTTTTGATAAGCCGTTCAACATGGCGTGGAGTCAGCGGTGCGCGCCTTTCCATTACATACTTGTCTTCGTGTCTTATTCCAATAAATTTACTCATAACAGCCTTCCTTTTCTGGTAATTCGGGTTTTTTATAACGGGGCAAACTTATAAAATTTAGTTCAGTATCCTTTATAAACTTCAGGAATAATTTTGGCAATTTCCTAACTAAAAAAACAGACTACTTGTTTCTAATTCTTCCCGATTAAATAAATTTTCTTAGGTTTGCACAAGTATCAATTGTTAGATTTCAACGCATGGCAATAAAAAAGTCTCTAATACGGAAGCTATTCAAAATCATAAGGTTCGCTGTATTCTTCTTTTTTATTTCTACGATTGTTGTAACCATCCTTTATCGCTTTATTCCTCCTCCCATAACTCCTTTAATGGTGATAAGGGCTTCCGGACACTTAATTGACGGTGAAAAGATGAAAATGACCAAGGATTGGGTGAGTCTTAAGAACATATCTCCCAATATGGTTCAGGCTGTGGTTGCTTCGGAAGACAACAACTATATGAAGCATTTCGGAATTGATTTCGATGCCATTCAAAAAGCACGTGAACTAAACAAGCGGAGTAAGGTGTTACGTGGCGCCAGCACCATTTCGCAGCAAACGGCCAAAAATGTTTATCTCTGGCCTTCACGTTCCTGGTTGCGCAAAGGACTGGAAGTGTATTTCACTGGTCTGATAGAAATTTTTTGGGGCAAGAAACGTATTATGGAAGTCTACCTGAATGTGATTGAAATGGGCGATGGCATTTATGGTGTTGAAATGGCCTCGCAATTGTATTTCAGTAAACCAGCCTCTGATCTTTCGAAAGGGGAAGCTGCCCTGATTGCTGCTGTGCTACCCAATCCGCGGAGGTGGAGCCCAGCTGCCCCTACATCCTATATTCAGCGCAAACAACAGCGCATTGTAAGGGCTATGAACCGGATTGATAAGGTGGAATTTTGATAAGGGATTTTCTTTGTTCGAACCGTGACTCCCTGTTTTTGTTAGATTAGTTCAATGCGACCCCATAATTGCATATATTTGTTGTATGCGGGTCTCATTTATTATATTGGTTTTCTATCTTATTCTTTTTCTGGCACCTGAAGCCAGATCTCAGCCTGCAAGTCCTGATGAAGCCGGTCAATTGGCTGCTGCTTTTCTGAAGGCTGACATATATAACAGTCAGGATGTTCCGGAGTTAGCCGGAATTATTCCGGATAGCAAACAAAAACCGGCAATTTATATTTTTCGTTTACCGGAACAAGGTTTTATCCTTATGTCTGCCGATAAGGCTGCCTTCCCGGTTTTGGCTTATTCTCACAGGGGTGACTGGCCATCAGGCGAATTGCCTGGCAATACAGATGCATGGATTGACAACTATATTTCCCAGATCGATCAGATAAGGTCGTCGAAGCTGAAGCCAGATCAAAAGATAAGAGATGCATGGGAGCATCCACTGCCATTTTTCACCAGACAGTTTAATCAGGAGCGGAGTGTTGCCCCCCTGATCATCTCATTCTGGAACCAGGGTGTTTTTTATAATGATTCATGCCCACTGGAACCCCAGGGTGCCGGTGGCAGGGCGTTGGCAGGGTGTGTTCCGGTAGCATTGGCGCAGATTCTCTTTTTTCACCGGTATCCGGAACGGGGAACCGGTTACAACGCCTATTTTTCGCATGAATATGGTACCCTGTCAGCTGATTTCGGAAATACAACTTACGAATGGGCCGGAATGCTTGCCAAACCCGACAGATTCAGTCCCTCCTTGTCTCAGATGATTTATCACTGCGGAGTATCAGTCAATGCCGTTTATTCGGCCAATGGGACCAGTGCATCAACTGCAGATGCGGCTCCCGCGCTGATTCAGTATTTCGGCTATGCAGATGAGGCCGTATACCACAATAAGACTGATTTTTCAGATTCTGCCTGGACATCCATGATACGTTTAAACCTGGGGCAAAAGCAACCACTGATTTACAAAGGCTCTGCAGGTGGATTAGGCGGTCATGCCTGGGTTTGCGATGGTTTTGAAGGAGATGATTATTTCCATTTCAACTGGGGTTGGTCGGGCTTTGCCGATGGATACTATTACCTCGATAACCTGAATCCGGGGAATTACGATTTCACTTTCGGGCAGGGGGCCGTATTCAACATTCACCCTGGCATCAGTTCACCCGTTGTTGCAGATGCCGATACAATTTCAACTACCTCGGGTACCCTCTGCAATGCTTTCTGGCCACAGTCAGATACTTTAATATCCATTTATACCCGGCTGATAAGTCCTCAGCAGTCCAATACCGATTATATCCAGATAAAACCTGAAATGGTTCAGTTGTTACCGGGCGACAGCCTTCTGATTTATAAAGGCACTTCCACTGACTTTCCGCCGGAAATAGTGTTTACTTCTGATAATCCTCCGTCAACCGTGCACCTGGAGAGTCACAGCGCCCTGATCCGGTCTGTTTGTCATTCGGGAAACAACTTGTGGGCACTATCCTATCTTGCGCACAACGGTACATTCTGCAACAACAATGCAGTTTTCCGGAATCTGAACGGGTTTATTTACGACGGAAGCGGAAATTTTGATCTGAATCCGCAAACTGATTGCCGGTGGCAGATCAGCCCTGAAGATGAAACCCTGGATTCTGTGAGCGCCATTCAGATTGATTTCCATAAATTCGATTTATCAGCATCTGATACTGTGTATATTTATGAGGGTTTAACTGTTGATTCGCCTTTGCTTGCGCGGATTCCGGGTGATGTTCAGCCGGAAATGATACAATCCACAGGGAATAAATTGCTGGTCAGGATGGTAACAGATTCATTGTCAGTTTCATCCGATGGAATTGTAATCATCTATTATTCAGTATTGCCTGAATACTGCCGCGACGTGGAAGTCCTCACTGATTTCTCGGGAACAATTTCAAACGGTAGCCTGGGGCACAACTACCATAACAATACATTGTGCCAGTGGTTATTGCAGCCCGAAGATAATGCAGGGTTCGTTTTTACATTTTCCAGTTTGGATACGGAACCCAACCGCGATCGAATTGAGTTTTACTCGGCCTGGTCATACCCTGAGCAATTGCTGAAAGTTGTTTCCGGAAACGAAATACCGGAACCCTTTACCATCGATGGTTCCAGGGTAAGGGTAATTTTCAGGTCGGATAATTCTATTGTTCACAAAGGCTGGGAGTTAAGCTATCAGGGCAAACCACTTTCTGTTGATCCAACCTTTAGCAGCAACAACAAGGTTTACCCGGTTCCGGTTGGTGATGTGCTTTATGTAGATTTGCCTGTTGCTATTCAGGGCGGTGAATATACAATCAGGAATTCAACCGGTTACCTGATTCAACAAGCTAAAACAGGAGCTGGCACGCAAATAGAGATCAATACTTCAACCTTACTTCCCGGAATATACTTATTATCAATTAAATACAAGGAAATATTTCAGACTTTTCGCTTTATCAAGCAATAGTTTTTCATATTGTTGGTCCTTCACCGGGATGTAAACCAATTGAAAGAAAAAAAATGATAAAGGCTTTTCAGATTATTGCATTCATTTTGATAGGTTTGGCCCTGACAACAAATGCTCAGGACAAACAACCTGAAGCATTGCCCGATATTTACCATGCGACTTCCGGTTCTGAATATACCTTCCACCCTTTGGTGAATGATGTTGCAGATGAAGGGCATACTGCAAGGGTTTTTCTGGTATACGATTCCCCAAACTCCCATTTTACTTTTAATGACAGCTGCATATTTTACACAGCTGAATTGTGGTTTCGGGGACTTGACTCCATCCGTTACCGGATAAAGGATAACCAAAATGGGTTGATGTCGGAAATTGCAAAAATTTACATCCATGTGGTCAATGAGGCAGATACCATCAACATCAACAATATCTCCGCCTTGATTAACCCTTTCGGATGTCTTTTCTGGGATTATTATAACTCAAATCATTATGAATTCCCCAGGGGTAGCGGATTGAATACGATTTTTTCCCTTTCCCTGAATATTGCAGGAACCGACATCCATCAGAACCCCTACCTCTCAGGCATACTGTATCGTCAGTTTGGGACAGACTTCTTCCCCGGACCGGTTTCATCCGGAGAATATTATAATTTGTCTTATGATACTACATGGGCGAGAGTCTGGAAGCTCAATAAACAGGAAATCCTGACGCACATTTCTTCCTGGGAACAGGCAGGGTATGAAGTGCCACGAAGTATAGCCGTTTGGCCGGGAAACGGGGATCCATCCAAAGGACAGGCACCGGTGATGGCTCCTTATTATGACAGAAATGAGAATGGCTTTTATGATCCGGCAAATGGTGATTATCCTATCATCCGGGGTGATCAGGCCGTATATTTTATCTACAATGATAGCAGATCGCCGCATACCGATTTTTTCGGAACCGGATTGATGGCCGAAATTCATTGCATGGTTTATGCCTTCGATGTGCCTGAAGATCCCGCATTAAACAACACTGTTTTTGTTAATTACCTGGTAACCAATCGCAGTAACATAACCTATAGTAATGTGAATTTATCGGTGTTTGCCGACACGGATAACGGGGCTCCCATGGACGATTTGGTAGGGTGTGATACTTTGTTGAATGCCGCCATAAGCTTTAACGGACAGATTCCGGATGGTGGCAGCGCAGGCGGTGGATATGGTAATCATCCGCCTGCCCAGTCGCTCATGCTTTTGAACAGGGATATGAGCAGTTTTATTGTAAATGGTTATTCAACCGGTAATCAATGGTTAAACCGGCCATTCACAGGTGAAGAATTAATCAATAATATGAATGCTTTGTGGATTGACGGATCGCCCATCATCGGAAACGGTTGCGGACATAACTCATGTGCTACCGGAAACGTAGTAAAATATGCCTTTCCCGGGAACCCAAATGATACGGATTCGTGGAGTATGTTGCAGAGTCCGGTAGGTATGGCTGAATACTGTTTCTTTATCAATGTACAACCGGTTACGGATTTTCAACCCGGTGAAACTGTGTGTATTGATCTGGCTTTGACTTCGGCTATTGATGAGGATGGCGATCACCTCGATGGTTATACGCTGGTGAAGCAATATGCAGAAACAGTGAAAGCATTTTATGATGCAAATTTTCCCGCTTCATGTTTTGATGTTGCCCCTTCCGTTGATGAAGTAATCATCGGGAATAAGGCTGTGGTAAATGTTTTCCCAAATCCGGCAGATGATGTTTTGTGGGTTAATACAGCTGAAATACAAGACGAAGCTGATTATCAGATTCTTGACATAACAGGCAGAATTAAATGTACCGGAAAGATAGAAAACGGGCTGACATCAATCAATATCAGTTCGGTAGTTCCGGGATTGTATATCCTGCGGATTATCAACAACGAACTTAATGCCTTGGTTAAAATTGTTAAAAACTGAATGGCCGGCAATTAAACAAAAAGAGTCAGATAATCACCTTGGTAACTACCGGTTGCAGGATATGGAGAAGTAAATCAGGATTATTAACCAGATACATCACAAAAAATGATTAAAATTTTACAGGTTATTGGTTTATTCTTGTTTGGATTAGTGCTGACAACAAAGGCGCAGGACAAGCAACCTGAGGCATTGCCCGATTATTACAATGTTGCGGCCGGATTTGAGAATACATTCAATCCAATGGTGAATGATATTGTAGATGAAGGGAATACCGCAAGAATATTTTTGGTTTACGATTCACCCAATTCTCATTTTTCTTTTAATGACAGTTGCATATTTTACACAGCAGAAATATCGTTTAGCGGACTTGACTCCATCCGCTACCGGATAAAAGATAACCAGAACGGTTTGATGTCGGAGATTGCAAAAATTTACATCAATGTAATCAATGAGTCGAGGGATACCATCAACATCAACAACATTTCAGCATTGATCAACCCCTTCGGATGTCTTTTCTGGGATTATTATGAATCAAACCATTATGAATTTCCCAAAGGCAGCGGACTGAATACCATTTTTTCGCTTGCCTTGAATATAGCTGGAATCGATACCCAGCAGAACCCATATCTTTCCGGCATTTTACAACGTCAGTTTGGTGCTGACTTTTTCCCCGGTCCGGTTTCATCAGGAGAATATTACAATTTATCGTATGATACCACATGGTCGAAAGTATGGAAACTCAATAAACAGGAAATTCTAACCCACATTTCTTCCTGGAATCAGGAAGGATATGTGGTTCCGCGAATCATTGCCCGCTGGCCTGGAAACGGGGATCCGTCGAAAGGACAGGCATTGATGATGGCTCCTTATTATGACAAAAATGAGAATGGATTGTATGATCCCGAAAACGGTGATTATCCGATTATACGCGGTGATCAGGCTGTTTATTTTATCTACAACGATATCAGGTCGCCACACACCGATTTCTACGGAAACGGACTATCCGCTGAAATACACTGCATGGTGTATGCTTTCGATCTCCCCGATAACCCGGCCTTGAACAATACTGTTTTTATTAATTATCTGATAACCAATCGCAGTAACATGACCTATAGTAATGTGAATTTTTCACTGTTTGCCGACACGGATAACGGGGCTTCCCAGGATGATTTCGTGGGGTGTGATACCTTGCTGAATGCCGCCATAAGCTTTAACGGCAAGGTTCCGGATAGTGGCGGAGGAGGCGTGGTGTATGGTGATCATCCGCCCGCTCAGACAATTATGTTGCTGAACAGGGATATGAGTAGTTTTATAGTTAACGGTAATGTAACCGGCTATCAATGGCTGAGCAGGCCTTATACCTCAGGTGAGCTGATCAATTATCTGAGTGCCTTATGGAATGACGGATCCCCGATCATCGGTAACGGTTGCGGTCATAACTCATGTGCTGCCGGAAACACTGTTAACTATGCCTTTCCTGGCGATCCCAAAGATGTGGATTCGTGGAGTATGTTACAGAGCCCGATTGGCATGAATGATTACTCATATTTTATGAACATTGCACCTGTTCAGGACTTTCATCCTGGTGAAACAGTATGCATTGATATTGCTCTGACTTCGGCCATCGATGAAAATGGCGATCATTTGGATAGCTACACTCTTGTGAAACAATATGCTGAAACGGTGAAAACATTTTACGATGCAAATTTTCCCGCATCATGTTTCGATGTTGCTCCTGCTGTTGATGAAAAAATGGTCAGGAATAACGATTTGGTTCATGCTTTTCCCAACCCGACTGACGGTATTTTATGGATTAACATGAATGCCATTCAAGCCACCGCTGAATACCAGGTTCTGGACCTTACCGGCAGAATAAGAAGCTCCGGTTTTATAGAAGGCGGGCAAACATCGATAAATATGAGTTCGGTTGAATCAGGTATGTATATCCTCCGGATAATCAACAATGAGCTTAATGCCTCTGTTAAAATTGTAAAAAACTAAATAACAGATAATTAACAAAAAGAGCCTGAATTTTTCAGGCTTTTTTTGTTTGAAATCATTATAAATTACCTTCCTTATACTTTCCGGAATTCCGGTGGCATTATATTTGAATCCCGGAAACGGCAGGTTACAAAGCGAAATTCCCGGGATAAATGCTAGCTAACTGTTCAGATCAAGCGCGGACTTCATAAACGGATGAGTCCGGTTTATGAATAAGGTCAACAAAAAATCAACTCTCACATCAACACAAATCATTATGAAAAAAAGACTACCCTTACTGCTGCTGATGGCTGCTGTAATGCATCTGGGAGGATTTGCCCAGATGAAATCAAACCTGATATTTTTTACCGAACAGGGCGAGCGTTTCACCGTTATTCTGAACGGGATCAGGCAAAACCCGACTCCTGAAACCAATGTTAAAGTTACCGATCTGGTTGCCCCGAATTACAAGCTGAAGGTTATTTTCGAAGACCCCGCTTTGGGTTTTGTTGATAAAAACCTGATGTTAAACCAGGGATTTGAAACTACCGTTGTGATCAGGAAGAATAATAAGAATGAGTATGTCGTACGCTGGATGAGCGAAGTCCCCATCGCCCAGGCATTACCACCTGCACCCAATCAACAGGTAGTGGTTTATACCACACAGGCTCCGCCTCCGGCAACGGTAACCCAAACCACCACCACGGTGACTGAAACCTATGCAGAGCCTCAGCAGGGCAATGTTTCTATGGGCATCAACATCAACGATCCGGGAATGGGCGTCAATTTCAATGTAAACGTTAACGGAAGTGAGGTTAGCAGCGGATCACAGGTTACAACAACCCAAACTACCACTTCATATTCTACTACAACAACCACAGGTGGCTACCAGCCAGAACAGTCTCAGCCCGTTCAGCAGGCATACGTACTGCCAGGTTACAATGGCCCGGTTGGTTGTCCATACCCCATGCAGCCCGGCGATTTTCAGAGTGTAAAGCAATCCATTGCAAGTAAATCGTTCGACGATACCAGGCTAACCATTGCAAAACAGGTAATAGCTTCCAATTGCCTGCTGAGCGATCAGGTGAAAGAGATCATGCTGCTTTTCAGTTTTGAAGACACCCGGCTCGAATTGGCGAAGTATGCCTATGGCTACACCTATGATATCGGCAATTATTACCGGCTCAACGATGCCTTCACCTTCGAATCGACCATTGAAGAGCTGAATGATTATATGAACGGATACCGCAGATAACCGAACAGCAGATAACAACATGAAAGGCCGGACTGGTGAGTTCCGGCCTTTTTTTATTCATTTTCAGCCTACCCGGCGGCATTGTAAAACCGAAAAACTGATCTGTTTTTGGGCTTCATACGGAAAATATTTTTTTGTACCTTTGCACCCTCATTAAAGCAGGCCTAACCTGCAAAGAATCAGATCAGATTATCACTAATTTAAATCAGATAAAACCTAAGTAAAATGGGAAAAGAAAAGACCAGAAAATCGGTTTACACATTCGGCGATAAAAAAGCCGAAGGAGATGCCAGCATGAAAAATCTGCTGGGTGGTAAAGGTGCCAACCTTGCAGAAATGAACCTTATCGGAGTTCCGGTTCCTCCGGGATTCACCATCACCACCGAAGTCTGCACCGACTACAACAACCTCGGCCGTGAAAAGGCAGTTGAAATGATCCGCTCAGAAGTGGAAGCAGCCGTTAAATATGTTGAGAAGATTATGGGTGCCAAATTCGGCGATAAAAAAAATCCCCTGTTGCTCTCAGTTCGTTCGGGTGCCCGTGCATCGATGCCTGGCATGATGGATACCGTGTTAAATCTTGGTCTGAATGATGAAGCCGTAGAAGGTATTGCCAAAAAATCAGGCAACGAGCGCTTCGCATGGGATTCATACCGCCGTTTTGTTCAGATGTTCGGCGATGTGGTTCTCGGAATGAAACCTGCATCAAAAGAAGACATCGATCCTTTCGAAGAAATCATGGAACACATGAAAGAAGAGAAGGGCATTGAACTCGATACCGAATTTACTGTTGCCGACCTTAAAGAATTGGTAAAACGCTTTAAGAAAGCAGTTAAAAAAGTTACCGGTCACGATTTCCCGGTTGATCCATGGGAGCAACTCTGGGGCTCGGTGATGGCCGTATTCGATAGCTGGATGAACGAAAGGGCTATCTATTATCGCAAACTCAACAATATTCCTGCTGAATGGGGTACTGCCGTTAACGTACAGGCAATGGTATTCGGCAACATGGGCCTCAATTCGGGCACCGGTGTTGCTTTTACCCGCGACGCAGGTACCGGTGAAGACCTTTTCAACGGTGAGTATCTGATCAACGCACAGGGTGAAGACGTGGTTGCCGGTATCCGTACCCCGCAGCAAATCACCAAAGAAGGCTCAAAACGCTGGGCCAAGCTTGCCAATGTAACTGAAAAGGACCGTGCTGCCAATTATCCCTCACTTGAAGAGGCAATGCCGTCAATTTATAAAGAACTGCTCGAAACCCAGCAGAAACTCGAAGATCATTACCGCGATATGCAGGATCTCGAGTTCACCATGCAGGATGGTAAATTGTGGATGCTCCAGACCCGCAATGGAAAGCGTACCGGTGCTGCCATGGTGAAAATTGCCATGGATATGTTGAAACAGGGAATCATTACGGAAAAAGAAGCTCTTCTCCGTTGTGAGCCTGCCAAACTCGACGAACTGTTGCATCCCGTATTTGATCCGGCATCAGTTAAGAAAGCAAAAATACTTGCCAAAGGTTTACCCGCCTCCCCGGGTGGCGCTACCGGTCAGATTGTTTTCCATGCCGATGAAGCCGAAAAATGGGTAGCAGGTGGACATAAAGTTGTGTTGGTCCGCATTGAAACTTCACCCGAAGACCTTAAAGGAATGAACGTTGCTGAAGGCATCCTTACCGCCCGCGGTGGTATGACCTCCCATGCAGCCGTTGTTGCCCGTGGAATGGGTAAATGCTGTATCTCAGGTGCCGGCTCCCTCAAAATAGACTATAAAGCCCGTACACTTTCCATCGATGGAATCAAACACAAAGAAGGTGACTGGATTTCACTGAATGGAAGTACCGGTGAAGTTTATGAAGGCAAGATCACAACCAAGGATCCGGAACTCAGCGGCGACTTTGGAAAGCTGATGAAACTGGCCGATAAATATTCAAGGATGCTGGTTCGTACCAATGCCGATACTCCACACGATTCGGTGGTTGCCCGCAACTTTGGCGCAAAAGGTATCGGACTCTGCCGTACCGAGCACATGTTCTTTGAAGGCGACCGCATCAAAGCCATGCGTGAAATGATTCTGGCCAACGATGAGGCCGGACGCCGCAAAGGACTTGAGAAACTGCTCCCGATTCAGCGTGCCGACTTTGAAGGTATTTTCGAAGCCATGCAGGATCTGCCTGTAACTGTTCGTTTGCTCGATCCTCCTTTACATGAGTTTGTTCCCCACGAAGAGGCTAACCAGCTGGAAATGGCAAAGGAACTGGGCATTTCAGTCGAAGCTGTGAAACAGAAAGTTGACGACCTGGCCGAATTTAACCCGATGCTTGGACATCGTGGCTGCCGCCTTGGCAACACCTATCCTGAGATTTCGGAAATGCAGGCCCGTGCTATCATCGAAGCCGCTTTGAACCTGAAGAAAAAAGGCATCAAGGCAATTCCCGAAATTATGATTCCGCTTACCGGAACCCTCGAGGAAATGAAGATGCAGGAAACCATCGTTCGCGACACGATTGCAAAAGTTTTTGCAGAACGCAAAGATAAAATCGATTTCCTGGTTGGTACCATGATCGAGATTCCACGCGCTGCCCTGATTGCCGACCGTATAGCTGAGTCAGCAGAGTTTTTCTCCTTCGGAACCAACGACCTCACCCAGATGACCTTTGGTTACTCAAGGGACGATGCCGGAAAATTCCTTCCCGTTTACCTTGACAAAGGCATTCTGAAACACGATCCATTCCAGGTGCTCGATCAGGAAGGTGTTGGTCAACTGGTAAGAATGGGAATTGAGCGCGGACGCATGACCAGGCCTAACCTGAAAGTCGGAATTTGCGGTGAGCATGGCGGTGAGCCTTCATCCGTTGAATTCTGCCATACAGTTGGAATGAACTATGTAAGTTGTTCACCATACCGTGTTCCCATTGCCCGTTTAGCTGCTGCCCAGGCTGTAATTAAAGAAGAAGCCGCTGCCGCCAAGGCCGGAAAGGAAGAACACAAAGCTAAAAAAGCCAAAAAAGAAGAAGGAAAAGGCAAGAAAGTTGCCAAAAAGAAAAAGTAATTCCTTCTCAGATTAAGAACAAAATGAGGCAGTTTATTCTTAAACTGCCTCATTTTCATTGAAATTAATTCCTGCTGATTCAACAAACCCGAATACATTTTAATGGTCTGTTTGCCAGTCCTGACAAAATCTGAAGAACTTGCCTACTAATGTCCGATAAGCCCACAAACCTGAAAATTATATTTATTTGTGTTTTTGTGTGCATAATAGGTAGATTTCATTAAATATTTATCTTTGCAATCGTTTGCATCGGCCTCATAAGGCAAGCACAATCATAGATAGATTAATAATTATCACAGACCATCATTAAAAATTCTCTGCAAAATGACACATCAATCAAACAGCGTTTCAAACGTAAAAGGCAACACCATTGATCTTTCTCAGTATGGAATAAACAGTGTGGAAGAGATTTATTACAATCCCTCGTTTGAGCAGTTATATGAACATGAAATGAACCCAAACCTCGAAGGATTCGAGCGTGGTGTGCTAACCACATCCGGGGCTGTTTCTGTTGATACCGGTATTTTTACCGGTCGCTCCCCTAAAGATAAATACATCGTGCGCGATGCTGTCAGCGAAAACACTGTATGGTGGTCAACCATTGGCAAAAACGATAACAAGCCCATCACTCCCGAAGTATGGGGCCATCTGAAACAAACAGTTGCCCGACAGCTGTCGGGAAAGAAACTCTACGTAGTTGATGCTTACGCCGGTGCCAATTATGATTCACGCCTGAGTGTCCGTTTTATTATGGAAGTTGCCTGGCAGGCTCATTTTGTAAAAAATATGTTTATCCGTCCGTCGGATGAGGAACTTAAGACCTTCAAGCCTGATTTTGTGTCGATCAACGGATCAAAAGCCACAAATCCTGACTGGAAAGAGCAGGGGCTGAATTCTGAAAATTTTGTTGCGTTTAATCTCACCGAACGGATGCAGGTTATTGGCGGCTCGTGGTATGGTGGTGAAATGAAAAAAGGCATCTTCTCGATGATGAATTATTATCTGCCGCTTAAGGGCATTGCTTCCATGCATTGCTCCGCCAACATGGGCAAAGCAGGTGATGTAGCCATATTCTTTGGCCTGTCAGGGACTGGAAAAACCACCCTTTCTGCTGATCCTAAACGCGCCCTGATCGGTGATGATGAGCATGGCTGGGACGATGATGGTGTTTTTAATTTCGAAGGCGGTTGCTATGCCAAGTGTATCAACCTGAGCGAAGAAAATGAGCCTGATATTTATCATGCCATACGCAGGGATGCGTTGCTTGAGAATTTAGTGGTAAGACCTGATGGAAGTATTGATTTTGCTGATGCCTCCAAGACTGAAAATACACGCGTATCCTATCCGATTTATCACATCGATAACATCGTTAAACCCGTGTCGAAAGGTGGACATGCCACGAAGGTGATCTTTCTTACTGCCGATGCATTTGGTGTATTGCCTCCTGTTTCGAAACTTACAGACGAGCAGACAAAATATCATTTCCTTTCCGGATTCACCGCTAAACTGGCTGGTACCGAACGTGGGGTTACCTCACCACAACCCACTTTTTCGGCCTGTTTCGGAAACGCATTTCTTACCCTGCATCCGACAAAATACGGCATTGAACTGGTAAAACGTATGGAAAAGTCCGGTGCAAAAGCCTACCTGGTGAATACCGGCTGGAATGGTACAGGAAAGCGCATATCCATTAAGGATACCCGTGCCATCATCGATGCAATCCTCGACGGATCCATTGATCATGCTCCCACAAAGATGATCCCCTTCTTTAATCTTGAAGTGCCGACCCAACTGCATGGTGTAAATCCTGAGGTTCTTGATCCGCGCGATACTTATCAATCTGCCGCGATTTGGGATGAAAAAGCAAGAGATCTTGCACAGCGCTTCATCGCCAATTTTGAAAAGTATACCGATAACGAAGAAGGTAAACGACTGGTTGCTGCAGGGCCGCAGTTGTAAGAGAGTTTGAGGCTGAGGTTTGAGGGTTTAGGTTGAGGTAAAGGTTGAGCCTGCCAGCTAGAAGTGTGGTGGGAAAACCTGACTGACAAATCACGCAGTTTGCGCGCGTCTTATCTTCTGACGCGTGCAAACGGTTTACGATTGATAAATGACACAACCCCTGTCATCTTCGCATTATGCTCAATTTTTTGAGTGAACCCTCCAGGTGACAGGGTGAGGTTGAGGTTGAGGTTGAGGTTGAGGTTGAGGTTGACCCTTCGACTGGTCTCGACTTGGTTCGACGAAAAGCTCACCAACCACCGCTCGACCACCGCCGCTCAGGGTGATTCTGAAACTCTGAAACTCTGAAACTGAACTCTTTGAACTCTGACCAACTCTTGAACTTTTTACTTTTACCTGACCTACTTTTTACTTTTTACTTTTTACTTTCTATGGATTGTCGTCCCGGTTGCGGTGCATGTTGCATTTTTCCTTCTATCAGTTCACCAATTCCCGGAATGCCTGAAGGTAAGCCTGCATTTGTCAGGTGTGTGAACCTGGGAGAAGATTTCAGGTGCCTTATTTTCGGGCATCCTGACAGGCCTAAGGTATGTGATGGCTTTAAACCTGAAGCCGGAATCTGTGGGCAAAATCCCGATGAAGCTGAAGCCAATTTCAGGTGGTTATTAGAATAGGAAGATTACTCTGTTGCCGCTGTTTTTAATATTTATTGCACCCTTATTTGTTTAATTCATGTAATAAAAAATGGCGGATCACAGATCAATATGATTTATAGCAATTTAAATGTTTGATTTTGCGTGTTTTTGTATTACATTTGTGATACTAATCTCTAACCAATAATTATTATGCCTACCGGTAAAGTTAAATTCTTTAATGAGCGTAAAGGTTTCGGGTTTATTGTTGACGATGAAACCGAGCATGAAGTCTTTGTTCATGCTACTGGCCTCACTGAGAAAGTAAACGAAAACGATCTCGTTTCTTTCGAAATTGCTGAAGACAAAAGAGGGAAGAAAGCTATTGATGTTAAAAAGATTTAGATTTCTTTTCATGTCTGATTTTAAAGCCCCTTTCATGGGGCTTTTTTATTACTGCAGCGTTGCTTCATTTCTCATTTATAGCTTTTGCCCGATAAACCTTATCTTTGACGCTTAAAAAACCCATATCATTTGAACTATCTTTTAATAGAACAACTCAGTAAATCGTACGGTGAGAAGGAACTTTTCAGCGATATAACTTTTGGGATCGACCAGGGGAGCAAAACCGCCCTGATTTCACGAAACGGCGCCGGGAAAAGCAGTTTGCTGAATATTATAGCCGGTAAGGACCTGCCCGACAGTGGATCAGTAACTTTCAGAAAAGGTGTTCGTTGGTCATATCTTCCCCAGAATCCGGTAATGGACGACGAAAAATCGGTATTTGATGTTCTTTTTAATTCCGACAACGAATTTATGCGGGCTATCCGCTACTATGAGCTCAGTTTGAACAGGCTGAGGCACGAAGATACACCTGAGGCTCACCAACACCTTGAATTGAGCACCAACGCCATGGAAATGGTCGGAGCATGGGACTATGAGGTTAAAATCAAAGAAATTCTCACCCGCTTTAAGATTACCGACCTGGATCAGAAGACCGGAGAACTTTCGGGAGGTCAGCGTAAAAAACTCTCCCTTGCAAAAGCCCTGCTCGAGGAAACAGATTTGCTGATCCTGGATGAGCCAACCAACCACCTCGACATTGAAATGATTGAATGGCTCGAAGAATACCTGTCGCGGCAAAATCTGAGCCTGCTGGTGGTGACCCACGACCGTTACTTTCTCGACAATGTCTGCAACGACATTCTGGAACTTGACAACAATAAACTTTATCGTTACAAAGGCAATTACTCTTATTTTCTGGAAAAGAAAGCAGAAAGGGAGGCCATAGAACAGACCGAAACAGAGAAGGCAAGGGGTATGTTCAGGAAGGAACTTGAATGGATGCGCCGGATGCCCCAGGCAAGAACAACCAAATCGAAGGCGCGCATCGAGAATTTTTACGATATACAGGAAAAGGCTTCGAAACGCACTGAAAAAGACACCGGATCCCTCGAAGTGAAAATGACCCGGATAGGGGGTAAGGTGCTTGAGATGAACAATGTGTTCAAATCATTCGGTGAAAACAAGCTGATTGAGGATTTTTCCTACACTTTTAAAAGGGGTGAACGGATTGGCATCATTGGCCGGAATGGCTGTGGTAAATCAACGCTGATGAACATGATCATGGGGAACCTGAATCCTGATATGGGCAGAATCAGCGCCGGCCAGACCATCGTATTCGGCTATTACTCGCAGGAGGGATTTCAGCCAATGGAAGACAAACGGGTGATTGACCTCGCGAAAGACATAGCCGAAGAAATGCCGCTGGGCAAAGGGAGGATCACTGCATCGGCATTTCTGGCGCATTTTAATTTCCCGCATACCCTGCAATACAATTATTTTTCGAGCCTCAGTGGTGGAGAGAAAAGAAGACTCTTTTTACTGATGCAATTGTTGAAAAATCCGAATTTCCTTATTCTCGATGAGCCTACCAACGATCTTGATATTCACACACTTAACTTGCTCGAAGAATTTCTGATCGGGTTCGGGGGTTGTCTGATTGTGGTTTCACACGATCGCTATTTTATGGATAAACTGGTTGATCATGTGTTTGTCTTTGAAGGGAATGCGAAGATTAAGGATTATTACGGCAACTATACAGATTACTACCGGGTGAAGCTGGCCGAAGAGGCAAAAGCAGCCCGGTTAAAAGCCCCGGCAACAGTTAAACCGGCCAGGGAAATTTCCACCGACATCAAGCCAAGGAAGCCTAGTTACAAGGAAAAGACTGAATTTGAAAACCTGGAGACCGAGATTTCCGGAATGGAAAAGCAGAAAGAAATTCTGATGGACCGCATGAACAGCGGCAGTTGTCCTCCGGAAGAATTTGAAGAGGTTGCCAGGGATTTCGCCAGGCTTGAGCAGGATATCAGTATTAAAACCGATCGGTGGCTGGAGTTAAGTATGCTGTTTGAATAAGCCTTTGGAATGAAATCAGTTGACCTTAACGTTTAAAATTTGTTTTTTTTATTTTTTTTTTTTTTTTTTTTTTTTTTTTTTTTGGTTTTTTTTTTTTTTTTTTTTTTTTTTTTTTTTTTTTTTTTTTTTGTTTTTTCCTCTCCCCCCCCCGTTTTTTTTTTTTTTTTTTTTTTTTTTTTTTTTTTTTTTTTTTTTTTTTTTTTTTTTTTTTTTTTTTTTTTTTTTGTTTTTTTTTTGTTTTTTTTTTTTTTTTTTTGTTTTTTTTCCCGGGCCTCCCCCCGGGGCCCGCCTTCCGCGGGGGCTTTTCTTGGGGTTTTTTTTTTTGGGCCTTTTTGTTTTTTTTTTTCTTTATTTTTTTCTTTTTTTTTTTTTTCTTTTTTTTTTTGGGTGTTTCTTTGGCTTTTTTTTTTTTTTTTGTCTTGTTCCTGGTCTTTTCTCCTTTTTTTTCTTTTTTTCTATTTAAATTTTTAAATTTTTTTAAATTCATGAATTTTTTTTTTTTTTCTGTTTTTTTTTTTTCCCCCTTCTCTTTTTTTTCTTTTTTTTCCCCCTTTTCCATTTTTTCTTTTTGCCCCTTCCTTTTGGCCCCCTTTTTTTCTTCTTTTTGGCTTTTTTTTTTTTTTTTTTCTTGGGCTTTTTTTTCCCCGGGGGCTTCTTTTTCTTTGCCCCCCCCCCCCCCCCCCCCCCCCCCCCCCCCCCCCCAGCCGCCTTTGCCCCCCCCCCGGCCCCCCCCCAAACCCAAACCTTTTTACAATATAAAACTAATATTTTTCTCCCCCCCCCCCCCCTGTTTTTTTTTTTTGTTTTTTTGGGGGATTTTTTTTTTTCTTTTTTTTCCTCCCCTTCCCGCAATTTTCCCCCTCCCAAATTATTTTTATAAATTTTTTTTTTTTTTTTTTTCCCAAAGAAAAAGAGAAATAAATTGGGATTAAATTATAATGTCCGGGGGGGGGTTTTTTTTTGTATTTTTAATAAAGGGGGAGGTAAATGGGATTTTTTTTTTAATGGGGGGGGGGGGGGGGGAATTAATGGGGGGGGGGGGGGGGGCCCCCCCCGGCCCCTTCCAACCCCGCCGGGTTTTTTTTTTCTCCCAAAAAATTTTAAGGGGGCCCCTCCCCCCACCCAAAAAACTCTAAAAACCAAAGAAAATCCCGGGGGTGTGTTTTTGGGGGCCGGGATGGTTTTGCTGGGCCCCCTTTTCCCCGGGGCCCCGCCCCCCCCCCCGCCCCCCCCCCCCCCCTCCCCGCCCGGCCGCCCCGCCCCCCCCCCCCACTTTTTTTTTTTTTCTTCCCCCCCCCCCCCCCCCCTTCCCTAACCCCCCCCGGGGGGGGGTTTCTCCCAAAACAAAAATCCAGGTTTTTGTTTTTTTTTTTTTTTCCTTTCCCCTCAATTTCTTTTTTTGTTTTTTTTTTTTTTTAAAATTAGTTATATGGCTGCTTTCCCCCCCCCCCTAAAAAAAAAAAATATTTATATCCAGAAGGAGGGGAATGAAACCCCCCCCCGGGCCTGGGCCTTCCCCCCAGCCCCTTGAGGGGCGGAAACCCCGGCCTTCCTGGTTTTTTTTTTTTTTTTTTTTTTTTTTTTTGTGACTTGGCGTCCCCCCACAAAAAAAATGACATTTTCCCCCCTTCCATGGTTTTTTTCTTTTTTCCTTTGGACTTTTTACTTTTGACTTGACACTATACAGGCTGTACCGTCATTTTTATTTTTGAACTCAGTAAAAGCCCAATGGTTCCGGCAGGCAGGGGAGGAGTAATATCCCCATAAACCTTCAAAACAAAACTCCCTGTTGAAATGGTGGAAGAAACATCGGTATTGCTCAGTTGCAGATCAACCGACCTTCCATCGGGGCTGATTGAAGCGATTGCAGCGATCTGCGTTTCGCTCAGTCCCTGGGCGCTCACGGTAACCCTGGCAGAATTAAGCCACGAAAAATTAACCCATGCCGGTGATTCAACCGCCAGGCGGATGTATTCAAATTGTGTTTCTCCGATTCCATCTAGGCCATGCTCCTGAATGATGCTGTCAACATTCAACGTCATTGTTTGTTGCACCAGCAACTGCTCGGTTTTGGGAAGATAATCAACGGAATCGATGGTAAAATGAACATCAGGCAAAGTATAGGGGACATCAAACTCAGCCAGGTCCTTTACCTTATCGCACGATGGTACTACAAATAGCACAGCGACAAGAGCTACTAAAACAAAAAGGGTTTTAAAAACAAAATTTTTCTTCATGGGTTCTTACTTTTTTAAGAAAATATTATAATTATATAAACTAAAGAAAAAAGGAAAACTATTGATGTAATCAACAATTTTCCTTTCAAAAAGTTAATAATTCCGGCCTGATTGAACAAATAAATTATGAATTCAGCATCACAGGCATAACAAGCATAAGCAGGTCTTCCGCTTTGTTCTCACCATCGAGCGGCCTGAGGATACCAGCACGGTTGGGTGCTGAAAGTTCGAGACGGATGTTCTCAGTGGAGATATTCACCAGCATTTCAACGAGAAATCTTGAGTTGAAGCCAATTTCCATGTCATCTCCGGTATAGTTGCAACTGAGTCTCTGCCTCGATTCATGGGCAAAGTCAATATCTTCAGCATCAACAAACAATTCCTGTCCTGAAATGGAGAGGCGGATCTGGTTTGTTGACTTATTGGCAAAAAATGAAGCCCGTCTGAGGGTGGTTATCAGTGATTGCCGGTCAACGATCAGTGTATTGGGGTTGTCCTGTGGTATAACAGCTTCGTAATTCGGATAACGCCCTTCGATCAGCCGGCAGATAAGGTCAACATTTTTGAAGGTAAACCTTGCATTTGTTTCGTTGTACATTACACTAACCTCAGAAGTGTCGGACGACAGAATGCTCTTCAACTGATTGAGTGGTTTTTTGGGCATAATAAAAGTGGTGCTGGTTTCAGCACTGGCATCTGTGCGCTTGTAGCGAACCAGTTTGTGGGCGTCGGTAGCAACGAAGATAACTGAATCGGGCGACAGATCGCAATAAACGCCCGACATGGCAGGTCTGAGGTCGTCGTTTCCGGTCGCGAAAATAGTTTTGTTAATTGCGGTAAGAAGCAGTTCGGACGTCAGTATAAACGAGGAGGGTGATTCCATTTGGGGTGAGCGTGGAAATTCCTCGGCATTGTGACCTGTGATGCGGAATTTCGCTTCATCGGCCGCTATTTCAATACCCTGGTTATTGTCAATGGTAAAAGTGAGCGGAGTATCGCCATAAGTTTTTAACAGTTCGAGTAAAATTTTGGCCGGGATTGCAATAGAGCCTTCGTCTTCAGCCATATTGGCATCAACAACGACCGACATGGTTGTTTCAAGATCGGAAGCTGTAACTTTAAGGGAGTTACCTGTTAATTCTACAAGAAAATCATCGAGAATGGGAAGGGTGTTGCTTGAATTAAGCACACCGCTGATTGATTGCAGGCTCTTCAGCAGATTCTGACTTGATACTATAAATCTCATACAGTTATTTTTTTCAATAAGAAGGTTTGATTCGATGTCACGGTAAAATTAGGAAATAAAATGACAAACCAATCACAAAGGTATTGGCACCGGAAAGAAAATTATCAACAAACTGTTAACCACTAATCCTGTTTCTTTAACCTGTTTTTGCCAAAATCAAATTTCTTTTCTGTTCCTTTTATCAGGCGTTTAATGTTTTCGCGGTGTGTGTAAGGTACAAACAATGCAACAGCAATGGCCAGAATTACCAGTGGCGGGCGTGTTTCGTGAAAAAGAAAGATGACGACAAAAGGGAAAATCACGGAACTACTGATTGAGGAAACCGAAACTATCCGGGTAGCAATCATCACAAGAATAAAAAAGACGAGTATCACAAAGAATGCGGCCGGATAAAGGGCCATAACCACCCCTACCAGCGTAGCAACGCCTTTACCACCGTGAAATCCGGCGAATATGGGAAATACATGTCCGAGTACAGCAAGTCCGCCGAGGATAATCCAATAAATAACAGCCTGGTTATCTGAAAAAGCAGGGTTTGTAAACCAGGTTGATAGATGGACAGCCAGCCAGGCCTTGAAAACGTCGAACAGTAATACAGGTATTCCGGCTTTCAGCCCGAGCACCCGGATGGTGTTGGTTGCTCCTGCATTGCCGCTCCCATGGGTCCTGATGTCAAGGTTAAAAAACCATTTCCCAATCCACACCGAGGTTGGAATAGACCCAAGAAGGTATGCAAGCAACAGCGCCAGAACAATCTGAAAAGTGATCATCTCCGTTTAATATTTATTCAGTTTGTGTGTTTAATGACTGCATCTTTCTCAAAAATGCAATTCTTCGTTCAGGCGTAGAAATAATATACTGATAGCCATCTTCTTCGGTTTTCCCTTTCAGGGTGCGTTTGTCTTCCTTAATACCTGCAAGAATATTGTTAAATTCATTGCCGGATGAAATAACCTGCATAATTCCATTGCCATAAGTGAAGTAGAACCAGGTATTCTGGCCGGTTTCGATGTACACGTTCAGGATATCACCCGTTCGGCGCTTTCCGATTTCAACATAACCGTCAACCTTGCGGTTAACCAGTTCCTTCTGTATGCCTGCGATTCCGAATGGCCCGCTACTGATATAGGATTTAAGTTTGGGATCCCATTTCATGTTAAGATCGGTGAGCGTGAGGGTTTTTATTAGTTGTGCCGGAAGACGTTTTACCTGCCCTGTGGTATTCAGCTCGTTTAGTAATTCGTTTGCATCCCCGGCCCCCAGAAGATTATTCAATAAACTGAAATAGACATCCGAATTTACATCAACCCCTTCAAGGTTGGAGAGCTGAAGGTTTTCTCTCATTATTGCGAGAGCCTGATCTGAAAAGAGGAAGTCGAGTGCCATTGAAAGCTTGAATGAACTGGAATCAACCACGGTGTATTGAATGGCTTTGCCAAAAGTGCGCATGGAAACCTGTCCCAATCCGGCCCCTAGTTCAATGTTACCTTCACCTGTAATGATACATTGTTTTGTATCAAGGGTCATCAGGTTTCCGGAACGGGATTTCCCGTCAAGACGGTCATCGGATCCTATGAGATAAGCACTTTTCGCTTTGCTGTACCTGATATTTCCGGTGGCCGATGAAACCAGGGTGTCGCCAAAGGCTTTTGGTTTCTCGAATAAGGCAGGATAAACGCTTCCGAAGAAATCAGAATAAACAATAGCGGCCATGACGGGGTCGCCCAGGGTATCTTTCATGTGCTCCTGAACCGGTAACCGGAGGTCGGCAGGATTGAGTTCAGTCCTGAATGCAACCCATGGACCTTCGCTGCTGATGCATTCATTGGTCAGGCGGTAGCCGCCGTCATAGGTCATAAATTGCCTGTCGGCTTTCAACCCGATGCTGCCCGTGAATTTGAAATGGCTGCTAAGTGCGAACCCGGCTTTGTCAGTCATTTTTGATATTCCATAGGTAATATTGTTTGTATCCACAATAAACGAATCGAAGAAAAGTGGCTGAACGTTACCATCCTCATCGGTATAGTCAACATACCCGGAAGCGGAATAGTTTTTGCGCGAAATTACATTTACCGAGGCATCGTATATTCTATGGTATTTATTTTTTCGGTTGGCAATGATTGTAGCTCCTTTCAGTGCCTGCATGTTACCATCGGAAAGGATGGTAACTTTTCCGTCGCCCGGAAAGACTGCGACATCCGCTACGCGTATCATTTTAACTTCACGTGCATTGATCTGATTTTCCTTCATGGCATAGGTAGCTTCCATGGCAAAGAACTGCAATGAGTCGCGCAAAGGGTCGGTAGACATAAATTCGGAACCAGTGAAATCGAAATCAACCAGTTTCTTCAGATCAGCCGTATCGGCCAGTGATGCACGCTGTGCAAGTGAATTGGTAAGGTACAACTCATTTGCGTTCATCCGCCATTCAATCCTGTCCATATTTGAAATATAGCGGCTAAGCGGCAATTCAATGCGTTCACTTTTACCTGGAGTGCCAAAAGTGCCAATATTATTTTTAAAATCAACCCTCCCCGGATAAATGCGGGTTGCCAGTGAAATGGTAGGCCTTTCGGGGTAATAGAGCCTGAAATCGGTTGTGTCGGTGTTGAATGACTGGTTTTTGAATACAAAGGTATTGGAAGCAATGTCGGCATTGTCGAGCCGGCTGCTCCCTTTGCCAAGTAAACCGGCCGAGGTCAGGGATAATTTTCCGCTGTGATACAGTTTCCCCGTGAACATCGAAAACTCTTTACCGGGAAGCGTACTGAGTCTCATTACATCAAGTGCAGGAAGCCAGAACTGATGAACCCCTTCGGCATAAACCTGTGGAAATGAAGGAGGCCCGACCTGTTCAGCAATGCTGAATTTGTTCAGATCGGCAACCAGCGAATCGGGATAAAACATAAAGCCATCCGATTCGGAAAGGGAAGTCATAAATTTAAGGCTACCGCTGCCCTTCAGCCCACGATTGCTAAGGCTCAGATCGGAATAGTATACAGCTTTATCAGAATAAACGGGTATCCCATCCTGACTCAGTTTACGCGTAAATCCAAGGGAATAATCATCCATTACCCTGAGAGGTTCCCTGATATCAGGCATCATTTCGCCGGAATACAGATGACCCTCAAATTTTAGTCCTTCGGTAGTAAAGCTGTTGAGGCTGTCGAGGGTAAATGGATAAACCTGGTAGTAGAATTCATCGCGTTTGTATGCCCCTTTGGCAATCCTGAAGTTGTCGTAATAGACAAAAGCATCGTTCTTACTAATGAAAACAGGGTAAACCGGGAATAATTTCAAACCTGATTTATTGCCGGGGTCATCAATCAGCAGTTCACCGCTCAGGTTGGCAAGTACACTTCGCACCATTACCTGCGAGATTTTTTTTGTGGTAGCTGCAATTGTATCCACTTTAAAAGTGATAGAATCGATCACAGGCATATTCAGTTTGAATTTGTCGTATTCAAATGAACTCTGATTGGCATAAAAATCGAAATATCCGGCCCTGACAAGTCCTGTAAAAAGAAAATCACGGTTTTTCCGTAATAAAATCTCCTTATCGCGCGGGTAAATGTAAACAGCCTGTGAATCACTGATTGAAACTTCCGGAACCCCTCTGATTTTCATATCGAAGGTCTTCAGGTCGAGAACTGCATTGCTGTTCCGGCTTACCTTCGATTGAATCTGGATGACATCATAATCGGTTTTTTTACTCCGGGCATTGAGGTATTCAAAAAGGCGATTTAAAACAAAAATGCGTTCATTGTCGATATTATAGGTAATGTACCCTCCATTGGCCAGGTTCAGTACCATTGCTTTCACCTGTTCCGGTGGTTTTTTCATAAATTCTGCCAGATCAGAAATAAGAAAAGTCCGGAGCTTTGTTCTCTGAGTATAGTTGTATATTACGTTAATCGGATTTATTTCATCAATCCCTTCCAGTTTGCTGTAACGTTCTTCAGAATAAAAATTGGAAGACTCAAAAATGGCAGTGCTTTGCTGATTAATACCCCTCAGCATTTCAAAACTCAGGCTATCTGCATCCATCCGGTAATAGATGGCCTCAACGTACATATCAACATTGTGATAGGAATCATAATAGGGGCTGGCAGAGGCCCCTTCATTAGATCTTACCAGGGAGATCTCATGATTTTCATCGATATATCTTAATTGCAGGCCTGGATGATAAATGGAATCGGCATTGAGATAGATGGCAACGGAAGCCCGCGGAGATACAAGGCGGTCGGGCCGGATAACGAAATTTCGTGAGAGAAGTTTTATAAACGGAGCTCCTTTCCTGTTGATCCAGAGCACCGCATCCCGATCGCCATAGCCTGAGCCAATAATGCGCTGGCCTTCAAGGGTAAATCCACCATGGTAGTCCATCCCTTTAAAAACCTGCCTGATGTCGATGTCAGTCTGGTAGGAAACAAACCTTGGAAAAGTGGCTTTATCTAGCGGAACTCCTGCCAATACACGGTCTTCGAGTTTCCCTGTTAAAGGAAAGTTAAAAAAATCCTTATGATAAAAATTGACTGTATCGGCAGCGAAACTTGTCTGTTTCAGGTTAAGTTTATAGTTGCCCAACAGGGCATAAACCCTTTCCGGATCAAATCCGAAGTTACTCCAGGTTACCTTGCCCCGGTTTCCTGCAAACCGGTTGGTTAAAGGCCATGCATTACCGGAAGTCTGCAGTATTTTTATACTATCCTTTCCTGAAATACATACCAGATCAATATCGCTGAACCTGACGACAAGGGTTGAATCAAAATCATAAACAAAGCTTCCCTTGCGAAACTGCCATGAATTGGCATAGGATCGGAAAAGTACTCCGTTTTTATTCAATTCGAGTGTTGTTTCGATAAACCCACTGAATTGCCGAAGGCTTTTACTGTTGACAAAAGGGGATAACCCTTTGTGCCAGGCCAGGTAGCTTTTGGTTGTTGAGGATTCGGGAAATGAAACCAGGCCGGTCAGGTAGTCGCGGAAAGCGGGGGAGGGCCTCATTCGCTGGTTTAACATCAGATTGCAGGTTCTGATGATTTCCTGTTGAACAGCTGACTCATACCTTCCGGTTGTCCACCCTGCCGAAAACTCCTGTATGGCAGCTTTTGTTTCCCGGTCAGGTGAAGACTGAATATAAGTGCTTAATTCAGTTATAAACGCAGTCGGGTCTTCTGAGAAAACCTTGGGTTCCTGTGCCTTCAGGTTGGTAAAAACCGAAAAAGCAAGGATCAGCAATAAGCGGATACCATAACTGAATTTACACATTAATAATTTAACCGGTTTATGAGGAAACAGCATTTAGCAGGTTTGGTTCAGGCAGCTGATTAACTAAAGCTGGCAGCTACCCAATTGTTACGTTCTTTGTGCCCCTGATATTTAAGACCTAAAGATTCGGCAGCGTCAGTAATAGCTACCAGATCAGGGATGTAGAAACCGCTCATCAGCAATGTTCCGCCGCTGTTCAGGCTGTTACAATAGTCTTTTATATCGTTCAGCAGGATGTTGCGGTTAATATTGGCAATGATGAAATCAAATTTCTTACCTTTCAGCAAAGCAGCATCTCCCAGATAAACGTCAACACTGGTGGTTTTATTTCTTTCAATGTTTTCGAGTGAGTTCCGGTATGCCCATTCGTCGTTATCAATGGCCGTTACCTTATCTGCTCCACGCATAACAGCGAGTATAGCCAGTATCCCTGTTCCGCAGCCCATATCGAGCACCGACAAGCCTTTGATCTGCATTTCAACCAGGTATTCAATCATCAGCGCGGTGGTTTCATGGTGAGCAGTCCCAAAGGACATTTTAGGCTCAATCACGATCTCATACTCAATTTCAGGCATTGCCGGATGAAATGGTGCCCTGATGTAGCATTTTTCAGCGAGGATAACAGGTTCAAAATTCGATTCCCACACAGCGTTCCAGTTCTGCTCAGGGATAACCTCCCAGGTGTATCCGACCTCAACACCTTCGGGCCAGAGCAAGGGATTGTTGAGTATTGAAGGATCGAACTGAGCGGAGGGAATGTAAGCCAGGAGTCCCTCATCGGTCTCAGAAAAACTTTCGAAACCGGCTTCACCCAACCGGGCCATGATTAATTCAGTAAATGCAAGCTTATCTGCCGGAAGGCTGCATCTGAGTTCCGTGTATTCCATTTTAAAAATTTTATTTTCAGTTCAGAAGCTGGAGGCAATCTTAATAAAATCTTCTGCTTTAAGAGATGCACCACCAATTAAACCACCGTCAACATCTTCATTGGCAAACAGTTCACGGGCATTGGCTGCATTGCAGCTTCCACCGTACAAAATAGAGGTATCATTGGCAGCTTCAACGCCGAATTTTTCAGCCAGGACTTTACGGATAAAGGCATGCATTTCCTGCGCCTGCGCAGGGGAAGCAGTACGGCCTGTGCCAATGGCCCAAACCGGTTCGTAAGCAACCACTATTTTCGCAAATTCATCCGGAGTAAGGTGGAACAATGCTTTTTTGATCTGCTCTCCTACAATTTCAAAATGTGAATTGGCTTCTCTTTCGGCAAGTACTTCGCCGCAACAATACACGGGAATAAGGTCATGCTTCAGAGCCTGTGATATCTTAACAGCCAGCAGTGTATCTTTCTCATTGAAATAGGTTCTGCGCTCTGAATGGCCAATGATTACATACTTTGCACCTGTTGATGCGATCATGGATGCGGAAATTTCCCCGGTGTAGGCACCCGACTCATGTTCACTCAGGTTTTGGGCACCACAGCTGAATTCGTTTTCCTGGGCAATATCGGCGGCAAGTTCAAGATAAATTGCAGGAGGGCACACCAGAACCTCAACACCTGAAGGACGATTTTCTTTCAGAATATCAGCGATATCAAATAAAAGGTCTTCAGCTTCGCTAAATGTTTTATTCATTTTCCAGTTTCCGGCAACAATTTTTTTTCTCATTTTTTTCTTTGTTTTACAAGGTAGTTTTAAGAATCAGGCCAGTCTAACCCTGGGGTCGAGCAGGCCATAAATAATATCTACAAAAATATTAATAATCACCAACAAAACAGCAATGAAAAGCACAGCCCCCATTACAACCGGAAAATCGTACTTTTCGAGCCCGTCTACAATCACCACCCCAACGCCTTTCCAGTCGAAGACATACTCAACAAACACTGCGCCTGCCATCAGCGAAGCAAACCATCCCGAAACGGCCGTAACAACCGGATTCAATGCATTGCGAAGGGCATGCCTGCCAATAACGCGCATTTCTGAGAGCCCTTTGGCCCTTGCAGTCCGGATATAATCCTGCGAAAGCACTTCAAGCATTGAACTCCGGGTAAGCTCGGCGATGATAGCCAGTGGCCTTATTCCAAGCGTAATGGCGGGCAGTACAAGGTTTCTGATATCAAGAAATTCGCCCCTGCCAAAGTCGTCAACCGTATACAGCGATCCGAACATGCTGAGCCCCGTATAATCAGCAAGCACAAAGGCAAACAGCCAGGCCATCAGGATGGCGGCGAAAAATGATGGTAACGACATGCCCAACACGGAAACAATCAGTGAAAGCCGGTCGAACATGGTATCTTTCCTGATTGCTGTGAGAACACCGATAATTATGCCGGCAATCACAGCAAAACCCATGGCAGCGGTAGCAAGAATCATGGTATTCGGAAAAGCCTGGAACAGAATTTCAGATACATCCCTCTTACTCTGATACGACCGGCGCAGGTAAGGCTTTTTCAGTATTATCAGGGAATTGCCTGATGAAATCAGGCTGATGAATGGCGCATATTTTACACTGTCGGGATACCAGAAATTTTCCCTGTTACCCTGATTGTGCCAGGATACCGGTGATAAATCATTCAGAAATGCAAGGTATTGAACAAGAACAGGCTGGTTACGTCCCAGTTCGCGGTTAATGGCATCCACGGAAGAAATGTCGGCTCTCTGGCCAAGCATCATACGGGCCGGATCGCCCGGAAGAATGTTGAAAAGTACAAATACAAGTGTAACAACTCCGAAAAGAACGAATATTCCGTAATAAATTCGTTTCAGGATGAATCGGAGCATGGCCTGAGTTATTTAGCTTTATCAGGAATCACGTACTTTTTCTCAAAATCACCGTAGGCCGGGAAATCATTGTAGTGCCATTTGTCAATTACAATGCCTCCTTTTAACAGCAAAAGACCCGGATTGGCCCTCACCATTATTTTCAGTGCAATATCATCGGCCATGTAAATATCGAAGTTCAGTTTCAGCTTAGTCCTGGTTGAATCTATTATTTCTGAAAGAGAGCTGGTAAGTCCGATAAATCCAAATCCTGATTCCACAGCTTTATCAGCAAATTCACCGATATCACTCAAGGCTTCCTGATCAGCTTTTTCGATGTCCCAGGTTACCAGAATAAACTGATAATCAGGATTCTGAATAATAACATCTGTAAGGTCGGTCCCGGTAGAATCCATGATTTGCAGGTCGTGTCCCTGAAAAACATTGGGATCTTCAACTCTTTGTTCAAAAAATTCCCATTGCGACATCCATACCGAATCGTTGTATGGGTAGTCCGGAGAGAGGTATTCCTTTGTTTCCCCTGTTTCTTTGTTTTTGTAGGTAAGGTAGTACTTAACCGGCAAAGGATTATCGTTGTACATTTTATTACCTGTCTTCCAGCTCATGAAATCGATTAGAGGAAGATGACGGTAACAATAAATGCTCAAACCCATAAAAATGGCAATTACTGCCGCTGCAATGCCATAAGAGCCTGCCGTACCAATGGTTTCGCGGGTTTTATTCCGCCATGAAAACAAAATCAATGTAAATATCATCAGGACAACATTCTTATAAAAGGTCTCCCAGTTGGTAAGTTTTATGGCATCGCCAAAGCAGCCGCAGTCAGGAACCGGATTGTAGATGGCATCGTTCAGTGTAAGCAGGGTAAAAAAGGCCATAACCCCCAGAAGAATCCATGCATTTACCTTTGGTTTCAGGTTTAGCATAACAACCACACCAAGAACAAATTCCATGGTGCAGAGCAATATGGATAAGGTAAGGGCATAAGGCATCATCCAGTTAGTGCCCCAGGCGATGAAATAGTCTTCAAACCTGTATGCATTCCCAAGAGGATCTATTCCCTTTACAAATCCTGAGAATATAAAAACAACACCGATAACAATCCTGGAGATAAAGTGAAGTACTTTCATAATCAGTAGTTTATTCCAAAAAAAATGTGGAGGCTTATTTTTTAGTTTCCATCAATTCCGAAAGTTTGATCAATGCAAAAACCGCATAGTTGATCATATCGAAATAATTGGCGTCAACGCCTTCTGAAACAAATGTTTTTCCCTTATTGTCTTCTATCTGTTTAACCCTCAGCAATTTCATGAGAATGATATCGGTAAGAGAGCTTACACGCATGTTGCGCCAGGCCTCGTCGTAGTCATGGTTTTTGTCCATCATAAGACTCCTGGCCTCGCCCGCATATTTATCGTAGTATTTTTCAACTTCAGCATGGTCCATCGTCTGTTCATTGTTGTTTCCCAGTTCAAGTTGAATCAGGGCAATGATTGCATAGTTGATAATTCCGATAAATTCCGGCCATTCATCTTCAACCACCATGTGGGTGCCTTTTCCCTGTATGCTGCGAATCCTGTTGGCTTTTATATAAATCTGATCGGTTAACGATTCAGGACGCAATATCCTCCAGGCCGTACCATAGTCTTTCATCTTCGCTAAAAATATATCTTTGCAGGCTTGTATGGCTGAGTCGAACTGAGCAGATGTGTCACTTGTCATAAAATCTTGTAGATTAAATAATTAACTTAAGTATATAAAAATGGAGCACCCAGATGGTTCACCCGATAAAGGTACAGTTTTTTCCGAAACCCGGATATTTCAGTGCGGAACAAAGCAACTCAGCCTCGGAACTCCGCAGGTAATGGGTATCCTTAACCTTGCACCGGATTCTTTTTTTAACGGGGGAGAAATAAAAACCCCGGATGATTTGCTTCTGAAAGCGGAAAAAATGCTGGAGGAAGGCGCGGCCATTCTCGATATCGGGGCTGTTTCGACCAGACCAGGTGCCGCTCCGGTAAGTGCCGAAGAAGAAAGGTTGCGCCTGTTCCCGGCCCTGAAAGCGCTGCTCGTCAGATTTCCGGAATCCATCATTTCCGTCGACACATTCAGGGCTGAAATAGCTCACGAATGCTGTGCTCTGGGTGCGGGTATTATCAACGATATTTCAGGTGGGCAACTCGATGAGTCCATGCATGAAATGATCGCGAAACAGGATGCAGCCTATATTCTGATGCACATTCAGGGGAATCCGCAAACCATGCAGATAAGTCCTTCTTATTCCGATGTAACCAGCGATATAGCGGATTTTTTTGTGGAGCAACTGGTTAAAACTGAACTTAAGGGGAAGAAAAATATAATTCTCGATCCTGGTTTCGGATTTGGAAAGCGAATTGAAGATAATTTCAATCTGCTGAATTACCTCGATGCATTTCTGTCGTTCGGACTTCCACTGATGGCAGGTGTTTCGCGCAAATCGATGATTAATAAAGTTCTTGGCACTACTCCTTCATCTGCACTGAATGGCACCACCGTGCTGAACACCATAGCCTTATTGCGGGGAGTCTCAATATTAAGGGTTCACGATGTAAAAGAAGCTGTTGAAGCCATTAAATTAGTGGCTGCGCTGAATCAATCGGGGCTAAATAACTAAATTTGCAAAAATACCTGAACCAGATGCACGAACTAGTGATTCCCTTTTTTATCGGACTACGTCTTCTCGATATCATCGACATATTGCTGGTTGCTTTTCTGTTATATGAATTGTACCGGCTCGTTAAAGGGACGGCTGCTATCAATATTTTATTGGGAATCATTGCTGTTTTTCTGGCCTGGCGCCTTGTCAGGATTCTTGAAATGGAGTTGCTGACGGAAATCCTGGGGGCATTCATCAGCGTTGGTTTTATAGCATTGATTGTGGTTTTTCAACCAGAGATCAGAAAGTTCCTGCTGCTTTTAGGAACACCCTCCTTTATGCGTAAAAAGCATCGCCGGTTCCTTTTCTGGAAGATTAATTATGCCAACGACGAAAATCTGAGTATAGACCCGATTGTGCAGACCTGCCGTAAAATGGCCTCCACCAAAACCGGAGCACTGATTGTGATCGGAAAGGTAAATGAACTCGAGGAATACATCAATACAGGCGAAATTCTTGATGCCCGCATTTCAGAGCAATTGATTCTGAACATATTTTATAAAAACTCACCCTTACACGATGGAGCCATGATTATTATGAACAACAAAATCAGGGCAGCCAGTTGCATTTTGCCGGTTTCCAAAAACGAAAACCTGCCAACACATGTCGGTCTTAGGCATCGTTCAGCCGTTGGAGTAAGTGAGAAATCTGACGCAATAGCAATAGTTGTATCCGAACAAACCGGAAAAATCTCCTGGTGCAAGGAAGGAGAACTCAATCTGAATATTGAACCTTCTAAGCTGAAAACACTGCTGGAAGATGAATTTAACCTTGAAAAATAGCAATCAGCAGAACGAAAAGACTGTTTAAATTTTACTAAATACTATGAATAGGCCCGTCCTTTAGGGCGGGTTACGAATAAAATATCACAGACAATGGCAAAATCCTGAAAAATTTGTAAATTTTATAATAAATTTTTCAGGATTTTGCCCCTGGTTTTCCTGTTTATTGTTACACCCGCCCTAAAGGACGGGCCTATTGAAAATCGAATTAAAAATTTTAAACAGTCTCTTAGTCTTCTGCTTTTTCCTCAGCTGCCTTCGCTTCAAATTCCCTTACCAGTTCTTCGGGCGATTTTCCCAGGTATTTTAAGGCAGCTTCTGCATCATCTGCTAGGTCGTGGGTGGGGTATTTTCTAATGAAATCATTGTATACTTTCGAAGCCTGCCCGTAGTCACTCAGAAGATTCTCATAAACATAGGCTTTCAGAAAAACTGTTTCAGGGGTATAACTGCTTTTGGGAAATTCATTCAACGTTCTGTCAATTAACTGCATAGCCCGGGTGCCGTTGTTAACGCCTATGCATAAGTTCACGGCTTTGTAAAGGTAGTCAGGAGCCATGGTATCAGCTGAATTGTGATCCACAAAGGCAATATAGGAATCGAGAAGTTGAGTTAGTTTTGCGGGGTCAGGCTTAGCACCTTCATTTTCCAACTGTTTTTCAAGGGAAGTAATTGCTTTAATATCTTTTTCGCGCTGAGAGCTGCATGAAATTCCAAGAATAACAAATGCCGTGATGGCCAGTGTGTTGAATAGTTTTTTCATGCCTTTTATTTAGTAATTGTTTGTTAGCCAGATGAATTAAGAGATTGATTAAATATTTAATCCATTTTCGATAGGCCCGTACTTTAGGGCAGGCGTAATTTCAGGATTTTGCAATTTTCTGTGATATTTTATTCGAAAACCGCCCTCCATGACGGGCCTATTCATAGCGATTAAAAAAAATGAACAAACTCTAATAGACTGGTTTCTTTTTTGCAAGTGGAAAGACCATCTTATAATCGGTCTTCACAATGCCTTTGGTGATTTCGCTAAGTTTGCGCTTCAGAAGCATTTTACGCAGGGGGTTGATCAGATCGACAAACAGAATGCCATCAAGATGATCGTATTCGTGTTGGATTACCCGTGCAAACACTCCTTTTAACCGTTCATCGCGAAAATTGAAGTTCTCGTCGTAATACTGTATGCGCAGTTCTGACTTGCGCACCACATCTTCCCTGATTTGAGGAATGCTGAGACAGCCTTCGTTGAATGCCCATTCTTCTCCGGATTCTTCGACTATGTGCGCGTTAATGAATACGCGTTTAAGATCGGTTTCACCGGGAAAGTCATCGGCATAGGGTGTGGCATCAATCACAAACAAGCGGATGCTTCTGTTAACCTGTGGTGCTGCAAGACCTACTCCATTCGAAGAATACATGGTTTCGAACATATCAGCAATAAACTGATCCAGATCCGGATAGTCTTTGTCGATGTCAATGGCAATTTTTCTCAGTGCCGGATGTCCGTATGCTAAAACTGGTAAAATCATTTTCAGTATGAATTTTTTTAACGTTCTTGTTTGTCAAAGCGAATAACACTTTGATTATCTGTGACCTGCCGATTTTGCTTCCAGATAAGACTGCAAAATAATCGCAGCGCTTACGGTATCGACCAATGCCTTGTTCTGCCTGTCTTTTTTTTTGGCCCCTGATTCCAGAATTGTCCGCTGTGCCATCATAGATGTAAAACGTTCGTCAACCCTTTCAACCGGAATTTCAGGAAACTGCTTAACAAGCAGACGCACAAAAGGTTCGATGAATCTAACCGATTCAGAGGCCTGATTGTTCATCTGGCGCGGTTCTCCGACTACAAAGAGTTCGACTTTTTCTTTGCTGACATATTCTTTCAAAAACGAAATTATGTCTTTTGAATGAACTGTTGTCAACGGAGATGCGATCATCTGACCTTCATCCGTTACAGCGATACCTACCCTCTTTTGCCCATAGTCAATTGCGAGAATCCTACTCATCAGGTGTTGTTTACAGCCTGCAAAATTAAGAATTAAGCGCAAATGGTCGAAAAAATCTATAATTTTGACCTTCTGTTAATCTGTTTATTATGTATGGAGCTATAAAAGAAATGGTGGAAGCAGCCTGGGAGAACAGGGAACTTCTTCAGCAAGGCGATACTCAGGATGCAATTAATGAGGTGGTCAGTTTACTCGATACAGGAAAACTTCGGGTAGCTGAACCACATGGAGATGAATGGGCAGTAAATGAATGGATTAAGAAAGCGGTAATCCTTTATTTCCCCATGCGGCAGATGGATGTTTCAGAGGCAGGTCCGCTTGAATTTCATGACAAAATTCCGTTAAAGCACGATTACAGAAGTCTTGGGGTAAGAGTAGTCCCACATGCGGTGGCACGCTATGGTGCTTACCTTGCACCGGGTGTTATCCTGATGCCGTCGTATGTAAATATTGGTGCTTTTGTAGATAGTAATACCATGGTCGATACCTGGGCAACAGTCGGCTCTTGCGCCCAGATCGGCAAGAATGTTCATCTTTCAGGAGGCGTCGGCATAGGCGGTGTACTTGAACCCGTTCAGGCTTCACCGGTTATTGTTGAAGATGGTTGTTTTGTTGGTTCACGCTGTATCGTGGTAGAAGGTGTACGTATCGGTCGTGAAGCAGTGTTGGGTGCAAATGTTGTGATTACACAATCAACAAGGATAATTGATGTGTCAGGCACGGAACCTGTTGAATACAAGGGTTATATACCTCCCAGGTCAGTGGTTATACCAGGGTCATATACGAAAAAATTTCCTGCTGGTGAATACCAGGTTTCATGTGCCCTCATTATCGGGAAAAGGAAAGAGTCAACCGACCTGAAAACTTCACTCAACAGTGCTTTGCGGGATTATGGAATACAGGTTTAATCCGGGAGATTCTCTGAAATATTGAAACTGATTGCTAACGATTTCACATTTTTGAAACAGGTTTTAATCATACAAACTGCGTCCCTCGGGGATGTTATACTGTCGACCGCACTGGCCGAAAGCCTGCATACCCGGTACCCTGAATTATCAATTGATTTCCTGGTCAAAAAAGGATATGAAGGACTTTTTAACGGACACCCCTACATCAGAAAAGTTTTGGTTCTTGACAAAAAGCAGGAAAAATACCGTAATTTGATCCGTATAGCGGTCAATGTCAGGAAAATCCGTTACGATGCAATTATTAATATACAGCGTTTTTTTGCCACCGGATTTATTACAGCCCTTTCAGGTTCTCCGGTCCGCAGTGGTTTTGATAAGAATCCGGTTTCTTTTGCCTATACGCATAAAACAACGCACCATATTGGGGTGAAAGGGCAGAGCGTTCATGAAACCGAAAGAAACCAACAACTCATCAACTGGTTGCCCGGCCTGCAAATTTCAAAACCCGCCCTCTATCCTTCAAAAGCTGATTTCACCCTGGCTCAGGAATGGGGTAACGGCAGATATATTACGATTTCGCCTGCTTCCCTTTGGTTTACAAAGCAATATCCGGTTTCCGGGTGGATTGAATTTACTGATAAACTTCCGGGGGATTTACTTGTTATATTGTTAGGGGCAATCAATGATCAGGATATCTGTAATCAGATAACCGGAAGAGCAAATCATCCCCGGATTGTCAGCCTTGCCGGCAAACTCAGTTTTCTGCAATCGGCGGCAATTATGAAAGGAGCTGCGATGAACTATGTAAACGATTCAGCATTCATGCACCTGGCCTCTGCTGTGAATGCGCCGGTGACGGTTGTTTACTGTTCAACAATTCCGGCATTCGGCTTTGGCCCATTGTCAGATGATTCAGGTGTGGTTGAAGCTTTGCCTTCGCCCGAATGCAGACCTTGCGGGTTGCACGGTTACCGGAAGTGTCCTGAAGGTCATTTTAAATGTGCTTTAACCATAAATACTGAACAACTACTTACCAGACTCAGGTTATGAACGAAGATTTCGATGCTGAAATAGCCAGAACAATTAAAGTGTTAAAAGATGGTGGTGTTATCCTTTACCCAACCGACACCATCTGGGGCATAGGCTGTGATGCCACCAACCACAAAGCCGTGGATAAAGTGTATAAGATAAAAAAACGCAGGGAGAATAAAAGCCTGATCATTCTGGTAAATGGCTTTGAAATGCTTGGGCAATTTGTTGATAAGGTGCCGGATATTGCCGGTGATTTGTTTGACAGTATCAACAAACCAGTGACCGTGATTTACGACAGTGCCCGCAACCTTCCGAAAAATGTTGGAGCAACCGACGGAACAATTGCCATAAGGATCGTAAAGGATGAATTTTGCAGCAGGCTGATCGGTGAATTCGGGCACCCTGTAATTTCAACCTCAGCCAATATATCGGGAGAAGCAGCTCCCCTGGTTTTCAGTAAAATATCTGAGTCGATTAAAAAACAGGTTGATTATACTGTTCAACTCTATCACAACCTTTTTATGCAGGCAAAAGCTTCAACCATCATCAGATTATCGGGGAATGGCGAATATAAGATCATCAGGGAATAAATATATGGAAGTAAAAAGTCTAAAGTAAAAGTAAAAAGTCTAAAGTAAAAGGTAAAAACCTGCCCAGTGGCAGACGGGGTATAAAGTCTTAAGTAAAAAGTAAAGAAAAAGAAAAGTAAAGAGTTAAGTGAAGAGATGATCCGGAGTGCCATTCCAAAATTTGTCTGTGGAACAGCTTTGTTTGATTTACATGCGGGGTAAGCCCTGCCGGATGGTGTAAGAGGATTTTCGCTGCAAACAAGTTGCGAATAAGCTTAGACATGGATGATACTCTTCCACAAATTACATGAACAAACTTACCCGTGGGTTGTTATAGGGACTGAATTGCGGCTTGTGCCTGCAGAAGTATAATATTTTTTTTGAACTGATTCGAACGCATGAAAGATTTTGGAATAAAGAATACCGATCAAGACACACTGAAACACTGGTACTTCCTGATGTCGTTAGGGCGCAAACTTGATGACCGCGCTCCCAATTATCTGAAACAAGCCCTGGGATGGTCATACCATGCACCTTATGCCGGTCACGATGGGATTCAACTTGCCATTGGACAGGTTTTTCAAAAAAGCAAAGATCATCTTTTCCCTTACTACCGCGATATGCTTACCGCAATCTCAGCGGGTGTTTCAGCTGAGGAAATAATTCTGAACGGGATCTCCAAAGCGACCGATCTGGCAAGTGGTGGCCGTCACATGTCGAACCATTTTGCAAAACCTGAGTGGAACATCCACAATGTTTCATCGGCAACCGGAAATCATACGCTTCATGCAGTGGGTGTGGCAAGGGCAATAAAAAAATACGGAGCTGAGGCGGTGGCCTTCAGTTCACAGGGCGAATCTTCTACTTCTGAAGGTTACGTTTATGAGGCCATCAACGGTGCATCCAATGAAAAATTACCCGTTGTCTTCGTTTTTCAGGACAATAATTACGGTATTTCGGTGCATAAGCGCGACCAGACAGCCAATTGGCGGGCAGCCGATAATTTCAGAGGGTTTAAAAACCTGAGGATTATCTATTGCGATGGTAAAAATGTATTTGATTCGATGAATGCCATGACCCAGGCGCGAAAGTATGCCCTGGAGAATAAATGTCCGGTTATTGTCCACGCCACAGTTGTCAGAATTCATTCACATTCCAACTCCGACAAGCATGAACTCTACCGCGACGACAATGAGCGGTTTTGTGCATTGGCGAACGACCCCTTCGAAAGATATCGAAAGACCCTGATTGCTTCAGGGAGGGTTGCGGAAGCAGAATTGGATGAGCTTGACAAGAAGGCCAAAGAAGAGGTTTCAAAAGCACATAAAAAAGCGCTTGCTGCTCCGGATCCTGATCCGGCAAGTATCTTTGATTTCGTATTGCCGGCGCCTTATTCTGCTTCAAAGTACCCCGATGGCTTACATTCACTTCAATCCGGCGAAAAGCTTAAACTTATACAAGCCCTCAATCTGACTCTGAAGGCAGAATTCAGGCACAACCCCGACACTTTTATCTGGGGCCAGGATATAGCCAACAAGGACAAAGGTGGTATTTTCAATGTGAGCAAGGGACTACAGCAGGAATTCGGTATTGAAAGGGTATTTAATGCTCCGATTGCAGAAGACTTCATCATGGGAACAGCCAATGGGATGAGTCGTTTCGATAAAAAGCTCAGAATTGTAGTTGAAGGCGCAGAGTTTGCAGACTATTTCTGGCCGGCGATGGAGCAGTTTGTTGAGCTCACCCACGATTACTGGCGCAGCAATGGAGCTTTCTGTCCGAATGTTACCATTCGTCTTGCATCCGGAGGCTATATCGGGGGCGGTTTGTACCACTCGCAAACCATTGAAGGAGCTTTGGCCACCTTCCCCGGAATCCGTATTGTTTATCCTTCCTTTGCCGATGATGCAGCTGGTTTGCTCAGAACATCCATGAGATCGGAAGGCCCGACCATGTTTCTTGAACCCAAAGCGCTATACAACGATCCGCTTGCCGAGACATGGGTTCCCGAAGATTTTGAAGTTCCTTTCGGCAAGGCACGCATCCGCAGGCAGGGTAAAGACCTTACCATCATCACTTACGGCAACACTACCCACATGAGTCTTGCAGTAGCTGAACAAATTGCAGCCGAAACAGGCAAAAGCATAGAGGTTATTGACATCCGGTCACTCATCCCGCTCGATAAAGAGACCATCCTGGAATCCGTTAAAAAAACCAGCAGGGCTCTTGTGGTGCACGAAGACAAAGTCTTTGGCGGATTTGGTGGAGAAATTGCTGCCATTATTACAGAAGAAGCATTCCAACACCTTGACGCGCCGGTTAAAAGAGTAGGATCAACCTTCACTCCGGTAGGGTTTAACCGCATTCTCGAGAAGGCCATACTGCCCGATCAGGAGCGAATAAAGAAGGCAGCATTGGAGTTGCTGAACTATTAAAATGTAAAATCCCCGGGAACCGGGGATTTTTTTTGATCTTTAACCAGGGCTTGCTGAAAAACTCCGTTAGGAGTTCCCCGTAAATAACCCCCAGTGAAGTGAAACGAAACTGGGGGTAAATGAATCGCTTTATAAACCAACCCTGTAGGGGTTGCCTTTTGTAAGTTGTTGTCGGGGAACCCACGCCGGGGTTCTGCTGTATTTCCATTTTAACACCCCCAATTTCATTGGGGGTAATTTACAGGAAATCCCTACGGGATTCTATTTTGTCAACTTTATACAAGGCGCAGGAAAAGTGATAAAGTTTCACAAATACCTTGCATATAGATTTTGAACTTTCATTGTATGATTCTGATAATGTACTTATTGTCGGTTTTTCAGCAGGCCCTGACTACTTGTCGCGTAAATTTAGTAGACGCTATGCTATAAATGGACTTAGTTCAGGTCCCCGGGTTTCTGGTTTCTGGTTTATCGTTTCAATAAATCTATAATTCCCCGATTATTAATAGTGCTTTTATAGCCGATACCAAAACTAACCGGTAGCAATGATTTATCAGGTTACAACTTTCCGGTCCGCAAAAACGAACAGCCCATAAGATCTGTTGAGTGGTCCTGTTTTCCTTTGCAGATTCAAAAGGCCGCTACTGAATTACAATTTTTTCTGTTCGAATTGTTTGTCCTGCGAAAATTCTCACAAAGAAAATTCCTTTGGGTTGGTCTGATAAATCAATTTCGGATTTCTGATTTTTAATCTCTGAATGAAAAACATTTTTTCCGTTCATGTTGTAGATTTCGACAGTTCCGGATGCATCTGAAACGCTTAATACAAATTTCCCATTGCCCGGATTTGGAAAAATACAAACGGGAAGCTCTTTTGTAAATTCATTGACAGAAAGCACCTGGCACAATCCTCCTACTTGCAGCGGAACATTGCTGTTGGTGTTTGTCCCGTTCCCAAGTTCTCCATTGCCATTGCTACCCCAGGCCCAGGCTGTTCCATCACTTTTTCGTGCAAGGGAATGTGTTTCCCCAGCAGCAATGGTGGTGGTGCCAGTCAGAAAACTAACCTGTACCGGAGAATTACCGCTGATATTGGTTCCATCTCCCAGTTGCCCGTTGTTATTTCTTCCCCAGGCCCAAATCGTTCCATCATTTTTAATTGCAAGTGAATGAGACCTTCCACCTGCAATATTGGTGGCTCCTGCCAGAGAAATAACTGCAACAGGGATGTTGCTGTCGGTGTATGATCCATTTCCAAGCTGGCCATTGTCATTGAATCCCCAGGTCCATACAGTGCCATCATTTTTCAGTGCAAGGGCATGAAAATATCCTGCTGAAATAGCGGTAATGCCTGACAGAGAACTTACAGGGACGGGAACATTACTCTTGATATTTGTGCCATTCCCAAGTTCACCATCATCGTTGAACCCCCATGCCCAGACTGTTCCATCCATTTTGAGGGCCAACGAGAAATTTGTACCTGCAGAAATGGCTATGATACCAGTGAGTGAACTTACAGGAACCGGCACATTGCTATTCGTGTAGGTTCCGTTTCCAAGCGCACCTTCACCATTAAATCCCCAGGCCCATACAGTGCTGTCATTTCTGAGGGCAACAGAATGGTAGCGTCCGCCTGCAATTGCGGTAATACCCGTGAGGGTGCTCACGCTAACTGGGACATTGCTGTTGGTGTTGGTCCCGTTCCCCAGAGCCCCATTGTCATTAGCGCCCCAGGCCCATACCGTGCCATCATTTTTCAGGGCCAGTGAATGCCTGTCTCCGCAGGCAACGTCTGTGATGCCTGTAAGTGGATTAACTGCAATGGGAATATTGCTATTGGTATTGGTCCCATTTCCAAGCTGACCATTGGCATTGTAACCCCATGCCCAGGCTGTGTTTATATCACAAACTGCGAGTGTAAAAGCTCTTCCTCCTGCAAGAGGCTGTGCATTTAAAAAGTTGCTCAAGCCGAAAATAGCGAGCAATGTGATGATTGGGATTGCTTTTTTCATTTTGATTAAATTAAGGAGTAAAATATTCATTCCGGTGAGTTGAAGGTGCCTTGTATTTCATTGCCACCACTTGATAAAAGCTTTTTCAGGTCCGAAATCATATTTTTATGCATGTGACCTGATCGTTAAGTGTCAGAATTTTTTATCAGTGTTGTTGCCTTTCACGGGCTAACCCCTAATGGAATTTTTAAATTTCAACACCTATACTTTTCTACACTTGCATGCAATTCAATTAACAATCCCACACATTTCGAATCCCAATGCTAATATAGGGCAGAAATCAGGTATCTGTTCATCTACAGGTAAATTTTATCCTGAACCTTACATTTTGGAAAAAAGTCCCGGTTGTTCAATACCTTTATGATTGGTCCAGTCTCACCAGATCTGCGCATGACAGCATTGTTGTCAGCCAGGCGATAGTTAAAATCCTGAGAAAAACCTATTTTTGCCGTGCTAACCAACCAATAGTCACCCGATGAAAAGATTCCTTATTTTGTTAACAACCCTGGTCATGATAACATCTTTTAAACCTGCAGACACACATGAGCCTTCCGGAGAAAATCCATTTCTGAAGGAATATACAACACCTTTTGGTGTGCCTCCTTTCAGTGAAATCAAAGCGGCCCATTTTCTACCGGCCATCGAAAAAGGAATAGAGGAACAAAACAAGGAAATTGAGGCAATAATCATCAATAAACAACAGCCGGACTTTGAAAATACCATCGCAGCTCTTGACTATAGCGGAAGTCTTATCCGCAAAGTAAACAGTGTGTTTGGAAACCTGAATTCGGCCAATACCAATAAAGAATTGCAGGGTATTGCGAAACAGATAGCACCCATGCTATCGGCCCATAACGATAACATTAACCTGAATCCCAAACTCTTTGAAAAAATAAAAACTGTTTTTGATAAGCGGGATAAGCTGAACCTGACCGGCGAACAAATGCGCCTGCTCACTGAAAAGTACAAGGATTTTGTGCGTGGGGGCGCTGCCTTATCGGGAGAAAAACAGGAACGTTTCAGACAGATCAATAAAGAGATGTCGGTTTTAACACTTCAGTTTGGCGAAAATGTGCTCAATGAGACCAATGATTTCAAACTGGTGATTGAAAATACAGACGATCTGGCCGGACTAACCCCTTCACTCATAGAACAGGGTGCTGAAACAGCAAGAGATGCCGGTCTTGAAGGCAAATGGGTTTATACCCTGCACAACCCGAGCATAATGCCGTTTTTACAATATTCAGCCATCCGTAGCTTGCGCGAAAAGATATACAATGCTTATGTAAACAGGGGAAACAACGGCAACAAAAACGACAACAAGTCACTGATCCTGCAGATTGTTACACTCAGGCTTGAAAAGGCGAAACTATTGGGTTATGAGAGTCACGCAGCTTTTATTCTGGAAGAAAACATGGCAAAAAATGCCGACAATGTGGAGAAACTATTGATGCAATTGTGGGAGCCCGCATTGAAAAGAGCAGGTGCTGAAGCCAGGGAATTGCAGGCAATTATTGACAGGGAAGGTGGAAATTTCACGCTTCAGCCATGGGACTGGCGCTACTACGCTGAAAAACTGAGGAAAGAAAAATATGACCTGGACGATGAAGAATTAAAGCCTTATTTCCAGCTTGAAAACGTGAAACAAGGGGTATTTACCGTTGCTAACAAACTCTATGGGATTACCTTCACCGAAAGGAAAGACATCCCGGTTTACCATCCCGATGCTGTTGCCTACGAAGTTAAAGAAGCCAACGGGGATCACATAGGCATTCTTTTTATGGATTTTTATCCCCGCGAAAGTAAAAGAGGAGGGGCCTGGATGAACAGTTTCCGGAAGCAGTACATTCAAAACGGCAAAAATATCAGTCCGGTTATTACTACTGTTTGTAATTTCTCTAAACCAACTGCCACACAGCCTTCGCTGCTTACTTTTGACGAAACAAGCACACTATTCCACGAATTCGGACACGCGCTGCACGGGCTTCTGTCCAATTCAACCTATTACAGCCTGACAGGGACTTCGGTGCCCAGGGATTTTGTTGAACTTCCTTCTCAAATCATGGAGAACTGGGCTTCGGAGCCCGAAGTGCTGAAAATGTATGCGAAACATTATCTAACCGGGGAAACAATCCCGCAGGAACTGATCGACAAGCTGCAGAACAGCCGGTATTTTAACCAGGGATTTGAAACCGTGGAATATCTGGCAGCATCGTTCCTGGATATGGGCTACCATGACCTGAAAGAAATCAGCTTCACGGATGTGTCTGAATTTGAAAAGAAAACCTTGTCTGGAATTGGTTTGATACCGGAAATAACCAGCCGGTATCGTTCCACCTACTTTAACCATATCTTCAGTGGTGGTTATTCATCGGGCTATTACAGCTACATCTGGGCAGCCATTCTGGATGCCGATGCCTTTGAAGCCTTTAGAGTGAATGGACTTTTTGATAAAGAAACAGCCGCTTCGTTCAGGCAAAACATACTTTCACGTGGTGGTACCGAAGATCCGATGATTCTTTACCGAAAGTTTCGTGGTGCTGATCCGGATATCACGCCTCTGTTGAAAAGAAGGGGCTTGCTGGAAGAGTAGTATAAGGTTAAGGTTAAGGTTAAGGTTGAGCCTTCATGCTGACAAATCAGATTAAATATTTATATCCATTTAGCCAGTCAGACAGGGATAAGGTTAAGGCGATGAGTTGAGCGTGTGGTGAGCTTTGTCGAACCTTTGTCGAAGCAGGTCGAAGCTTTGAGGTTGACCCTTTCCCGTAATAATGGAAATCATCTTTCTGATTCAAATTTTTTGCTTTATGAACCAGAAATCAACCAGATCTTGTTACTGATTTTCCCTCAGCGTTTTGAACCTGAGTATATGAATGGTAACGACAGTTCCTATTGCCAACAGGCCCATCCGCAGCCACCAGTGAGGTGGCCCTGAAATAAATGAAATACTCAGGGTAATCCAGAGAAACGCAAGACTATAAAGTTTATTCCTCCTGGTTATTCCATGTCCGGATTTATAATTGCTGATGTAAGGACCGAGGAAACGATTGTGCATCAATCGCTGATTCATGCGTTCGGAAGAGCGCACAAAGCACCAGGAAGCGAGCAGAAGAAAAGGAGTGGTAGGCAATAAGGGCACAAATATGCCTGCGAAACCCAGAAAAACAGCAATGAGCCCGGATACCAGAAATAAGAACCTGATGATGGGGTTTCGCTGGTTTCCGTTAACAGGGGATTTGTAAATATCTGGCATTTAATTAAATGTAATTATTTAATGTGTATTGGGGTTTGAAACAGGTGTTTTATAAATGATTAAGCCGGAACATAGCAAAATTAAAATTCCATTAAATTTGCCTTGAATTTAACTTTAAGATAACAGAGTTGCCGTATCTTTAGTTCACATTAAGTTAAACAAGCACCCAACCCGGTGGCGGACCTGAGAATCCCGTTACCGGGTTTCGTTTTTGCAGCCTCATTTAGGTTTAATAAATTGCTTTACCAAATCAAGGTTAACCAAAGTCATAATCATAGGGTTAACCTCAAAAGCCCGATGGAGTTGAAACTGATCTTTTTATGCAGGTGTGCCAAAATTGATTTAAACCCTGCTATTCAGTTTCCAGCAGAATTTACCACCCTTTCTTCTCTTCCGTTTTATGGCAAATGGTTTTAAACGGGCAAAGAGTACAGTGCTCTTTCAGATCGGTTTGTGTGAAAGGAATTGCAGTGTCAAAAATGTTAGTCAGCGTATTTTTAAGCCCGGTTTCAAATTCGTGAAGGGCTGCCTGCTGATCATTGCCGGGAAGTATCAGCGGTAAAAACTCTTCTTTGAGTGAACGGAAACTGATGATCCCTGCAACAGTAGTGCCTGAAACGACAGGTATGGTGGGTGTTTTACCGGCAAGAAGAAGGTAAAACATCAATTGAAAAGCCTTTTCCTTTGGCTTTGCGGATGGCTGGAACAACGATTCCACGGTTTTGGGCTTCAGTTCACTGGCATCTACTTTCCCCGTCTTATAATCAATAATCCGGGTAATACCCCCGATCTGGTCGATGCGGTCGGCAGTTCCTTTCAGGAGAATTTCCCTGGTTCCGGTCTCTGGCAGGTCAAGCTGCAGAGGGGCTTTCATAGATAATTCAAGGGCGAGTATTCGGTCACCCGACTTTGTATCATAATTGCCGGTAGCTTCAAGTTCAAGAAAACGGTTAATCCAGACATTCGCAACCTTAACAATCAGCAGGTTACGGCCGGAGGTAACATCCCCGCCCGGAAATTCCTCTTTCAAAGTTTCAGCAATGGCTACTGCCGCCTTTGTTTGCATTTGTTCAAAGTCCCTTTTATGAGGCATTTGTCCGATAAAAGGTTCATAAAAATCCTGAAGTACTTTATGAATGACATTTCCGAGTGTCCGGTAATCAATGGTTTCATCGGCTTCTTCGGGTTCGCCGAGCTTCAGTACGAAATTGAAATAATACTTCAGAGGGCAGGCTAAGTAAGTGTTTAGTGAGGTTGGTGAAAATCCGCTGACGGCCAGTTTATTCAGTTTCTCTATTACCTCAGGGTTTTTTTCTATCGATATGGGTACTGTCTGGCTGAGCGATGCCCATGAGGCAGGCCTGACCTCCTTTATAAGAATTTCAGGATTAACTGCCGGCATTTCGGTAAGTATCTGGCTCAGAAACCGGCTCTTTTCACCTCCGCCAAGCTCGTCGGCTTCAGAATTGTATATAAGCCATGCATTGCCGCATCGCTGAAGCAAACGGTAAAAGTGGTAAGCAAATACTGCCTGCTGATCGTGATGTGTGGGCAACCCGAAGTTTCGTCTGATGTCAAACGGGATAAAACTATTGTAGGATTTTTTTGACGGGAGTGTATCTTCGTTGGCTGAAAGCAGGATAACATTTTCAAAGTCGAGGGTTCTTGTTTCAAGCATACCCATCACCTGGACACCTTCGAGGGGTTCCCCATAGAAGGGAACCGGCATGGAGGCCGCTGCTTCGCGAAAGAGGCTTTGCAGCGTGCGAAGTTCACCCACCAGCCCGGTTTCATTAACCAGGGTATGCAACCTGTTAAAGATCAGGGCCAGATTGAACAGGATTTCGCCATCGGCTCCGAAATTGACTAAATCCACCGGATTTCTGGTCATCATCCCGGTTCTGATCATTTCAACTCCACTGGTCAGGAGTGACAATAGTTCCGACGGGGAATTAATTTTACTGAAAATTGATGCAAGTTGGGAAGGACCCGATTTCCCGTTGGTAGGTTCATCGCAGATTTCAGAAAGGCTGACATAGGAGCCTTTTCCCGATTTTAGGGAATCGGTTGCTTCCTTTATCCAATCTGAACCATCAATAAGTGGCGTATATGGATGTTGAAGCAGAGAAAGCACATCCTTGTAATAGAAATAGGGAAATCCGGCATTTTTGCCTGAACCGGCATTGATATGCATGGTTAACAGGCCGTCGAAGAAAACATAAAGTGGAGACTGCTGAAGCGGATAACCCATAGTAATGTTAAAGGCTCCTGCTTCGGCAGGAATGGCGTTCAGCAATGGCAGCAGCAACGATTCATCGGCCAGTACAACAGCCGTTTTCCCGGTAATTTCCACCCCGCCTGATTCAAGCATTTGTTTAAGGATATTACCGGCAAGCCTGGCTTGTCCAATATTCCGCGGCACTCCGGCTATGTGAATAACTTTGCGACCTGTTTCAAAAAAACGGCTCAGGGTTCCTGGATCGCCAAGTAATTTATCACTGAGGTAATTGCGCAGGAAACGGCCGGCTTCCTGTGATGGATTCTCCAGGTAATAGCTGTCGGCATCCCATATAATTTCGGCTTTGCCATCACCAATGAGAACCCTGATGATTTTCAGCTGAGCAGGAGTAATGGCATTGAATCCGGCAAAAATAATATAATCCCAGTTTTGGGAATCCAGGTATTTTCCCGGATTTTCAGCAACCTGACGACAGGCAAGTCCATGATATGCCTGACCGGTTTTAAGCAGATTTTCTGCAAAATATTTGTAATATGAAGAAAGGGAGTTGTAAAACCGAAGATACTGTTTTTCGAAATCCGTTAGCGGCTTTCCATCAAGGTTCCACAAACTCATGGCTTTTGTTTCACTGAGAAAGCCAAAAAGGGCCTGCGGATCGATGAGGTATTGATCGATTTCTTCAAAATCGCGGATCAGACCCTTGCTCCATCCTGTAAAGTCATCAAAACTGCCGGCATGTTCTTTATCGACACTGCAATAAGCCTCGTAAAGCCCAAACATAAGGGTTATGGGATCGGGTGTATTGAGTCCGCTGACGTGAGAGATAAAATCCTCGATTGAAAAGACCGCCGGCGCCCATACGGGTTTCTGATCTTTTGGCACCAGGTAACGTTTCAGGAAGAGCCCCGCCCGCCGGTTTGGCATCACAACACAAAGTCTGTTGCCGAGCCCCGGATGCGAGGTTCTGATTTTATCCGCTATTTGTTCGAGGAAGGGTTGGTGCATGGAATTATTTTCATATTAGAACCTACTATCCGGCAAATGCCTTAATATCACGCATGTCGCCGCAAAGTTTTCGCGATGAAAGAATTCGACACAAATGGCCTGCATTTTCATGTTGCGCAACAGGCACCCGGAAGCATCCGTATTTGCTTCCCATTGCTTGTTGTATTAGGAATAAAGCTTAGGCTTGCTGCCAGATTGCACAGGCCGTTTTAAAACATGTTCCTCAGAATTTGATTGTTGCCGCAATTTCTCCTGCTTCGGCCAGGCTGTCGGGCTTGCCGGCATCGGCCCACAAGGGACCATCGTCAAAATACCCTCCGACTGGCTTCGTTGAAGCTATCCTAAGGTAGGTGTCAATTATTGAGAAACGATCCTGTTCTTCCATCATTCCGAATATTTCGGGACTTATAACATGTATACCACTGAAAGCATATGGATTGAGCGGTTCGCGGGTCATCTGTACAATTCGTTTTTCACCGGTTGCCGAATTTTCCCAGGCTTTCAGCTGCATGAATTCATCAAACAGCAGGTATCGCGATGTTTTTCGCCGGCGAACAACGAGGGTGGCCAGATTGTGGCTTTCGAGGTGATGCTGATAAAGTTGCTGCAGGTTCAGCCCTGTAACAATGTCAACGTTATAAACCAGGAAGGGCCGGTCATCGCTGAAAAACCATGCAGCTTTCTTAATACCGCCTCCGGTATCCAACAACTTGCCACGTTCATCAGAAATCGAAATATTGCAGTTAAAATTATGATTTTCGTCCAGGTATGCAATCACTGCATCTGCATGGTGGTGCACATTCACGATCAGGTCAGTAAACCCTGCATTTTTGAGTTTCAGGATGGCAAACTGCAGCAGGGTGTAGGGTCCGGCCTGAAGCAAAGCTTTCGGAATATGGTCGGTCAGGGGCCTGAGCCTGGTTCCGAGACCGGCAGCAAGGATCATGGCCTTCATTCTTCGGGCAGGTCTTTAAGTTTGTAATTCTTATAATAACTCCGGAACAATACTTTCTTAAGTTCGCGGTAAATGATGAGTTCAGTAATAACCTGGGCATGAGTGAATTCCGGATGTGCCTCCCACGCTGTCAGGATGGTTTTTTCATTCAGGTCGATCTGGTATAGCAGAGCCGACAGTTTTTGAACATTGCGTGAAAGCAGACCCGAAATGTGGAAATCAAGTTCCCTGAAAAGATCATGGTATACCATACCCATATCACCCGGAAAGTCAACATCAATGCCGAACATTGCGAAATCCTTTTGTATCTGGACTATGGTTAGTCTGATAACTTCATGCTCAGTCTTAAAAGGCTCAATATCAAAAGGCTCATTCAGGGGTCTATCGGGATGCATAGCTATATTTCCTGGGGTTTACACACCTGTTTTTCCTTCTTAACACGCGCTCCGCATTTTTTGCATTTGAATTTAGGGCTGTCGCAATCCTTTTCCCCTTTTTTACCCTTCTCGCACATAGTTTTGCTCATAGTCTATTTCTGGTTACTGGTTATTGGTTTCGGTGGCTGGTTACTGGTTTCTGGTTGCTGGATTCTGGTTACTGGTTCCTGGTTACTGGTTATTGGTTACTGTTGCTGGTTAATGGTTACACACTCCTGATTCTGGTTTCTTGCCTTTCTTCCCCTCTTTCCTTCTCATTAACCTCTTCTCCCATTCTCTTCTATCTCCCTTATCTTCCATCACTCAATCTCAGTCTCTTTGTCTCCCATTCTCCCTGTCCCCTGGTTCCTTTGTATCTTCATCTCCTATTCTCAGAACCTGGGATTGTTTCGCCCTTTCAGGGCTTTATTTTCTTTTTGGTGTGAGTATCCGTGGGATTCGCTGCGCTCGCCCACGGTTATGATGTTTCGCCCTTTCAGGGCTTTATTTTCTTTTTGGTGTGAGTATCCGTGGGATTCGCTTCGCTCGCCCACGGTTATGATGTTTCGCCCTTTCAGGGCTATCCCTTTTCTCTTAGTCTCCCCTTCACTCCTCTCTCCCTCTCTCTCTCCCTCTCTCCATCTTTCAGTCTATCAGTCTCTTAGTCACCTTCTTACCTCTTATCTCTTACTTCCTACTTTAGACTTTGGACTTTTTACTTTTTACTTGGTTTCCCCCGGCCAGTTTCCACTTTGGGTATGTTCGGCAATTGTGTTCATCCGGAAACGTTTATTGAGGTGGCGGGTGAGCTGTTCGGCTGCATAAACCGAACGATGCTGGCCACCGGTGCAGCCAAAACTAACCATCAGATTATTAAACCCACGCGCAAGGTAGTTCTCAACGGCCTGATCAACAATATTGTAAATATTGCCCAGGAAGAAGCCGGTTTCAGGCTGAGAATTCAGATAGGCAGCTACTGTGGTATCGAGTCCTGTGAGGGAGCGGAATTCTTCTTCTCTGCCCGGATTTGGGAGTGCCCGGCAATCGAATACAAAACCACCACCATTCCCGGTGTTATCAGGCGGAATTCCTGCTTTGTATGAAAAACTGCAAATTCGTATTTTAAGCCCTGGTTTGGCAAAGTTTCGCAATGTGTCGCTGGAAATATAACTCCTGAGTAGTTTCTCCAGCGTCGGGAATTCAAAATCCGGATGCCTATCATTCAGCAGGTAACTAAGGTTGTCAAGCGCAAAGGGGATACTCTGCAGAAAGTGTTCTTTTTTCTGGTAAAACCCCCTGAAACCATAAGCACCCATTGCCTGCAGTATACGAATCAATACAAAGCCATAATAATATCGGTTAAACTGATCATGGTCAATCGAAGTGTATCGGGAGGCAGTGTTGATGTAAAGATTCAGCAGTTCTTCCCTGAAATCGTTGGGCAGATTGGCCTTCGCATCAAAAAGCAATGAAGCGATGTCATATTGTAAAGGACCAAGCCTTCCGCCCTGATAATCAATAAAATAAGGTCGGTTTCCGGCAATCATCACGTTGCGTGACTGGAAATCACGGTACATGAAATAATCGGAACGAACTTCGGAAAGAAAAGCAATCAGTTTTTCAAAGTCATCTTCCAGTGCCTGTTCATCGAAGGGGAGGCCGGCCAACCTTACGAAATAATACTTGAAATAATTAAGATCCCAGAGCATCGATTGCCGGTCGAAGGCTTTGCGCGGATGACAGAGGCTCAGATCAAGTCCGTCAACTCCTGTGGCCTGAAATTGTGGCAGCCATGAAATTACCTGCCTGTAAAGGTCTTTCACCCGGTTGCTTAATCCTTCTTCAGTTAAAATGCTGAAGAGGGTTTCATTTCCCAGATCAGACTGAAGATATGCATTTCCATCAGGATGAAAGGCAAATATTTCAGGTACAGGCAGGCCGGCTTTACTGAAATGCTTTGTAAATCCAACGAAAGCCCTGTTTTCTTTTTCATCTGGATTCCAGGCCCCTATGGCATCGGTTTCTGATCCGGAAATCCGGTAATATCGACGGTCGGAGCCGGATGCAGGCAAACCGGTTACCAGTCTTGCCTCTTCACCACTCCATTGCGTGAACATTTCACGCAGGTTCTTCTCGTTGTCAGTCATTCTTCCGGATTCAAATATATTGTAAAATAGCCTGAATTCAAGGACAAATTTAATGATTTCACCGCTTGCTCATCTATCAAACTTTATATAAGCCTGAATGTTTAATGATGATAAAAATCCTTATACAGTTTATCTCCTGCTTGTGTTCTTTTTTACTAAGTTTGCTGAATTGATATAAAACAAACCGATAACCAACCATATCATGGAAAACAGATCAACCGAAATTCTTAAAACCGCTATTCTGATGGAGAAACGCGGTAAAGCCTTTTATGAAAAAGTGGCTCAGCAAACGGAGAGCGCTGAAGTGAAAAAGATTTTTACCATGATGGCCGAAGAAGAGCAGACCCACGTGGAATTTTTATCAAAACAGTTTGCCAGCTATAGCCGCGACAAAAAATTCGCTAAGATCGAGTTGAAATTTGATGCCGGTGTTGCCGATGCCATTCTATCGGGCGACATCAAGAAACAGATTACAGCAGCCAGTTTTGAAGCCGCGGCCATATCTGCTGCCATCGATATGGAAACCAAGGCCATAGAGGTTTATTCAAAACAGGCAGAAGTTGCTACAGACCCCAATGAAAAGGAGCTGTTTACCTGGCTTGCCGATTGGGAACGTGGCCACCACAAAGTACTTCACGAATTGAATGAAGATCTTAAAGAAAGTATCTGGTACGACAACCAGTTCTGGCCTTTCTGAACTGAAGCAGTTTAAATGTAAAACAGCCCGGAATTCCGGGCTGTTTTTGTGTTTCAGAATCCGAATAAATAGATTGACCGGTAATTTCTTATTCAATTTATTTTCAAATCACTATCTGAATATCAGATGATTTGGGAATTAGACATCAGGCATTAGAAATTAGACATTAGAAATTGGATATTCATTTTATAACCACCTTTCCTGCCCCAGAATAGGAATGGTACTGTCCATTGTACATGGCATCGGCTCCAACCGGGCCAAGCTTGAATGTTCCCCGGCTGACAGCTCTCACCATGTAAGTGAAAGTTTTGGATGTTCCGGTAGCTGTGGTGAAGAAGCTGATTCTGTCGTCACGGATGTCCACGTAGTCGGGCACGGCTTTATCCACAACGACGTTTATTTCACGTTCAACATTCAACCGTTGATTTTCAATTTCAAATCCTGCCGGTAAAATATCAGTAATGGCTACGTTTTCGATGATGCTGTTGTCGGTAGTTGAGATGGTGACCGAAACAACAATCAGATCGTTTTGTCTGATATTTTCCGGATTCACCGGACTACCTGTCCTGCCGTGAAAAGCACGCCTTACCTTCAAAACTTTGTCTTCCTCCTTTACCTTGCCTGATGCCGGGATTCCTTCAGATTCAAGATAATAGAATAAATTTCCCTGTCCGCTCACAGCAACGGTAGCCGTAGCGCCGGTGAGGCTGGTTATCAGGTCCTCGCCATTGAAGTTTGCTGTTTTACGGCCATTTACCTCAACCGTAGCAGTCGCCTTATCTGATTTGGTGATGCCGGCAAGTTTCCCGAGTGCGAGCATTGAAAAAGCCCGCTCCTGGGTTGACATCCATTTCGTTTGGTTAATCATTTCACCAACCTGCCTTGCCAGGACAGCTATCTGGGGGTTGCCGGGGTCTGAGGAGAGTAGGGTGTAGAGAGCAATGGCCCTGTCGCGTATCGGCGAACTGAAACTTCCTCCCGTCATCCAGCCAGGGTTTTCCCTGGTATCCCATAATTTCGGCAATACAGCTGTAAAGCTGCGGTTATCTCCTGCCAACGCATAGGCACAGGCCAGCATATAGCGACTATCGTTGCTTAATTCATCCAGTCTGGCCTTGTAATAATTCATGGTTGGCAGGTGCTGTTTCCCGGAAAGGGCCAGCACATAGAGTGAATAGAAAATCTCTCGGTTTGGCTGAACTTTCCGCTGCCAGACACCGGCTTCATTCCTGTAAAAGTACTCGGTTGAGCCTTTTTGCTTAACCATTTCCGTGAGGTAACGGTTAATATTCTCCGGCACTTTCGGATTAACGGAGTAGCCTGCTTTCGTGGCTTCATAAAGAAAATTTCCGGCATAGGCAGTAGCCCACCAACTAACTGAGGAATAGCCATCAGGCCAGTATGCCAGACCACCATTATACTGCTGCAACCCTTCAATTTTCAGAATGGCTTCCTGCACATTCTCATTGACATTGTACAACGAATACTTCTCTTTCTGTTTCAGCATTCTGACCAGATCGCCAAAATAAAGCTGAGGGAAGGCTGCTGAGATCGTCTGTTCAAGACATCCGTAAGGATAGGTGATCAGTTCATTCAGATCATGGGCATATCGACCTGCCGGGGAACGGGTGAGCAACAACCTGGAACTGGCTGTTCCTGCAAGATAATCTCCTTCGGGCGTTATAACTTTCTTTTCACCTGCTTTGAGCATTCCGGCAATTGCTGATTTCTCTAAGGTAGCGGCTGGCCTGACAGGAATGTCGGTTTCATCTGTAAAGGTTTCACCGGAAGCAATCGCTGTCAGTTTAATGTTGGCATTGCCGGTTTTATTTGCCGCATCGAGCAGATAACCGGTATTTTTTTCGCTGTTTGCCGGAACCTCAACTGTGCTTTCTGAGAAATTGTTGCAGGTCACCGGACCGGTTGATTTGGCACTGAGCCTTACAGTCATCGCTGAAGAAGTTGTGTTTGTAAGGGTAACAACCACATTGGCCTGATCGCCCGGACTCAGAAAGCGCGGTACAGAGCTGCTGATGACAAGCGGATCGGCAATTTTCATCTGCTTTTCGGAACTGCCAAACGAATTGCCTTTGTAAGCAACGGCCATAACCCTGACTGCGCCCGAAAATTGCGGAATATCCAGGTTAAAGCTCACCATGCCGTTGGCGTCAGCTTTGCGGGTGCCACTCCAGCGTGCCAGCAGCTTAATTCTCTTTGAGGTCATTGGATTCAGGCGTTTGCCAAGGTCAAAACCCCGGTCGCCCCCTGATGACGAACGTAAAGAAGAGAGTTCAGGAAAAAGCTCATCGAAAAGGTCGTAGGCATTCACTTCGAGTGCACGTTTCTGATAGAAATAGCTGTAGGGATCGGGGGTTACAAAACCGGTTATCTGCAAAATGCCTTCATCCACAGCAGCGATGGTGACTTCAGCACCCGGGCTTGTTTTCACTTTAATCAGTTGGTTTCGTTTTGAGCGTTGCTTAGCCGGCACATCGATGCTTACGGCCAGCCTGCGCTCGGGTATTTCAACCTTAATCCCGCTAAATCCATGGGCAACAGTGAGCGGCAGGCCTGAATCGTCGATTTTACGGATAAGGGTTGCTCCGACATATACATTGGGCATGAAAGCATCCCTGATTTTCAGGTCGAGGCTTGCTCCTTTGGCCGTGGCCGGTATGGTATGGTATTCAAGAACTTTATCCTGCTCTATGGTTACAATCAATTCACCGTCAAAGGGTGTTTTAAAAAGGAGTTTGGCTGTTTCTCCGGGTTTATACAGATTTTTATCTGTCTCAATATCTATTTCTCCTTCGCGGTTAACCTGGAAAGATGAAAGGCCTGCATCGGCCCAGCCATAGGCATAGAATGACTGCATGACAAAGCTGGAAGTTTCACCGGAACTGATCCTGATTTCATATTCCCCGGAGGCGGGTGGAGAAAACTGCACCATATAACCATTGGTTCCTATGTTTATTTCGCGCGAGACCACTGCTTTTTCCTTCCTTTGCGAACGGTAGGAGGTGCTTCCGTAGTTTCGTTCCAATACTGTTTCCCAGCGTATACCGATGATTTCCAGCCTGGCTTTGCCACTTACCGGTTTCCCGCTGCGGTTCAGGGCAATCGTATTCACAGATAGAGGTTTACCTGTCGGAACCCAGCCTGAAACGGCACTGATACCGAAAAATGTACTCTGAGTCCGGATTTCAACCTCCGTATAACGGTTTACCGGTCTTCCGTTCTCATCAAAAACAGTGGTAAACAGCCTGCCATTCAGCAATCCGATGTTACTGAATTCAGGAAGGGCAAATGATTGTTCATTCTTGCCGGATGCATCGGTTACTCCTTCATTTACTTTATTTTCGAAATAGATTTCAGTGGGGGTGGTAATGTTGAAATTATAGTTTTCAAAACCTTTGGCAGTAAATGCCTTCCGGCTGATGCGCAGTTCATTTTCGGTTTTCCGGTTCACTGCCGGGGGACCAAAAAGGTTTGTAGCGATGATGCTTGCTTTCAGGGTTTCACCATTCGTATAATCAGATTTATCGGTCTTTACATCAACCTTAATGCGGTCGGGCATAAATTCCTCAACCCCAATGCGATAACTTCCCATCAGGACATCATTGGAGGAAAGTACCTCAACCACATAGCCTCCGGTGAGGGCTGTTTCAGGCAATCTGAATGTCAGTTGTGCAGCACCTGATTTGTCAAGTTTTGACCTTTTAACGATAAAATCCTTCCCATCGGGTGCAATCACCCTGAATTTCACGGGAATATCCTGTATTGTTTCCCATTTAAAGTTTCTGACTACTGCATTGCAGAACACCGAATCACCCGGCCGGTAAAGATTACGGTCGCCATAGATAAAAACATCGTAGTTCTGGCCGGCAGTTCGTTTTCCACCCACATCAAACCTTGAAGTTTCAACCAATGAGCGGTTGAACAGCAATACATTGAAGTCATTGCCTTTACGGGCCGAAACCATTGTAATATTAAAACCCGGGATTGTTTTCCCGATGTTTTTAAATTCAGCAATGCCGTCGCTGTTTGTCGTTGCCTGAAATACCTGCTGGTTATTTTTGCTGACAAACCGGATGGTGACTCCTGAGATTGGCTTTGCTGTTGCGATCGACCTTGTTGCAACAAATATTTCATCAACACCTTCCTTTACAATAAGGCCGATATCGGAAACCGAAACGAGCTGAACATCCGAAAGCCACTTTTTATCCGTTGATTCCACCCTGACAAGGTATATGCCTTTCATCTCGGAGGATAGCTGAAGTTCATCAGGCTTCAGGTTTAACAGCCGGAAGTTGCCTTTGCGGGGAAGTGATCGTGTGTCGAGTTCGCGGGTGCTGATCAGTTGCCCATAGTCTTCATCGAGGCTGTAGGCATAGGTGTCGTGATATTCGTCATTCTCATAACTCCAGTCCCATTGTTTGCCAAGACGCATATAATGCTGGATGTTGTTTTCAAATACCCTGAAAACAGAAATCCTGACTTTGGGAACATTGATGATGTTGATGCCAAGGTTGGAAGATCCGTCAGGAGTGAGATACATGCCTGTCTGATCAGTGAAAGCGATGTATGGTTGGAGAGACCCGAATGAAATAGTTTGCAGGAAATCTTCGCCAAGTTCGGGCCCGAAGATTCCTTTGAGTTTTCCGGATATTATGAGTTCATAGGTCTGGCCATCGGCAAAGTTGCCTTTTAGTTTGAATCCGTTCCCAATGGCAATGGCTTCGAAAGTAACTTCTGGTGTAGACCTGATCAGTCCCATCAGGCCCTGTTCAATAACCGGTTGTGAAGTGTAGACGAATACAACCCCTTCGCCTTCTTCAAAATCGGTGATTACGTCGGTGATTTCGAGCCGGTCGCGCTGAGGCATGGTAAGTTCTATGGTTTCATCTTCAAGGTTTTGTCTGGGTGAACCCACGCAGGTCATTCCTTTGGCAATGGTCAGGGCCAGCGATTTTCCGCTTTCTCCGTTTACAGGAGCAGCTATCATGAAATCAAGTTCATTGCCGTTTTCGCGCGACAATAATTCAGCATTTACCGGCTTCCCGTCCAGTTTCACGGAAATATACTTCCTGGCCACATTTATATCAACAATGTGATTGAAATGTAACAAAATTCTCAATTGAATCAGGTTGTGGTTATTCTCATCAAGGCCCCAGAAAGTCTGGTTTCTTTCGACCATGAGATAAGGAGTGTGGAATTTAATCTCCTGATCATCCGGGGCTTTTTTATCAGCCAGATACCTGGCAATTTCAGGATTGATTTTAAGGCTGTAGTCGGTGTTGGGTGCGAAAGGCACAGCAGGGGAGAAGACCAGTTTTCTGACTCCGGTCCATTGATACCGGCCTTTAACTTCCGGCTGAATATTCAGGTAACGGGCCGAATCCCATTTGTTCAGCAGCGAGTCTGAAACCATGTCACGGTCGAACTCAAATTCCAGGTTTTGAAACATATCTACCTGGTTATCAAAGTTCATCGATTCAATGGTTATTTTATCGGAAGATGAACAGGCTGCAATTATTACAAGTGGTAACCACCATAAAAAGCGAAAAACTTTTTGATTTCCTGACATATTGCTGAATTTTGGATAAGGGTTCATTTGACTCACGATAATAACAGAAAAATATCCTGAATATTTGGACCAATGTAATAAATTTTTGAATCGAATCAGGGCGGGAATTTCACTTGATAATGGATTGTTTTTATAAGCCGGATTTATTGACGAATGAGGCTTTTCGGAAAGAGTTCAGGGTGAAAAATGGAATGGTGGAATAATGGAATGTTGGAATGATGGAATGGTGGAATAATGGAATGATGGTAATTAGGGAGAGTTCACCGGAGGTAATCCAAATCTGCAACCGAAGAGAAGTGAGCCTCCTGAATGCTTCAGAGCCAGACATTGGGTTCTCTGCGAAAGTTTTTCCGGGGGGCGGCCCGTAATCCGCAATCCGCAATCCGCAATCATCGAATTTGCCTGTTGGAAATTAGAAATTGGATATTAGATATTATCTAACCCCATATTCCATACTGAACCAGGTCTTTATATTCATTCCAATGAAACATGTGCGATTTCAGGGTGCCTTCATAAATCATTCCGGCTTTTTGCATTACTTTCCCGGAGGAAGGATTATTGCCGAAATAGCTTGCATATATTTTATGCAGTTTAAAGGATTCAAATCCGAAGTTTATCACTTCTTTCAGGGCTTCGGTACAGTAACCGTTATTCCAGTATTCTTGCCCTATCCAATAGCCAATCTCCGCGTTGCTGAACTGAAGCTGCAGGCTGAGGCCGATGGCACCGATCAATTGCCTGGTATCTTTGAGGGTGATAGCCCAAATGGCTGATTTGCCTTCAATAAAATCCCCGGCATGATTACCAATCCAGGCTTCAGCCATTCCATCGGAATATGGAAAGGGCATTGCCAGTGTATTACGGGCAACATCAACATCTCCGGCCAAACGTTGAACCTCTGGCGCATCAATAACAACAAATGGTCTGAGCCGTAAACGCAGTGTCTCTAAAACCGGAATTTCATACGGTGCCATATCACTGAAATTTTTACTTCAATCTTATTTATCAAGCCTTTTGGCTTCCCCGGTAAAACAAGGATATCCTCCGGCGACTATTTGATTCATACATTTTTCGGCCGATTGTAGATCGGGAAAATAGCCAAATCTGACCTTGTAAGTATTTTCCATTCTGATAATTCCGCACCTTGATTCACTCAGTCTGCAGAGTATTTCAGCTAAATTTTCTGCATTCTCAGGAATATCGAAAGCCCCGGCCTGAACAAAGTAGGGTCCGGCTTCAGGTTTGATGTTCCCGCTGATTACTTCAACCAACCCGGTAATTTCGGTAATAGGTTCTTTCTGGATATGCTCATGCTCTTTTTTTAATAAGGTCTGTCCTTCGATCGCTTTTTCAGGCTGAACATCGGCGATCTTGGCCGGCTCCGGATTTTTTTCAGACTCAAGTCCCAGCCCGGATGTTTCTGATTTTACGGTTTCAGTTTTAGTCAGGGTAAAACTGGCATCATCGACAATATCGCCAATTGACGAAGGCTTTATTTCAAAATTAATTTTAACTGGTTCGGCGATAAGGCCCAGTCTTGCCAATTGCGCGGTATCTACCATTGCAGTATAGCTTCCGGGAGCAAATCCCAGATAGTTGTAATATCCGTCGGATTCTGTCATCGAGCGCATCACAAATTTTCCTTTGCTGTCATAGAAATTTACCACTATACGATTCTGACCTTTAACGGAATTTCCCGACCTGAGATAAACCATTCCGTTGACTTCACCCATTACTTTTACAGGAATATCAATCTTTTTAAACTGGTTGGGATCGATGTTAACACTCAATGTCTTATTTGTTAACTGCCAGGCAATGTTTTCAAAACTATTGTCGTCGAGTTCCAAAAGATAGCTTGCGTAAGGCTCCAGTTCCATAATTCTGATGAGTGAATCTTCCGGATGAACGAGTATCCGGCCTCCGTTCAATCTTAGATTCAACCCCTGTGCAATGGCCTCATCCGGATCGCGTTTTTCATTATGATTTATATCAAGAAATGGTGTAATCGTGATTCCGCCCCGCCCAACTATTGAGCGGTTGTCCACGTGAATATATCCGTTACCACTCCCAAAAGCAAAACTTCCCCTGGCACTTTCCGAAGATATCAGCCTGCCATTGGCCAGCCTGGCTGAAGTACTTGTTTGAGCAAATGGCAGTTCATACCGGAATGAAACTTCTATGCTGCGGTATGCTGAGCGGATATTTTCTTCATACGAAAGTGTCAGGAAGGCTTTCTGTGAGAAACTCCTCTCTAGTTCTGCCTTGAGTGAGATCAGCTTTTTATTGGTCACATCAAATTGAGCCTGAGGCCTGAAATTGGTGTAACGACCCAGCTTGAATCCGAGGGCTATATTTGAGTAGACATAAGGATTGCCATCTGAAATCCAGTTTGCGAAACCTGAAACATTGGCACTCACCCCTGCAATATACGTTGAAAGTAAAATCTCTGATGTGGAATATGTAGTTTGTTCCAACACATTCTGCTTGAATGACATTCGCGCAAACGAACGGAATTCTCCGATTCGCAGAGGCAGTGACAAACTTGCCTTTCGTTCCTCGAGGTAGTTATAACTAATTGCCATTTGCCCATGTACATATTTGGTATAGTCAAGTTCAAGTACGAGGTTGGATGGCAACCGGTAATTCAGCAATCCCCGGGTTTTTACTCCATGGGCATATTCTCCTGTAAAAAGAAAATTTCTGAAAAAACGGACCGAAGTATTGAGAAATGGTATGGTTGAACCGGTTTTAATCGATGACAAATACTCTATACCACCGCCAACCGTAAAATTCCGGTTTACGCCCACACCCGCTTCAGCCCGGCTGTATAGTGCATTGGATGTATCTTTTACAACGCCTGAACTGGCACTATACTCTACAGAGCCTTTTGGCAGGAAATTATACGGCACGTTAATGGTTTGTTCACGTATGCGTTCCTCCCCCCAGGGACCAAAAAATTTGAGTGTCATCTGGGAAGTTCCATAAACCAGGGGCACATCAAAACTAAAAAAACCCTTTGCATCGGCAGTCGTAAAATCAACTATTACATTGTTGATGTATAACTCAACAGTCCAGCCAGCTTCCGTATAATCGCTGAGAATATAACTTCCGAACGATTTTCTGAATGTAGTGGGGCTATTGGTTGCATAGGCCCCGATAACAGGGGCATAAATGGATGCTATTGACCTGGGCTGTATTTTACCGGCCACCACCTGGCGTACCAGTTTGGCATCGTTGTTGGCCCATCTCCAGCGATATTGTTGTTGTCGCTCATCAAACCCGATCCGGCTTGAATAATTAAGTAAGATATTGGTTTCACCGCCCAATAATTCTGCTCCTAAAGCAAGGCTGGTGCGCGTATCACTGGTGCCTCCTGAATTTTGGGTGGCGATAACCGACCAGTCGGCCATACCTCCTGCAAACAAATGGTAATTGCGCTTAAGGGTAGTATCGACAGTAACTTCTCCCTTTAACCGGCTTACATTTTTTCGCATCTGTTCCAGCCTGAGCTCTTTGATTACCGGCAACTCCAGATTGGTTTTTAATTCCAGTGATAGGGTCCTGAAACTAAAGTTGAGGTTAAGCCCAAAGGCTTTGCCGAAAATATCGTTACGCAAATAAAGTCCGGTCGGAGTCCTGAGAAAGGCAGTCTCGTCGGGTGAAATGTTGTTGGATCCAACTACAATCGTTTTTTCAATCGCATTGATCAGGTAACGATTCTGCTCCTGGAGGAAAAAGCCACTCACCGAATCAAAATTCCTGGAAGACAAGTGGTTGATTTTAAAATATACGAAAAGTTCAGTCACGGAAATATAAACCCGGTCATTCATATAAACAGCATCCATTTCGAAGCCGCCTACACCCTGTATCATCAGAAAAACCGTGATCTCGTCATATTCAGGCTCAGCCTGAGCTGATGCAGATTTCCAATTCCCGAAAAGGGACAAAAGTAAAAGCAGCAGAATGACGGAATACCTCCTTTGATGAAGTACGCGGGATCCGTGTGATTTGCTGATTTTTTCGGGAATTAACATCTTCAGAGGGACATTTCAGGCTATTCCTGGACAAAAGTTACGAAGAAATTTCCGGTGTAGTCACCTGGTGGGTTGGCCAAAGTATTCCCAACCGTAATGGTACCTCCAATCATAATCTGAGTGCGAAAAGGTGGCCGGGTAGAGTTTATGAACGGGGAGTCCGGCAGAGAAGCACCAAGGTTAAGCAATAGACTCCCTCCGTTGCTTCCGGTAAGGATAACTTCCGGGCCGTTAACAATGTGGATGATCGTTCCTGCATTGGCTTCAACTTCAAATATGGCCGGATGATACTGATTTCCCTGGAATACCGGTATGATATCACCTGTTACACTTCGGTTGCCTCCCGGGTCCACCGATACTGTACCACCATTGTTCCCGTTGATAAATGCACCGAAACTGAGGTGCTGATAGGTAGATAATTGTATAGGTCTGGGCGGATCTTCCTGCGCTTTAGCAGAAACGACAAGGATTAATAATATACCCGCAAGGGCTATACCTGATTTAAATAATAACCCAGTCAAGTTCATCATTTTACCAAAATCTTTTTGGAAACTGTACCCATCCCTGTGTATACAGTCATAATATATACACCTGGCACAGGCGCAGTACCAAGTTTATGATGCCCTTCCCCATTGAGAGTGCGGCTTAAAAGCAATTGTCCGGCAATATTGTGCATGCTTAAGTTTACCTGTTCATCCTTTAAGCGAATTATTACATACAATAATCCATCCTGAACATAAGCATCCACGCTTCCACTCCCAAACGCATCCTGTGTAATATCCTTTTCGCTGAGAAGAAGTACGAACCTGTTTTGAAGGTCCCCTTCTCCGGGATTTACAGTATATTCAGCTTTTAACTTAAGGTTTTGTGTCACGCCATTTATTTTGTCTTTCAAATAAATTCCAATATCGGAGTTTATGTTGTTGACAGAATCGAGCTTAAAAGTAAGCATTTGCTGCCCATCGGTCTTTACGCCGAGGGGAATCTCCGGATTCTCTTCAATTGAGGGCCATGCGCCAATGGAGAGTCTTCGTCCGTCATCAGAAAGCACATATACGGTGGGTACATTTGGATCTGTATTGTTAAGTTTCAGTGCATCCATATCCTTATCAAATCCAGGAGTGGCATTTCCTTCAAAATAGATTACCAGCGGGTCTTTCGGTAAACCAGGTTCATCAAACCCTGCGCTCACATAGATAACCGGACGATAATAATCCTCTGTACTTTTATGGAATGCCGGTGTAAGGGTATTTACCCTGACCCTGTTATCCATGCCAAATGAGCCATTCACCGGATAAGCCCCATCGCTTACATGAACAAAGAAACTCTGCATTGATGCGATAATGTTGCCCGCTACACCATTGCTTGAAATCCCATTTATATAAGAACTGTAAGTTCCGGTATATTGATCGGTTGTTCCGGAGTCATAGTAATATATCGCGTCGTCAACATTATTGAGTGTCCATCCGACGGATGCATCCCAGTCAATGGGAGAGGGGTAAGGATTCCCCATAAGATTGAAGCCCTTTGTATAAGTTTTGTCGTGATTGTATAAAGCCTGTTGATCCATAGCTCCGTTATTTACTGTTCCTGAAAGGCTCAGGATTTTGGGATCGGTTGAAGTTCCTGCGTTTGCAGTGTATCCGGTCATTGGCAGCAAGGCTCCGGCAGGGTCACTATAACTTAACCATCCGGATGCATCACGGTTTTCGTCGTACCGGTAAAAAGACGGGAATGTGGCATTCAGGTCAATCCCGCCGGAAAATCCGCCGACTGTGGCGTTCTGAAACGGTGAACTTACATATTTGTAGCCAAATCCTGAGGTTAAATAACATTGCATTGTTACATTGCCCAAAACTTCTCCATTTCCTGATCCATCGATCAGGGCCGTTTGGGTTGCTGAAGAAATCAGGGTCAGGTGATCGTTTGTGCTAAAATTACCATTTTGCGCAATAAGGATTCCGGTCAGATTAAGTGTGCCTTCCAGGCTTACACCCTGAGTATTATTGATTGTCAAATTTTTAACACGATTATCAGTGAAAATTCCGGCTGGTATCCGCTGGGCTGTGTTGCCCAGCATTTCAATGCTGCCATTTCCTGCAGTAAAGGTGCCACTGCTTGTGATTGTACCGGCAATTTCCAGGGTATTGCCGTTGACGGTGACCGATGCTCCGGGTTCAATAATCAAATTCCTGATCTGACCAGCTGGACCTGAATTCAGAACAGGATAGTTGGCATAACCGCTGCCAATGGTGATGTCTGAGGTCAGGCCAGGAATAGAACATGACCAGTTGGATGAATTATTCCAATCCGAATTAATATTGCCTGTCCATGTGTTGATGCCATTAACATTTATTTGAAGTACTCTTGAAGTATAACTGCATCCGGCTGAATAAACTGTTCTTCTGAACCATGTTGTCTGAGTAAGGTCCCCGGGAGTATAGTTCTGCTGATTACTGATTCCGGTGGCTGTGGCAAACCCTGCAGACGCCCCGGTTGTGCTGCTTTCCCATAAATAGGTGAAAGTGCCAGACCCTCCCGTTGGAAGCGTTCCTGAGATCTCCCCAGGTGAACTGCCAGCGCAAATGGGTTCGGCATAATAAGCCTGAATATAAAGTCTTTTTACAGTACCGACACATGGATCGCCGAAAACGCCGTTCGTAGCCGGTATAACTGACGAATTTTTACCCAGCAGATAATTTTCTGCTACCTGAAAACTGGTTGCTGCATTACATCCACCATAGGTAAATGTGCCACATGATCCGTTAGGCGTCCCGTAGCTTGCAAATTTAATATGTGATATGTAGGTTCCTGCAGGAGCAGTCACAGTGGCATTTGCATTCTCAACGGCTGTGCCGCAGACTGTTCCATGAACACCTGAACTCAGTTCCAGGAAGTTATTGTTAACCCGTTCTGCAATAGCCATAATTATGGTATTTGAAGTTGCGGGATTTCCTGAAGAACAAGTGAGGCTTGATGTAAGAATACAGATAACCTGATCTCCGTTGGAAACAGATGAAGCAGTATAGGCAGAATTATTCGTTCCAACATCTGAACCATTATATTTCCATTGATATAAGGGCGTAGCTCCGCCGTTTACCGGGCTGGCTGTAAAAGTTACACTACCGCCGGTACATACAGGGTTTTCAGATGCAACTATGCTCACACTGACCAGGGCTTGCTGTTCTACCACCATTGTGATGGTATTCGATACAGCCGGGTTTCCGGTAGTACAACTGATTACCGATGTCATTTCACAAAAAACCTGATCTCCGTTGGCCAGGTCGGAACTGGAATATGTCGGACTATTGATCCCGACATTGATTCCATTCAACTTCCATTGATAATAAGGATTGTCCCCTCCATTTACGGGAGTAGCAGTAAAACTAACCAGAGTCCCGGGGCAGATCGGGTTTTCAGAGGCAGCAACACCAACGCTAACCGGCAATTGTGAATTGACTGTCACACCGGCAACAGCACTACCTATGCAACCTGTTGTATTTTGGGCATATGCAGTATATAAGGTAGTTGCAGTTGGGGAAGCTTCAATCGAAATATTCCCCTGTGATAAGGTGCCTGCTCCGGCCGGCAATCCTGCAGTTCCTGATGGAGAACCCTCCCACCTGTATAAGTACTCAAAGTTTACGGGCGTTCCGGTGATGCTGACATTATCTATTACCCACCACCAGTCATAGGTAGCATCATATTTGAACCGGACGAAGAAAGTTCCATGGCCGGTATAACCGTCAAGACTAAGATTTATGTTGACAAATCCATTGGAAGAACCCTGGTTACCGGTGTAAATAGCTATTTGATTCCAGTCGGTGCCGTTTACCGAAACCTCAACTTTTCCTGATTCACTGCCGTTGTAATATCGGTAATGGTGCCAGAAACTCAATGAAAGTGAGGAATATCCGATGGTACTTATTTCAGGAGACTGAAGTATAGTTGATGTTATGCCAGCTGACCCGGTTGCATCGCTGTTCGACATGTAGAACTGGCTGTTATCATTAGAATTGAAAGTCGTAGAGGAGATGTTGTATCCATTGGGGCGTAAAGTCCAGGCCGCACTTGCAGGAGTTCCTCCGGTCGAGTTGTTTATTTTGGTCCAGCTGTTGGTTGCTGCGTTAAAGTTTTCATTTAGCAGAATAGCCGGTAGTGTTGCCGGGCTGGCTGAAGCCGTGAGTACGACTGATTGCCCTGTGCAGATTTCCGATAAAGTTGCATCTGCTGTCACAACCGGTGACAGGCTTACCACAACATCCAAAGTTCTGGCTATCCCTGATCCACATGAGTTAAAAGGTGTTACGGTAACACTGCCGGATTCTGTTCCAACGGTTACCGCTATAATGTTTGTTGACTGGCCGGATGTTATTTCCCATCCGGAAGGAACGGCCCAGTTATATGAAATACCCGGCGTATTTATAACAGAATAAACAAGTCCGGTTACCCCGGAGCAAGTTGCAGCATTGCCTGAAATTATGGACGGTTGAGAGGGAGACTCACATTGTCCGATTTGGAAATCACCGAATCCAGTCAGCCCTGAGGCTTCGGTGCTGGTGGCTGTTTTGTTACCAGTTATGGGATAGGTCCAGTTGTTCGTGTAATTTCCGACAACAAATGAGTCGAAATTTGCACCCGCGTCAATATCACCGGCCGAAAAATTAAAGATTGCATTGTAGGATGTAATTCCGGTAACACCGTTATTGATCAGTGACCAGTAACGGTTTACTGTCAACGCAGGATCAAATGATGAAGCGGTAATTTCAGGATGATCACCGGATGTTGCACATACAGTAATGTTTCCACCGGAGTTGGTAGTGCCGGTAAATATGAGTTCAACAGGGGCAAAGGTAGTGGCGTCACCAACTGAAAAAATAAACGAGGAAGTAGCTGTGGCGATCACCTTCCGGAGGTTACCTGAAACATAATCCGAAGGACCTGCTCCGCTAACGGTGGCATTAACGCCGATGATAAGTATGTTGTTACCTGTTGTAATTTTCCCACTGGTAAAAGTCAGGATTCCGTTAATTCCGGTATTATCCGAAGCTCCAAGAGTCAAACCGGCATTGTTGTTCAGAGTTACATTGTTAAAAGTTGTCAGACTACTTCCATACACATACTGCTGTGCACTTCCTGTAAAATTTACAGTTCCGCTTCCGGAATTGAATGTGCCGCTGTTGCTGAAATTTCCAGTCAAATCAATGGCATAATTAACAGTATTCAGGATAGCCGAATTCTCAATTGTAAGGTTGGTATGAATTGTTTTTGCGGTATTTAAAGTTACTGCTCCGGTATTTGAAATGACAATTCCCCCGGTTCCTGAAAATGTTGCAGCCCATTCTACCCCTGCATTTTGATCGGTTGTCCGGTTGTAATGAAGGCCTGCATTGGTTCCATATGCCGGCACTGCAGATGCAGTTGCAGTACCCTCCATTTTAAGAATGTTGTTTACAGTTATGCTGGTTGTCGTTTTGGCACTGGTTCCGCTAAGCGTAAGATTGTAATAGGAAGTTGCCTTTACAGTTTGTGTCCCGCTTCGGGAATAGATTACGGTATTCCCTGATGCTGTGGCATTCAGGGTGCCGGAAGCCAGAACTGCATTACCTGCTCTTAAAGTAGAATTGGCTGCATTTGTCCATGTTGATCCGGTTACGCTTCCGGTCAGATTCCCTGAAATAGTTACATCATTTGAGTTTGTAATGGTAATTGTTCCTGTTATGGCAACAATTCCATCAAATACAATGGGGGAACTTCCCCCGATGGATTGACTGTTTGTACTCAAGGTATATGTTCCGTTACCGGAAACAAAACTACCGTTGTTGATGAATCCACCCCGAAAAGTAATGGATGAATTGGCAGTATTGCTCCATGTTCCGTTATTGGTAACTAATCCTGTAAAAGTTTTGGTGCCGTTTGCATCGCCGAAAAACAAAGAGCCATCCACGATGGTTGGGCCGGTAACAGTGATTGTTGACCGGTTGATGGTGTTGTTGGTGCTTTCAGTGATTTCCAGGCCCGAAGCAGCTATATTGAAGACTCCGGTGGATGATCCTCCTATAGTAGAACCGGAAAGTGTCAATTTTGTGATGGTATATGTTTCTGCTGCGTTGCTTGTCCACGTGCCTCCTGTTATGATAACCTGGCTGAAGGCTTTTGACCCTGAAGAACTTGTAACAGTAAGCGTTCCTCTGATCTCACTTGTTCCGGTGAAATTGGTGTTAAAGCCTCCTATATTTAAGGCAGAACCACTGGCAATAGTCAGGTTTGCACAATTTGCGTTTGCACTGATGGTGACGGTTTTGCCACCTTCAATAAAAACGTTATCGCCTGCCACCGGAGCACTCGCACCCGAAGACCCTCCGGATGTAGCCGACCATGTGCCGGATGAATTCCAGTTGCCGGTGGCAACAGAATAGCGGTTGGCGGCCTGCACGTTGAACGCAATTAACAAAAGAAATAATATAAAGCCGGTTATTACCTTTTTTATATAGATAGATTGATCAACCGGTTGGTCTTTTGTGCAACAAAAAACATTCCTGACAGAAAAAACTGTTTTCGCTGTCAGAAAATCCTGATGATTATTTTTTAATAATTGGTTCGACATCTTTCTTGATCAAGCTCCGGATTAAACAGCATTAATAATGGAGAACCACGAACTTTCCGGATCGTTCATGATTTTTCCTTCATGATTAAACATCATCTCATAACCCACAAAACGCTAATTCAATATAAATTCAAGTTCGGCAAATATCTCAGGCTTAGGGTCAACGGATGCCTGATATTTAATCAGCAATTTTCCTTTGTGGTAGTCAACTCCGGCATTTTTTTTCAACTGCATGTTGAAACGCCTGATTTTATTCGGTGTATAAACGGCAATACCGCGTACCAGCCCCACTTCTACAGGTTCACCTTTATCGGGAACCCAGTTTACAATCAGATCACCATACACTGATTTGTCTCCTGAACGGTTAAGTGTAACAGCAAGATGGGTGATCGTATCGGATACTCCGTCGAGGGAAACATCACTTAGCTTCACACTCAGATCCAAATCCCCTACGCGGATAATAATCGGGATAGTTATACCAAAAATTGGAATTAACCGGATTCCAATTGAAGTTGTATCGGCCAGTTTCTCATCCCCCAGCGCTGTTTCTTTTGGTACCGCCCTGAAATAGACATGTGAGCGATACTCAGCAGGCTTCATGTCAGGCAACTTTCGGAATTGCATACGGACAACCTGTGATTCATTTGGAGCCAGGGTTACCGAACGTGGGAAAAAGCGCAGGTATTTATCAGCAAAGTATTGTCCTGAATCCGGTGTTTCAACCAGTTCGAAGGTTCCTGAATCGGTCATGCGGTATTGCACAAAGGAAACGTTGTACCGTGCAGTGTCCTGTCCCGTATTGGCTAAAGTTAATTCCTGGGATTGCTTGTTTCCTTCAAAAACCACGCGCCGGGGGGTAACAAGCAGGTCTCCCTGAGCTGATAAGCTTACTGGTATCGTAAAGGTCACAAGCACAGATGCCAGCATAAATAAAGTTATTTGACTTTTCATTTCTTTGATGGGGTTTATTTCATTAATTGGATTCAAAACAATTGTTTTTAGTTGCTTCGAATTTAGTGCTGAATATTAATGTAGGATCGAACCAATTGTAATCCTTTATTTTTATGGTATTTAACATAAAAATAACGCCATTATAGGGCGTTACTTAAATTGCTGCTTGGTGCTAATTGTAGGCAAAAGTGAGGTTGAACGATCCGGTGTAAATTCCAACGGGATTGTTTTCAATGGATCCCACCACCAGTGATGCTCCGACACTTACAATTTCAGATCCCTCATTCAGGGTTCCGGAACTATAGCCGGCGGGTGGGTCCGATGTCCATTCGTTCACGATCATGGTTTGGCTGCTTCCCTGGTGTAAAAGCTGTACAGGTCCTTCGGGCAGTTGAATGCTGAAAGTAGCATCTGGCGCCCCGGTAATGGTGAACCTTCCCGGGGAAGAATTCCCTCCGCTGAGCATTACCGATCCCAGCGCAGATTTAACACCATCGGGTGAGATGATGACCTCGCCACCTGTAAGCCCGGGATAAAACCTTCCGAAATTCAGCTGAGCGTTTTCAGTTGCTGTGAGAGCGGCAATTATCTCGGCATATGCCTGGGTGGTAACCGAAGCCTGGGCCCAAACCTGACCATTGAACAGCAGGGTAAAGACTACTGCGGTTAATATTCGGGTCATGATTTAATATTTTAAGAAGAAAAGAACTTTTTGCGACAAAAAAAAAGGGTGAAGGAAACCTGCACCCTTTAATAATTCAGGACTTTATTATTCGTAGGTTACGGTTACATCAAAGCTACCGTTGTAAGTTCCGGCTGGTTGTGCTGCACCAATGTTAAGGATAGCACCTACATAAAACATCTTTTCACTGTCTTCCAGCTGAACACCGGCTGTTCCGACACTGCTGACAAAGTTATCAACTGTCATGGAGGCTTCGCCGTTGGTTAGGATAGTAGATTCAGGGAGAGTGATTGCAAAGGTTGCACCATCTTCACCGTTGGCTGTAAATTGGGCAGCACTGGTGGTAGTAGCCAGTTGGGTTGGCAAATCAGTATATGAAGGGGTTCCGGCTGAGGTTGCAGGTATCTGAACAGTACCTCCGTTAACATCGGTAATGACTCCACCAAAAGCAAGGTCAACATTTTTAGTCAGTGAAAGGTGTTGAAGAATGGTAGCTGATGCCTCGGCGGCTTCGGTGTCGGTGCTTTGTGCTTTTACACTAACTGATGCAATGGTCATCATAACAATGCCTGAAAGAATGATAGTTACTTTTTTCATGGTAGTTTTGGATTTTTGAATTGTTATTTATTTTTTTGATTAGATAGATTCGTTGAACCTGATGTGATAAGATTAAGTCAGAAAGCGTGCCAAAGGGATTTATACTACCGTGCCAGAACTTTTTAGCATTCAAAAATAATTTATAAAATGCAGAATATCAATAAATTAAAATTGCAAACCGTAAGTTTAAAATATTTATTTCAAAAAAGTCGAATCGCAGGTTAGGCCGGAATTATCTATCCACGGGACAGTAAAAACCCGAAATGGGACATTTTCCAAATTTGGTTCTGCCTGCTCCGGTTAATATTCGATGCAGCTTTAGCCCGGGTTACTTGAATTGAGTGCCCACTAAATTGCTTTATTGATGAGAGCCCTTCGGAGATTTGGAGATAGCTTAAATTAATTGCCTTCAGATAATAGGTACCTTCTGAAATAGAAAAGAAGCGCAGTGATGGCTGCGCTTCTTTTGGGTATGTGTATCTAATAGTTAATTGTAGGCAAAAGTAAGGTTGAACGATCCGGTGTAAATTCCAACTGGATTGTTTTCGATGGATCCCACCACCAGTGATGCTCCGACACTTACAATTTCAGATCCCTCATTCAGGGTTCCGGAACTATAGCCGGCGGGTGGGTCCGATGTCCATTCGTTCACGATCATGGTTTGGTTGCTTCCCTGGTGTAAAAGCTGTACAGGTCCTTCGGGCAGCTGAATACTGAATGTAGCATCTGGCGCCCCGGTAATGGTGAACCTTCCCGGGGAAGAATTCCCTCCGCTGAGCATTACCGATCCCAGCGCAGATTTAACACCATCGGGTGAGATGATGACTTCGCCACCTGTAAGCCCGGGATAAAACCTTCCGAAATTCAGCTGAGCGTTTTCAGTTGCTGTGAGAGCGGCAATTATCTCGGCATATGCCTGGGTGGTAACCGAAGCCTGGGCCCAAACCTGACCATTGAACAGCAGGGTAAAGACTACTGCGGTTAATATTCGGGTCATGATTTAATATTTTAAGAAGAAAAGAACTTTTTGCGACAAAAAAAAGGGTGAAGGAAACCTGCACCCTTTAATAATTCAGGACTTTATTATTCGTAGGTTACGGTTACATCAAAGCTACCGTTGTAAGTTCCGGCTGCCTGTGCTGCACCAATGTTAAGGATAGCACCTACATAAAACATCTTTTCACTGTCTTCCAGCTGAACACCGGATGTTCCGACACTGCTGACAAAGTTATCAACTGTCATGGAGGCATCGCCGTTGGTTAGGATAGTAGATTCAGGGAGAGTGATTGCAAAGGTTGCACCATCTTCACCGTTGGCTATAAATTGGGCAGCACTGGTGGTAGTAGCCAGTTGGGTTGGCAAATCAGTATATGAAGGGGTTCCGGCTGAGGTTGCAGGTATCTGAACTGTACCTCCGTTAACATCGGTAATAACTCCACCGAAAGCAAGGTCAACATTTTTAGTCAGTGAAAGGTGTTGAAGAATGGTAGCTGAAGCCTGGGCGGTTTGGGTGTCGGTGCTTTGTGCTTTTACACTAACTGCTGCAATGGTCATCATAACAATGCCTGAAAGAATGATAGTTACTTTTTTCATGGTAGTTTTGGATTTTTGAATTGTTATTTATTTTTTTGATTAGATAGATTCGTTGAACCTGGTGTGATAAGAATAAGTCAGAAAACATGCCAAAGGGTTTTTGCCTGCCGTGCCAAAGTTATAGAAGTGAATGAAATAAATTTTTAAAGTATTGAAAAACAGGGTATAAGAAGTTGTAAAATTAATTTATTGAATGTTGGTTTCACAAAAGTGATCGTGCCAACAGAGACTGAAACATCTCTTCCCGGGACAGCAAAAACCCGAAATGGGACATTTTCCGTTCATGGACCATCCGAAACAGCCGGCGAATGTGACCTAAACCTAAAAACATGGATATTCCGGCCGTGAATACTGATGTTTTTATTAATTTAGCCTGCCTAATACATTTATTATGCTTGAATTATTGGATGATCTGAACCGGATCAGACATGAGCAGAACCCTGCCGTTTTATGTATCGTTGTTTCTTCTACAGGCTCTACACCGCGGAAAGCAGGTTCAAAAATGCTTGTTTTTAAAGATGGATCTATTAAGGGTACTGTTGGCGGGGGCGCGATCGAGTATCAGGTAATTCAGGATGCCCTGAAGGTACTCAAACAGAGGGTGCCTGTTTTAAAAAAGTTTGGATTGCTTGAAGACCTTCAAATGGAATGCGGCGGCTCAATGGAAGTCTATCTGGAGCCAACAGGCACAATGCCTGAACTCATAATTTTTGGTGGAGGACACGTTGGCAAAGCCCTTGCAGGTTACGCATCCGGATTAGGCTTTCTTACCAGGGTAATCGACCCACGACAGGAAATTTTCGGGGGTTGGGATGTGCCGGGTGTTGAAACCATTGCTGGTGATTACTTTGAGATCATTAACAAGTTGTCTTTTAGTGATAATACATATATTGTTATTGTCACCCCAAAACATGAGTTCGATGAAAATATACTCCTGGCCTGTGTACCTCTTCAGTGTGCTTACCTTGGAATGATTGGCAGTAAAAGGAAAGTTGCAGAAATCAGAAAAAAGGCAATTGAACAGCATAAATTCAGCCCTGAGATTCTCGACAAAATCGATATGCCCATCGGCATTCCTTTTGCTGCCGAAACACCCGCTGAAATTGCCATCAGCATTGTTGCAAAACTGATAGATGTTAAAAACAAACAGAAGAATTTATGAGCGGATCCGGCCATCTTATCAGGTTTTTTCTCAATGATAAACTGGTTGAGATCGATTTTAATGCTTCTGCCGGATTAAAGCCAACCACTACTGTATTAAATTACCTGCGCTCCCTCCCTTTTTACAAGGGTGTTAAAGAGGGATGTGCCGAGGGCGATTGCGGTGCCTGCACAGTGGTTGTTGCGGAGGTCCAAAATGGTAAATTGGTACACAAAGCCATCGACAGTTGCCTGGTTTTCCTTCCGATGCTGTATGGCAAACAACTGATTACGGTTGAACATCTGGCCGATGGCAAGGACTTACATCCGGTTCAGCAGGCCATGGTCGATGAGAACGGCAGCCAGTGCGGCTATTGTACACCCGGCATCGTTATGTCCCTTTTCGGGATTTACAAAAACCATCACCATCCTTCCCGGGAGGTGATCCAGGATGCTTTGACCGGGAACCTCTGCCGTTGTACCGGTTACCGGCCCATCATTGATGCAGCGGAATCTGCCTGCAGCAGTCGGGGATGGGATCACTTTAGTCTGGCTGAAGCAAATACAATCCGGCTGCTGGATGAATTGAATTCCGGAAAAGAACTGATTGAGATTCACACTTCCCTGCAGCAATATTATAAACCATTTACCCTGGCTGATGCGCTGGAATGCCGGAGACTGCATCCCGAAGCCCTGATTACCTGCGGCTCAACCGATGTTGCATTGCGTCAGACCAAAAAGAAAGAATTATTAAGGGAGATCATTGATATCAGTGATGTGGCCGGATTGAAATTCCTGGAAGAAAACATCGATGATTTCAGGATAGGCGCTGGAGTTTCGTTGGAAAATTTGCTTCAATATTCAAAGGACAGAATCCCGGCACTGTATAACATTCTGAAAATTTTCGGCTCACTGCAGATCAGGAACCTGGCTACCATTGGCGGTAATATCGGTTCAGCCTCACCCATCGGCGACACTTTGCCGGTGCTGTTTGCCAGTCGGGCAAGGGTCAGACTTCAGTCAACTGAAGGAGTAAGATTCCTGAATATTGAAGATTTTATAACCGGATACCGCTCTGTAGATCTGAAACCCGGTGAGTTGATTACAGAAATCATAATTCCGAAAGGATCACCGGAGCAGATCATCAGATCTTACAAGGTTTCCAGGCGAAAAGACCTTGATATTTCTTCGGTTAGCGCGGGATTCTCAATGCTGGCCGTAAACGGGACAGTCTCAGAAATTATCCTCGCCTTTGGTGGAATGGCAGCACAAACCATCAGAGCAACCAAAACCGAAACATTCCTGACCGGTAAGGAATGGAATCAGGCGCAGGTTGGTAAAGCGATGGATATACTCCATCATGAATTTACACCGCTGAGCGATGCCCGGGCAGGCGCAGATTACCGAAACCTGGTTGCGCGCAACCTGTTGATGAAATTCTACCTCGAATCATCGGACCATAACATATGAAGCCGGAAAATCTGAAGCACGACAGCGCCATCAGGCACGTGACCGGTCAGTCGGTCTATGTAAACGATATGGAAGTCAGTTCTTTGCAATTGACTGGACGGGTGGTATACAGTCAGGTTGCCCATGGACTGATAACATCGCTGGATTATAGCATGGCGCTGAAGGTCAAAGGCATAGCGGCCATATTGACAGCGAAAGATATCCCTGGTGCCAACCAGATGGGGCCGGTGGTACACGATGAACTCTGCCTGGCTATCGATGAAGTCACGTTTATTGGTCAGGCTATCCTCCTGATTGCCGCTGAAAATGAGGATGCTGCGGTTGAAGCAGAACATTTGATTAAAATTGAATACCAGGAGTTGGAGGCCGTGCTCTCGCTCCGGGATGCCATGGAGAAAAATCTGTTGATTTCGAAACCACGGATGATTCATAACGGGAATGCTCAGGAGGCGCTGAAAATATCGCCTCATGTATTTACAGGCGAACTGGAAACGGGCGCCCAGGAGCACTGGTACCTCGAAACCCAGTCGGCACTCGTGGTTCCGGGAGAGGGAAAAGAAATGATGGTCTATGCTTCCAGTCAGAATCCTGCTGAAACACAAGCCATTGTTGCGGAGGTGCTGGGAATTTCAAAGAATGAAGTGGATGTGGAAGTCAGGCGGATGGGTGGTGCGTTTGGTGGAAAGGAGACACAGGCCAACCACGTGGCAGCATGGGCTGCTTTACTCGCCAACGCGACCCGAAGGCCGGTTAAAATTCATTTGTTCCGCGACGATGATCAGAAAATCACCGGAAAAAGGCATCGGTTCCTTTCGAAATACAGCATCGGCTTTAACGATGCTGGAAAAATACTTGCATATCAGGTTGAGTTGAACAGTGATGCCGGCGCGGCTACCGATCTCAGTATGGCCATCCTCGAAAGGGCTCTGTTTCATGCTGAGAACGCTTATTTTATTCCCGATATCAGCATAACCGGAAGGGCGTACAGGACGAACCTGCCTTCCAATACGGCTTTCCGTGGTTTCGGAGGTCCGCAGGGCATGGCGGTGATCGAGCAGGCGATCGACCGGATTGCCAGGTTCCTGAAAAAGGATCCTGCTGTGGTCAGAAAACTAAACTTTTATGGTTTTGAATCAGAGAATCAGACCCCATACGGAAAGATCATTGAAAACAACCGTCTTCACGTGATGTTTGACCGCCTGATGGTTTCATCCGGTTATCCGGATCGCCGGAAGGAGATTGATGCATATAACCGGGAACACAAATATTCAAAACGTGGACTTGCACTGACACCGGTGAAATTCGGAATCTCCTTTACCACTGCTTTTCTCAATCAGGCCGGGGCTTTGGTAAACATTTACAAGGACGGAACAGTTCAGGTAAACCATGGCGGTACCGAAATGGGACAGGGACTGTACGCGAAAATGCTGGGTGTAGCCGCAACTGAGCTTGGGATTTCCACAGAATTTATAAAAATAACTGCCACCAATACGTCGAAAGTTCCGAATACTTCCGCTACAGCAGCCTCTTCGGGCAGCGACCTTAACGGGATGGCAGTCAAAAATGCCATTGCCGTGCTGAAAGCCCGTCTGAAAAAAGTGGCTCTCACGCAGTTCGAAAAAGACGGGTTAAAAAATATTGAATCGTGTGACCTGGAATTCGCTGACAATCATGTGTTTTCTAAAATGCAGCCAACGGCAAAGATCCCATTCAAACGACTGGTGGTGGCTGCTTATCTCGATCAGGTTAGCCTGAGTTCGACCGGTTTTTACAAAACACCGGGCATTCACTTTGATCGTGAAACAGGCAAGGGAAATCCTTTTTACTATTTTGCTTACGGAATGGCCGTTTCAGAAGTTCAGGCCGATGTGCTGACCGGCGAGTGCAAATTGCTGAGAACCGATATTCTGCACGACGTTGGTGATTCACTGAATGAAGACATTGACATCGGGCAGATTGAGGGCGGATTTATTCAGGGAGTCGGATGGGTAACAACCGAAGAGATTAAATGGGATCCGAAGGGAAGACTGTTGAACCATTCGCCCGATACCTATAAGATACCGACGGTGAATGATATTCCGGAGGTATTCAATGTTGACCTTTTGCGCGATCATCCCAACGAAGGTACCATCCGAAAAAGCAAAGCCGTGGGTGAACCTCCGTTAATGCTGGCATTTTCGGTGTGGCTGGCCATCAAGGATGCTATCTCAGCTGTGGGCAATCATAAATATGAACCTGATTTTTCATTACCGGCAACCGCGGAGGTGGTCCTGCTCAGCATCACCGAAATACAAAAGAAAAATTGACAGAAATAAATAAACATCGTAGGGACACGATTCATCGCAGACCTATATCCTCATAAATAATGACAAGTAAAGACGCGATTCATCGCGTCTCATATACAATCAAAGTAATGAAAGAACTTTTTGAAAAAATCAATGCACTGTCCCACAAATACCGGGATTACACCGCGCAGAACCTCTCGAAGCTGGTGCAGATCAAATCGACCAGCATGTATGAAAAGGAAGTCCAGCTGGAACTGAAACGCCAGATGGAAGAGGCAGGTTTCGATGAGGTTCGGATTGACGGCCTTGGCAATGTGATAGGCCGCATTGGCCATGGCAGCCGCATGCTTGCCATCGATGGACACATGGACACCGTGGATGTTGGCAACGCCGCCAACTGGACTTTCGATCCCTTCAGTGGGGAAATCAAAGATGGTTATGTGCATGGCCGCGGAACGGTTGATCAGAAGGGCGGACCGGCAGCAGCCATCACCAGTGGCCGCATACTTAAAGAACTTGGTTTTGACCGCGATCTGACGATCCTGGTGGTTGGAAGTGTGATGGAAGAAGACTGCGACGGGCTTTGCTGGAAGTACCTGGTTGAGGAGGAGGGCATACGGCCTGATTTCGCGATCAGCACCGAGCCAACCAACCTCAATATTTACCGTGGTCACCGTGGCCGGATGGAAATCCTGGTCAGGTTTAACGGCATCTCCTGCCACGGAAGTGCTCCGGAGCGCGGAAAGAATGCGATTTATGCTGCTGCCCGGGCCGCACTGGAAGTGGAAAAACTCAATGAGCGACTGCCTTTTGATGAATTTCTGGGCAAGGGCAGCATCACCATCTCAGAAATCAAATCGGGAAGCCCGTCGCTTTGTGCAGTGGCCGATTATGCCCAGTTCCATCTCGACCGCCGCCTTACCTGGGGTGAGACCAAGGAATCGGCCGTAGCTGAAATTCAGGAGATCATAAAAAATATGGATGCATCGGTGGAAGTGCTTCATTACGATGAAATTGCCTACACGGGATTAAAGTATGGAATGGAGAAATACTACCCGACCTGGAAAATTCCTGCAGATCACAAGGCTGTGACCACCGGAGTAGATGCGTTTACCGGACTATTTGGAAAAGATCCCATTGTGGATAAATGGACTTTCTCGACCAACGGGGTAACCATCAACGGATATTACGGAATACCCATCATCGGCTTCGGTCCGGGCAATGAAGTGATGGCCCATGCTCCCAACGAAAAAGTGCGGATCGATGATCTGGAAGTGGCGGCAGCATTTTATGCAGCATATGCTTATCTGATCTAAGCTTTTAAAGAATCACGCAAGGACGCGACGACGCAAAGGCTTTTTAATTTTTAAATTTGTGGTTTTTGAGGATTGGCGAACAAGGTCTGAGAAATTATATCATGTATTTGATAATCTTTGCGTCTTCGCGTCATTGCGTGAGATTTATTATAACATAAAATAATTATGATCTGCATGTCATTGTTTGAAACAAGTTAAAACATCAAAAAGAAGAACTTTGCGTCTTAGCGTCTTTGCGTGAAATACGTCAGAACATCAAAAACCCAACTATGAAATCGTTCAACCAACTGATTGAAGAACTTAAAAAATTAAAGTCCGGACTCTTTGCGAAGGACTTCCTGCTAACCTGGGATAAAACCGAAGACGAACTGAGGCAAACCCTGCTGGTGGCGGAAGCCCTGAAACACCTGCGCGACCAAAATATTTCCGCGAAGGTGTTCGACTCAGGCCTGGCCATTTCCAATTTCAGAGATAATTCAACCCGCACCCGCTTTTCATTTGCATCAGCCTGTAATCTGTTGGGACTTGAAGTACAGGACCTTGACGAGACCAAATCGCAGATTGCCCATGGCGAAACTGTGCGCGAAACCGCCAATATGATCAGTTTTCTAACGGATATTATAGGCATCCGCGACGATATGTTCCTGGGGGAGGGTAATACCTATATGAAAGAAGTAGGTGATGCACTGGACGATGGTTTCAGGCATGGTGTTTTGCCTCAAAGGCCCGGTATCGTCAACCTTCAGTGCGACATCGATCATCCGACCCAATCCATGGCCGATTTGCTGCACCTGGTAAACTACTACGGGGGACTTGAAAATCTGAAGGGAAAGAAAATCGCTATGACCTGGGCCTATTCGCCGAGTTACGGAAAACCGCTCTCTGTGCCTCAGGGCATCATCGGACTGATGACCCGTTTCGGGATGGAGGTTGACCTGGCTTATCCGGAAGGATATACACTGATTCCGGAAGTTGTTGAAATGGCCGGCAAACAGGCTGCTGTCTCCGGAGGAAAGTTCAGGGTAGTGAACAGCATGGATGAAGCCTTTAAAAATGCCGACATCGTTTATCCGAAAAGCTGGGCCCCTTTTGCCGTAATGCAGCGCCGCACGGATCTCCTGAAGAAGAGTGATAAGGAAGGCCTGAAATCGCTTGAGCAGGAGTGCCTGGCGAACAACGCCCGGTTTAAGGATTGGGAATGCACCGAAGAGAAGATGAAACTGACCAAAGGTGGGAAAGCATTGTATATGCATTGCCTTCCGGCCGATATTTCGGATATTTCGTGCAAAGAGGGCGAGGTGGCTGCCAGCGTATTTGAACGGTACCGCATCGAAACCTATAAGGAAGCCGGCTACAAACCTTATGTTATTGCGGCAATGATTCTGAACAACAAATTCGGCAATACGGCGGAGGTGTTGGAAGGTCTTTATAAAGCCGGGAAGAAAAGGGTGATGTAAATTGCTGAGTGGAATTCGGATTTAAATGTTGGTGCGCATCTTACCCTCCAGGGACGGGCAGGCTTTCAGATGCGCACCAACATTTCACTTTATTGGTATTTTCGGTTGCCCGGACTATATGATGGAGAAGGATTCGCGATTCGCGAATCCTCTGAATCTATGGCACAGGATTGCTACAAAATTTCGCCTTTTATCAGAACTTTCCATGCTTTTCCCTTTATAGTCATCCCCTCAAAAATATCCTCATCACACGTCTGTACATTAGTAGCAACGGAAATTACGGAACTGAAATCCGGATCCCAGATCACCAGGTCGGCATCGGAACCAACCACGATTTCTCCTTTCCGGGGAAAAAGGCCGAAAATCTTTGCGGCATTGGTTGAAGTGAGTGCGACAAACTGCTGCAGGTTGATTTTTTCTGTCAACACACCATAGGAATAAATCAGTTTCAGGCGGTGCTCCACGCCTCCGGCGCCATTGGGAATTTTCGTAAAATCATGCATGCCCTGGTCTTTCTGGCCAAGGGTGTTGAACGGGCAGTGGTCGGTGGAGATTACATCGACGGTGCCATCCTGAATGGCCAGCCACAAAGCCTCCTGATCTGCTTTGCTTCGGATTGGCGGGCTGATGACATACTTTAATGATTCATGAACAGGCTTTTGATAAACACTTTCATCGAGCAGCAGGTACTGTGGGCAGGTTTCACAATAGACCGGCAGACCTTCTTTTTTTGCTTGTCTGATGTGTTCAATTGATTGAGCAGTGGAAGTATGAACAATGTATGTATGGCATCCTGTTTTCCGGCAAAGGTCAATTACTTTCTTGACGGATTCAGCTTCAGTTTCATTAGGGCGTGACAGGGCGTGATAAAGTGGATCAGTTTTGCCCTGTTTCAGAAATTCCTGTTGATTTTCGAGAATCGCATCGCCCTCTTCGCAATGCACCAGTACCAGTGCATTCAGGGAGGCAGCAGTTTTCATCACCTGTTCAAGCTCGCTGTATTCAATGCCGATGCTGCCTTTGTAAGCCAGATATGCTTTAAAGGATTTAATACCAGCTTCCTTCACACACCATTCCATCTGGGCAGGAATCGTTTCATCAAACCAGGTGATGCCCATATGGAGGCCGCATTCGAGCAAGCTGTTACCGGCTTCGGCCTGCCGCAGCAACAGGGCTTCTTTCAGGGATTGTCTTACTGAAGGCGTTACAAAATCCATAAAATAAGTGGTTCCTCCGGCCATCGCAGCCCGGCTTCCGCTGAGGAAATCATCGCAGGAAGGGCCTGCAGGGGTGGGCAGCGCAAAATGGACATGGGGATCGATTCCTCCCGGGAAAATCAGCTTCCCTTTTGCATCAGTGATTTCGATCCCTGGATATTGATTTTTAAGGTTTTCACCAATGGCAGCTATTTTGCCATCGGCCAACAGCAGGTCAGCCTTTATAGTGGTTTTAGAAGTTATAGGGGTCCCGTTTAATATCAGAAGTTGTGCCATCAGGTTGGTTACGAAGCTTTATTTTTGAATTTCCCTTAAAATTGATTCAATTTGTTTGTCGCTGATATTGTCAAGGGTCGATTTGTCGTAAATCGTAAGCAAATAGATTTCTCTTTCCAGGGTCATCACATATGTTATCACCCTGGCACCGCTGCTTTTACCACTTTTTTTACTTTTTATGGCAATCCTGATCTTAAATACATTGTTACCAAGGGGAATGCCTTTGGTGGGATGATCCTTCAGGAATCCTGAAAGATCATAAAGCTCGTTTTTAAGGGATGGGTATTTCTTTACAAGCTTTTTAGCCTGTTTTTTGAATGTTTCGGTAGGAATGATGTTAAAGCTCTGCGAGGAACTCATCGAGCGGTTGTTTTTTCATTGTTCCGTCCTGCATTTGTGTTACTTCAGAAATAGCCTGCTCCAGATCTTTTTTTAGTGCCAGCTCTTTTGAGAAGATCCTGAACTTAGATTGCAACCATTTCCAGTCTTTAATCGGAATCTGAACAGCCTTCACATTGCCATCTTTATCATTCAGATATTGGATTTTAATCTCCATGTTATTTTTGTTTTCTTAGTTACAAATTTAACAATTAAATGTTGAGCCTTCTCCGAAAACTATTTCTTTTAACCCAACACAAGGCCGGGGCCTGTTGAATTTTTGAATGAGCTGATGAAATTCCCGAATTATTGAATTGAGGCTATACCATAATCAGGATTCAACAAGTTCCTTCTCAAACAACCCCTCCTGATTGGGTGTAAAACCAAATTTCCTGAGGTAGGTTGCATACTTTTCACTTCTTCCCTCAGCAATCACTTTCTTAAATCCTTCACCGATAAACCGGTCACGAAGCCTGAGGTAAATGAATTTTCCATTCCTGAAATCGCGGTATTCCGGCAAAACAAAATCAAGGCCAACAACCAGGCAGTGATCCTGTTCACGGTGTGCCAGGAATATTCCGGCAACGGCCATATCGCGCAGAATGAAGAAACTAACAGTATTCATCTCAGGTTTGTAAGTAAACCCCGGGAAGAATTTCTGAATGTCTTTGTCATGAAACTGAAGGAACCGCTGCAGATACCGGTTATCGGCCTTTATTTCGAGGATCTCGAATACCTCTTTTTTGGAATAGAGGGTATAGAGGTAATAGATATCAACAAAGGCTATAAATCCATTGAGAAATCCCACAGGTAAGGCACCGATCAAAAAACCATAGGTTGAAAAAGTGACCGCCCCGGCCAGGTTGATCCACCTGAACTTCAGGATGGAATTCATGGTCATTGAAATGGCGATTATAATGGAAGCTGTATAACCAATCCACTGTAAGAGGGAAATATCCATAATCAGATTCTGATCCCGGATTTATTTGCCGGGTAAGCCGTGCAAAGTTAGTATAAAGCATCGTTGTGACATACCACCCTGTTGATCCGGCAAGATCATTCAGTCTGATTGCCTCTCGAGGCTTCAGATTTTCAACTTTTTACTTACTACTTTCTACTTTTTACCCGCCTAAAAAGCGGCGGGCAGGCTTTTTACTTGTTCATCTTTTCCCATAGCCGCTGAGCTTGCTTTCGGGCTTCTTCCAGGATTAAGGTTTCATCAACAGTGGTGATTTTCCCATTTTCAACGATCAGTTTACCGTTTGAAATCACGTGCTGCACATGCCTTGAGTCAATCCCGAAAAGGAAATGGCCCAAAAAGTTGCTGCTGTTGAATGGGGTAGGGGTGTCGTAATCCAGTACCACAAGGTTATTGTCGCCATCTCCTTTAAAATCGTTGTAATTCAGGTAGTTGTGCACATTTCTGAACCTGCGGTAGGTCTCTGAATAGTCGATGTTATCGGATTGATGGCCTGAGAAAAAGGCGGCTTTTGCACTCCGGAGCATATCGCTGTGCATACCATCGGTGCCCAGCATAATCCGATCGCTCAGTCCCCTGGAATTAAAAATCCCTACGGAATTGTTCAGATTGCTTTCCATATTCTGAACTACCCAGGCGGGAGAACCGGCAACAAGCCTGCGTTCCTGTTCATCAAGGTGGAGACAATGTCCAAGAATGGTTTTCGGGAACTCAAGTGCCCCGGCGTTGGCCAACCGGTTGACCACCCGCTGGTTATAAGTTTTCTGGCAATGTGCTTCATCCGATACATCTTCTGCCACGTGGATGTGAATGCCTGAATTGGTCTCCCGGGCCAATGCCACGGCTTGTTTCAGGGTTTCATCCCCGACCGTAAATGAGGCATGGAGCCCAACCAGCCCCTGCCTTTTTGAGAGGTAAGCACCGGTTTCCTCCAGCCCTTTCCGGGCAATGTCCAGGCCGTCGCGGTCAGAAATTTCATAACAGAGCAGGTGGCCGACGCCCACTTCATCGAAGGCCTGTGCAATGGTTTCAAGGCTACCTTTTACCGCAAATGGCGAGGCGTGGTGATCGATGGCAAAAGTGACACCGTTTTTGGCGCATGCCATGGCTGTAAAAAGCGCGCTTGAGCGGATCATGCCGGGATCAAGGGCTTTGTCGAGTGTCCACCAGATGTATTGCAGAATCTCTTCAAAGTTCTCCGGATTTTTTTTTGGCGCTCCCATCCCCCTTGCCAGAGCGGAATACACATGGTGATGACCGTTGGCAAAGGAATGTGTGATGTATTTACCAGAGCAGTCAATAATAGTATGTTTTTGATCTGATGGAATTTGGCTCAGGAACTCAATTTCACCACCATGGCCTTCGTTAACCAGAATGTGGGTTTTGATAAATTCCAGGGTTTCGGAATTGATAAAGACGCCGTTAACTAACAGTATTGCCATAGGATGAGATTAATTACGAATTACGAATGACGAATGACGAATGACGAAAGACGAATTGGAATTGGTTTTCAAAATTTGACATTGTGATTCCGGTAATTCAATTGTTTGTTTTTCAGGTATAAAGGTATTTTGTTAATGACGAAATACGAGTGACGAGTGACGAATTGGGAATGGTTTTCAAAATTCGACATTGTGATTCCGGTAATTCAATTGTTTGTTTTTCAGGTATAAAGGTAAATTGTTAATGACGAAATACGAGTGACGAATGACGAATAGGAATTGGTTTTCAAAGTTCGGCATTGTGATTCCGATAATTCAATTGTTTCTTTTGTTAGTGGAATGAAATTTAGGTAATTACGAATTACGAGTGACGAATATATCTAAAAAATTGAAGGAGATTGTTTTCGTTTGAATCATTTTTTCTCATTTTTTTGATTTTTTCGTGCTGTTATTATTGATTGGACTGTAATAGCAAGAAGTTCGTTCCCTTCATTTATCAGCAATTTAATTTTATCATTGAAAACAGGATTGAAATGAGACAACAACTCCAGAAAAAATATTGACTCATCCAATTCTTCTTCAACAATTTTATGCTTATTGATAAAATCTGGAGTTGATTTTCCTCTGCATGCTGCCCGATAGTTTGCTGCTGAAGAGCTTGAAGAACGGATTAACTGATTGCTGTATGGAATATTAATGTTGTTCATTGGCAATTCCCTGATCAATTCAGCAACTGCAATTGCAAAATCTTTATATCGATTCTTCAATTTCTCTATGCTCATAAAAATGAATATTTGATGATGAAATCCTTGTCATTCGTTATTTTTCATTTCTTCATTCTTCATTCTTTCATTCTTTCATTCTTTCATTCGTAATTCGTAATTCGTAATTCGTAATTCGACATTCGTCATTCGTCATTCGTCATTCGTCATTTCTTCAAGGGTAACTCAAACCTCCTGATTCCATCAAACGCCACAAACGCATTCGCCACCGCAGCCGCCGTAGGTACAAGTCCGATCTCACCCAGTCCTTTCGCACCATAAGGTCCGACCGGATCTTTCACTTCAACACCAAGCACCACTATTTCCGGCATATCTTTGGCCCGGAGGATTTTCAGGTCGCGCAATTTGGAAGAAACCAGATGTCCGTCAACCATCGGAAGGTCTTCCGATAAAGCATAACCAAGTCCCATGTGCACCGCCCCTTCTATCTGGCCTTCAAACATAACCGGGTTCATGATTCTTCCTGCATCGTGCGCCGCGTAAATGGTTTCTATCGACCCTTTTTCGTCCAGAACCACCAGCTGGGTTGCATAACCATAAGCAAAATGGGTGATGATTTCTTTTACATCCGCGCCAGGTTTCGTGGTAAGGTCATAAGAATAGGTTCCTTTATAGATTTTTCCGGCAAGTTCATTTAAGGTATGGGTTTTCAGGTCTTCCCGGATCTGTTTTGAGGCATCCAGAATCGCATTGCCCAGCAGGGCGGTTGCCCTGGAAGAAGTGGTCATTCCGGTTGGAATTCCGGCTTTGCTGTCAACGGTTACTTCTACAATTTCCGGATTGATGCCGGTTTCTTCAAACAGCACCTGTTGTGCAACCGTGTGAACACCTTGTCCCATTTCGGTCCAGCCATGCTGCATTTGCACTTTGTTTTCTGAAATAATACGGATGATGACATCACTGTAATCAGCCATTCCATTGCCAACGCCGCTGTTTTTGATGCCACAGGCCAGGCCTTTGAAACGGGCTTTTTCATAGTACGGTTTTATGGCTTCAAGGGTAGCTCTTACGCCAACCCCGCCTTTCAATACCTGCCCGGTGGCTGTCATCCGGCCTTCAGTCAAAGCATTGTTGTAACGGAACTGCCAGCGATCAAAATTTCCCTGTTTACAGAGGTCGTCGATACAGCCTTCGAGGGCGAAGCAAACCTGGTTGGCTCCGAATCCGCGCATGGCCCCATTCGGGATATTGTTGGTGTATACAGTCAGCGCTTCCAGGTTTACACAGGGGAAATGGTAAGCCCCGGATGCATGTCCGGCCACCCTTTCCATTACCTTGGTGCCGACCGACGCATAGGCCCCGGTATCGCCCACGGCATATAACTTCAGACCGGTAAGCAAGCCATTTTTGTCACAACCAACGGCAATATCCATGTAAACCGGATGCCGTTTGGGATGCATGCGGATGGATTCGTCGCGGCTGAGTACCAGTTTCACCGGTCGCTTCAAAAGCCAGGCATACAATGAAACATGCCCCTGAACGGTCATATCTTCCTTACCGCCAAAGCCACCTCCGGTTGAAACCAGCGTTACGCGGACTTTTTCTTCGGGCAGGCCCAGCAAGGATGCAACCTGTTTGCGGTCAACGTAAATGCCCTGGCCGTTGGAATACAGATGCACGCCATCCCCGTCGGGCAGGGCGACGGCGCCTTCTGTCTCCAGAAAGGCATGTTCGATCCGCTGGGTCTGGTAGGTGCCTGATGCAACAAAGGCAGAACCCGAAATGATCTCATCCGCACTACCGCCTCTGTATACTTTGCAGGTTTCCAGGAGGTTGGACTTGCCGGGATGGACCAGTGAAGTGGAAGGTTTAATGGCAAGGTGAGGATCGGTTACAGGTTCAAGTATTTCGTAATCAACCCTGATCATCCGGGTCGCTTTCCTGGCAATTTCCTCTGTTTCAGCGACTACCCCTGCAATCACATCACCAATGTAACGGGTGGTTTCGCCTTTGCCGATCATTAGCGGCCAGTCCTTGTAAATCAGACCCACATATACATCACCTGGAATATCTTTGGCGGTGAATATCCGGAGAACACCTTTTAATTCAGCAGCAGCGGTAGTATCAATTTCTTTTACGATGGCTCTCGGATGCGCTGAAAATAGCAAAGCCCCGTGGACCATTCCGTCAAAATCCAGGTCATTGACAAATTTCCTTTTACCGATGGCCATTTCATAGGCTTCGTATTTGGGGTAGGAGGTTCCGACATGCCCCGGGATTTCCGGTTTGTCAGCAACTTTCTTCAATTGTAACCGGTTGGCAGCTTCGGCAATTCCGTCAATAATTTTCACATAGCCGGTGCACCTGCAGAGGTTCAATGTCAGTGCATGCCTGATCTCTTCACGGGTTGGATCAGGGTTTTTCTGTAACAGAATTTTGGTCCGCATCAGGAACCCGGGGGTACAGAATCCGCACTGCACTGCGCCCTTTTCCACAAAGGCATTGGCCAGAACATCCCTGATTTCTTCGGGAATTCCCTCAAGCGTATTCACTTCTGCATTTTCAAGCTTCCCGACCTGAGTCATGCATGAAAGCTTAGCTTCCCCGTTGATCTCAACCATACAGGCGCCACAGGCCCCCTGGCAGGAGCAACCATCTTTTATGGAAGTGATTTTCTTTTCGAGTCTCAGAAAATGAAGCAGCCTGGTTTCCGGATTGCCTTCATAACGGATGTTTTCACCATTCAGCCTGAATTGTATCATCGATGCTTAGATTTTTCCTTTTAAAAATGCTTCCACCGATGCCATGCCGGGTTTTACGGCAGCCGGAATCTCCAGCATAGGTTGCACGGCATTCAGGTCTTTTAACCCACTCCCGGTAAGCAAAACAACATTGGAGGATCCTGCCGGAAGTTGATTGTTCCTGGCAAAGGACTGGTATCCCGCGAAGGCTGCGGCTGCGGCCGGTTCTGAAAAAATTCCGGTGTTTCCGGCTAAAGAGGCGGAGGCCTGCAATATTTCTTTATCGCTTACTTTTACCGTTTCTCCTTTGTATTTCATCAGGTAGTCTGCTGCCATCCTGAAATTACGGGGAATATCAACGGAAATGCTGTCTGCAATTGTATGGGAAGCATTTGCCCTGAAAACAGACTTACCCAGATTATCCACAATATTGCTGCTCCCTTCTGCCTGAACGGCGACAATCACGGGCATCCGGTCAATAATTCCATGGTTCAGCAGGTCTTCAAACCCTTTGTAAACACCTGAAATAATAACGCCATCTCCAACCGGAACGAAAATCCTGTCGGGCAGGTGTTGGTTCAGCTGAATATAGAGCTCAAATGAAACTGTTTTCTTTCCTTCGATGGTCAGCGGGTTATAGGCGGTATTCCGGTTATACCACCCGAAACGTCTGGTAGCTTCAATGCTCAGGTCAAAAGCCATGTCGTAGTTTCCATCAACAGGAACCAATGTGGCACCATACATCAAAATCTGGGTGAGCTTGGCTTTGGGTGCCGCAGCCGGAACAAAAATCACCGCTTTCTGCCCCTGGGCGGCACACATCCCGGCCAGCGATGAGCCTGCATTCCCTGTAGAGGCCGCTACAATGGTACCGATGCCATTTTCTTTTGCGAAGGCAGAAACCACAGCAGATGCCCTGTCTTTAAACGAAAAAGTCGGATTCTGGGAATCGTCTTTCAGCAAAAGCGTGTGTTTCAGACCGGCCCCGTTCAATTTGCTGATCCTGTACAATGGGGTATTCCCGGTTTTTAGGAAAGGAAGGCTTTGGAGGTTGTTAAGCGGCAATAGATCAAGGAATTGGTTTTCTTTCAGATCAATGAAAGTCCGGGTTTTAATGTAATCCGGATTATAAACAATCTTCAGAATGCCCATTGGTGGCTGATCCGGTTGTTGTTTAGCACTGCAATCCGGACAAACATAAACAATGCCGCCGGCAGGAATCTGCTTGCCGCAATCGTTGCATTGGTAGGTGAATTTATTTGCCATGTGAAAGTTAATGACGAATTGCGAATGACGAATGAGTGAGTAATGAGGAATTACGAGTGACGAATGACGAATTACGCTCTTCGACACGCTTAGGGTAAAATGAAAAATGAAGAACTGAATCCGCAATCCGCAATCCGCAATCCGAAATTTTTGGAAATTGGAAATTCTCTATAGTTTCTTCAGCACTCCCGTTTCTTCATTAAACTCCTCAATCATTTCATCCCAGCGTGCGGCCTGGTTAAACTGTTGTTCCCAGATATTCCGGTCGTTCCAGAGCTGGTTGAGGTCTTCAATTTCTTTGGCCTGCTGTTCTACCCAGGTGAAGTACTTGAGGTTATGAATGGCTTTGCGGTCATAGTAACCGAGTTCTTTCAGATGATCGGTCCCCTGTCCCAGGATACACTTTTCCAGGTCTTTTGCCGCCTGAAGCGTATTGTAGCTGCCTTTCTCCGCAGTCAGTTCTACCAGCCTCGAATGATACATTTCAGCCGAGTCGGTTGCTATACTAATCACCACATCATCGCTGGTCATTTCATAATATTTAGCGGCTTTTATCGCGGAAAGCAAATTGGCGATACAGGATATACCCAACAGATTAAGCCTGTCAACTAACAATGGATCAATGCCGCACGACCTCAGGTAAGCATGCCCTTCCGGTTCGTTGAACAACCTGAAAATCCGCATGCAATCTTCGTCGTCGATGGCAGTTATCATATCGGTGTTCCTGGCATTGTGCACCCATGGAACATGCTTGTCGCCAATGCCTTCGATGCGGTGGCCACCAAACCCGTTCATGAGCAGGGTAGGGCATTGAAGTGCTTCTGAAGCCACTATTTTCATGTGTGGATGAATCTTCTTCAGGTAATCACCTGCACCGATGGTTCCGGCAGAACCGGTTGCCGAAACATAGGCAGCCAGATGCGAGTTTTCAGACTTCAGGGAATTGTAGACCTCCTCAATCGCAGGCGCCGTAACATTGTAGTGCCAGGTGGGATTGCCGAATTCGTCGAACTGGTTGAAAATAACACAATCTGGCCGGTTGCGGCGGATATCCCAACACTTGTCATAAATTTCTTTCACATTCGATTCACAACCTGGTGTGGCAATCACTTCCGCGCCAATGTCCCTGAGCCATGAGAACCGTTCCTTGCTCATCTCTTCAGGGAGAATAGCAACGGCTGTAACGCCCATCAGCTCGGAGTCGAACGCGCCGCCCCGGCAGTAATTACCTGTGGATGGCCAGACAGCTTTATGATAAGTCGGATCAAACTCACCACTGATGATCCGGGGAGCCAGGCAACCATAGGCAGCACCAACTTTATGGGCACCAGTAGGGAAATATTTTCCAACAAGAAGTATTATTCTTGCTTTTACTCCCGTAATGGCCTCCGGGATTTCTATATAATTCACGCCGCCGAACAAGCCGCCTTTTTCTACCGGTTCATTTTTCCAGGTAATTCTGAAGAGATTGGCCGGATGCAGGTCCCACAGTCCGATGTTCTTCAGGCTATGTTTGATTTTTTCCGGTACAAGTTCCGGGTTGCGCATTTGCGCAAAGGTGGGAAGGATAATGCTTTTCTCGCGAAAGCGTTCAATGGCTTTCTGCCGGGCAGCAGAATTAACAACGTGATCGGTTAATTTAATCATGGGAGATTTTTTTATACAAATGTATTAATGTATTTGCGATAAGCTGTTCTATCCATTACGATAAACCAAATGTGGCGCAAGTTCAGCATCAATCAGGAATTTCATCCGGGCAGCCAGGGATAATTCCAGCCCGCCTTCCATTTCCTTCAGCAGTTCAACTTTTTCGGGTTTGTAGTCATCAGCATTCAAATGAACCTTTATCAGATCGTTTTCAAATAAATATCCGCTTTTGAATTTTGAGAGTTTACTGATCTGATCTCCATTCCTGTGCATCAGGATGGTTTCGCTTTCTGATTTTTTCAGCAGATAACTGTTATCGGTCTGATTAAAACTTTTTTCGGTAAGGCAAAATCTGGGCTTATCCCGGAAAGGTTTGCCGGATGTAGGACAGAAAGTGGTGCAGTTGCCGCATTCGTTGCAGAAATCTGCAATGTTCAGCACCTGGGTCTTTTGCTTAACCGATAAACTACCGGCTCTGGATATTCCATGGTTGTTATTACCGGATTCAATCCGCCATACCGGAATTTCTGCTGCTTCAGAATGATAATAAAAATTTGCCCTGTTTGGGCAAACTGTTACACAGACATTGCAAACCTCGTTACATTGCAGGCAGCGTGAGGCTTCCTCCCGGGCTGTTTCAGGGCTGAGCCTGGTCTGAAACCCTGCAATCAAAGGGTTCATGTTAACGCGTTTTGATTTATTGATCATCAGCTCCTTAGCTGAAAGCTTTGTATCAATATGCAGCGCTTCGGATGAAAGGTTAATTCCGGCTTTTGCAGCAATTGCAGCGGCCGATTTTCTACCGTCACCCACCGCTTTAACAATGGTAGCGGCTCCCCGCAAGGCATCGCCCCCGATATAAACATTCTCAAGCTGTGTCTCATAAGAATCAGCCCGTCTCCTTAACTCTTGCGGCAGGACAAAGTCGATGTCAATTTCCTGGCCAAGTGCCGGGATCAGGGTATCGACCGGAAATTCAACCATTGCTTCACCGGTTCTCACCGGCACCGGTCTGCTGCCTGGTTTTGCCCCTTCAAGCCTCATTTTTGCACACGACAGGGACACAATCCGGCCATCACGAACGTTGATTTTTTCGGGTGACAATAATTCTAACAGGTCAATTCCTTCGGCCAGTAATTCCTCAATTTCCTCCCGGTCGGCAGGCATTTCGGCACGTGTGCGGCGATAGAGCACCTTCACGGATGCACTTTTCCCGGCAAGGCGTTTGGCAGTGCGGGCAACATCGATGGCGGTATTCCCACCACCAATCACAAGTATATTATTTCCGGGATCCGTTGTTCTGCCAGCCTTAGCATCTTTCAGAAAGTCATGAGGGTTGAGGATGCCAGGGGCGTCATCCCCTTCCATCTGAAGCGATCTGAATCTTTGGGCACCGGCGCCGATGAATACAAAGTCAAAGTCCTTCCGTAACCGATCGAATGCCTGGCTGTCGATTTTCGACTTAAAATGAATCTTCACTCCCAGGTTTATAATCCGGTCAATGTCTTTGTCAAGCAAATCCATTTTCATACGGAAGCCGGGAATCGCATCGTATACCATCCCGCCTGCTGCGGCCTTCGATTCGAAAATTTCAACTGAAAAGCCAGCTTGCCTGAGAAAGTAGGCACACGATAAACCTGAAGGTCCGGCACCGATCACTGCAACCTTCTTTCCATTGTCTGGTGCAATCGAAATATCGGATTCACGGCCGTTCTCTGCAATGAATAATTTGATATCCCTTATTTTCAAAGCCTGATCATAGTTAATGCGCGTACATTTTGCCTGGCAGATGTGGTCGCAGGCTGAACCCAGTACGTTGGGAAAAGGGTTTTTGGCAAGCACCACATCAAGCGCTTTGCGGGTATCGCCAATGGATGTGAAATAAAGGTATTCCGGTATGTCCTGATTGGTGGGGCATTCATCCACGCAAGGCGCCTGAATACAATCAAACAGACCGAGTTTTCGGCGTGATTTTATATCTTTCGTTTCAAAAGGGTCGCATCTGTATGCTTGATTTTCTAAAACTGCGTCTGCATAACCATTCAGGTATTTTAATTCGTTGCCCGGTATCTGAATGTTGCCGGATAGATTTTTAATGTACTGTGATAATCTTCCATATCCGCCGGGTTTCAGCAAATCGGAACAAACCGTTACCGGTTTCAGGCCACAAGCCACTATATCAGCCACATTAAAACAATCGGCACCGGCTGAAAATGAAACCTGCAATGCTCCTTTAAACTCATTCTGCAACTTTCTGGCAACATTGACACTGATGGGATGCAATGCCCGGCCGCTCATATACATCATTTGCTCGTTCGGCGGAAAAATGTCCTTGTGGTTTAGACTCTCAAGGGTATTCGTCAGTTTGACCCCGAAAACCAATCCTTCTTTTGAAGCAGTTTGTTGCAGGCGGGTAATAATCCCGACCGCATCCGGATATTTGAGGTCGTGTTCAAAGGCAATGTCGGGAACAGTGGTTTTAAAGCCAAGCCGGTTGTTCAGGATATTCCGCAATTCCTCTTTTCCCAGCAGGGTAGGATTTAACTTAACGAAAGTATGTAACTTCTTTTCGCTGAGCAGGTAATGCCCGATCTTCTCAATTTCATCGGGCGGACAACCATGCATGGTACTCAATGTGATGTTATCGGAAATGCAATCGGGAATTATAACTTCATCAATTGCAGGATACCAGGGTTTCAACGATTCGGTCATTTTTTCCTTCGCGATCCTGCAATCGCCCATTTGCCTAAGAAACCACTGCACGTTTTCTTTAAGAATGCCTTCGTAATTGTAGCCGATGCTCATATTAAAAACGAACCCGGCTTTCTGAGCTACTTTCAAACCAAACTTATGTTGCAAAAGATGGATAATAATCCAGGCTTTCAGGTATTCTTCAAACGATTCGTGGATTCGCAGCTCCTGTGACCATTCACAATTGTAGCCTTCGTCCTGCATATCGATACAGGGTTTCGAAACCTCAAGCTCATCCAGGGTCTGTATGGTTTTGAGCTCAATGTAACTGGCTCCGCACAGCCAGGCTGAAATGATATTCTGAGCCATTTGGGTATGCGGTCCGGCAGCAACGCCAACAGGTGTATACAGGTGATGACCGAAGATATCCATGCCAATACCGGGATCCGAAAACTGACTAAAAAACAGTTCTTCAGGAATTCCGAATATCTCCTGCCTGCTATTGTATTCCGAATCAATCAGGTAATAAAGTTCTTCAATGGAAACGGTTGAAAATGCAGTTGAATGGACCATGCCATGCCGGTTTTAATATTTACATTTGTAAAAGTATGAAAATTACCCTTTGATGGATATTCAGGAACGTATATGCTGTATCATTCTTTCAGCGGGTAATTCCGGCAGAATGGGAATGCACAAGGCCTTGCTGCCGTTTGGTCAGGAAAAAATGACTTTTATTGAAAAGATAACAGCCTCATACCAGCAGGCTGGGATAGAAAAGCAAATTGTTGTAGTAAACAAGTCCCTTCATAATTTCTTAGAGTTCACACAGTTGTCGTTACCTTCAGAAGTAGAAATTGTTATGAACCCATATCCTGAGAACGGAAGGTTTTTCTCACTTCAGGCCGGACTCAGGTATGTCGGAGCAGAATCGTTTGTTTTTATTCAGAATGCAGACAATCCATTTACAGAACCTGAACTCCTGATTAAAATGATTGAAAACAGGACGAAAGCCGGGGTGATCATACCATGCCATTGCGGAAAAGCAGGTCATCCGGTTTTGATAAATCCTTTTATCTGCAGATCAATACTGAGCTGCAATAATCCTGATACCAGACTTGATTATTTTCTGAGGGATTTTCCTTCATTTTTCATTGAATCGGACAATAACAGGATTTTAGTAAATATAAATTCACCCGCTGATTATAGGAGAGAATTTGAAAGAAGTATTTACCTTCGGTGAACTCCGCTTCGCTCCGGTTCGGGTTGCTGATTTCGGATTTCGGATTTCGGATTTCGGATTTCGCGTTAGATTCGGATTTTGGATTGCGATTAGCCAACCAGCCTGCCGTATCCTCGCCGCGGGCTGGCAGGTTCGGATTGCTGATTCTGGTTGCTGGATGCTGATTTCGTTTCCTCACTTTTCCTCACTCTCATTCTCACTACTCACTACTCACTCTCATCTCTCACTCTCATCACTTAGTCTCTCAGTCTCTTCGTCTTTCTTTCAACTCTTCACTTTTCACTTTTCACTTTCACTACTCACTACTCACTACTCACTACTCACTACTTAGTCTCTCAGTCTCTTCATCTCTAAGTCACCCTTTTACCTCTTACTTCTTACCTCTTACTTCAAATTTCTGAATTATTGATTACAGCTGCTTACTTTTTACTTTATTCCAGCCTGAGCCAAACAAAAAAAATCAGATGCTCCCCCCCTAATGGTTTGCATCTGATTTTTCCCCAAATTGTAGTCAAAACCCAATCTTAAGCAAAAGTAACCCAATAGTCTCCCTGATAATTTTCAATATCGCGTAGTTGTTTTTCTGCAGCTACCAGGGTATAAGTTTGTTTTCATTCATATCAGTTTTCTGAGGCTTCCTGCAATTGATGTTTAGTGGTCATAGTAGAGGATCATCACCTTAAAATACTGACACTTGTTTTAATTAAACAAGATTATTTGTTAAACACATCGTTTCAGAATCAAACAACAATGTTATTATGACCTGGTGCGAACATCACCTTTCCAAAAATATCAGGAAGAGCAGTGAGTGCAAATATGTCAAAGGTCATTGTAAATTTATTTATTCAATTCTGACAACTCTGCGAAGTTAATACAATCTGATCATCAAAGTCAAGAAAATAATGAAATAAATTTACATTCAGATTAAAATATTTTCTATCTCGAATTTAGTAATGCCATAATAAATTGATATACAGATAATTGATATTTATTTAAGCAAAAATACGTGTATGTAAAATAAATTTACGAATTTTACATGATCGGTGAATTGTATTGATATTAGAATAACCGGATGTCAGGACCGGATAGTTTTTTTACGTATCTCAGGTTAAAGAGACTTCAATATAGCATTGAATGTATTTATTCAGCGGCAGGATTCCTAAACCCAGGAAATGTATGATTTTTCAGAACTGAATTAAAACTCAGTTATAGGCAAAAGTAACCCTGTAGTTTCCCTGGTATTGGCCGGTGGTAAGTTGTTCTGTAGTCCTTGCCATCAGGTTAAGCGATTGATATCCATTCAAGTCAGTTACCAGCGGTTCTCCTGTGTCGGGATGGGTTGTTTCAATTGCAAATATTTCCCCTCGGTTGTTTTTGATATTGTCATTATCAAATACCAGGGTAATTGTTGAAGATGCTTCAGCTAAAATATTAAACCTTCCCAGATCAAGTTCATCCTGGCTCTTTGTAAGATAGGTCATTGTTGTATTGCCCTGACAGCTTACCGAAACCGATTCAACGACTTCTGCACAGACATGACCGTTGACACTGGTTTGTCCAAAACACCAGGATCCTGACAAAATCAGCAACATAAGAATCAACGTATGACCGGAAAGACTCATTGTAAAATTATTATCTGCTTATTTTACGATTTTCTCAAAGTAATGCTATTGCAGAGCGAAAGTCAAGTAAAAGGAGTAATAATTTTACTTTTTATGAAAAGTAATTTTTTATAAAATTCCGGGATCAGTGTAAATATCCTGAAAACAATATATTAGATTTTCTCATTGATAATTTTTAGTTGTAAAAATATGCTACCATTGTCCGGGTTCAATGCGTTTTCATGAATCGCATTGGAACAACAAATTTCAACGGATCTGCAAATAGATAAAGGAGCATGAAATATTAACGACGGACAAATATGAAATTGTGTCGTTTATGGGTTAGGCGAAGTTTGCGTAAGACCTGAAATATATTGGTTTTCAGGTGGCTAACTAAAGAAAGAGTGATGGATGCAACGGAATTAGTTGTGCTTTAGCCCGTATTTTTCAATCTTGGCATTTAAAGTAGGCCTGGTAATTTCAAGTATCCGGGAAGCTTCCTGCTTGTTCCATTTTACCCTGTCGAGTACTTTTTTAATGTGAACTTTCTCGATATCAGCAATTGATTTTAATTCAAAGGCTTCACCATCAGCACCTTCATGGGAACTCATCAATGCGATATGTTCCTTTTCAAGTACATCACTGCGGGTCATAATGAATGCCTGCATCAGGGTATTTTCAAGTTCTCTTACGTTGCCGGGCCAGTCGTGGCTTTGCAGAAGGTCGAGAACGCCGTCGCCGATTTTTAGTACACGTTTGTTAAGTTTCCGGTTGAGCTTACCCATCAGGTGCTTCACCAGCTCTGCGATGTCTTCTTTCCTGTTTCTGAGCGGAGGAAGGGCGATGGTAAATACTTTTAGCCTGTAATAGAGTTCTTCCCTGAATTTCCCGCTCTTAACGAGTGCTTCAAGATCTTTGTTTGTAGCGGCAATAATCCTTGCTTTCATCGGCAGAGGATCGTCAGCGCCTGGTTTTTCAAATTCCAGTTCCTGTAATACACGCAGCAATTTTGTCTGTATGTTATCGGTAAGTTCTGAAATTTCATCCAGGAATAAGGTCCCTTCACCAGCCTGTTCAAATTTCCCCTTTTTGTCGTTCATCGCTCCGGGGAAAGCTCCCAAAGTATAACCAAACAACTCGTGCTCAAGCAGACTCTCATTCAGTGTAGAGCAATTCACTACAATCAATGGATGTTCCCTTGTGATACCGCTAAAATGGATAAGTCTGGCTATCAATTCCTTTCCGGTTCCGGTTTCACCGGTAATCAGCACATTGACCTTGTTGAGTGAAATCCTCCCGATGTTCTTGAAAATCTCACGCATTACCGGGGTTTTTCCCACCAGCAGGTTATCTTCAATGGCTTTTCTGATCTCCGGTGAAATGGCTTCGGTAAGGCTCCGACTTTGCCTTGAAACTTCAAGTCCGTTGCGGATTACATCCAGTAACTCCTGCATTTGTATCGGTTTCTCAATAAAATCGTATGCACCGAGCTGAATTGATTTTATGGTGAGTGCAACATCACCGTGTGCGGTCAGCAGGATTACCGGCAATCCTGGTTGCGTACGCTGTAATTCTGTTACTACATCCAATCCACTGATCCCTGGCATTTGAAAATCGGTAACAACCAGATCAGGATTGGTCGAAATTGCCAATTCAAGTCCTGATTCCCCGTCTGCTGCTGTTACAACTTCATATCCTGCTTTGGTCAGAATATTGGTCAGTAATGTCCTGATAATGGAATCATCGTCAATAGCCAGAATTTTACTCATTTTCTTAATTTGTTGGATGGGATATAAATAAAAAAGTATCAACCTGGATTTAGAAGTTGACTATAGCAGGAATGATTAATGTAAAAGATTTTAACAGCGATAAATTTACTACATTTTAATCAGTAAATGCAAAAAAAATATTATGTTTTTTTTTGATATTTTATTATCAATGCATTTAATGTATTGATAAAGAGTAATATATGTATAGTAAAGTATTTTTACTAATTTTATACAGGAGTTCATTTTCACCGATATGTTCCACTTTTCAGTTCATCCGGTCTCTAAAAATATTTTATACCCAAACTGAGTGAATAGGTAAAGAAAATCGATCAACTTAAGATTGCAGGGTATTCAAAATGCAGGGAAACCACATGTCGTGTCCCTGTATTTTGAATGCGTGTCTCAACTTTTGCGTTGGACGAGTGTCCAATTAGGCGCCGGATTTCGATCTGACAGAATTCAGGGAAATCTCCTGTCCTAGTAACAAAACCAAAGTAGGGACACGACATGTCGTGTCCCTACCGTGCATAATTCTATGTCAGAGCTAAATGTAAGTTGTCGGTTTGTTTTAAATTATCACTTTTCTCACAGCATCGATAACGGTTCCATCCACCCATTTGATGGCGGCGATAAATTCATCGCTCAACACCGGAAGTGAAGGTTTTCCGCAGATTCTTTCCGCTTCCTCCTTCAATTGGTGGATCGATTTGATGGGTAAGGAAGATCCTTTCAGTTTGTCGATCAGGTCGGTGCGCAACGGATTGATCGCAATACCCCTTTCGGTTACAATCACATCAATCAGTTCGCCCGGTCCGCAGATGGTGGTCACCTGGTCGCGGATCACCGGCATGCGGTCGCGGAAGAGGGGGATCGGCAGGATTACGCATTTTGAGAACAGGCAGTTCATCCAACCGCCGATGCCATGCAACAGGTAACCGTCGGAATGGGTTACTACATTGGCGTTGAAGTTGATGTCAACCTCAGTGGCTCCAAGTATCACCACATCGACCATGGAAGCAAAATTTCCCTTTCCGTGATAGTTGTAGCTGGTAAACGGGCTGGTATTCAGGTGGCCGCTGTTTTCGCGCATCGACCTTACGCCTTCCAGGTCAAACGTTTGTCCGTCGAGGATGTAGTCAACCAGGCCTTCTTCGAGCATTTTAACCAGGTATTTATTACTTCCTCCTCTTGCAAAACGGGCTTTCATGCCACGCTTACGCAGCATTTCGGCAAAATAAATGCCGATTGAAAGCGCGGTGCCGCCGGCGCCTGCCTGGAAGGAGAACCCATCGCGGACAATGCCGGTTTCATCGCAGAATTGGGCTGTTAATTCAGCAAGCAGCAGCCTGTCGGGACTTTTGGTGATTTCGGTGGTGCCCGAGATGATTTTCTCAGGAATTCCTACTCTATCGAGGACAACCACGAAATCAACATAGTTGCCGTGAATCTGCCATGGAACGCAGGGGAAAGGCACCAGGTTGTCGGTTACTACAATCACTTTATCAGCATATTGCGAATCGGCCAGGGCAAACCCGAGCAAGCCACAGGCAGCAGAGCCGCGGTCGCCGGTGGCGTTTCCGAATGCATCGGCTGTTGGCGCTGCAATTACAGCTATATCCACGTGGAGGTCGCCATCCTGAATGGCCTGGTAACGTCCGCCATGTGACCTGAGAACGCCCATTCCCTGCATTCCGCCTTCGGAGGTAAATTTGCCGAGGGCGCCGTTCATACTGCCTTCAATATGATGAATGGTACCATCTTCAAGGTATTTGATCAGCGGACTGTGGCATTCGAAGGAGGCAGAGGGTGCCCAGGTAAGATTTTTTATTCCGAGTTCCGCAGCAGCATCAAAAATCTGGTTCCCGACCAGATCGCCATTTCTGAAATGGTGATGGGTCGAGATGGTCATGCCATCTTTTAGTCCACACCGGATCAGGGCCTCCCGGAGGGAGGGCACGGTTTTATTGCCATCGTCAGGAAAATCGGCACAGGTACTGATGAGTGGAGCATATTTTCGCCCGGTGGGCCTGAATTTCCCGACGCCCAGGAATGGAACAGCTTCTTTACCGTTGATGATCTGTGGAACTACCCGTCCAACCGCGTTGGTAGTAATTTTATCGTATTTCGACATGATTTTCTTTTTATTATGTCAACCTTTGACTTGCGTTTTTTCAATCTCCTGCTGATTGATTCCTTGTTGAAGAACTTCGCATTGATTCTCAAACTTTTCTCCTGAAATCTTATCAGAGAAGAAATGGCAGAATCAAGATCATGAGCAGGATTAACTTTTTTTTTAGACTTTTTACTTTTTACTTTCTGCTTCAACAAACTCAACCCTCCATTCAGCATCCAGTTTACCCATGCTGATGGCCAGGTTGATGGTATGCTGAGCCCGTTTAACCACCGGGGGATCAATCATTTTGGTTCCAAGTGAAACTACCCCCAATCCCTTATCTGTTGCATCGATAAATGCATTTACGATTTTCTTCGCTTTATCGATTTCAGCTTCGTCGGGTGCAAAATTGTCGTGGATCACCCTGATTTGCCGGGGATGAATACAGCCCATGCCATCGAATCCGAGGGCTTTCGATCTGAGTACATTCTGTTTCAGCGCTTCCATATCGGCAATGTCGGAGAATACCGAGTCGATGGCCTGGATTCCGGCAGCTTTGCAGGCATTCACCACCATGCTTCTGGCGAAGAACGATTCAGTACCTTCATTGGTGCGGCGGGTGCCAAGGTCGGCGGTATAATCTTCGAGCCCGATGGCAAGGGCAACCACATTTTCAGAGGAAGCAATCTCCAGCGCTTTTAGCACACCCATGGCGCTTTCAATGATCGGCATCAGCCAAATGTTACCGGAAATGCCTTTTGCTTCTTTTATTTCTTTAATCCGGCTGTTAACCTGCCTGATCTGATCAGCACTTTCACATTTTGGTACGAGAATCAGGTTCACATTGTGTGGAATAATGTAATCAAGATCAGCTATGCCGGCCGGAACCTGGTTGATACGGACCATGCGTTCGGCCCCATAAAAATCGATTGTGCGCAGGGCATTTCTCACGAGGAAACGGGCTTCTTCCTTCTTTGAAACGGCCACGGCATCTTCCAGGTCAAGTATAATCCCGTTGGGTTTGTGGATTCCTGCATTGATCATCAGGGCGGGGCTGTTGCCCGGCAGGTAAAGCCTGGAGAAACGGTCGCGGTCCCTGGCCGTCTGGTAGTTATTCTGCGGAAGCAGTTCTGTCAGGTATTCTTTGGTGCTCCCGGTCAGTTGCCTGATAGCGGCTTCCAACCTGGCGGCGATCACTGGTTCAAGAGCGCCTGAATCTTCCAGCAGCAGGCTGGCATCGGTGATGTTGTAAAATTTGAAAATTTCGTTGCACAAGCTGAGGATAGAATCCCCATACATGACTTTTACCTTGCTCACAAGCTGGATATCGATGCCTCCGCTTTTCCTGATTTCAAGGGTTACCTGGCAATCTGATCTGATTCCCTTGCCTTTATTGCCTGTCGTTGCTATTGTTGCCACATCAGCCTCCTGGTTTAATGGGTTTAAGTTTGCGTTTTCAATCAGGTGCAAAGTAACATCAGGCATGGCGAAAAAAAAAGGATTGCAGCATAATTATTCTATGACTGCTAATCTGACAGTTTTTCTCTTGACAGATAATCTTCAAATAGATAGACTCCGGAAAGTGTTGAATGAAATACAACATTTTTGGTATACCGGTCCTGAATCCTTTCAGGGCAAAACCCTTTAATATTGAATAGTATCATTTATAAATTTGTGTATCACATTGAATATCAAATAAATAATGCATCATTTATTCATACAGAGCATTTAACTTTTCGAGAAAGGTTCTTTCAGCCTGTTTTAGGTAAGTAATTGAAAAATAAATGATTGTGTATTTTGCAATTATTAATTAAAGTGATCATTTTATGTTTTGTAATCCGGGAAATGGAATTAATTACAGATTTTCTTTTATATAATTCTCACTTCCAATCATGTTTTTAGAAGGGCTTATAATTCGTGGAACAGCATTTGATAGGAAAGGAACGAAAAAGTTTTTGTAATTTTGTTCTGTTTTTGGAAAGAATTACTCAAACACCCAATTAAAATATTAACCAACCAAAATTTGATTATTATGAAAAAGTGGAAATTTCTTTTTGCAGCTTTGATGATGAGCACTGCAGTTTTCGTATCATCCTGCGGTGATGACGGTGAAGAAACCGATCCGGGACCATCACTGACCCTGAAAGGTGGCGCTGATTATACCGATGAAGATGCCAGCATTGAAATTGGTACAACCATTAAAGTAGGTGTTATTGGCGGAAAAAGCAGCGTTTCAGGAAACAAATTAACCCATTTCAAGTGTGTATTCACTTCAAACAATGTTCCTACAACGTTGCTTGATTCAACACTGAACTCAGATACTTTTGACTGGGAAATTGAACTCGAATTTAACAGCACAGGTACCGGTATCATCTCTTTTGAGTTGACCGACAAAGGTAGTATGAAGACCTCGAAAAGCTTTAATATTACCGTTCAGGGTCCGGAAACCACGAAATTCTCAAATGTAGAACTTGGTTCATGGAATGATGCAATTGGAAGTTTCTTTGCAACATCTGAAGGCATACCTTACAACGTGACCCAGACCTCTACCGTTCCTGCCAATCAGGCTAAAATTGATTTTCTCTTCTTCAAAGGAGCTACCTATTTCAATACTATTGCTTCACCTGACGATGTTGATGCCAACACCATTTCAGATCTTAAATTGAATTTGTGGACGAATAAGAAGCAAACCCGCTTCAATACAACAAGCGTAACAGCAGCTCAGTTTGATGCAATTGGTACCAACTTTGTATTCCCGAATTTTGACTTTGGAAGCCAGACTACAAAAGCAACTGCGCTTGAAGAGAACGATGTAATTCTTTTCAAAACAGAGGGTGGTAAAATTGGCCTGATCAAGATCGTTGACCTCTACACCAAGGGTGACAAGATGAAGATAGATGTTGTAATGGAGAAATAAGATTATTTAACATGATTTAAAAGGCTGCCTTAACCGGCAGCTTTTTTTTTGCATTCCGTCGACATGTATGGAATATATTTTACATTTGTATACAATTCGTACAATTAGGATAATATCGTTTAAGATTAATTTATTTTTATCAAATATTCACTTTTTATAGCTACCAAAAATGAAACAAAATTTTATTTTCTACACATTGTTTTCACTGCTTCTTCTATTCATCAGCAGTTGTAAGGAAGAAAACGAGATCGTGCTGCCTGCTGTGCAAACAGACTCTGCTACTTCAATTTCAATCAGTTCGGCAGAACTCAACGGTGCAGTCAGCGATGAAGGCGGATCTGCGGTCACTGCCAGGGGCTTTTGCGTCAGTGAAGATCCAAACCCCGATCTTAATGATGTTCTTGAATCATCAGGCTTTGGTCCCGGGGAGTTCAGCGAAGAAATTTTCAACCTTCAACCGAACACAACCTATTATTACAAAGCATTTGCTACCAATGGCGTGGGAACCGCTTTTGGTCAGGAATTCAGTTTTACCACGGAACAGGTATCAGATCCCGGTCCTACCTTAAATTTAAAAGGAGGATTTGGGTATACATCCAGTGATGTGACCATAGCACCGGGTGAACTCATCAGGGTAGGCGTCGTTGGAATAAGCAGCCATGTTTCATCCAATAAGCTTGTCCGCTTTAAAATGACTGAAACCAGTATGGATTTTCCGGCAATCTTGCTGGATTCCGTTTTAAATTCAGAAAACTTTGATTGGGATACTTACCTGAGTTTTTTGGCTGATCCGGGCAGCCTTGAACTTGAGTTTGAAATTACTGATGCCGGTGGTATGAAGGCTTCCAGAACGCTGCACCTGACCATTGCTTCTTCACAGAACACGGAAAGGTACAATAATGTTGAATTGGGTTCATGGAATGATGCGATAGGAAGCTTCTTTGCAACTTCTGAAGGCATAATCTATAATATTGCCCAAACATATGCCGTTCCGGCCAATCAGGCAAAAATAGATTTTCTCTTCTTCAAAGGCATGACACTTAGTAACACCATTGCCTCACCTGACGATGTGGATGCCAATGCCATCGCAGACCTTAAACTGAATTTGTGGTTAAATAAGAACCAGACCCGATTCAACACAACGAGTATGACAGCAGCTCAGTTTGATGCAATAGGAGCCAGCTATGAATTCCCTGAATTTGATTTCAGCAGTCAGATGACGAAAGCAAGTCAGCTTTCAGTGGGGGATGTAATTCTCATCAAAACCCAAAGCAATAAACTGGGTCTGATTAAGATCGAAAGCCTGTATACGAAGGGGGATAAGATGAAGATTGATGTAGTGATGGAGAAATGAGTCAAAGGAGATGAAACACACGGGAACTGAATTAAAATTTCATGCTGTGAAAGCGTGGTATGAAACCCAGATGATCTGTATTTTGTTATCCGACAAGAAAGAGATCAGGTTCCCTGTTGAATTGAATACCAAACTAAAACGGGCTGCGGATGTCCAACGCAGCAACATTGAAATTATTTGCAACGGATCCGGGCTGCACTGGCCTGATCTGGATGAAGATTTATCGTTGATTGGTATTGTAGAAGGCAGGTATGGATATTGACAGGCAATATATTTAAAATACCCTTACGCACTCATTTTAGTAGGAGAGTCATAGCATAAACAGGTCATTCGCGCTTCGACTCCGCTCAGCGTGACATGGTTTTTATACAAGGTGTTTATCTAAAAATTCCTGGTACATCTTTCAAACTGTCATCCTGAGCGGAGTCGAAGGATATGCACTTCCTGAAAACTTCAATAAGCAGCACCATTATTTTACCCTGATCTTCATTCATTGCCATAGTTAAGACAACCCCTAAAATATTATAATTGCGACAAAAACGCCTGTTCGCATAACCCCTCAGGTTTTTAACACTGAATGCGGCTTAATTCGTATTTTTGCAGCCACTATTAACGAAAATCAGGCATTCAGTCAGGTATGGCGGGCAATAAAAAGCGGGTTCTTTTTATCGTAAATCCGGTTTCAGGGGTTAACCAATCCCGGAAATCCACGCTTGCTGATGTTGTAGCTGAACGTTTTGATCCTGAACTTTTTGAATGTGAAATCAGGCTTTCAGAATCGGCCATTCATGTTCAGGAATTAAGCAAGGAAGCAGCCGCAGCCGGTGTCGATATCATCGTGGCGGTAGGAGGGGATGGTACCCTCAACCAGGTGGTTAAAGGAATGATTGGAAGCCAGGCTACCCTGGCGCTGGTTCCGGCCGGTTCAGGCAATGGACTGGCCAGGCATCTGGGCGTGCCGATAGATGTGGAGCAGAGTATTAAGCTGATCGTTGAGGGGAAAACACAACTGATTGATACCGTGAACCTCAACGACAATCTTTTTGTTTCGATAGCCGGCGTGGGATTTGATGCATTGGTAGCCAAACGGTTTTCGCAAGTCACCCGAAGGGGTTTCTTTTCCTATTTTAAGATCGTTACCAACGAATACACTTACTATCGTCCGCGTAAGTACAGGATGGAAATCGATGGCAAAAAGGTTATACGGCAGGCTTTGTTTGTGAGTTTTGCCAATACCAACCAATTCGGCTACAACACCATCATCTCCCCGGAAGCAAAGATTGACGATGGACTGGTTGATGTTTGCATCGTAAAAAAAGTGCCTTTGTTTTATGCCCCGAAGGTAGTCGGCCTGCTGCTTGTCAGGCGGATTGACTCTTCCGGTTTTGTGGAGATCATCAGGGCACGCAACATCAAACTGACCCGTAATAAAAACCGGGTGGTCAACATCGACGGGGAGCCGGTGAAACTGACCAAAGATCTTGAAATATCGGTTAATCCGCTGTCACTTAAGATCATAGTTCCTTAAAGAAATTCTTATGTGTGCAAAACAATCAAACCAGAACCGTCCGCAGGGTGTGGTATATTCCACCAACCCGGATTACAGATATAACACCGGCGAAAGCAGGGAAAAAGCTACTCTTCCTCCCCAACAGCAGGACCTCAGGGTAATGCTCGATAAAAAGCTGAAGGGTGGGAAGAAGGCCACACTCGTTACAGGATTTGTCGGGACTGAAAAGGACCTGGCTGACCTGGCCAAACAATTAAAGAATCTTTGTGCTGCCGGAGGGACTTCTTCAGACGGGGAAATCCTGGTTCAGGGCGAGTTCAGACAGAAGATCATGGATTTTCTGGTAAAGAAGGGGTATAAGGTTAAGCTGGCAGGTGGTTGAAACCAACTCAGAAAACATATTATTGGACACCGCTAAGCACTGGGCCCTTTTTTGGCCTTTTCTTTGTTTTAATTGCACAGAGGTTCACAGTACACAGAGGTTCACGGTGAATGATTTCTGATAAAATAATAACCTTATAAGATATATACCAGATGCACTTCAAAATTACTGGACTTCCTGAAGCGAAACCCCTGGTTCTTTTATGCCTTCTGTGTGGTGATGCTCTTTCCGGCATTGCTGTGGCACCTGGGCTTCCTGGCCATTAATTTCCCAACCGATGAGCCAACCCGGGCACTGGTGGCCATGGAGATGATCGTGAGCGGAAACTATATAACACCCACCATCAACGGAGAGTTTTATTACAATAAGCCCCCGCTTTACAACTGGATTATCATCGGATTTTACAAAATGGCAGGCAACTACTCAGAATTTACCCTGCGTTTGCCGATGATTATTTCGTTGCTGTTGTTTGGTCTTACCATTTTTCTTTTTGTCAGGAAACATCTGGGTAACAAGCAGGCATTTATTGTCGCCATACTCTTTATAACTTCGGGGCGTATTCTTTTTTGGGATTCCTTTCTTGGATTGATCGATATTACCTTTTCATGGCTGGTTTACGGCTCTTTTATGTTGATTTTCCAACTGCATGCCCGCAAAAAGTACCTGGCTCTCTTCCTGATTTCTTACCTGCTGACGGCCATTACCTTTATGATGAAAGGCTTGCCATCACTGGTCTTTCAGGGGATTACCCTGCTGGTGTTTTTCAGCTATAACCGTGAATTTAAAAAGCTTTTCAACTGGAGGCACTTTGCCGGGATCGGCCTGTTTCTGATTGTTGTAGGGACCTATTACCTGTTCTATTTCAGGTACAATTCGCTCGACAATGTATTTACCACATTATTCAGCGAGTCGGAGAAGCGGACCATTGTCAACTATGGCTGGGTAAGGTTTGTAACCCACCTGTTTACGTTCCCGCTGGAAATGTTTTACCATTTCTTCCCCTGGTCGGTGTTGTGGATTTTCTTTTTCAGAAAGGATTTCCGGAAGACCCTGCACGATCATCCTTTTCTGCGGTTCAATTTCCTGGTTTTTATCTTCAACATCATCATTTACTGGACTTCACCGGAGTCATACCCACGCTATATTTTCATGCTTTTCCCTCCTCTGTTCACCATCCTGGTTTACATGTTCTTTGAAGATCTGAAAAAGAACGGGATCCGCAGCAGGATTGTCGAGTATTTTTTGCTCGGGGTGATGATACTGGGCGCCATTGCCGCCATTCCCATGCCTATCCTTAAGCAGACTGGTTTTGTTGATCAGGCCTGGTTGAAAGCGGGAGTTATGTTTACAACCATGATGATTCTGACGTTCTTTTATCTGAAACTAAAAGATCAGCGGATGATCATTTTTGCTGCCGGAATGCTGATGTTGCGCATCGGGTTCGACTGGTTTATTATCCCGCCAAGGTATGACGATTTCCAGGTACACAAAGAGATGTCAATCAAAGCCGCTGAAGTTACAGGGCAGGAAAACCTGTATATTTACAGGCATTCGGAAACCGAACATGCCACCACGTTTTACATAACCATGGCAAAACAACAGTTATTGAAACGCAAGAACGACGGATTCAACACGACCGACTACTATTATCTTGACCCCAGGCTGATGCCGGAGGGGTATTACGAAACTATCTACGATTTTCAGCTTTACCGGCACGATCAGCCTTTGAAGATTGTTAAGCTTAACGAGAAAGGGGTGAGCTACAATGGCCCTTTTATTGAAATAAATCCATAATTATGACATTGCTTCAGATAGGAACAAGGGTAAAGGAACTGCTTTCACAGTGGGGCTTTTCCGACGATTTTTCGGCAGGGATGCGTGACGTTACCGATTTTATCATTGCTTTTGCCCTGATAGTATTGAGTTATTACGTCATCAAATACCTGGTTCTTGGTCTGGCCAGAAGGATTTCGCGCAGGTCATCCACCACCTGGGACGACGCGCTATACACCAAAAGGGTATTTCACAAAGCCCTGCTGTTTGTTCCGGGTTTGCTGCTTAGTTCCATTGCACCTTATACCCTGGATGAATTCCCTTCAGCCCTTGCGTGGGTGATGAAAGCAACCCAGATTTACATGGTTTTTGTGACGCTGGCAACGGTGAATGCCTTTCTGAATGCGCTGTATGAAATTTACCAGGGGTTTGAAGTATCTAAATCGAAGCCAATCAAAGGTTACCTTCAGGTGGTCAAGATCATTTTTGTAGTGGTTGGTGTAATCATCGTAATTTCGATGTTTCTGGGTAAATCACCGGTCTTTCTGCTGGGTGGACTGGGCGCATTTTCGGCTGTGCTGCTGCTGGTTTTCAAGGATCCGATTCTTGGCTTTGTAGCCGGTATCCAGATTTCCGCAAATGATATGGTCAGGCCCGGCGATTGGATTGTGATGGGCAAATCGGGGGCCGACGGCGTGGTGACCGATATTTCTCTTACGACTGTTAAAGTCCAGAACTGGGACAAAACCATCACTACCATTCCAACCTATTCACTGGTTTCCGAAAGCTTTGTCAACTGGCGCGGGATGGAGGAGTCGGGCGGAAGGCGCATCAAACGGTCGATCAACATCGATATGAACAGTGTGAAATTCTGCTCACCGGAAATGCTTGAGAAATTTCAGAAAATCAGTCTGGTGAAGGATTACATTCAGGAGATGGAAAAAGTGCTCGACGATTACAATAATATTCAGGGTATTGATGACTCGGTGCTGGTAAACGGTCGCCGACAGACCAACCTGGGAGTTTTCAGGGCTTATTTTGAGGCTTATCTGAGGAACAACCCAAATATCCGCCAGGATATGACCTTTCTGGTGAGGCAGTTGCAGCCGGCTGAGAGTGGTATTCCGATAGAGATTTACGTTTTCAGTAAGGAACAGGAGTGGGCAGTTTATGAAAATATCCAATCCGATATTTTTGATCATATTCTGGCTTCGGTTCCTGAGTTTGAGCTTCAGGTTTTTCAGAATCCCTCAGGTGCCGATTTCAGGAAACTTGGGCCTTTGTCTGAGGCATAGTTTTGATGTCCCGCTTTCTCAACCATTCATAAACCGTGGTATTCATCAGCAACATCAATAAACCATAGACAGTGTCTTCAACCGGGATGGTGCCCAGGCGGATCCCAAGGTTCCGGCTATCGTCGTACCACACCACCGGTTCAGGCGTAAACATTCCCGTTAAGGCGCCATTGACAATGAAAAACGGAATGAGGGTGGCAAAATACATGACATAAAATCTGCCGAGGTAGTCTGCCTTAAATACAAAAAGATGGAGGGTCAGAAATATTGCCGCAGTGAGGAAAGTCACGAAAGTGTATGTGCGTTCAGGATTAAATATGGCTACAATAAGCAGCATGAGAACCAGCGCTGCAGTGATGGCTTTGGCGTATGGTCCCACGTAATCTTTTTTGATCAGGTATTCGAACGAATGGTAGGTAAACAGGCAAGCATAAGGTATGGCAATAAAGAACAGCCATTCTTCCACCGGAAGGTTGAAAATATAAAACCCCTGCAGGTAATCCGGATTGAAACCCCATACTCCGGAAGCCGTTTTGTAAACATCCCAGGGAATAAACACAAGCATGGTTGCAGCCATGGCCGGAAAGAGATATTTCCATTGATGGTGAAACTTCAAACGCCGCTCGAAACTGACAATCAGCGGTACGGAGATGGAGAGCAGGTTGATCCAGAAGTAATAAGACATTGAAGGTTAAGTAAAAAAAAGTCTAAAGTAAAAAGTAAAGCTCAAAGTCTAAAGCTCAAAGCTTAAAGTTAAAGGCTTCAAGTTAAAGTAATGAGTAGTGAGTAGTGAGTAATGAGTAGTGCGGGGGATGGTAGTTCCTTTCATTGCTATGGTGGCTTCGATACGATTTGCTTCAGGATTGGAAAAATTTATAATCACCAGAAAATCAAATCACTCAGTCACCACTATCTTCTCAGAATGCTTTGGAAATTAGACATTAGAAACCTGCCAGCCGGCAGGCTGGTTAGACATTAGAAATTTCAATTCACCGCTTTCCGGTTCTTCGAAAACTCCTCGTAGTAGTACTTCATGGGAGCTACCAGAAACCCATAGTTGTAATGTGCATGCGGATTGTGGTGCTCCAGGTGGGCTTTCACGGTTGCGCGCAGGTAACGGTTTGAGAAGTTCTTCAGGACCGGAACCCGTTGGTGCACATATACATCGTGAAACATAAAGTAGGCAAATCCGTAAAGGAAAATACCGATTCCGATGCTGAGCAGGTAGCTGTTGGGGTTGACGACTCCCAGGTAGATAAGTAAAATGCTGGGAATGGCGAAAATGACGGCGAAAACATCGTTCCATTCAACTTTGCGTCCGTCGCGGACATGGTGGTCTTTGTGAAGGACCCACAGAAATCCGTGCATCACGTATTTGTGTGTAAACCAGGCCATAAATTCCATGAACAAAAACGCTGCTATAACCAGCAGGATATTAAAAAACAGTTCCATTTTTTTAAGCTATTGTTAAGTTAAACAGTTTGTTACAGTGGCTAATATAAAGGTTAAAACAATCGGATACACGGATTTGTTGAAAATCCTGACCGGTTTTACAACAGATCAGGATTTAAGTTTTTCATTAAAATACTGATCTACCCGATCGAAGGCAATCCTGAACCAGATGGTAAACTTTTCGGGTTGATGTTGCATTTCGTTTCTGATTTCCTGCATGGTTGCATATCGCCATGAAGCAACTTCTTCCGGGTTAACGACAGGCGACTCATCTGAAGTGCCGATAAAAACATGGTCGAATTCATGCTCGGTAAGGTTGTTGTCAAATGCTGCCTTGTAAACAAAGCTGAACGCCTCACCGAAACTGCAATCGAAGCCCATTTCCTCCCTTAGCCGCCGGTGAGCGGCATCAATGGTGATTTCACCTGGTCTGGGATGGCTGCAACAGGTGTTGGTCCATAAGCCAGGTGTATGATATTTTGTGAAGGCTCGTTGCTGCAGCATCAACTGACCTGCCTGATTGAAAATAAAAACGGAGAAAGCACGGTGCAGGTGTGCTTCGAGGTGTGCCTGCATCTTTTCCATTGTGCCGGTTTCACGGTCATTCTCATCAACGAGTATTACAAATTCTTCCATTCTATTTTTCCGCGATTTTATTGAGCTGACGCACCTTTGCCTGTTCCTTCACGGTTAAACGTTCGGAGGTTGCCAGGAAATCGGTCATTTTGGCAAAGATACGGCTGTTTGCAACCGCTGCGCGACCTTTTTCGAGATTGGCAAGCAGAAAAAGTTTATCCTCATCAATGTTCTGGTGATAACCCAGAAATGAGGGTGTTTTGCTTTGTGTTGCAAATCGCAAAAACCTGATTTCGAAATTATCCGGTTGTAATTTAACGGCTTCTGCAATCAGTTCTTTTCCTTTCCGGAAATAGCTTATTTTTTTTGCCGGGCTACCCAGGCAGGCCGGAGCCGCGGCAGTCGATGCGCCATAGTATGCTTTTAAAACAGCATCGGTGGGAGGGCTTTTCTCAAAATCATTGCTTAGCCTGAGTGCATTGCATTCATCGGCACTCATGCCAAAATAGGTTTCACGGGCCAGGTTGAGGCTTACTTTTTGTGCCGGGGCCAGGCCAGGGGCTAGCATCAACAGGATCAATAAAAAACTGCGGATCATTGATTATAAAAGGTTTAGCTGATGACGTATATAGGAGGTCACCAACAGTTTGTATTTGGTTCTGTTCGGGATTCGTATCCGTTCGCGCATGATCTGGGATGAGCGGGTGCGTTTTATTTTCAGGAAAAGGTTATAGAAATATACATAAGCCATGTAAACGCCAAACCGTGCTCCGCGGGGCAATTTTCTGATTCCTTCCAGGCCATCGGCAAAATCAATGGCGATGTCATCCTCAATTTTCTGTTTGGTTTCATCATCGAACTTTTTCAGGTCGATGTTCGGAAAATAGGAGCGGCCCAGTCCCTGGTAATCGGCTTTGAGGTCGCGCAGGAAGTTTATTTTCTGAAATGCCGATCCAAGCCTCATGGCCGAAGGTTTCAGCTCATAATACCTGGCTTCGTTGCCTTCACAAAACACCCTCAGGCACATCAGCCCGACGACTTCAGCAGAACCTAGAATATACTCCTCGAAGGCAGGTTGGTCGTATTCAATGTCGTGAAGATCCATTTCCATGCTATGGAGGAATTTTTCGATCAATTCCCGTTCAATTTTATATTTGTTAACAGCCCACTGGAAATTGTTGAGAATGGGGTTAAGGCTGATTTTTTCTTCAATGGCGAGGTATGTATCGGTTTTGAACCTTTCGAGCAGTTTGGCCTTGTCGAAATTGTGGAATGAATCCACGATCTCGTCGGCAAAACGCACGAAACCATAGATCGCATAGATCGGGTCGTGAAACCGTTTACTGAAAAACCTGATGCCCATTGAGAAGGAGGTCGAATAAGTAACCGTGGTCAGCTTGCTCGACTTTTTTGAGATCATATCAAAGAGGTCTTTCATAGTACTTTAGTTTGGTTGAGTTTGTGAATTTCTTCAGCAGCAATCCGGCCTGATATGATGGCCGGCGGAACCCCGGGACCGGGCACAGTAAGCTGACCTGCATACATCAGGTTTTTAACTTTTTCACTTCGCATAGAAGGTTTCAAAAACGCGGTCTGCAACAAGGTGTTGGCAAGTCCGTAGGCATTCCCTTTGTACGCGTGGTAGTCGTTCTCGAAATCCCGGTGGGCATAGCTTCTGTTGAAGACAAGGTGTTCACGGAGTTTCTGGCCGGTATACCGCTCAAGACGCACCATGACTTCTTCGAGGTACTTATTTCTGATGTCGTCAGTATCTTCAATACCGGGAGCAACCGGGATCAGCACAAAAACATTTTCATGGCCTTCGGGTGCAACGCCGGGATCAGTTTTGGAAGTACAGCTAATGTAAATTGAAGGTTTTTCCGGCCACGACGGTTTTCCGTAAATTGAGTCTGCGTGGCCTTTAAAATCCTCATCAAACAACAGGGTGTGGTGATCGAGTCCGGGAATGCGTGTGTCAAATCCCATGAAGAAAATCAGTGAAGATGGGGACAAAACCCTTTTATCCCAATAGCTCTCATTGTATTTCCTGAACTTTTCCGGTAGGAGTTTTTGTTCAATATGATGGTAATCGCCCGACGCAACCACAAAATCGGCTTTAAAGCTTTCGGTGATGGTTTCAACGGAAACAATCAGGTTATTTTCCAGATTGATGGATTTTACTTCCTTGTTGTACAGAAATTTAACCCCCAGTTCCTTTGCGAGGGTTTCCATGGCTTCTACAACTTTAAACATGCCTCCAACCGGGTACCAGGTTCCCTGAACCATATCGCTGTAGTTCATGAGGCTGTATAATGCCGGGGTGGTTTCCGCCGTTCCGCCGAGGAAGAGTACCGGGAATTCAAGCATCCGCCTGATTTTGGCACTTTTGAAATACTTCCGGGTATACGACCCGAAGGAGCTGAATAAGTTCAGTTTCAGACCGGCTTTCACGATTTCCCAGCTCATGAATTCGGTAACAGAATGGCTGGGTTTGATCACGAATTTGCCCATGCCGGTTTTGTATTTAAACTCCGATTCGGCAAGGAATTTTTTCAGATTTACTGAACTGCCCGGTTCAATTGATTCATAAAGCTTATAAATGCCATCAAGCGACGCGGGCAATGCAACTTCGTCGCCGGGGCCGAAATAGATTTTGTAGGATGGGTCAATTCTGTGAAGGCTATAATAATCTGAAACCTTTTTATTGAAACCTGCAAAAAAATCTTCAAAAACTTCGGGCATCCAATACCAGCTCGGACCCATGTCGAAGGTAAAACCCTTTTCACTGAATTTCCGGGCACGGCCACCGGGCATGCTGTTTTTCTCAAGCACAGTCACCTCATAGCCTTTGGCTGCAAGCGATGCGGATGCTGAGAGGCCTGAAAATCCGGCGCCAATAATCAGAACTTTTTTACGATCTGTCATTCATTCCTTAACTTAATAATTTGTTAACCCTTACTTAACAAGCAGTTTGACACTTTTGTTTACTATTTATGGAAATATATTAAACATTAATATCAATACCGGCATTTGATTGTGTATTTTCTCCGGAGTTCAGGGGTTCCGGAATTAACAGTAAAAATGGTGCCTGGTAAATGGCCGCAGGTGATCAGTTGGGTAGGTGTGACATCGGATATCTATACTTATAGAATTGCATTAATTCAGAAAATCATTGGAACTCAGTAAAGGCTTTTGGGTAATCAGATGGAGGAAAAATAAAATTGACATGTCTGTGTGGGGTATTTCCTGAAATTCTATCTTTGTACACAGTTAACAACACCAGGTGCGGAACTTTTAATTGTAAGTTAAGGTCTTGATTATCTTGTTAAAAGCCCGGTTTTTGCCCCTGGATTAAAATTTGTTGGAAAAAATGTTTAAATGGTTGCGCATATTAAAATAATGTTCTATTTTTGCAGCCCGTTACAAAAGAAATAAAATTTTTGACATGTATTTAACTTCAGAAGTAAAGACGAACATTTTCAGTGCTTATGGCAAGAATGCCACTGATACCGGATCAGCCGAAGGTCAGATCGCGCTTTTTACCCACAGGATTCAGCACCTTACCGGTCATCTGAAAATCAACAAAAACGATCTCGTTACCGAGCGTTCACTGGTTCGTTTGGTAGGTAAACGCAGAAGATTGCTCGATTATCTGAAAGAAAAGGATATTGAGCGTTACAGGGAAGTAATCAAGAAACTGAATATCAGGAAATAATTCCCGGATAAATATTTAAAAAGAGGCAATTTTTGGATTGCCTCTTTTTTATGTATGCCATTTTCAATTATTTCTTTCTGTTTCTAAACCTTATACAATTAAAGCGTAATTTTGACCTCGCTAAAGCGGAAATCCCGCGGAAGGCATAAATACCAATTTCACAATATCTTATATGCAAGGAATAGTAAAAACATTTGACATTGGAGACGGAAGGACCGTTTCTATCGAGACCGGCCGTCTGGCCAAACAGGCCGATGGGGCCGTTGTAGTAAAAATGGGTGATACAATGCTACTGGCTACTGTAGTTGCCCGAAAAGAAGCAGCAGAAAATGTTGACTTTATGCCGCTTACGGTTGAATACCGTGAAAAATATGCTTCATCAGGACGCTTTCCCGGTGGTTTCTTTAAACGTGAAGCCCGTCCATCGGATTACGAAATTTTAATATCACGACTGGTTGACAGGGCACTTCGTCCTCTTTTTCCGTCTAATTATCATGCAGAAACACAGGTATTTATTACCCTGATTTCATCTGATACCAATATCCTTCCCGATGCTTTGGTCTGTCTTGCTGCTTCTTCAGCGCTGGCGGTTTCTGATATTCCCTTCGATGGTCCTATCTCAGAAGTGAGGGTTGCCCGCATCGATGGCAAATTTATAGTTAACCCTCCTTTAAAAGAAATTCCTACTGCCGATATCGACATCATGGTTGCTGCCTCTATGGACAACATCATGATGGTGGAAGGCGAAATGAAAGAAGTTTCAGAGGACGACATGATCGCCGCCCTTAAGGTCGCGCATGAAGCCATTAAATTACAATGCCAGGCCCAGATTGAACTGGCTGCTATGGTGGAGAAATCAAGTCCGAAACGCGAATACTGCCACGAGAAGAACGATGAAGAACTTCGTGCACAGGTGAGAGAATTCTGTTACGACAAAATTTTTGAAATTGCCAGCCATGCAACAGCAAAACATGAACGTGGCGATGCTTTTGAGGCTGTAGTCAATGATTTTATTGCCACCATTCCCGAAGAAGAAGTTGCTGAAAAGACAATGCTGGTGAAGCGTTATTTCCACGATGTGGAGAAGGAAGCTGTCCGCAACGTAATTCTCGAAAAGAGAACCCGTCTTGACGGCCGTAAACTTGACGAAATCCGCCCGATCTGGGGTGAGGTTGATTACCTGCCTGCTGCACACGGATCAGCTATTTTTACCCGCGGCGAAACACAATCGCTCACAACTGTTACGCTGGGTTCCAAGCTGGATGCACAGATTATTGATGGTGTAGTGATTGAAGAGAAAGTTGATTTTATTCTCCATTATAACTTCCCGCCATTTTCAACCGGCGAAGTCAAAAGAACGATGGGAACCAGCCGCCGCGAAATCGGCCACGGTAACCTGGCGTTGCGTGCGCTCAAAAATATGTTGCCTGACAACGATATAAATCCATACACTGTTCGTGTGGTTTCTGATATTCTTGAATCGAACGGTTCTTCATCCATGGCAACTGTTTGTGCAGGAACCATGGCACTGATGGATGCCGGTGTAAAACTCATCAAACCGGTTTCCGGAATTGCCATGGGTTTGATCAGCGATTCGAAAACCGGCCGTTTTGCCGTGTTAAGCGATATTCTCGGCGATGAAGACCACCTCGGCGATATGGACTTTAAAGTTACCGGCACCCGCGACGGCATCACTGCCTGCCAGATGGACATCAAGGTTGATGGCCTTTCTTACGAGGTACTTGGTCAGGCATTGGCACAGGCACGTGCAGGCAGGTTGCATATTCTAGGTGAAATCGCAAAGGTTATTACCGAGCCACGTGAAGATTACAAACCGCATGTTCCACGTATCGTTAAGATGACCATCCCGAAAGAATTCATTGGTGCCGTTATCGGACCTGGTGGCAAGGTTATTCAGGAAATGCAGCGTGAAACCGGCTCAACCATCGTTATTGAAGAAGTGGGCGAGTTTGGAAAAATTGATATTGTTTCAGCCAATAAGGCTTCGATTGATGCTGTTATCGAAAAAATTAAACGCATCGTTGCCATTCCTGAAATAGGAACCGTTTACCACGGCGTGGTTAAAAACATCACCACTTTCGGTGCTTTTGTTGAAGTTTTGCCAGGAAAGGACGGATTGCTGCATATTTCCGAGATTGACTGGACCCGTTTAAAGGATGTTGAAAGCGTGCTGAAGGTCGGAGATGAAATAGATGTCAAATTGATTGAAATTGATCCAAAGACCGGTAAACTCAAGCTTTCACGCAAAGTTTTACTACCAAAACCTGAATAAGGAAAATAAATAATGTAACATTATCTTTTATTTTTCGTAAAAGGGTTCACTGTAAAATCTATTGGAAGAAAATGAGGCAACTAAAAATAACAAAACAGGTTACCAACCGCGAAACTGCATCGCTCGATAAATATCTGCAGGAAATTGGAAAAGTAGAACTGATTACGGCTGATGAAGAAGTAGCACTCGCGCAAAAGATAAAACAAGGCGACCGTGCTGCCCTGGAGAAACTTACCAAGGCTAACCTGAGGTTTGTTGTATCCGTTTCGAAGCAATACCAGAATCAGGGTTTAAGCCTGCCCGACCTGATCAACGAAGGCAACCTTGGTCTTATCAAGGCTGCCCAGCGTTTCGATGAAACCAGGGGGTTTAAATTTATCTCCTATGCTGTATGGTGGATCAGGCAGTCAATTCTGCAGGCGCTGGCCGAACAATCACGTATTGTCAGGCTTCCGCTGAATAAGATCGGCTCGATCAACAAAATCAACAAGGCTTACGCCAAGTTGGAGCAGGAATATGAGCGCGAACCCAATTTCGATGAAATTGCCGGTTTACTTGAAATCAGCGAGAACGAGGTAAAGGAATCGATGCGCAATTCAGGCCGCCATGTTTCGATGGACGCCCCGCTCGTGCAGGACGAAGACAACAACATGTACGATGTGCTGCGCAGCGACGACGGACCAACTCCTGAGACTGAACTGCTTTATGAATCACTCCGCAAGGAAATTGAAAGGGCTGTTTCAACCCTAACCCCGCGCGAAGCCGATGTTATCAGGCTTTATTTCGGATTGGGCGGTGAGCATCCGCTTACCCTCGAGGAGATCGGCGAACGGTTTGACCTGACCCGCGAAAGGGTACGACAAATTAAGGAGAAAGCGATCCGGAGGCTGAAACACACCTCCAGAAGTAAAATTCTGAAAACTTATCTTGGATAAAAATTAAGAGCGGACTTACCTCCGCTCTTTTTTTTGGTATTGAATGCCGCCAGGTATTATTTTCAGTAATTTTTCTGTTTGTTATTTATGCAGATTTGCAATCTCAATGCAGATTTACACAAAAATGTGTTTTATCCGGCGTCGGAATATGATCACAAATAAGATGAACCAAACAGTTATTATTTCAATTTGTTTTTAAGCTCTATCCTATAATTGCTCATATAGTGGTAATATAAATTACCGGTTTAGTGTAAAATAAGCAATATTTATTACTGATTTAATTCGAAAAAAAGTAAAATGAAAAACCAAAACACGTAGAAAATTCTATATCAATAGTTTAAGGAATTATTAATTTTCCAATTTTCATTAGTAAATCGTAAATCGTCGATCGTAAATTCATTCGTTGTTCTAGATTCGTCATTCGTATTACCTCACTCCCGTGCCCCTCTCCACCTCATCCGCCCTTCGGGCACCTTCTCCTCAATAGGAGAAGGAAATCGGACTTTCCTATAGTTTGCGAGGGGAGCCGGAATCTTAGTTGAGGTTAGTTATTCGTAAATCGTAAACCGTCAGCCGTAAATCGTAAATTCATTCTACATTCTACATTCTACATTCTACATTCTACATTCGTCATTCGTCATCCGTAATACCTCACTCCCGTGCCCCTCTCCACCTCATCCCCTTGGGCACCTTCCCCCAAGGAGAAGGAAATCTCCGAATCTGTGAGGGTTGTCGTAAATCAAATTCATTCACTTCTACATTCTACATTCGTCATTCGTCATTCGCAATTCGTCAATCGTAATTTGGTCATTCCCAAAAATTGCCCTACGGAATTTGGCATAAATCCCTAACTTCGCATAAAATTTAGTCTATGGGTCAACATCTGGTAGCGCCTTCTCTTTTATCGGCCGATTTTTTAAATCTCGGCAGAGATATAGAAATGATCAACCAAAGCCAGGCCGACTGGTTTCATCTGGATGTGATGGATGGGGTGTTTGTTCCGAATATCTCGTTTGGGATGCCGGTCATTAAAGCCATCCATAAAATTGCGAAAAAGCCGCTGGATGTTCATCTGATGATTGTGCAACCGGAGCGTTATTTTGAAACATTCCGCGATTTAGGTGCAACATATCTGAGCATTCATATTGAAGCCGTCACCCATCTTCACAGAGCGGTTCACCAGATTCGGGAGATGGGTATGAAAGCAGGAGTGGTGCTGAATCCGCATACATCCGTTTCGCTGTTGGAGGAAATTATTGCCGATGTTGACCTGGTGCTGCTGATGTCGGTGAACCCCGGTTTTGGAGGACAAAAGTTCATTGAAGCGACTTATGATAAGATAAGCAAGCTGAAAAAACTGATCACCGAAAAGAATTCAGGCGCGTTGATAGAGGTAGATGGAGGTGTGGATCTTCAGAATGCAGGTAAACTCTTTTTGGCCGGGGCCGATGTGCTGGTGGCCGGAAATACGGTTTTTTCGTCCACCGATCCTGCAGAAACCATTAAAAAACTAAAGGAAGCCATTACCGGCTGATCTTTACGGGATTATTTCAAAGATTTCACTTAAGGCTTTTTTTGATTTCCTGGCCGATGACCCGAACGGTTTCCCGATGGCGACGAACGTCACCAGGCTCCAGGGGGACTGTACCTTCATCAGTTTCTCAAGGTCGGGTTTGGCAACCAGAGGAGCGCTCATCCAGCAGGCACCATAACCCAGATCGACCGCCGATAAAAGGATTGTTTGTATTGCTGCCCCTGCCGTTTGCATGTCGGGATGGTTGCGCATCCTGTCAATTTCCTCGTGGGTAAGTTCAGCACCTTTCTCCAATACCGATTCATAGGGCTTCATCAGCAGGGCAATGATGGCAGGGGCATCTTCAAAAAAGGTTGAATACCATTCGATGCGCGAAAGAAAAGAGCGGTTTGTATCTTCCTTGTCCTTAACCGGCAGGCTGCCAATGCGTTCAGAAACTGCCTTGGCCATTTTTTTGAGCAGATCCTGATTGGTTATGGCCAGAAACTTCCAGGGTTGTGAATTATTGATGCTGGGTGCCAGTCCTGCACGCCTGACCAGTTCCTTTAAATCTTCGGTTTTTATTTTTTCCTGAGTAAAGCTTCTGACGCTAACCCGGGTTTCAATTGCATGTACTAATTCCATGGATGGTTTTTTTGTGAATGTAAATCTCGCAAAAATCAGGTTATATATGGTTGATGGAGTAAAAATATTTATTGCGCTTCATTAATAAACTCACAGGGAGGGCATGAATTTGCGGATAGAGGGAAGCCCGCTGTCGGTTGAGTACAAATAGTTTGATAACTGTCTGCTTACTGCCGGGATGGTGTCTGGTCTTCTTTATTGACTTTTCAGGCAGATCATACTTCAAAATATTTTTTTTTGATTATTAATACCATAAATTTGGGTCAGATAAAAATCACATATGAAGCCTGTATGGATTGTTGGCAGCATAATGTATATCCTTAATAATCAGATATGTGGGTTTGTCATAATCGATACAATCTAAATTACTACGAATGAAAAGAATTTACTTTTTGCTGCTGATTGCGGCATGTTCCCTGCAACTTCAGGCACAGATTACGGAATTTCCTTACAACGAAGGATTTGAAGAAGCACAGTTTCCACCAAATGGATGGATTGAATATCCGCTTGTCACCGGTGATATGCATTTCGTGAGGGCAGTTGAAGGTGAATGGCCCGAATGCTTACCCCACGACGGAAGTGAGGCCATGGCAAGGTACAATGCTTTTAGTGCCTCAGCAGGGGAGGAGGCTGTTTTGATCAGCCCGGAATTGACACTCACAGATGATAATGTGCTTCGTTTCTGGTTTTTCCGCTCCGAAGACCCCAGCAACAACCGCCACGATAAAATTGAAGTGTACTACAACACCTCCCCCGGGCTGGATGGCGCTACTTTCCTGGATTCAATCAGCAGGGCTGTTAACTTTTATCCTCCGGTTTCCTATGAAGGATGGTATCAGTATGAATTCGCATTCAACCATCCGGGCAGTACATACATTATTTTTAAGGCCATCAGTGCCTATGGATGGAATATGTTTCTCGACGATGTTGAGGTGAATACCAGCAGCATTGATACAGATCCACCGGTGGTAATTTCTTTGGGTGGCACGCAGGTATACGCTCAGCAGCCAATGAATCTCACACTGATTGTGCGTGATGTATCCGACATGCCTGAAACACTCGACGGAGAAGTTACCATCAACGGCCAGACCCAGGCAGTTGTTATGACAAAAACCAATGGTACCCAGGGCGATTTTACCTATGAGGGAATCATAGCCGGCCAACCCGATCATACCCAGGGTGAGATCAGGTTCTGGCTCACCGATGAACTCAACAATGCCGGCTGGTCAGATAATTTTACCCTGAATTGGGACTGGATTAAACCCATCCTGGAAGAAGGTTTTGAAGGGGAGGTATTCCCGCCTGAAAACTGGACCGTGAACGGGCAGCCCCTGACCTGGCTTACCTGGGACGACTACGGAATGGTGTATTATACCGATAGCGATGAGGTGGATTGGGAAGTATTTCCTCCCCAAGGCGAACGTCAGGCGGCCGTGGAATGGGACTTTCAGGGAAACGAGCAGAATGAATGGCTGATTTCCCCGGAGGTACCGATAACAGTAAATTCAGTACTCACTTTCAAAACGTTTTGCCGCCTGAGGAGCTACGACTACGATGAATATCTGGTGAAGGCTTCTACCGATGGATTTAACTGGGAAACAATTTGGAGCGCTTACGATTATCCGGCCGGTGTGAGTTCTTATGAAGATGATATTGAACTTAGCCTCAACGATTATGTTGGTGAAAATGTACGGATTGCCTGGCAGGCTTATAATCTATATGGTTCAAACCTATGGTACTCATGGTTTATCGACGATGTGAAAATCAGGGTGGTGGATACCCTTACGGGGATTAACCGGACGCCTGATCTACCTGTTTCCCGTGCCTACCCCAACCCTTTCAGTACCCTGACAACCATTGATTTTCAAATAGCCGGCGCAGGACCAGTTTCACTAACTGTATTCAATAGCAATGGTACAAAGGTATATGAACGCATTCTGTATGATCTTTCTGCAGGCTATCATCAGCTAAAAATTGACGGAACCTTATGGTCTTCAGGACTTTATTTCTACCAATTAATAACCCCATCAGGTAATTCAGGAGGGAAGTTCATCCGGGAATAGTTTTTTTATAACTATCCGGAAATACACACAGGTATTACCAATGGCAGTTTTTATCCAATTAATTTTCTCTTTGTAATATTCAACCAATTTCTTATTCAGGATTTGTGAATTCTTATAAAAACATGTAGGTTTGTAAAGTAAATTTTTCACCAAAAGCACAAAAGTAAAATGAGCAAAGAACTTGACAATTTGCAACCCGCAGGACTTTGGAAATACTTTCAGGAAATCTGTAAAATTCCGCGCCCTTCAAAAAAAGAAGAAAAGATAGCTGCTTACATCGTCGCTTTCGGTGAAAAGCATGGTCTTGAAACCATTGTCGATGAGATTGGAAATATCCTTATCAGAAAACCTGCAACCGTGGGAATGGAGAATCGTAAATCGGTTGTTTTACAGAGCCATATAGATATGGTATGCGAAAAGAACAGTGACACCTATCATGATTTTGACAAGGATCCGATACAGCCATATATTGACGGAGAATGGGTGAAAGCCAGGGGAACTACCCTTGGAGCCGACGATGGCATTGGCATTGCAGCTCAATTGGCGTTGCTGGAGGCTAAAGATATTGATCACGGACCCATTGAATGTCTTTTTACCATTGACGAAGAAACCGGCCTTACCGGGGCTTTCGGTCTCAAACCCGACCTTCTGAAAAGTAGTATTCTGCTCAATCTGGATTCGGAAGATGAAGGTGAAATTTTCATCGGGTGCGCCGGGGGGAAGGATACGGTTATAAGCATGAATTACTCGAAAGTTCCTGTTGGCGCCAATTTGGTTGGATATGTTATAAAAGTCAGCGGCTTGAAGGGTGGTCATTCGGGCGACGATATCAATAAGGGTCTTGGGAATGCCAATAAAATTCTCAACCGTTTGTTATGGGAGGCAAACCGGCGTTTCGAACTCCGTCTATCCAGGTTTGACGGAGGTAATCTGCGCAATGCCCTTGCCCGCGAAGCCATGGCGATAGTTACGATTCCGAAGCGTTTTGCTGCTGATTTTGAAAAATATGCTTCACAGTACAATGACATCGTCCGCAAAGAGCTGAAAGTGACAGAGCCGGCATTGAATTTAAATTTCAATACTACCGACCTGCCTGATTATCTCCTCGACGTTGCAACACAGGAAAGGCTGATCAATGCATTGTATGCCTGTCCGCACGGGGTAATCGCCATGTCGGCCGATATTCCGAATTTCGTGGAAACATCAACCAACCTGGCTTCAGTAAAAACATACGAGAATAAAATTGAAATAACGACGAGTCAGCGCAGCTCCGTTGAATCGGCTAAAGACGATATCGGGAACATGGTGGTTGCTGTGTTTAACCTGGCAGGTGGCAAGGCCGTTCATTCCGACGGTTATCCCGGATGGACCCCGAATCCAAAGTCAGAGATACTCGACATATCGCGTGCAGCCTATCAACGCTTATTCAATACTGAACCCAAAGTGCTTGCCATTCATGCGGGACTTGAGTGCGGACTGGTTGGCGAAAAATACCCGGGAATGGATATGATATCCTATGGACCTACCATTAAAGGAGCCCATTCGCCCGACGAAAGGCTTAAAATTGATACCGCCCTGAAATTCTGGGATCTTACCCTGGAAATTCTGAAGCAGATTCCGATTGAAGAAAACGTATAAAGCAAACTGCCGGCCTGAATCAGGCCGGTTTTTTTTATCCTGACCAATTCAACCCATAAAATGAAAAAGTACTTTGCAGGAATCCTGCTGGCAATTGCTGTTTCAGCATCGGGGCAACAACTGCCTGACATGAAATTACAATGGTTTAACGATGCAAAACTCGGTATTTTCATACACTGGGGTATTTATGCAGTGAATGGGATCGATGAGTCATGGTCTTTTCATAACCACAAGATCTCCCATGAGGATTATATGAAGCAGCTAAATGGCTTCACGGCTCTGAACTACGATCCGGCGAAATGGGCCGGCCTGATTAAGGAAAGCGGGGCCAGATACGCAGTAATTACTTCAAAACACCACGACGGGGTTGCCTTGTGGGATACGAAAATGAATAAACTCAGTGTTCCTGCTTCAACTCCCGCCAAACGGGATGTGTTGTCTCCGTTTATCGGCGAATTGAGAAAAGCCGGGCTAAAAACCGGCCTCTATTATTCACTGATCGACTGGACTCATCCCGATTATCCGGGTTTTCTGCGTGACTCTGTAAAATATAATCTTGCAGGCAATCCTGTGAAATGGCAGAACTTCCTGACCTTTATGAACGGACAGTTGAGTGAGCTTCAGCAGCTGATCAACCCTGATCTCTGGTGGTTCGACGGCGACTGGGAGCATTCTGCTTCAGAATGGCAGGCTGCCGAAATCCGCCATAAGCTGTTGAATTACAATCCCAAAACCATCATCAACGGTCGACTGGCCGGCTTTGGAGACTACGATACCCCTGAGCAGAACTTTCCGGTAACAAGGCCCGACAGCCCTGCCTGGGAACTGTGTATGACCATGAACGATTCATGGGGATACCAGGGAAGGGATACCAATTATAAGACACCTTATGAAGTTATCAGTATTTTTGCAGATGTGATCGGTTATGGAGGAAATCTGTTGCTCGACATTGGCCCGAAAGCCGATGGGACGATTCCGGCTGAGCAGGTTAACCTGCTGAAAGAAATGGGTAAATGGACATCGAAACATCAGGAAGCCATTTTCGGTACCATTGCGGGCCTTCCACAAGGCCATTTTTACGGACCATCAACCCTTTCGCCCGATTCGTTGAACCTGTATCTTTTCATCAGCGGAGGCAGTTGCGGGCAGGTTATGGTAAAAGGGCTGAAGAATAAGGTACTGAAAGCAGTTGTTCTGGGAACGGAAACTGAACTTCATCCGAAGGTAGTTGGTAAAATTTCATGGAGTCCGGTGCCGGGCTTGTTGTTTCTTGATCTTCCGGAAGGGGCAGGAGACGAATACATGACAGTGGTCAGGCTGAGTTTCAATGAACCGGTTTCACTTTATCGCGGAAAGGGAGGATTGCAATGAGAAAACAATGGATATTTCTGTTTTTAGTACTCATTTCAGGTTTCACGGGTGTTGCTTTTGCGCAGCATGACGAGGACAGGGTATATTTCTGGCCAACAGATTCGCTGGTAAAGCAAAAACTGGCGTGGTGGCAGGACCAGAAGTTCGGATTGCTGATGCATTGGGGCCCCTACAGCCAGTGGGGTGTTGTGGAGAGCTGGAGTTTATGTCCGGAAGACGAGGACTGGTGCACCAGGCGTGGTCCGTATGCCGGTGATTATGCTGAATACCGCAAGGCCTATCAGAATCTGCCATCAACCTTCAACCCCGTAAAATTCAATCCGGAGCGATGGGCCAGGGCTGCCGCAGATGCCGGAATGAAGTATATGGTGTTCACGACCAAACACCACGATGGGTTTTGCATGTTCGATACGAAACAAACCGATTACCGGATTACAGGCCCGGAGTGTCCGTTTGCCGCCAATCCACGGGCGAATATTGCCGATGAGATTTTCAAGGCTTTCAGGAAGGAAGGAATGGGAATCGGAGCCTATTTTTCGAAGCCCGACTGGCATTGTCCCGATTACTGGGATCCATATTGGCCGCCTTTTGACCGCAATCCCAATTATGATCTGAAACGATATCCTGAAAAGTGGGATCGGTATAAAGACTTCACCTATGCCCAGATCAGGGAATTGCTGACCGGTTACGGAACGGTGGATATCCTCTGGCTGGATGGCGGATGGGTGCGACAACGCCGCGATACGGTGATGGCGGATGGCAAACGCCGGATAAATCAGGATATTGATATGAATAAAATGGCAGATATGGCGCGGCAGTTGCAACCTGGAATCCTGGTGGTTGACCGGGCTGTGGAAGGTCCGAACCAGAATTATCTTACTCCTGAACAGCGCATTCCTGAGAAACCGCTTGATTTTCCATGGGAAACCTGCATGACCATGGCCAATTCGTGGAGTTATGTGCCGGGTGATCATTACAAGTCAGGCCGCGAACTGATTCATTTATTGTGCAGAATAGTTTCGCGGGGAGGCAATCTGTTGCTTAACATAGGACCGGGTCCCGATGGAGAATGGGCACCTGAAGCTTACCAAAGGCTTGAAGAGATAGGCAAATGGATGAAAATAAACAGCGATGCCATTTATGGAACAAAGCCAGTTTCGCCTTACGAATCAGGGAATGTGGTATATACATCCGGGAAAGATGGTACTTATGCTATTTACCTGATTCCTTCGGATCTTACCGATATACCTGCAGTAATTGAATTTCAGTTGCCTGACTCCCGGAAACCAATCATTGAATTGTTGGGTCAAAAAGCAAAACCAGCTTATGAATTTGTTAAATCGGGTGCTGAGGGAGGACAGGCAAAAATCATGTTGAAGGAATCAACCCGGAAGGGTCTGCTGAACGAGTCTGCAATTGTATTCAGGATCACATACCGGTAAAACGGGTGAATTTATCTTCCGATCATCACACCCATTCTCAGAACAGGGTTTGAATAGGGTGAATAGGCCGAGTCGTTGAGGTTCCAGAGCGCCATCAAAAAGAAGTAGGACCCGCTCGAAATTCTCTGCCGGTAACCTCCTCCGACAAAGATGCTGTTGTAAACCGCAGTTCTCTGGTCGTTGACAGGATAGCTTCCTGTACTGTAGTATTCGTCATAGTGGTACCGAAGGCTTTCATATTCAACGTGGGCGAACAGATTTTCGAGAATATGGTACCTGGCAAAGATACTTCCACCAATGATATTGGTCTTCAGGTCACTTCCAAGGTTATAGTAGTCATTGTATTTATAGTATTTATAGGTAAGACCGATGCCGGTTTCTAATTTTTCGGTTACCCTGTAACCTACAACAGGAGAAATATCTATCAGGGTAATGGTTCCGAATTGCAATCCCAGGCCCCCACCAAAGAAGAGTTTATCGACAAAACGTTTTTCAGGACCTTGCTGAAATTCCTGTGCTGGCAATAATCCGGGTATTAAAACCAGGATAAAAAAAAGTAATGTGAAATAAATTGAGGCTGTACGTCTCATTGATGAATGAATTTATCCGCTAAAATACAACAAAGCCTGATAGGTGCCTAAAATTCTGATATTTTCTCAATGTTATGATAATGAGATCACTGATTAAGAGTAGCAAAATTCCGGAAAAAACTGATTCCTGCAGGGCAAAAATATTTTCAATTTTTTTTAGGGTTGAATGTGTTTAAAATGAAAGGGTTATACGTAGACATCAAAAAAAGTTTTATACAACGCTTGTCAGAATGAAAATAGTTTCTACTTTTGCAATCCCGTTAGACGAAAAGGCGATTAAAAGAGGAGAGAAAGGCGGGTGATCATTGACATAAAAAGTTTTGAAAAAATATTTTTCAAAAAAGTTGCGAGATTCAAAATAGTTTGTAATTTTGCAGCCCCAAACGAGAGGAAAACTGTACAGTTTGAATTTGAGGGCGGGAAAAAGAGAGTTCTTTGAACTATTGGAGCAAACGAAAATAAGCAACAATGCGGTATTATATGTGAATATGATACTGAGAGTACATCTAGAGAACATTTTTAAATTTTTCATTACAATGGAGAGTTTGATCCTGGCTCAGGATGAACGCTAGCGGCAGGCTTAATACATGCAAGTCGAACGGGATTCGAGGTAGCAATACTTTGATGAGAGTGGCGCACGGGTGCGTAACGCGTATGCAACCTACCTTTAACAGGTGAATAGCCCCGAGAAATCGGGATTAATACACCGTAACATTGCGCTGTGGCATCACAGTGCAATTAAAGATTTATCGGTTAAAGATGGGCATGCGTGACATTAGCTAGTTGGTGAGGTAACGGCTCACCAAGGCAACGATGTCTAGGGGTCCTGAGAGGGTTATCCCCCACACTGGTACTGAGACACGGACCAGACTCCTACGGGAGGCAGCAGTAAGGAATATTGGTCAATGGGCGCAAGCCTGAACCAGCCATGCCGCGTGCAGGAAGACGGCCCTATGGGTTGTAAACTGCTTTTGTCAGGGAATAAACCTGTCTACGTGTAGACAGCTGAAGGTACCTGAAGAATAAGCATCGGCTAACTCCGTGCCAGCAGCCGCGGTAATACGGAGGATGCAAGCGTTATCCGGATTCATTGGGTTTAAAGGGTGCGCAGGCGGATTGCTAAGTCAGGGGTGAAATCCCACAGCTCAACTGTGGAACTGCCCTTGATACTGTCAGTCTAGAGTATAGTTGAAGTTGGCGGAATGTGTCATGTAGCGGTGAAATGCTTAGATATGACACAGAACACCGATCGCGAAGGCAGCTAGCTAAGCTATAACTGACGCTCATGCACGAAAGCGTGGGGATCAAACAGGATTAGATACCCTGGTAGTCCACGCTGTAAACGATGATTACTCGATGTTGGCGATACACAGTCAGCGTCTAAGGGAAACCAATAAGTAATCCACCTGGGGAGTACGATCGCAAGATTGAAACTCAAAGGAATTGACGGGGGCCCGCACAAGCGGAGGAGCATGTGGTTTAATTCGATGATACGCGAGGAACCTTACCTGGGCTAGAACGTAGAGAGACTATAGGAGAAATCTTATATCCCTTCGGGGCTGTCTACGAGGTGCTGCATGGTTGTCGTCAGCTCGTGCCGTGAGGTGTCGGGTTAAGTCCCATAACGAGCGCAACCCCTATCTTTAGTTGCCAACAGGTCAAGCTGGGGACTCTAAAGAAACTGCCTACGCAAGTAGTGAGGAAGGCGGGGATGACGTCAAATCAGCACGGCCCTTACGTCCAGGGCTACACACGTGCTACAATGGCCGATACAGAGGGCAGCTACCAGGTGACTGGATGCAAATCTCCAAAGTCGGTCTCAGTTCGGATCGGAGTCTGCAACCCGACTCCGTGAAGTTGGATTCGCTAGTAATCGCGCATCAGCCATGGCGCGGTGAATACGTTCCCGGGCCTTGTACACACCGCCCGTCAAGCCATGGAAGCTGGGGGGACCTAAAGTCGATAACCGTAAGGAGTCGCCTAGGGTAAAACCAGTGACTGGGGCTAAGTCGTAACAAGGTAGCCGTACCGGAAGGTGTGGCTGGAATACCTCCTTTCTAGAGTAGATTTACTCGTCTCCCACGTTATCGGGGATTCATTGTTGCTTATTGCTTTGCTTCATTACTTACATATACATACCTTGAACGATACGAGTGAGGGCTCTTTCCCTGAATAACTGAGGAACAGGAATCTTAAGAGAAATTTTATAGTCCCGTAGCTCAGTTGGTTAGAGCACTACACTGATAATGTAGGGGTCCGCAGTTCAAATCTGCGCGGGACTACATAATACAAAAAAAGCATCGTTTGGGGGATTAGCTCAGCTGGCTAGAGCACCTGCCTTGCACGCAGGGGGTCAACGGTTCGAATCCGTTATTCTCCACTTACCATTGCGGATTGCAGATTGCTGATTTTAGATTTAAAAATAATCCGAAATCAGAAATCAGAAATCCGAAATTACAAGAGTTCTTTAAAATACTTACAGTTGAATTAGCCCGTTGGGGGCGCTCCAAAGTTTAAAAAGACTGGAGAGATTGGTTCGAGACCAATATTCATCACAAACTGATTGACGATTTCAGTTTTACGATTGGGGGTTTTTACAATCCGCAATCCGAAATTAGAAATCCGAAATCGTAGTAAGTTCTTTGACATGTTGGAAGAAGAGAAACTATTATGAAGATGAGATGGTGTAAAAGCTGTCGATAGTAATCTTCAGGTAGAAGAGTACAAATCGAGTACAATTTTGAATAAAAATAATTAAGAAAGTTAATAAGGGCGCAGGGTGGATGCCTTGGCTCTCAGAGGCTATGAAGGACGTGATAAGCTGCGAAAAGCTTCGGGGAGGTGCAAATAACCTTTGATCCGGAGATATCCGAATGGGGCAACCCGGTACGTTGAAGACGTATCATCTGTAGTAATACGGAAGCAAACGCGGAGAACTGAAACATCTAAGTACCCGCAGGAGAAGAAAACAAAAGTGATTCCCCAAGTAGTGGTGAGCGAACGGGGAGAAGCCCAAACCGTTGATGTTACGGCATTAACGGGGTTGTAGGACTGCAATAGTTGACTATAAATTTGTAGCAGAAGCGCACTGGAAAGTGCTACCATAGGGGGTGATAGTCCCGTAGGCGAAACGAATTTATTACACGAGCAGTATCCTGAGTACCGCGGGACCGGAGAAATCCTGTGGGAATCTGCCAGCACCATCTGGTAAGGCTAAATACTCCTGAGAGACCGATAGTGAACCAGTACTGTGAAGGAAAGGTGAAAAGAACCGCGAACAGCGGAGTGAAATAGAACCTGAAACCGTGCGCCTACAAACGGTCAGAGCCTCGAAAGGGGTGATGGCGTGCCTTTTGCATAATGAGCCTACGAGTTACTCCTCTCTGGCAAGGTTAAGTACTTAAAAGTACGGAGCCGAAGCGAAAGCGAGTCTGAATAGGGCGAGCAGTCAGAGGGGGTAGACGCGAAACTTTGTGATCTACCCATGACCAGGTTGAAGGTCCGGTAACACGGACTGAAGGACCGAACCAGTTGACGTTGAAAAGTCTTTGGATGAGTTGTGGGTAGGGGTGAAAGGCTAATCAAACTGAGAGATAGCTCGTACTCCCCGAAATGCCTTTAGGGGCAGCCTCGAGGTTGAGTTTTATAGAGGTAGAGCTACTGATAGGATGCGGGGGCTTCACCGCCTACCAATTCCTGACAAACTCCGAATGCTATAAAATATACTCGGGAGTGAGGCGCTGGGTGCTAAGGTCCAGCGCCGAGAGGGAAAGAACCCAGACCATCAGTTAAGGTCCCCAAATGTATGCTAAGTTGATCTAACGAAGTTCGATTGCACTGACAGCTAGGATGTTGGCTCGGAAGCAGCCATTCATTTAAAGAGTGCGTAACAGCTCACTAGTCGAGCGATCGGGCGTGGATGATAATCGGGCATAAAGCATACTACCGAAACTGTGGATTGATGCGCTTGCGTATCACTGGTAGGGGAGCATTCCAGTCAGCACAGAAGGTGTGTCGTAAGGCATGCTGGAGCGTCTGGAAAAGCAAATGTAGGCATGAGTAACGATAATGAGGGTGGGAAACCCTCACACCGGAAGACCAAGGTTTCCTGATCAACGCTAATCGGATCAGGGTTAGTCGGGGCCTAAGACGAAGCCGAAGGGCGTAAGTCGATGGACAACATGTTAATATTCATGTACCGGCAATAACTGCGATGGGGTGACGGAGTAGTGAAAGGCATGCGTACTGACGGAATAGTACGTTGAAGGGTGTAGATATATTTTCGGCAGGTAAATCCGCAGAGAATGTCGAACCTGATAGTACCGTGAGGCTTCGGCCAGGCGGATAATTGCCCTAAACAGACTTCCAGGAAAAACCTCTAAGCATCAGGTTATTGGCGCCCGTACCGGAAACCGACACAGGTGGTCGAGGAGAGTATCCAAAGGTGCTCGAGTGAATCATGGTTAAGGAACTAGGCAAATTAGTCCTGTAACTTCGGGAGAAAGGACGCCCCGAGCAATCGGGGCCGCAGAGAAATGGCCCAGGCGACTGTTTATCAAAAACACATGGCTTTGCTAAATCGCAAGATGACGTATAAGGCCTGACACCTGCCCGGTGCTGGAAGGTTAAGAGGAGATGTCATTCGCAAGGAGAAGCATTGAATTGAAGCCCCAGTAAACGGCGGCCGTAACTATAACGGTCCTAAGGTAGCGAAATTCCTTGTCGGGTAAGTTCCGACCTGCACGAATGGTGTAACGATCTGGGCACTGTCTCAACTATGAGCTCGGTGAAATTGTAGTTCCGGTGAAGATGCCGGATACCCGCAACGGGACGGAAAGACCCCGTGCACCTTCACTATAGCTTAACATTGACATTGAATAAACGATGTGTAGGATAGGTGGGAGATTGTGAAGCGGCTTCGCCAGGAGTCGTGGAATCATCCTTGAAATACCACCCTTTGTTTATTCGGTGCCTAATCCCGCGAATGCGGGAGACATTGTTTGGTGGGTAGTTTGACTGGGGTGGTCGCCTCCAAAAGAGTAACGGAGGCTTTCAAAGGTACCCTCAGCACGCTTGGTAACCGTGCGTAGAGTGCAATGGCATAAGGGTGCTTGACTGTGAGACCAACAAGTCGATCAGGTAGGAAAGTAGGACATAGTGATCCGGTGGTTCCGCATGGAAGGGCCATCGCTCAAAGGATAAAAGGTACGCCGGGGATAACAGGCTGATCACTCCCAAGAGCTCACATCGACGGAGTGGTTTGGCACCTCGATGTCGGCTCGTCACATCCTGGGGCTGGAGAAGGTCCCAAGGGTTCGGCTGTTCGCCGATTAAAGTGGCACGTGAGCTGGGTTCAGAACGTCGCGAGACAGTTCGGTCCCTATCTGTTGTGGGCGTTAGAAGTTTGAGAGCACCTGACTCTAGTACGAGAGGACCGAGTCGGACATACCTCTGGTGGACCTGTTGTTGCGCCAGCTGCATCGCAGGGTAGCCACGTATGGATGAGATAAGCGCTGAAAGCATCTAAGTGCGAAACTCAGCTCAAGATGAGACTTCTTTTAAGGGTCGTTGTAGACGACAACGTTGATAGGTCACAGGTGTAAAGACAGTAATGTCAAAGCCGAGTGATACTAATTACCCGTAGACTTTCTTAAGTACAACTCTTTTATTTCATTTTACTTCATAAGAAATTTTCTTCTTCCAATAACATGTCAATCTTTGGATAAAAACCAAAGATAACCGTATTCCAAAAGAATTATGGTGACTTTAGCGGCGGTGTCCACCTCTTCCCATTCCGAACAGAGAAGTTAAGCCCGCCAGCGCCAATGGTACTGCCAAACCCGGTGGGAGAGTAGGTCGTCGCCAAACTTACAACACAAAGGCTATCCGAAAGGGTAGCCTTTTGTGGTTTATAGCCTAAGCTCAAAGTTTATAGTTGGCAGTTGGTAGTTGGCAGTTGGCAAAGAGAAAAGTTGGCAGTTGGCAGTTGGCAGTTGGCAGTTGGCAGTTGGCAAAGAAAAAAGTTGGCAGTTGGCAAAGAGAAAAGTTGGCAGTTGGCAAAGGCAGTTGGCAAAGAGAAAAGTTGGCAGTTGGCAAGGCAGTTGGCAAAGAAAAAAGTTGGCAGTTGGCAAATGGCAGTTGGCAAAGATAAAAGTTGGCAAATGACGCTCTGGTTAATGTGCATCTTACCTTCTGAGGCGCACTTCCACAACTCCAAATTTAGCCCAGCTACTTTTGATTTTAGGCCGGAGCACGCGCCTGCCCTGTCTGCTTGACGCTGTCAGGCAGGCTGTTTGCAGGGCAGACTGGTCAGAAGATAAGACGCGCGCAAACTGTGCGATAAGACACGCGCAAACTGTTGTTATAATTTTCAGGTGTGGGGACCACATGTCGTGTCCCTACACCTGAAAAATCCAGAATGCCCTGCCCCATGCCCCATGCCCCATGCCCTTTGCCCTTTGCCCTGCGCTCTGAGCTCTGTGCCCTGTGCAATATTTATGAAGTGTCGTAGCAGGACTGCTTACTTTTTTTATCTTTGTACTCCGTTGGGGATTACCGCCTTTTGCTCGTGCAGGAACTGAAATATACCTTATAAGTTCCGAAAACTGAGATGTGCTGAAAACCTGTCGGTTGAATATTCTGGTTATGCCTAAAGCCGATTTTGTGAAAAGCAGGTTTTTGTATTTATTGGGAATGATATTCCCGGTCCGGTTACTGGCTTTTATCGCCCTTGCTTTCTTAATTTCTGAAACTGCCTTTGGGCAGGCAATGGTGGTTAGCAGCTATTTCAATGCCAATGGCCCAGAAGATGAATGGTCAGAATTACTCGTTGTTCAGGATAACCTGAATATTGGTAACTGGACATTCAGAGATCATGATGCAACACAAAACAGTCCTCAACCCGCAATCACGTTTATTAACGGAATGCCTCTCTGGACCAATCTAAGGGCAGGGACTATTATTATAATCTGGCACAGAGCGGTAAGTTCAACTGGTGTTACCAGAATACCTGACCTGGATCCTTCTGATGGATATATTGAGCTTAGTGCTCAGAATGCAACTTATTTCAGTGGTGGTTCATTTCCCAGCCAAACCCTTAATGTTGCTGGCGGTGGTGATTTTTTACAAATCAGAAATGCTTCAGGCACTCATGTGCATGGCCTTGGACATCAAACTGTTTTGGGATCAGGATATACTTCAGCTCCTCTACCTAAACTTAATCACAGTGAAGCTCTTAGTAATAATGAAGTTGTTATGGCCTGCCCACAAACAACTGCTGGTCCAAATATTAACCAATATGGAACAACTCCACCTCAGAACGGGACATTTTATACAGCCAGAAGTGCAGTCGATCTGACTTTCGGTTTGCCCAATGTCCGTCCTACCAACACCACAACCAACAGCATCTTCTGGCGTTCCCTTCGTCAACCTACCTGGACCACTCCCAATCCTTCTTTTACGATTGATGCCAACAATACTGCAGTTACCTTGTCCTGGACTCCGGTGACTGATCCTGTGAGCAGCGACAATACCATCGGATACCTGATCCTTCGGAATACTGTCAATACATTTACAGACCCTTTGGATGGAACCACATACAATACCGGGGAAGTTCTGGGAGGAGCCACCGTTGTTACTAATGTTACACCCTCTAATACTTCATCCTATACAGATATTATCTCAGTACCATGCATCGATGGACTTTATTACCGTATATATACATATAGATACACAAACGATGTTGCATATGCATATAATATAGCCCGTGGCCGTGCTTACAATGAGACTGCCGGGCAGTTTGGTACCCTTCATGTTATTGTTCCAGCTGTAACGGATCCAACCTTTGCTGCGGCTGATGAAACTACCTTTTGTGAGAACAATGCACCCGCTGATATCACTCTGACTGCTGACGGCAGCGGACCAACACTCGAATGGTTTACCGGAAGCTGTGGTGGAACCCTTGTCGGGACTGGTACACCGCTGACATTGACTGCTCCAATTGCAACTACCACTTATTATGCCCGCTGGAATTCGCTGAATTCCTGTTATTCCACCTGCGAAGATGTAACCGTTACTGTTAATCCGGCCAACAATGCTTCTGTCAGCATTGTGGCTTCTCCATCAACTACAGTTTGCGCCGGTACTCAGGTAACTGTGACTGCAACACCGGGAAGCAGCAGTTCGCCAGGGTATCAGTGGTATCTGAACGGGAGCCCGGTAGGTGCAGATCAACCTACATATACTTTTACCCCTGTAACCGGTGATCAGGTGTATGTTGAAATGACTTCAGTGGAACTTTGCTCCGAACTGGCTACTTCCGGCGTACTGACTATGACGGTTAACGTGGTGCCCGGTCTCTCGGCTATCGGAAACAACCCGGTTTTATGCGGGCAAAACGGAAGTATTGTATTTAACTTCACGGATGTTCCTGATGGGAACTATACCATCAATTATCAAACTGGTTCCTTCCCCAATGTGAATGTCGTCGGGAATGGAGCTACTGTTGCTGTTGCGCCTGGTCCGTATGATAACCTGAGTATTACTGTCAACGGATGCACCTCTACTGATGACATGGATATTCTGATCGTTTCCCCGACAGGATCGGTGATAAACAATGTAGTTCCCACAGGTGCAACCTGCGGAATTTCAAACGGTTCAATCATCGTTACGGCATCTGGTGGTACAGCTCCATTGGAATTCAGCATCGACAATGGTGGCAGCTGGCAGTCTTCCTCGGTATTCAGTAACCTTACGACTGGTAGCTATACGGTTGTAGTGCGTGATGCAGCCCTTTGTGAAACATCCTGGGTGAATAACCCGGTGGTCATCGGCAATACCGGTGGTTCAACCATTACACAGGTTGTTCCGGCCAACGCCACATGCGGTAACAGTAACGGTTCCATCAGCATTACAGCTTCCGGGGGAACCGCTCCGCTTGAATACAGCATCGACAACGGTACCAACTGGCAATCATCGGCGACTTTCAACGGGTTGCCGGCTGGCAGTTACAACATCATCGTTCGCGATGGGACCCTGTGTGAAACCTCCTGGATTAATAATCCGGTAGTACTCGTCAGCACCGGTGGAGCAGCCATTGCTCAGGTTGTTCCTGCAGATGCCAGTTGCGGAAGCAACAATGGCTCAATAAATATCACCGCTTCAGGTGGTACTGCCCCACTGGAATACAGCATCGACAACGGAACGACCTGGCAATCTTCAGCTTCTTTCCCTGGGCTGGCAGCAGGAAATTACAATGTTATTGTCCGTGACGGAACGCTTTGTGAAACCCAATGGCCAGGGAATCCGGTATTGATCAACAACATCGGCGGAGCAACCATTTCCCAGGTGACACCATCAGGAACCACCTGCGGAAACAGCAACGGATCGATCAATATCACGGCAAGTGGTGGTGCACCACTTGAATATAGTATTGACAATGGTACAACCTGGCAGTCACCGGCTGCTTTCAGTGGATTGCCTGCCGGAAGTTACAATGTTGTTGTCCGCGACGGAACACTTTGTGAGACCCTCTGGGCTGGTAATCCGGTAGTTCTGACCAATGTCAGCGGCGCATCCGTTTCTTCGGTAAATTCAACAGATGCTTCCTGTGGTGCACCCAATGGCACCATTGTTATCAACACAACAGGAGGTACAGCCCCCCTGGAATACAGCATCAACAACGGGATAGACTGGCAGTCTTCAGCGATATTCAGTGGACTGCCTGCGGGAAGCTATTCAGTAATTGTCCGTGATGGGGCATTGTGCGAAACCCAGTATGCATCCAATCCGGTAATCATCGGCAATACCGGAGGAGCAGCCATTAATCTGGTTGTTGCGAACGATGCAAGCTGCGGCAACAACAATGGAACCATTAACATCACGGCCAGTGGCATCGCACCGCTGGAGTACAGCATCAACAACGGGTTAACCTGGCAATCCTCTGCCATTTTCAATGGACTGGGTCCGGGGAGCTATGATGTAAACGTCCGCGACGGGGCTTTGTGCCTTACACCTTATGCCGGCAATCCGGTGCTGGTGAACAGTACTGGCGGAGCGACCATCAACCAGGTAGTATCGGCCGATGCACCCTGCGGCAACAACAGCGGCTCAATCAATATAACAGCAACGGGTATAGCCCCGCTGGAATACAGCAATGACAACGGGCTGAGCTGGCAGCCATCCCCTTTATTCAACAACCTGCTACCAGGCAGTTATACAATAATTACACGTGACGGTGCCTTGTGTGAAACACTCTGGACCAGTAATCCGGTGATCATCAACAGCATCGGCGGCGCGGCCATCACCCAGGCACTGCCAACCAATACAACCTGCGGCAACGACAATGGCAGCATCAGTATATCGGCTGAAGATGGAGTCGCCCCTTATGAATACAGCATTGACAACGGATTGAGCTGGCAGTCTTCACCCGTTTTCAACGACCTGCCTACCGGCAATTATAACGTAATTGTTCGAGACGGAGCACCATGTGAAACTCCGTATTCAGGTAATCCATTGATAATCAGCAATACCGGTGGTGCCGCCATTGCCGGAGTGGTCTTCCCATCAACCATCTGCACCGGAGAAGAGGGGACGATCAGCGTATCGGCAACCGATGGAACTGTCCCTCTGGAGTACAGTATTGATAATGGTGTAACCTGGCAGGCGAGCCCCGATTTTGTTATTTCTGCAGCAGGCAGTTACCAGGTTATGGTACGGGATGGATCGCTCTGCGAAACTACATGGCCATCTACGGTTGAAATTACTTCAATTACCGGCCCTGAAGCTGCTGTTACCCTGAGTTCAGATGCCGCCAGTGTTTGCCAGGGTGAAGATGTTATTTTTACCGCTGCGCCTTTAAACGAAGGATCGACTCCTGCCTACCGCTGGCTGGTGAATGGACTTGAGGAATCTGTTTCAGGAAATGTATTTAGTTATGCACCTGCCAATGGCGATCAGGTTACGGTTGAATTGACTTCTTCTGAAGTCTGCGCCACCAATAACCCTGCTGTTGCTGAGGAAACGGTTGATCTTTCTCCCTGCGGTTTTGTGATGCGGATGCCGAACTCTTTTACACCTGATAATAACACTCTGAACGATGTTTTCAAGCCTGTATTGGGCGATATTTTGCCGACAAAGTATTTACTGCAGGTTTTCGATCGCTGGGGGGGGCTTGTTTTTGAAACCAACAACCCTGATCAGGGGTGGGATGGGACATACAATGGTCAGCCGGCGGAAAGAGGTATCTACAGTTACAAGGTGGAATTTGAGATACCTGAATACATCAGCAGCAGCCAGGATAATCCTTTGCGGGGAATGGTTGTTTTGTTGCGATAAAAGCCGGACTTTTGAGTGAGGTTGAGGTAGATGTTAAGGTTAAGGTTAAGGTTGAGATATACGTTATTCATCAACAGGTATTTTTCTTTCCATAAATATTTTCCGGATTTTTCCCTCACCTGTGGGTTATATAAATCCGACTCTCCGGTGGTTGGTGGTTAACTGTAAAATTGGCCTTTAGAATTACAATTTATGAATCAATGTCGTTTAGTTAAGGTTTCGTATCTATAAATATAATGAAAAAGTATCCTTCGACTCCGCTCAGGATGACATTGTAAATAATTGATTGTGAACGTAATAAAAAGAATTAGTGCTGACGTAACACGAATGTCACACTGAGCGGAGTCGAAGTGTTTTAGACGCTGAAGCTCAGGAGTATGCCTGTCATCTCCGCATTTTGCTCAATTTTTTTTGAGTACCAACTCAGGATGACTGTCAGTCTGAGTCCCGCAGATGCAGGAAAGACAATTTCCCTTAACTAAACGACACTGATTTATGAGTTCTGAAGGCTAATTTCTTCATCAAACTGAATAGAAACGTAATCTCAAATCAATGATTTTTAAATGAAGTTGCTAAACTGACTGAGAATGATCCGAAAATTATCCCTTTTTTTTACCCTTTTATTTCCGGCGTTTCTTTCTACCGCCCAGGTGCACACCAGTTACCTCTGGCATCTGGAACAGCCCATATACTGGCCTGAGACCAGCGTTACTAATCCCAACGAGTATCAGAAAGCCTGGGAATCGCAATACCTGAAGTGGAACAATGGAAACTGGTACAGCGATGGACAACAACATCCACTCAACAATATCCAGGAAATATTCAGCAATGAAGATCGTAAGGCTGTGTATCAGTACAGGGCGAAAGATGCTGTTCAGTCGTTGCTGGGACTACCTGAAGCCGGGGCACAGGTAAATTACTCCGGTTGCCTGATGGAAAATGTAAACAGCCTGGCAGGTGCCGGTCAATGGGGCTATAACAACGGCTGGCAAAACAGCTTTATCACGGCAAGGGGATGGATAACCACAGGCGGAAAACCACGTATGGACATCACGGCTTTTTCAAAGGACCACGCCTTATCGCCATTGTTGAGCGACAAAATGCTACGCCGGCAGATACAAGCTCATCGGTATCTATATACTCAGAATTTCGGTTCTTCGCCCGATTATTCAAAAGGTTACTGGCCTGCAGAATGCTCATTCAGTGTACGCAATATAAAGGCCCTGAGGGAAGAGGGTCTTGAATGGGTAGTGATCGCAAACAGCCACCTGGCGCGAACCCTGAACGATTATCCGTTGAATTTCGGAACCTCCGGGTGCAACATAGACCCGCCCAACGGAGCCGATAAAGTAACCACCAACGGCAACCACTGGTGGAACGGGCAAATAGACGGCAGGGGAGGGACCTTCGCAGCTCCTTATTGTTACCAGGCCCATAAGGCAAAATATGTGGATCCGGAAACGGGTACAGAGTATAAGATCACCGTGGTTCCGATGGACGATGTGCTCAGTTATCAGAATGGATATTCCACGATGGGAACCGGTACCATTGATGTGAGTATCGCTCCGTACGACGATCCTGCCCAACCTTCCATGGTACTGCTTGCCCACGATGGCGACAATGCCTGGGGCGGAGGCTACGATTACTATACCAATTCAGTATCTGGTTTTGCCTACGAGGCAGCTTCAAAAGGTTATGTTCCCTCTACCATTCAACAGTTTTTGACCAACCATCCGGCACCTGAAAACGATGTGGTACATGTGGAAGATGGTTCCTGGGTAAATGCCGCCAACGACTGGGGCCATCCGCAGTTTATCAACTGGTTGTGGCCGATGTACACTTCCGGATACGAATTTAACCCTGAAGGCTGGACTGAGGATGCCCGCAACTGGGCGGTTCTGGTGGCAGCTGAAAACCGGGTGCAAATGGCTGAGGATTTGCAGGGTTCACTGAATATTGCCAACATCGTATATCCAACCAATGCCTCCAATTCAGCCGAAAGGGCCTGGCATTATCTTCTTCCGGCATTCAACAGCGGTTACATGTACTATGGCACTTCGCTCGATATGGAGGTGAAACAGTCGCTGGCCTGCAACCGTGCCAGTGCTTATGCCGATCAGGTGATCAATGCCCATCCGGGAACGGACAATACCCCACCTACGGTTTTTATCCCGCAAAGGTACCCTTACAATCCTGGCGGAACCGGCTTCGGACCCAACTATGGATATCAGCAACACCAGAATTCATCGGATTTTCATGTCTGGACATTTGCTTACGATGTTTCGGGGGTACAATCGGCCGTGCTTAAATACCGGTTAGACAACGATGGCACCAATCCATTGGGTAACAACGACAACGAAACTTTTGCAGGTGGCGCAGGGGTGCAAACCTGGCAAAGCATTGCCATGACTTACCGGAATTTCCCGACAGGAAATGTTACAGGCAATCCGGAAGTGAATTTCTTTATTCTGCCCGATTATATTGCCGGGGAATATTATGCTGAAATAACCGGTATTGCTGAGAAATTGCTCGATTATTATGTTGAAGTCACCGATGGGGAAGGGAATTTATCGAAAACTCCCATCCAGCATGTTTATGTCGGACCTTCAAATACCGGTGGCGGTGGACAGAACGGTGTTTTCTGGACACCCGAAAACCCCACCCTCAACGATGTGATTACCATTACCCAGACAGATGTAACCATTGGTGCAAAGCTTCACTGGGGAGTTAACACAGCTGGAAATGCCTGGCAAACACCTGACGTTTCCTACTGGCCTGCCGGGTCTTATCTCTTCAACGGTTCAGGTCCTGCCATCGAATCGGCCATGAACGGACCCGATGGGGAAGGCAACATCACCATTCAGCTTGGACCTTTCAACAATCCGGAACAAGTGGTGAATGCGGTTGATTTCGTGATACATTATAACAACAATACATGGAACAACAACAACGGCGCTGATTTTCATATACCGGTCAATAACTCACCAACCGCAGTCAGTTACACAGAACTCCAAAACCGTATCAGCCTGTGGCCGGTTCCTGCCAATGACGTCTTATATGTCGGGGTAGAGGTTGGGCTTGCCAAAAACCATCGTTTGTTGATGAGGGCTTTATCCGGACAAATCGTGTTGGAACAGGCCGTGGATCGGGAGAATTTCCGGTTGGATGTAAACAGCCTGGCACCTGGCATCTACACCATAAGCATAGTAAATGAGAGTGGGGATGTAGTGGCTTTGAGGAAGGTTGTGATTGGTTAGTTTGAAGT
>JADJEQ010000016.1 GCA_016709025.1 Bacteroidales bacterium | reverse complement strand
AAGATAATGTTGGAAATACAGAACCGATGAAAACAGTCCCGGATGTTATTACCACCATTAATTCATCCGGTAAAACGCTTAATCTGCTTGTTTTTCTGGAAGGACTTTATAATGGAGGCGCTACAATGCGCAAGGCAAAGAATGAAACCGGAGATCAGTTCCCCGAAAATATAGCCGATCAGATAACCATTGAATTACACAATGCATTAAACTATTCAGAAATCGTTTATTCTACGACGAATGTTAACCTGAATACTTCCGGCTTGTCCTCAATTACAATCCCGTCGCACATCAGCGGATCGTATTACATAACTGTAAGGCACAGGAACAGCATTGAAACAACCACAGCAGTACCGGTATCTTTAGAAGGTTATGCTATCAGTTGCAGCTTTGATGTAGCCTATTTTGTTTATGGCAGCAACCTGAAAGAAATCAATAGTAAGTTATGTTTATACGGCGGTGATGTTAACCAGGATGGCTTTGTGGATACCGCGGTGACATGACACCGGTAGACAACAATTCAGCTGCCTTTGTTGCAGGTTATATTCCAACCGATGTAAATGGTGACGGCATGATTGACACCGGCGATATGCCAATTATTGATAATAACTCAGCTGATTATGTAACTGCAGCTTTTCCGGCTTCAACAAATACGCTTCCAACGGTAAATACAGCAATGGTTACTAATATAACAACAACTACCGGAATATGCGGCGGAAATGTGACATCTGAAGGCAGTTCAATGGTATCAGCACGTGGTGTTTGCTGGAGTAACTCCCCAAACCCCTTGGCCACAGGTAACCATACCACCGATGGAAATGGAACAGGCAGTTTCATCAGTAACCTTTTCGGATTAATACCCGGTACACTCTATTATGTTCGTGCCTATGCGACTAATGGTGCAGGTACAGCCTATGGGAATAATATAGAGTTTTTTACTAGTTTATTTACCCCGGGTAATGGAGTAACCGATATTGATGGCAATATATACACTTCAGTTAATCTAGGATCCCAGGAATGGATGTCCGAAAACCTAATAGTAACTCACTACCGGAACGGAGAAATTATTCCCAATATAACCGATAACTCATGGAACAACTTTCCAAGTGGTGCCTATTGTGCGGTATAACAACGATGAGGTTACTTATAAAAATACCTACGGCGCGTTATATAATTGGTACACAGTAGTAGATAGCCGAAACCTATGCCCTGCAGGATGGAAGATTCCGGACGACCAGGATTGGGCAGAATTATCCGGTTTTCTTGGTGGAGCTGATATCGCAGGCGGTAAGATGAAAAGTACAAGAACCGCTCCCGATCCTCATCCCAGGTTCGAATTACCCAATGTAGGTGCTACCAATATAAGTGGGTTTACAGGATACCCTGGTGGATACCGACTTAACACCGGGTTATTTGAAGAAATCGGCAGAAGTGGCTACTGGTGGAATTCTACAGTTGATAATTCAAACCTTACCTGGATGCGAGCTCTTGATTACAATGGCGACGATTTATATATGGATATGGCTCCACGACAATTCGGATTTTCTGTTCGTTGCTTAAGGAATCTCTCAGTTTCAACAATAACAACTAATCCAGTATCCGACATAACCGGAGCCACAGCTATCAGCGGAGGTAACATTTTCAGCGATGGGGGCTCTCAAGTTACTCAGCGTGGTGTTTGCTGGAATACCTCACCTGATCCAACAGTAGCTGACGGCCATACGACCGATGGTAGCGGATCCGGTACTTATATTAGCAGCATTACCGGCCTAACCCCGAATACCACATATTATGTGAGGGCTTATGCTACGAATAGTGTCGGTACATCATACGGGGATAATGTGAGTTTTACATCTGCAATATATATTCACGGTTCTGGAGCAGTTGATCAGGACGGAAATAATTATAACTCAATTATTCTGGGCACTCAGGAGTGGATGGTCGAAAACCTTAAAACAACCAAATATGCCAATGGCGAGCAAATAACAAATATCACCAACGGCCCGGAATGGATTAACTTTTTCTGGTGCCTGGTGTTTGTATAACAATGACATACAGTTTAATACTCCCTATGGAAGTTATACAACTGGTATGTTGTTACCGATTCGCGATAGTTGTGTCCCTCCGGCTGGCATATTCCGTCAGATGCTGAATGGACTGTATTGACCGAATATCTGGGAGGCGTAAACAATGCAGATGAAAAATGAAAGAAGCTGGTTTCACTCACTGGAATCCTACTGGCTATCCTTCTGATAACAGCAGCGGCTTTACAGGCCTTCCCGGAGGTCGTCGATATTATATAGATGGAACATTTACCTCTTTGACGAACCTGGGTTATTGGTGGAGTTCAGATGAATTTGACACAACTACTGTTTGGTGTAGGAGCCTTGGTATAATTATGTTGGTGTTGCAGAAACAGTCTTAATAAAAGAAATGGTAATTCTGTACGATGTGTTAGGTAAATCAGCTTACAAACCATGGATTGAACTCGGGTTAAAGGTTTACCGGACCAAACACAGTGGGTTGTGGCAATATTTCGAATGAAGGAGGATCACATTTTTATTCAAAGGTTTATTTGGAGAAGCACTTCAAGAATCCGGCAACTGTCAAATAATCAAAAGAAGGATGGTAACCCCATCCTTCGTGCAGTTTTATTTTATCAGTCAAAATTTTCCTTGTAATATCTCTCATAAGCAAATCTTGAACTTCCGTCAGGACCGCCAGGGTTTTCCTTTGTTAACCATGTCATTTCAAAATCATTACCATACCCAAATAATTTGCCCTGAATTGCTTCATTGCGGTTTGATAGTTAACAAGAAGCAAGATTGCATCACTATATGAAGGCAAATTTTTCTACGTCGAATAAGTCAAGGAACTCAGCAGAAAGCTCCTTTTAAGTATTCTTTTTATCGGTTCGCAAAGTTTGTTAAGTGAAGCTGCCTTTATCGGTGAAATAGCCTCATTGGGTTTTTTAACGGAAAACTCTTTCATTTCCTTAAATGCTGAGTGGATCAATTTTTCAATCATGTCAAACAACAAGGTATCGGCATTCTCAGGCAGATTGGGATTTGGAGGTGGTGCGGGTTTAGTTTGTTTAGCCATCGCTATGTGATTTATTTAGATCGTTAAAATTAATCAATTTCTTTATTATATAAGATATATTTCTTTATACTTCTGAGAATAATGATAGTTTAATTGTTTATTTCCTGCAATATTTATCACCTTATCATGCAATGATCCTTCATTAATTAACATTAATTGTATCTCTCCGTCCCACGAAAGATTTAAACACTTCAGGTACATCTCCGAGCCCTTTTTTATTGAGATATAATGCTTCTTTACACAACCATTCATTGTAAGGCAAATCCTGAACTTCCTTTTTCCATTTTTCAAAATGGGTTAGTGCCTTATTATATCCTGTAAGATCATGATCGATTCTTCCTTTATATCCTAAAACATACTCCTGATTGATGTTACAATATGGTTGTATTGTAGAGGTATCTTTTCCAATCTGCCATTTAAATCCGTTCCATAGTGAGAAGTATTTATTACCGATGGCATCCTGATATTTGATAAGTGAAGAAATGCCTAATAAGGTGAACCTTTTATAATAGGATGTTTTATAACCATTTTCGATACCAAACGGTAGTATTGGAGGATGGTTATTAATTAACCGAATGTTGCTATACGAGTTCAAATAATAATTCAGTTCCTGTCTGGATTTGGTTTCCAATTCGATGGCACTTTTAATTACTTCAGTCACAAATGGGTTTCCAACATTGCCTTCTGAAACTTTAACAAGATGATTTTCAACAGTTATATTATAAGCAGTTCCAGGACCGCTGTTCCATAGGACAATCTGACTACTGTCCTTTGTAAAATCCTGACTTAAAATTACAATTGGCTTATTGGACAAGCGTAATCCAAATCCATCCGTGCAAGTGCTTCATTCGACTTTGTGTAGTGAATATAACAGACATAACTGCTATTATCACAGAAGCTAATGCTGTAATCAGTGAGATGGGGTCATTAATTCTTTAAAAGCATCAAGTGCTTTTATTAGTGGATTCTTTGTCTTCATGTGTTTTTTTATAGAAAATTACATCTTACTTAGTTAACATGACCCCTGTCAGCGTTATTGTAAAATTAACTACAAGCTATGTTTTCATATTTTATCAACTTAGTATTATTCTTATTTTTACAACTAAAATAAGAACAAAACAAGAGTTCACAAGCATTACAATGAAATTCTTTTATTACGATTAAAATCACTACGTTTGAAAATAAATTCAAATATAACCCGATTCATCAATCGATTCTTTTAAGCTGTCCTTGTGAGCGATTTCAACAAAAAGAACTTTACTGAAGCTGACATTCGTGACATCTACATAACCCCGGCAATAACAAATGCCGGATGGGACCCGATGCATCAGATCAGGCGAGAGGTTATTCTTACGCCTGGTCAAGTGATTGTTAGGGGAATCTGTCTGCAAGGAATAAAAAGAAAAGGAAAATTGCAGATTATATACTCTTTTGGGAACCTGAAGCCCCGGTAGCTATCATAGAGGCCAAGGATAATAATCATACTGTTAGTCATGGAATGCAGCAGGCGCTGGGATATGCTGAAATCGTGAATGTCCCCAGTGCATTCAGTTCAAATGGTGATGCTTTTGCTTCCCATAATAAAGTGGCTGAAGCAGGTGAAGAAATTGAGATTGAGTTTCCACTGAAGGAATTCCCACCTCCTTTAGTTCTTTGGAACAGGTACAGAAATACCATGATATTGAGGCTGATGAGGTTGCCCTTGTTCTACAAACCCATACTATATCGATCCTCCGAAGGAACCCCGTTATTACCAGATCGAAGCAATTAACCGAACTGTTGAAGCAGTGTTGCAAAAAGGGCAAAAAAAGGTATTGTTGCTGGTTATGCATACCGGAACCGGGAAGACATACACGACATTTCAGATTATCTGGCGTTTATGGAAAGCCAAACAAGTGAAAAGGTATTGTTTCTCGTTGACCGGAATATTCTTGCAGATCAGACCCTGATCAACGATTTTAAACCATTTGGTTCTGTAATGACAAAAATAAGGAACCGAAAAATTGACCCGGCTTATGAAATCCATCTTGGACTATACCAGGCTATTACCGGCCCTGATGAGCAAGATAAAATTTTCAAAAATGTATCCCGGGATTTCTTCGACCTGATTATCATCGATGAATGTCATCGCGGCAGTGCTGCTGAAGACTCCTCCTGGAGGGAAATTCTTGAATACTTCTCGAATGCAATTCAGATTGGCATGACTGCCACTCCCAAAGAGACAAAATACGTTTCCAATATAACCTACTTTGGCGAACCTGTTTATACTTATAGCCTGAAACAAGGAATTCAGGATGGGTTTCTGGCACCCTACAAAGTGGTTAAAATAGATATTGACAAGGACGTAAAAGGCTGGACACCTCCTAAGGGTATGAAAGACGATCTTGGGCAAGACATTGAGGATAGAACCTACAATCGGTCTGACATGGATCGTATCCTTGTGCTGAACCAGCGCACCAAACTTGTTGCACGAAGAGTAATGAAACTATTGAATGCAACAGATCCCTTCTCAAAAACCATCATTTTTTGCGAAGACATTGACCATGCCGAGCGAATGCGGGTTGCCATTGTAAATGCTGCCGGTCAGCTCGCTAAGGAAAATCCCAGGTACGTTATGCGCATTACCGGCGATAGTGTGGAGGGTAAAGCAGAACTTGATAATTTCATTACTCCTGAAAGCAAATTTCCGGTCATTGCTACTACTTCTGAAATGCTCACCACAGGTGTCGATGCCAAGACCTGCAAACTGATTGTTCTGGACAAAACCATCAATTCCATGACAACCTTCAAGCAGATAATTGGCAGGGGAACAAGGATTGAAGAGGACTTCGGCAAGTTTTTCTTTACTATAATGGACTTCAAGAAGGCAACAGAACTGTTCAGCGATCCTGAATTTGATGGTGAACCCGTTGTGATCTATGAGCCAGGAGAAGATGATGACCCGATTCCTCCCGATCCCGAAGAAGGCGAAGATGAAGAAGGCGAAGAAGATCCCGGAAATGATGGTCCGAGAAGTATTATGTAAATGGTGTTCCGGCCAGAATATTAAATGAAAGAATTGAATACTTTGGTCAGGATGGCCAACTTATTACCGAGTCCTACCGCGATTTTTCAAGAAAACAGGTGCTGACTAGAGTTGCCTCACTTGATACATTTCTGAAATCATGGAATAGTGCCAATAAAAAGCAGGTAATCATCGATTTACTTGAAGAGCATGGTATTGTCCTTGAGAATCTGGCCGAAGAGGTTGGTAAAGATTATGGCGATTTTGACCTGATCTGTCATATCGCCTTCGATCAGCCACCGCTTACCCGGAAAGAGAGAGCCATTAATGTCAGAAAACGCAATTATTTCACAAAATACGGAGAACAGGCAAGAGCAATTTTAAATGCATTACTTGATAAGTATGCAGATAAGGGATTAGGTACCATTGAAAATACCAAGGTATTGAAATTAAAACCTTTAGTGAAATCGGAACACCGATGGAAATCATCAATGGAGTTTTTGGTGGCAAGGTAAACTACGACAATGCCTTGCGTGAACTCGAACATGAACTTTTTAAAAACGAAAAAATAGCATGAGTAACGTATCAGGCATTATAAAATCCATACAGGATATTATGCGCAAGGATGTGGGTGTGGATGGTGATGCACAACGTATCAGCCAATTGGTTTGGATGTTTTTCTTAAAGATATTCGATGACAGAGAAGCTGAACTTGAACTAATTGAAGACAATTACAAGTCTCCTTTGCCAGAACATCTCAGATGGCGAAATTGGGCAAGGGATCCTGAAGGAATTACCGGTGATGCCCTTTCAGACTTTGTTAACCTTCAGCTTTTCCCAACGCTTAAAACCAAACTGAACCTGCAGGGACCTCAGGCAAACCGGGCAAGAGTAATCCATGTCGTTTTTGAGGATGCCTACAATTACATGAAGTCTGGAACACTGATGCGGCAGGTGATCAATAAGCTCTCGGAGATTGACTTTAATTCAAAAGCCGACCGGCATACCTTTGGCAATATCTATGAGCAGATATTAAGAGACTTACAAAGTGCGGGTAATGCTGGTGAATTCTATACTCCCCGCGCAGTCACCACTTTTATTGTTGATCGGGTCCAACCAAAATTAAATGAAACCGTTCTTGACCCGGCTTGTGGTACCGGTGGTTTCCTGACAAATGTTATTGAATACAAGCGGGAAAATTTCCTTAAGTCAGCTGCCGATGAAGAGATTCTGCAATCAACCATTTTCGGGGTGGAGAAGAAAGCCATGCCGCATATGCTTTGTACAACCAATATGATACTGCATGGTATCGATACCCCTATTAATATTAAACACGACAATACGCTGAGCCGGCCACTCCGTGATTACACCAATAAGGACAGGGTTGACGTAATTGTTACCAATCCGCCGTTTGGAGGAATGGAAGAGGATGGCATTGAAAATAACTTTCCTGCCTCATTCCGCACCCGCGAAACCGCAGATCTCTTTCTTACACTGATTGTCCATTTATTAAAGTAAAACGGTCGGGCTGCAATGGTTTTGCCCGATGGTTTCCTGTTTGGCGAAGGAATTAAAACCCGCATCAAGGAAAAGTTATTTGCTGAATGCAACCTTCACACCATTGTCCGCTTGCCTAATGGAGTTTTCAGCCCTTATACAGGGATAAAAACAAACCTGTTCTTTTTCACCAAAGGCTCACCTACCGAAACCGTTTGGTATTACGAGCATCCCTATCCTGAGGGTGTAAAAAGTTACAACAAAGGTAAACCCATGCGATTTGAGGAGTTTCAGCCTGAAATTGAGTGGTGGGGTAGCGAAACTGATGGTTTAGCGGCACGCGTTGAAAACAAACAGGCCTGGAAGGTTTCAGTCGATGAAATAAAAGCCCGAAACTACAACCTCGATATAAAATCCCGCATGTGGGGGAGCAAATAAACCATAATCCGGATGAATTGCTAAAGAAGTACAACCAGCAACAAAAGGATATTGCCGATTTGCGGAATCAGTTAAAAGCCATTTTAACAGAAGCGTTAAGCAGGAAAGGAGACGATTAAATGGCTAATGTTACAATTGATTCATTTGACCTATGGACCACTGCCCAAAACCTGAAAACCAGTAAACCGTGGATTTAGTGCAAACAACCAAAATTTAATAGGGATAAAAAGTTGCGAAAGTTGATTTTGGAATTGGCAGTGCAAGGGGAACTTGTTCAACAAGATTACAACGACGAATCAGCGAATGAACTTCTGAAACAAATTTCTAAGGAAAAATCCAGGCTTATCAAGGAAGGGAAAATAAAAAAACAGATTTTATTACCTGAAATTACTGAAAGTGAAAAGCCGTTTTTATTGCCAAAGGAATGGAAATGGGTGAGATTGGGAATGATTGGAATAGGAAGTACTGGAAAAACTCCAAGCACAAACTTTCAGAGATTTTTTGACGGTAATATTCCCTTTGTCGGACCAGGACAATTATTACCAACAGGGGAAATTGCAGATTCAGATAAAACATTAACTGAAGAAGGTGCTCTATATAGTGCAGTTGCACTTGAAGGGGATATTTTAATGGTTTGCATTGGAGGCTCTATTGGGAAGAGTGCAATTGTGAAGTCAACAATTACATATAATCAGCAGCTTAATAGTATCCATCCCTTATTTATGGAACCTGATTATCTCTATTTTGCGATGAACTCTCCGCATTTTCAACGTTCCATTATTGAAAAAGCAACAGGTTCAGCTACGCCTATTATTAATAGATCCAAATGGGAAGAACTGCTTATTCCTCTTCCTCCTCTATCTGAGCAACACCGTATCGTAAACAAAGTTGATGAACTTATAGCCCTCTGCGACAAACTGGAACAGCAACAGACAAACAGCAATGAAGTCCACCAAACGCTTGTAGATACCTTGCTGGGCTCACTTACCAATGCCGATAGCCCTGATGCCTTTGACGAAGCCTGGCAGCGTATTGCCAGCTATTTCGACACCCTGTTTACAACTGAACACAGCATCGACCAACTAAAACAAACCATACTGCAATTGGCTGTAATGGGTAAACTGGTGCCACAAAATCCGGATGATGAACCGGCCAGTGAATTGTTGAAAAAGATTACGAAAGAAAAGGCGAAGTTGGTGAAAGAGGGAAAAATCAAAAATCAGAAACCACTACCGGAGATAGATGAAAACGAAAAGCTACTCGATTTGCCTGCAAACTGGGGATTTTCCCGGTTAGGCACTTTCACGATTGTTGGTACCGGTTCTACTCCTTCAAGAGATAAAGGGCAATATTACTTTCCACAAGAGTTTAATTGGGTTTCCAGTGGAGAAACAAGCCAAGACTTTATTTACAAAACAGATGAAAAAATTTCATCATTAGCACTTAAAGAAACCAATGTGTCAATATATCCCATAGGTTCACTGATTGTTGCTATGTATGGTCAAGGAAAAACTCGTGGACAGGTGTCAGAGTTAATGGTTGAAGCAGGAACTAACCAAGCTTGTGCAGCGGTAGTTTTAATTAACAAAGAAGAAGCACACAGAAAATATTTGAAATATTTTTTCAAAAAAGCATATGAAGAGTTGAGAAGTCATGCAGCTGGTGGAGCTCAACCGAACTTGAATTTAGGGAAAGTTGCTAATACAGTAATTCCCATTCCACCGCTGGCCGAGCAACATCGGATTGTTGCCAAAGTGGATAAATTGTTTGCCTTGTGTGATTCTTTAAAAGAGCGCCTCAGAGAGACACAGGCTTTGCAAAATCAATTGGCTGTGGCGGTGGTTGAGCAGGCGGTTTAGTATATGAAGAATTTGAAGGTATAAATCTAAATATTTTGCAATTTGGATGCAAAAAGTGATAATAAGAGAATAATTAGCATAAATCGGGATTGCGCTAATTGTATCGAAAAAACGAAAATTGTTTTTAATACTTAAATATGACAAAGAAAGATGAAATTTTGAACAAGGCGGTTGAACTGCTTCGGTCAAAAGAAGAAGGAATTAGATATTCAGAACTTGTTAAACAGATCTCAATTGAGTTACAGACTTCGCCCTTAATACAATTCATGGTACAATTTGAATCTTGAAGCCAGGCTGCCTCAAAAGGTTTTTAAGCCAGCTAAAGGTATTTTAAGCTAATCGAATTTCAGGTAATAGATCCTCCTGTCACTGACACGCCTACCACCATTCGCCTGAAGTTAAGGTCAAGGAGGAAGATTTTTATTTGCCTTTGCAGATTATATAATGAATGAACTTGAAGAGTGTACAAAACGGCAATACCACTTGGAGGTAGTAAATTTAAAGATAAATGGGGTACACCGGATGTTTTAGGAATCAAAGAGCCGCGCAAAAGTGATATAATAAAGTTTCCTACCGAAATAGTTTCTGTTGAGATCAAAACTGATTCTTCAAATTTAATAACTGCTTTTGGTCAAGCTTGTTCATATAAACTATTCAGCCATAAAACATACATTGTTGTGCCAAACAGTTCCACTAAAGAAGATATCGATCGGTTAGATAGTTTAGCAATGATATTTGGTATAGGATTGATCCTATTTGATGCAAAAAAACCTAAAGAACCAGCATTTGAGATTAGAACAAGAGCTTCAAGGCATGAACCAGATATGTTTTATTCGAATAAATACATGCGACTGGTTGAAGATGAGTTGTTTTCTTGAATTTTTCTTGGCAATTATATAATTTTTTTTAATTGAAATTGCGCAAAAAAGGGTAATTTAAAAATAGACTATCTCCATAAATAAATATAACTCATATGCACCTCTCAGAAGTTCAAATTGAAGGATATAAATTTTTAAAACAAAGTTCACTGCAAAACTCAATGAAGGTTTAACTGTTATTGTCGGCGAAAATGGCACTGGGAAAAGTGCAATAATTGATTCAATTAGGTTTTACTATCCGAAGATGAGTTTGGAAGGGTTGGAATCGGGGAATCTGACTTTCATCGTGAGCTCACTAAACAATCTAAGGAAAAGGTGGATCAAATATTGATTAAAGGATTGTTCACTGGGCTCAATGATACCGAGCAAGTCGCATATTTACCATGGTTGAATTATTCTGAAACCACTAAAGCAACGCTCAATGTTGCTATTGAAAATAAAGAAGATAGTTTAGGTAAATACAAATGGAATAAATGGGGTAATGAAACCACTAGTGGTATTTTTGAAGCTGAACTTGTCGAGGCGATTAGGTGTATCTACCTACCTCCGATGCGAAATGCTCCGGAAAAATTACAAGCGTATAAAGGTTCCCGGTTAGCCAGGCTAATAAAAACCTTACCAATAATGATGATGGGATACAAAGAGCCGAATTAGAAGACAAGGCCAATGAGTTTAATAAGAATTATTAAAGCATGATGCTATTCAGGATATTGATAAGCTAATAAAAGGAAAAATTATTGATGCGATTGGATCAGTATTCGGCCAGGATGCTATGATTCAATTTTCTGAAATTAATTTTAATCGGATAATTGAACGACTAAAACTCTTGTTTTATCCTACGTTAATCGCTGAGGGAACACTTGATCGGGATAAAATGTACCGTGAACTTGATGAAAACAGTTTAGGCTACAACAATATCTTGTATCTGGCCACAGTATTGGCTGAACTGGAAGGACTTAAAACGTCTGAAACCTTTTTGAAGATTTTACTTATCGAAGAACCTGAGGCACATCTTCACCCACAATTGCAATCTAAGTTACTCCAGTATTTGAAGGAACAATCAAAAAAGAATAATTTTCAGATTGTAGTTACCACTCATTCCCCTTCTATTGCAGCCTCAGTGGGCCTTGATGCAATAAAAGTCCTTACAACGGCAAATTCATTAAGCCAGCCAGTGTATTGCGAATTGTCGAAGTGTGGGTTGGATGAAAAAAGTAAATTTTTCATTGAACGATGGCTTGATATTACCAAATCGACCTTATTATTTGCTCGGGGTGTGCTTTTTGTTGAGGGAATTGCAGAAGCATTAGTAATTCCGGAATTAGCAAAAACAGTTATAGAAAAACTCAAATCCTCATTAAAAACAATAAATAAACCAGAAACGTTGGAAGACTTTGGTGTTTCAATAATAAATATTAATGGTATTTACTTTGATAATTTTATGCAACTTTTCTCTGGTTATGTGAAAGATCAAGACGATTGTATTGGCAAAAGCTGAGAAAATCAATATAGTATGTGCAGGTATTACTGATAATGATCCGGAAGTTGACACTAAGCCTACAAAAGATAAATTGGAAGCTGGGAGAAACAGATGTCTATATTTGATTGATGAACTTAAAGCTAATAGCACTAATTGTAGGCTTTTTAGTAACCTCAAAACGTTTGAATATGATCTTGCCTTGGAAGGGACTAACTTGAATACAATGATTGATGTTTTAATAGGAAACATAAAAACTGATGGTGATTTGAAATTAAAAGCAATTGAGTATTCAACAACTGATTGGAGCACTAAGGAAGAGGATGAAAAGGCTATAGCAGCAAAATGGTTATTAGATAGATTAGGGAATTCTTATCCATTAGGTAAAGGGGAATTCGCCCAACAGTTAGCCTTAAAATTAAATAAGAGAGAGGTGAGTTTATCAGTGCCTGGATATACTGAAGATGCGATTAAATGGGCAATTGGCATATCCGAAAAACCCGCAGTATCATGACAATTGAACAACTGCGTCAAATTATTTACAAAAGACTAAATATTACTGTCAACGACGACAATATTGATCGGCTTACGCTGGAACAAATGGAGTTTATCACACATGATATTAATATTCCTTGTTATCTTGAAGCATGCCCGGGAAGTGGGAAAACAGAAGTAGTGGGTATTAAGGCTGCATATGAGTTAATTGACTGGAAATCGAATTTTTCAGGTTTTGCAATTGTTTCATTCACGAATAATGCATCAAATGAAATAGAAAAAAGAGCAAAAAAATATGCGGGTGCTAATGCAACATCACACCCTCACTTTATTGGAACGCTTGATAGTTTCTTTTATAAGTATATTTTATGTCCCTTTGTTCATGGTCTCGTTGGCTTTAAGGGTAAAAATGGTGATTGCAGTCCAAGAGCTATAATTGATGAGAAATCAAATGCAGATTTTTTAAACAACAATAAGTATCATCCCAAAACCTCATATGCCGTAGTAAATAAGGATCCAAAACCAGGTGCCCATGCATACAGGGGAATTCCAATTAGTGCGAACAGATTTTACTTTGATGCAAAAAAAAATGATTTTATTGTTTTACCCCCGATTGACAATGTTAGAGTTTTTTCAACACTAAGTGAGATTTTAAACAGACCAGAACAACGGGCATTTTTAAGGCCTTGGATTGAAACTTGGTTAACCCAGGAAAAAATCACCGAGGGCTTTTGGATTGCAAAAAGAGCATTTTGGGCAGATGGTTTTCTCACTTTCGAGACAGTGAATTTCTGATTTCACAAATTATCTATCATAAACCAAACATCAGGAAAAGCTTAATAAAGAGATTCCCATATATTATTATTGATGAATGTCAAGACCTGTCATCAACGCAACTGACTATACTAAATTGTATGGTTAAAGATGGATTGAAAGTGTTCTTTATCGGTGATTTAAACCAATCTATTTATAAGTTCAGAGAGGTTGAGCCGGGTCTAATTACTGATTTTATTACAAACAATAATTTAGTCAAACTTCAGCTTTCCAATAATTTTAGGAGTAACCAGAAAATTGTAGATGTTTTTGTAAGGTATTCCCCAACAAAATTATTGGAAACGAAAAGCAATATTTATACGATTGCCTTATTTTAATCGAATACGATGATGCTGAAATCTCCCAACTAATAAAGCGCTATCAGGCATTAATAGCGGAAGCTAACAAAGAGGCAAAAGCGGATTTCATAAAATTGTCTAAATCCTCTATAATTATCAGAGGATCTACATTGCTTAACAAATTTCGACCATTCAGAACGGATAGTAACAATCCAATAACTTTTTGGCAATTGCTTTACAATTATGGAATTCAGCAGCTAAAAATGCGGGAAGTAATGGAGAGTGCAATTTCACTTATGGGGCACTTCCTATCAAAACTCTTCTATAAGAATGAAGGTAATATTCGCAATCAATATTGCCAGGAAACTATCTCGAATGTTAAATGGCGGATTTCATTAGCCTCATTATTAACTGAAATGAGTAAAGCACTTTATCCATTTCAGGATAGAAAAGGCACTAAACTCAAATATAGTAAATGGGCCGTTGTTGTAAGAGATTATCTACCCAGCATTGTGACCAGACTACCAATCAAACCCTACATAGAAATCAGTGAAGTAAAATTTCAAGTTGAGAGAGGATTAGCCGAAATTCTTGTACCTGATCATGTTTCAGTGTATAATACTGGCAGTAAAATCAGGACAACAACTATTCATAATATTAAAGGGGAAACTCTTGATTCAGTTATGGTTGTAAGCTCTTTGGATAAAAAAAGTAAAGGAGGTCATTGGGAAGATTGGTTTAACCAATCCCCAACAACATCTGATGAACATGAGCATAAGAGATATGGCTATGTAGCTATGTCAAGACCAAAGCATTTACTTGTTTTAGCTACTCCCAAGCTAAGAGCTATTGATAGAGCTTTTTTGAGGGGTTAGGATTCAGAATAGAGAATTTAAAGACAAGAACTCTATTTTAAAATAGAGTATGGCATTTATCATAATATTCTTTTTAGGAATAATCAAGTGAACCATTTGTTTTAACAACTCCGGCTTTGAACACAACAGGGATATATTGATTACCTTAAAATAAAACGAAACATTATGACAATAGATAAAGAATATTGGAAAATTTCGCAATTGTTGAAGGGAGTTCTCTGGCTATATTATGCCCTAAATGCGGAAAAGGTCACCTGAAAGCTATGGTGAATGGTGTTAAGAAAGAAGAAACATTTTTTTCTAAGGATGCGCGCAAGACCCGAATTGGGATCCGGAATGGCTTCATTATCGTTTTACAATGATGCTACAATGCACCCAAGGTAATTGTTTAGAGACAGTTGTATGTGTAGGGGATGGGCACGTTGAGCGCAATATGTTATATGATGAGGGCTATGGTCCTTACAGTGATGGATATAAGGAATTTTACAGTCCAAAATATTTCTATCCTTCTTTAAATATTATACCAGTATTCCCATTTTATCCATATAAATTATCAAAAGAGCTTAACAATTCATTTTCGCATTTTTTTTCTGACCTTACTTCTTGTGCAAATAAGATTAGGATATGTGTGGAAGTACTAATGGATGAGAAAGGTATTAACAAGACAGAAATAGTTAAAAATAAAAGAAGATATATTTCACTGCATAGAAGGATTGAGTTGTTCAAACTAAGATTCCCGGAGGTTGGCGAATCTCTTTCCGCAATAAAATGGATAGGGAATTCTGGCAGCCATCATGATAAATTAACCAAAGACGATATTTTAGACGCATATACCTTACTTGATTTTGGCATAAGAAAGCTATACAACAACCCGGAGAAGGCAATAAAGAAATTAGCTGAGGATATAAATAAAAAGAAAGCTCCATTGTCGAGAAAAAGGTCAAAGAAATATTGAAATCTCCTCTTAATTAAGATGTTCATTCAGGTAGGGTTCTTTCGTGCTCATTGAATTACCCACCAAGAATAATTAAATCAAAAAATAATAATCTTGTTAGTAAATTTTCTTGATGAGATAATCCTGAATATTCTTTTTCTTGCTGTTGGTACTAAAAGCTCGCAAAACCCATTATCTTTATAATATCTTAATGGATTTTGAGTATTATAGGCATCAACTACAATAAATCGCAGCCTGTTTTATTAGCACCATCAACAAAACCAGGATTTGATAAAGTCCATTAATTGATTGCAACTCTTTGTTCTTCGCCATCAATTGTTCTATAATCTTGTGAACACCTAATCGACCAATCAGAACAGCAGGATAGCTTCGCATCTGTTTTGGACGAGGTATATCTTTTATAACTCTTTTCTTTCTTGACCCAGGGAGATTTGTCGTTTTTATACTATCGTTTGAAATAGTAAACGCACAGATGATAATTTTAGGGTTTTCATCTCTTGATTGTTACAATCAAATGGTTGGCAATAGTCAATAATTTCTTGTTTATAAACTTTAAGGGTACACTTGTCAAGTAAAAAGCTCAAAATAGCCTAGATTTTGGCTTTTGCAAGAATTTTGCCAGATATCGCTATCTGCTTAGAAAATACAGTAAACTTTTAGCAGCATTTTAGTTTGATTAAAGGTAGGGGTTCAAGAAGTATAGGTTAATAGCTATAGCCATGACAATATGATTTGAATGCAAAGTTACACTAATTTTTTATAAATACTTCTAATGCTGAAAAAAATAAGGTTTTACTGGGTAGGAGTTTGTTGAATTGGCCAAACAAGGTGACCCCTCGTGAGCGTCCCATATTGACCAAAACATCGGTGGTTTTTTACCGCCTTTCGAATCTCACTATTCAAACAAGTAAACCTGCTTAATCTTTACCAATGACCTTTGGTTTAGAGACCGATCCGAGCAAAAAATAAACTTATAGCTTATTGAAATAGAGCATTTACAAGTACCTGATTTTAGATTATTCCTTACCACACCCCCAAAATCCACCCTTTCCCTTACCTCATTCTTTACCTCAGTTTAGATATTAACTTAAAAGTAATTATTTGGTGTGGATAAATGATAGATAGTATTACATCCCTCAACGAAACCAAATGAAACCTATTTTTGGATTCAACAATTCATTCAATCTTAAATGAACGACTGCACGACTTGGAAGCAAATTTCAACTCTGATGTGATTTTCTATTATGCGCCTATCGCGAATGGATTAATTAAACCATTCCGTGATATTATTGAAAATCTAAAAACTGATGGTATTGTAAACACCACCATCGATTATTCTAAACACTCCGGGTGGCTGGTTGAGGTTGTTGAACAACTTGTAAATATTATTCGTCAACACTATGATGAAATTAACTTATTATTCTGATAGTGCATACTCTGCTGGTACAATATTTTGTATGTCGGGAGATAACATTTACATGGATTATAGTTCAAGTTTAGGCCCAATAGATCCGCAAGTCGAGGTTCAAGGGCCAAATGGACAGACTCAATGGGTTCCGGCTCTAGGTTATTTAGATAAGGTCAATGAACTCATTGACAAATCCGCACGAGGAATATTAACCCACGCTGAGTTAGTAATGTTACAAAAGCAAGACTTAGCAATGCTAAGACGATATGAACAAGCCAAAGAGTTAACTATTGCTCTATTGAAAAACTGGCTGGTAAAATATAAATTCAAGAATTGGGACACCCATCAAACCAATCCTGATAAACATGGACAACCTGTAACTTTAGAAGAAAAAACTGCCAGAGCTGAAGAAATAGCACTACTTTTAAGCGAAAATAGTGAATGGCATTCACATGGGCGGTCGATAAACATAGAGACTCTACGGACGAAACTCAGGTTAAAAATTGAAGATTATTCTGGTCAGGCGGAAAGAACCAAATTAATAAGAGGATATAATGATTTGATTACGGAGTACATACGAAAAAACAACTTTGAAGCGTTTATGCATTCAAGAAATTTTATCTAATTTTGAAATGGAAACCATAGACCAAAGATAAGAAGGTTCTTGAAAAAGAAAAGAGTGAGAAGTCTGAGAAAAACTGCACTTGTAAAGGTTTTGTTACAAATCCTGTTGACGATACCATTAAGCCAGAATACACTATTTCACCAAAGGATACCATCGGCAAAAGCATTTATTTTAATACTGTTCGAAGGTAAAAATTAGCATTTAAGTGCACTAACGAGTCAGGGCGCTCCCTTCTTACGAATAATTTTACTCCTATCAGCCGATTTATGGATCACCTTCATTTGCCCAGAAGGGCAGATTATTACATAAGGCTTTATTTCCTGCCCCCTGAAGCGCGTTTCCGATAATCTGGTTATATAATAGCCGGGATGAAACCTACATTGATTATTCACCCGGATAACCGATTTTTCTAATTCAGGTTGGTCCTAATTTGGGGAGGTGAACACCCTAAATTTATTAAATTAAGAACAAGTGTACTGGTGTAATTGAAATTATATTATTACTAAAACAAAATAGGCTTTTAGATATGCTATTTTGAACTTTTATTTGCTTTTAAAATATTATTCAGATAGTTTGTAATTGGTTTGATTGTTGAATTTGTTTCAATTTCAATTCTTGATCTTACCTTGATTTTATCTGGAGCATCAATTTTATGCAAGAAGACATCAATACCTGTTATCGTTTGGTTCCCTTTGTATTTTGTTTTCCTATAGCTGAGTTTTAGCCCAGTTGACATTATGATTTCTAAAAATTCGTTTAAAAGGGGTCTAAAGTCTTGTTGTGAAGAAAATGTTAAATCATCAACATATCTTGTGTAAGTTATGTTGTGATTATTGCAAAGTTCAATAAGTTTTATGTCAGTTTCAGAGAACAAGATTTGCAATATGTGGCTTGTTGGTGTCCCTTGCGGCAATTCATGCTTCCAGGTGGTTAATTTTGTAATCCACCTTGACATATGCGATGAAAAACCAAGCCTAACCAGAGTTAAGTAAACTCTCTTCGCGGATATGCTGGGATAAAAGTTCAGTAAATCAGTAGTAAACTGAAATTTATTTCCTTTATGAGGTCTGGCATTTGTTATATTGCTATGACCTTTAACTCCTCCATGGACATTAGGAGGAGGATTGAGCAAGAATACTATTTTTAATTCTTCGCGCAATTTTTTAATTCCTCTACTGATGGTCTGAGTATTCTTTGCTTTATTGTCCCGTCTTTATATTTCTTTTGGTTCACCTGATTCTTATCAATTTTTGTTTCAATCCTTTCATAATAGTATTTGTCGAGGTTCTGAACTATATTCTGAACATTGATAGTATCGAAGCCAACCAAACTGCAAAATTTCTTCAGTTCATTTCTCTTAAACTGTAAAGAATTCATTGACCAAAGATTTTATTGATGGGCTGATAATTTTGAAGGCTTCCCTTTTTCTTGGTTGAACATCTTCATCAGTCATCGATTGAAAAAATAATATTGGCAGAGGGACATTTAATTTCTCACTAATTATTCTGAGAGTGGAAAGGTTCGGCTCTTTGGAGTTACTTTCTATTTGTGATAAATACGTTTGAGTAATACCACACAATGAGGCGAACTCATTTTGAGTTAGCCCCTTTTGTTTCCTGATATTTTTGATCTGATTACCTAAGTCCATTTTCTTTTTATAAGAAAAAAGGAGTGCTCGGATTTTCTGATGCTTATAGTCTTTTAGTTTTCTGATTCATTCGTGAAAAAATGTGAGAGTAATTCAACTACTTGAATCACAGCGCGTATGATTTGTTCGTTGGTTTTCCCTTTTTTTCGTTTCAGATTCTTTAGAAGATTTACAGCTTCATTAAGGATTAAAAAATCCCCTTCCGAAAGAGAACACCGGTTCTCGATGATAGTGGTGATATTTTCTATCAGACTATCAATGTTTTGGGTTTGTCTTAAACGTGACATTTTATTGAGTTTTAGTTACAGGACAACATTGTCCTGTTCCAAACCAAAATTGTCTGTAACTAAATGTGTATGCGATGTTCTCATTACACTCACTTAACTTCCTGTTCCAATAAATCAAAAAAAATCAATTCGAACAATTCAAGAGCGATTATTACATGTTGACCTCATATACATCATCATGATAACCTGATAGACATCTATCGGTGTATCTGATGTGCATTATAATAGGTTACATGAGCAATGCCTGCCCTTAATGAACCCTTGCGGGTTGCCCTTCGAGCTGTCAGTAAACCCACTTAGTTACTGGCTCCAAAACACTTTTCAAAGAACTAAGATGCAAAGATACACAAATATTCCCTGACAGTTAATAATAATGCCAAAATATTTATTAACAGAACTAAAAGATTTGTTAATAACTTTCTATGAATGTGGTTTTCTTTCGAAAAGGGACGAAAATGGGAAGGAATTCTAAAAAAAGAATAATTTTTTTGTTTGTCAAAATGTTTGTCGTATTAAAAAGCCCTCCAAATTAATGTAAGTGGCTGATTTTGAAGCTCCCCCTGCTAGACTTGAACTAGCGACCCTCTGATTAACAGTCAGATGCTCTAACCAACTGAGCTAAGGAGGAATAATTTTTCCCTTAAAAGGGACTGCAAAATTACATGATAAAATTAAATAAACAAGTGCCGGAAAAAATTTTTTTTAATTTTGTTTCCTAACCTTACGGGCTATTCAGTTTTTGATGTACTGGGATTATCATTATAAAAAACTATGTTATAGAAAATGCCAGACAAAGTTCTTCTGCTTTAATAGTGCTGGCTGAAGAACTAAAGATAATCAACGGCACAACGGCCCGCTGGCGACAAGCGCCACGTGGCAAATCAATGAAGGTGAAACTCACCATACAGTTGCATTTTTTGAAATGTCACAATATACTTCCAACCTTAAATTCCTTACATCTTTAAATATTTTTTATTTCAAAGCGAATGGGTGCTTTTCAGAAAATCCTATCAACTTACGATGAATAACTGCAAAAGGACCGGCCTTGGAAGAATGGCGTTAAGAAATCAGGCCGCGTAAAAGAGGGAAGAAACGCAACTGATGAAGTTTGGCGAAGCTCAGAAGGATTAGTGTACAAGAGTTTAAAGCGGAGGAATAGTGTTTCAACCTTGTTTCTTCCTACCAAAATCGCTCGCCTGTTTTTAGCAATTTTTAAGAAGCCGAGATTTTTTGTTACTTTTTGATCTTGCAAAAAGTAAAGAAAAAATTGCTCAGAAGCCAATTATTCAGAGTATGGTATTTGCCTGGTGAATATGACCTGAATACACTTTCAACATAAGTTTGAATTGTAACCTCTGGTTTTAATCGAAGATAAATTTCCTTCAGCAAATCAAATAAAGAATTACCCTGCTTTCAGTTTTCACTGCCACACTTCAGCATGGCTTATATATTTTCCCATCCCATCGCGCCAACCGTATCTTTTTGTAATTTGTGTTCCGGTTTGAATGACTTCCTGCGGGGGCTGAATACCATCTCAAACGGGTATACATTCATCAGCCCGGACCAGGGAAACAGGCATTTCACACCTGAGATGCCTTAAGAAAGCAGATCATTAAAATGATTGGGTTATGAGCAGAGGATTTGTGAAAGAAGATGATCAGGAAGAAATTCCGATGGTGCCACCCAGGGCCTTTTTACCGGAAGGGGTACCCAACTATGTGACCCAGGCGGGCATGAATGCATTGCTGGCCGAAAAACAGGCACTCGAAAATGAGAAAGACCAGTTGGATAACGCCAGTGAAAATGAGAACCGGATTGCTTTGAACCATATCAATGCCAGACTGCAACTACTAAATAACCGGATTTTTGAGGCCAAAATTATCAGTGCTGAGTGAGCAACCACAAAATGAAGTCAGGTTTGGCGCATCGGTAACGCTGAAAACAGGCTCCACTAAAAAAATACAGACATTTCAGATTGTCGGGGTTGATGAAGCAGATGTTTCAAAAGGAAAAATCTCGTTTATATCCCCGATCGCCAAACTGTTGATTCATAAAAAAACCGGGGACAAAGCTGTTTTAAAACGCGACAAAGATGAGCTGGTTTTTGAGATACTGGATATCGCATATCATTAGTGTCAGGGGAAAAGAATCGGGATCCTTTGAAATAATTGACAATACCGGATTATTGCCATAATTAACATCATTTACCTGACTTTTTTTTTTGACACCATCCGATAGCTATCGGCACACTAAATCACCAACCTGTCTTCCTGAGTTGGTACTCAAAAAAAGAGCGTAATGCGGAGATGACAGGCATACTCTGAGCATCAGCGTCCAAACACTGACGTCGCTACCAACCACCGCTCAGTGTGACAGCTTGAAGGGTGGTGCCATTACTTTATTTTAACCTGAAATATAATCCCATGTCACGCTGAGCGTTCCCGATAGCTATCGGGACGAAGCGCTTTCACCTTGAAATCAAAACCCATGTACGGTGAAGAAATGAGCGTATCGCACACACCATGATACAATAGTTGAATGTGAGTTCAGCCAAGATGAAAAGCAAAACAAATTTTGTCAGCGGCAATGGTACTGGACATATAAAGTCGATTTAGATTAAGCTATTCGAACACGAGCCGGGAAATAAAATTTGCCTGATTATTTCCTTAATTAAACGACATTGATATCTACATGTTAATTATTCAATTTGTATTAGTTTTGGTGGCCTGGGGTCTTGGTGTCAAAGTTTCTTCTACTATATCCCAACAACAATGAAAGCATATCCTTAAATAAGGATTTGCCGGAAAAAACCTGCATTCCCGATTGCCAATCAATCAGCAAAATGATCGTACTTCTTTTTTGTGGTACATTTACCATGAATTTATTGTTTTGAAATTTATTCCCATGAACAACACCACCCGTATAAAATGCCCGAATTGCGGAACATCCATTGATGTTCAGAATATCCTCGCGCATCAGCTTGAGGATGAAATTAAACAGAAATACGAGGCCCAAAAGGCCGAAGTTACCCGGCAATTTGAGCAGGAACAGGAAAAGCTGGATCGGGCAAAAGAGGCATTTGAGCAGAAGAAAAAACAGGAAAATGAAATGTTTCAGGACCGGCTGGAAAAACAACTGAAAGAGGACCGGATTGCCATTGAAACAAAACTAAAGGCCAAACTGGCGGAGGAGCAATCTGATCAGTTTCAGGCGTTGCAAAAGGAGCTCAATGAGAAGTCGGAGCAGGTCAAAGAGCTGAACCGGACCAAAGCGCAGGTTGAAACCCTCAGGCGCGAGAAAGCCGAGCTGAAGGAATCGGTGGAAGCTGAAGCCCAGAAAAAGCTGAATGAAATACTGCTGGTTGAAAAGGACAAGATCAGGAAAACGGAAGAAGATAAGAATGAATTGCGGTTCCGGGAACTCCAGAAGCAACTGGAAGACCAGAAAAAGCTGACCGAAGAGATGAAGCGCAAACAGGAGCAGGGCTCTATGCAGTTGCAGGGAGAGGTTCAGGAGCTGGCCATTGAGGAATGGCTCGCGGTGCAGTTCCCGCTCGATACCATTGATGAGGTGAAAAAGGGCGCACGCGGAGGCGACTGCATTCAGATTGTGAATACCCGCAGCCGTCAGAACTGTGGCAAAATATATTACGAGAGTAAACGCACCAAGGATTTCCAGGCAGGATGGATTCAGAAATTCAAAGCCGATATGCGGGATAAAGGCGCCGATGTCGGTGTACTGGTAACCGAAGCCATGCCCGCCGGTTATGCCCGTATGGGCATACTTGACGGCGTTTGGATCTGCACCTACGAGGAATTCAAGGGTCTTTGTGCCGTATTGCGTGAATCCGTAATTCAGTTGAGCACTGCCATCAGCTCACAGGAAAACAAAGGTGATAAAATGCACCTGTTGTACGATTATCTTACCAGCACCACCTTCCGGATGCAGGTAGAAGCCATTGTGGAAGGTTTTTCATCGATGAAAATTGCGCTGGACAGCGAAAAACGTTCGATGCAGCGGATTTGGAAAGAAAGGGAAAAACAGATAGATAAAGTGATTACCAATACCATCGACATGTACGGTTCAATCAAAGGCATTGCCGGTAATGCGATTCAGGCAGTCAGGGCGCTTGAGCTGACCCGGGCGGACGAGCCGGAAGAAGATATGGAAGATTGAATTTTATATTAATGTTGTCCGATAACCGAAACCCATTGCATAGTGCGATGGCCCTGGTTAATTAATTGAAGTGCGATCAGTAACCAATGTTTTCTGACTATTTTGTCAGGGTTTTATGGGTTCGGGAAAGTGGAAATAAAATCAATAGAGCCTGACAATGAATAACATATCTGACAGATCCCGCATTTATCAGATTTGGGCCCAATCTGGATGTTATCTTTACCTAAGGGGTTACACATTTCGCCCCGCTGGGGCTTAAAAACCAACTCTTCAATTTTTTTCTACCAACGTTTCGCCCCGCTGGGGCTTTGCTATGGTTAACCAAAACAAAACCCCCGACTTTCAAACTCGCCTGAGCCTTCCATTCGTTTTTCATTCATCTCCCGATAGCATTGAACCAGAACCACGAGGGATGCCCCGGTCTTTTCAATTTTAGCCCCGGAGGGGCGAAACGTTGGTAGAAAGGAACAACGAATGTAATTTTTAGCCTCAGAGAGGCGTCATGTGAAATTAAACTACCGATAACCGAAACCCATTGCATAGTGCGATGGCCCCGGTTAATTAATTGAAGTGCGATCAGTAACCAATGTTTTCCGACTATTTTGTCAGGGTTTTATGGGTTCGGGAAAGTGGAAATAAAATCAATAGAGCCTGACAATGAATAACATATCTGACAGATACCGCATTTATCAGATTTGGGCCCTATCCGGACGTTATCTTTTCCTAAGGGGTTACACATTTCGCCCCGCTGGGGCTTTAAAACCAACTCTTCAATTTTTTTCTACCAACGTTCTCGCGCCAAAACGAACCCCCCCTCACCGTTTGGGTGAAAGACGGGCAGCCAGTTAACCAAAACAAAACCCGACTTTCAAACTTGCCAGTCCATTGTTTTTATTCATCTCCCGATAGCATTGAACCAGAACCACGAGGGATGCCCCGGTCTTTTCAATTTTAGCCCCGGAGGGGCGACAGGCAAAATTCCGGCTGATTATTGCTTTACCAGTTTAACCGTGGCTGTTGAACTGTTGTATACCAGCCTGATAAAATAGACCCCGGCCGGGAGGCCTGATACATCAATTACAGTCTCCGGTTCTTTCACCACACAGTGAAATAGTTGCTGATTGCCCGGGTTGAGGATGGTTAAGCGGCATTGAACAGGAACTGATAATGATTTGATGGTGAAATAATCAGAAGCCGGATTGGGATAAATCTGGAAAACGTTTAAAGAAGGGTTGTTTTCAACACCTTTAATGCACGCAAATTCTACCTGAGCGATGCTGTTACACCCGGTATAATTCCCGCTTATTTCAACCGTTGCGTCCGGGCTGGCTAAAAAATCGCAGATACTCTGCACTTCACAGGTTGACAAAGCAGCGTTGTTATAAATAATTAAACCTTCGATTGAAGTAGCAATTAGATTATCAAGTCCCGACAAACTGGTAAGGGCATCGTTGTCAATAACAGATAAAACGCCTGCTATGGAATTTAAATTTCCCAGGCCACTTAAACTGGTCAAAACGGGATTACCTGCATAAAACTGTTCCACCTGGTAACCGGAATCCCCCGCGCCAAAACGGGCCCCGATATTAAGCCCTCCTCCTATGGATGTTAAATTGCCGAGACCCGATAAACTGGTCATGCTTTGATTGTCGAAAATATACAGATCATCCCCTATTGTTGTCAACCCGGACAAACCTGATAAGTCAGACAAGCCGTCATTACCTTCCCCATAGGTTAACCCCCATTGATCCACCCACGCCATCCCTATATTCAGATCCCCACCTATGAAAGCCAGGTTTTCAAGCCCGGTTAAGCTGTTCAGCTGATCGTTGCCACCTAGCGCAAGGGTTCCTCCTATTGAAGTGAGGCCTTCCAACCCAGTGAGGCTGGTTAGCGCAGCGTTATCACGGATAATCAGGGAATCATTGATGGATGACAGATTATCCAGACCCGTCAGATTGGGCAGAACGTTGTTGCCCCATATTTCTGAACCTCCGACAAAAGTCAGATGCTCCAGTCCGGTCAGGCTGATGAGTGCATCGTTGTTTCCCAACATAAAGGAACCCCCGATAGAAGCTAAACCATCCAGTCCCGTCAGGTTGGTCAGGGCGTTGTTGCCCCATATTTCAACATATCCTGCGACAGAAGTCAGATTCTCCAGTCCGGACAGGCTCACCAGAACATAATTAATATCGATTCCCAACGACCCGACAGAAGTTATATTATTAAGCCCTTGAAGCGTGGTCAGGGCATCCATCCCCCCGATACCCAGATGCTTTCCGACTGAAGTTAAATGCTCCAGTCCGGTCAGGTCGGTCAGTTGATTGTTGTATGCAATTGTAAGTGAGCCTGCGACAGAGGTCAGATTCCCGAGCCCGGCGAGGCTGGTGAGGGCGTTATTATCAATGATACATAAGTCATTCCCGATGGTTGTCAGATTCCCGAGCGCCGTCAGGTTGGTGAGTGAGGGATTGCCGTAACCCCAATACCCGATGTACAGGTCACCTCCGATAGAAGTCAGATTCTCCAGTCCCGCCAGGCGGGTTAGCTCAGGATTGCCTCCGCTCCAGTACCCGATGTAAAGATCGCCCAGGATGGATGTCAGTACACCTAATCCTTCCAGATTGTCAATGTCATTTCCACTGATGATCAGATCTTTCTCAATTTCGGTACATCCGGGATGATCAATCTGAAAACTATCGATCATAGCCTGATTTGTGAACACAATGCCATCAGGAAGGCATCCTGACCGCGACAATTCCGGCGCTGTGCCGGGCAGACCGGACTGTGAGAAAACCAATGCAGAGATAAGAAGCGCAGTTGTAATAAGGAGAACAGGCTTTTTCATGATATATTCCTTTAATATAATTTCTTCTATGCTAAAAGGAGGAAGGCAGTAATAATTGATACAGGAAACAGCCGGCAAGAGAGGCCTACGAATAAGTAATCAAGTCCCAACAGGTGTTGTTACCGGCATATCACAAATATACAAAACATCGGGAGTGTTTAATTAAAATTTCCGGGAGGATTTCTGGCCGGGAGATGATCTGATAGAACGGAACTTTTTTTAGGGCGGATTTCGAATATAATATCACCTACCATGGGAAAATCCTGGTATTTCTGTTTATCATTATACCCGCCTATTCTTTTCTTGCTCTGCGGCCCCTGCGCCCCCGCCCCGGGGGCGGTGCCCCGCCTTTGCTGCCTTTCGCTCCCCCGAAAATGGAATCAAAAATTTAAGAATCTCTCAATGCCTGAAAATAAATACCGGCGTAATGCATAAAAAATGCCCGGCATAACCGGGCAGAACAGGTAAATATTTTTGATAACCAGAAGACCAGGGGATTTTAGATGGTTTTCCGTGTTATTTATACTCCGGATCGTTTCACCTGCCTGATGATGAATACCGGCAGGATAATGACCCGATGGCAATTAATCTGGTTTCTATTTGCCAAATCTGAAGCGGGCACATAATCCAAACGAATCGGCTCCGAATTTTGTTTCTTCAATTACCCATAAGGTAGGCCGCCAGTCAACGCCGAGTGAAATGGGCACGCTGTTGAAACGGTACTCAAGCCCGATCTCTCCGCATACTCCCAGCCAGAAGTCGTCGCCGATGTAGGTAGTCGGACCGGCTCCCAGATACCAGTTAAAGGCTTCTCCACCCAGGGGTTTGTAAATAAAATCCCACAACACATCGACACCCACACCGCCGTTGTATATTCCCAGGTCGGCATGTATTCTGCCAGGGCCGGCTCCAAAAACACCATCAAGCGCTACTCCACCGGCGCCATTTGTTCCGCCAAACCGAACCCCGATTTCCTGAGCACCGGCATAATAAACAGCAATAAGTGCAAAAATTGAAATTAGCAGCAGTTTTTTCATAAAAAACAGTTTTTGCGTTAATTATCGAATAATTAACGCAAATCTAGAAATTATTTTTCAGAATCACTATTTCCGGAAAAAATCGAAATCTGTTAGGTCACGACCTGTTCTGACCATCCTGAAATGGCGCCAACCTGCCTGCCGGGGCCAAACCATTACAGATAGAAAGCAGGCTTACTGCCGGCCGAACGAGACCCGAAGAAACGAAGTAAAGATTTTAAAAAAAAAGAAAAAGAAGGAAAGATTATTGTATTTCTCCTGTCATCAGGTTGCTGAATGGCAGTCAAACCCCGCCTCTGGGATGCAGTCACGCCGCATGCCGGCTGACAGGGACGCGGAGTCGTTAAGATTGAAATAGGGCAGAAAAAGAAAAAATTGCGATGATGGCCAGCCCTACTGTGCGTCCGGACGTTTACTTTTTATTTTCACACTCTTCACTTTACACCGTCCACTTTTCAGCCGGTTTGCCCATGATGTGACTTAATTTGAACCGGTCACTTTCCAGACTGGTTTTTTCCCCGTAGGTTTTATTTGTGCCGGTATATTCGCGGGGTTTCCTGTGTGTTGTGAAAAGGCATGCTCCCTGAAACCTGCATAGCTCATATCGGCTGCTTTCCAGTCTTCCTTTTCCTCGTTTTTTTCCTTTAATTGTGATGAGATATAGTCCCTTGAACTTTTGTATCTCAAATCGGGGGTTTTTCCGTCTTTCCTGTAAACAATTACAGGTTCCTTGCCGGATGTTTTTTCGGTTTTCATAGTGGTTTTTTTTTATTTTTTCTTGTGTGCCCTTTACCAGGGTTTGTTGAATTCGGATGATGGGGATTGTTTGAATTCTTGTACCATCCTTTCGGGGCATCGTTACCGGAAGATCCACGGGTAGCAACCATGCACGATGACAAACCCAGCAGAAATAACAGAACCAAAGCAATCGGAATGAACAATCTGACTTTTTTCATGTCTTTAATTATTGACACAAAGTTCGTGTGGGTTAACACCGGAATCATTACACATTTTAAAGAAATGCTTACATGTTTCACACATTCCGGTACCGTAGGAAATGGTCGCAACGGGAAATACAGGTCCCGCTGTTGATGTGTGTTAAAGGCCGCAGACAGGCGCCTGCCTCAATGGCTCCCCAGGTTGGCGCGCGTCCTCTGTTGGCGCGCGTCTCCTGACGCGTGCTTCCACGACCTAAAATTCAAGCTCAAAGTCTAAAGTCCAAACCTGCCCGCCCTCCTGCGGCGGGTAGACCGGCAGGCGGGGTTTAAAGTAAAATTGGATTATAATATTTGGCTTGACGAATTACGCTTCCCTTCTATTAAAAACTTCTGTTGGCGCGCGTCCTCTGTTGGCGCGCGTCTCCTGACGCGTGCTTCCACAGCTTCCTTATCTCTGCTCCGTCAAAAAGAACTTCCCCTCCGCCATTTGCCTGTTCTTTTTATCCAGTATCCTGTAGATGAATATGCCCTTGCGTTGTAACTGTATTTTTTCCACCGGGTTGTCCACTTCAAATCCGGCTACTTTGCGTCCGGTGAGGTCGCAGATCTCAACCCGGGTGCCTTCGTAGCCATGGCAAAGGGTAAAATCGAAGGTGGTAGTGCCTGCCTGATCGGTGAACACTTTTAAATACGGGTTGAATGCTCCTGGCCCGTCTTTTACACTTACGTACACTTTCCAGGCATCATACAATGTCTGGAGCGAGTCGATCGGGTCGACCGGATAAATTCCGGTAAGATTTTGAGGATAAGCCATATACAGGTCCAGGTAGAGGGAATCGGGCTGGTTGTTCAGTCTGGCTACCCGCAGAAAAGAGGATTGTGAAGAGGTGTTGTGGATGCCGCAGCGGGTGTCGGCCCCGATCACTTTTGCACCCTGAAGTGCCGCCATCAGCCGGTCGGCAAGGGAACCAGGGGTATTGAGAAACCTTGATTCAATGGAATCGAGGATCTCCTGCCCCATCAGGATATTTCCCTGAACGGAATAATTCAGGTGTGCGGTATGATTCTTATAATCCATGCAGTTTATGCCTGTGTATGCGGCGCTCCGGGGGTGCCCGTCGTTGTAGTCAACAATGCCGTACTGCCGGATGTGCGGGTTATTGCCCACATCATGGGCCACCAGTGAATCGATGATCTGCTGTGGTGACAACCCCTGCATCATCCATGCATGGGCACGCTGCTGATTGGTGGCATGCCACGACGCCTGGGTGTGAATGGCGCCAATTCCGGGAATCACATCGCTTAAAATCTGTGCACCATGCGGATAACTTGTACTGGAGCCCACACATGAAGCGCCGGCACTGCCAATTTCCCCGGTAACGGAATCAACGGCAACAATAGAAAAGGTGTCCTGTGAAAAGAGATTTTGGCTGGAAATAAGGAGTAATGATAATATTAACAGCTTGTTAATCAGCATAATTCCGGGTGAATAAACATGTTCAGTGTTTCTTTTCATAATGGGAGTATTTGAAAAACCAGTATTCTTTTATTTTGAGAAACCAAGATAATACAATTCCGGCATCATGATGCATAACTACCCGAAAAAGATCGTCCGGTTACCTGTTAGCCGGCTGGATTGAATCCTGGCTGATCCACCCGGGAAACAGCGAAAAAAAGTGCGGTCAGAACAGGATATGATATAGGATTCAGGTATATTTGTATTGAGTACAAACATCACCCAATAAACGGAAACCATGAAAAAATTAACCACAATTATGGCCATCCTGCTGATGGCAATGGCAATTCCATCCTTCGCCCAGGGTAAAACCGAAAAACCCAAAGAACCGATCAAACCTGCCCTGCTGGTGATCGATATCCAGAATGCATTTTTGCCCATGATGTCGGAGGATAAAGTGATGGCGATGGAGTACATCAACGGTCTGATTGAGCTCTTCCGCAGGAACGGTTACCCTGTGATCAGGGTCTATCACAGCAGCGAAGAGTATGGCGTTACGCCGGGCACGGAAGGGTTTGAATTTCCGGAAACGGTGAAGATTCTGCCCACCGATCCAAAGGTTATAAAAACTTACGGCGATGGCTTCAACAAGACCGACCTCGACAAGGTCATTCAATCAACAGGAAGCAATACCCTCTTTCTTTGCGGATTAAGTGCTGTCGGATGCGTACTCTCTACCTGGATTGGGGCCCAGAATCAGGATTACCAGGCCTTTATGGTGAAAAACGCCATCATCAGCCACAACGCCGCATACACGAAGAATGTGGAAGAGATGTTTGATGCGGTTGCCTTCGATGTGGTGAAACTGATCATCGAAAATACAGGGAAGTGAGGTCGGTGATTGCGATAATCCCGGAAAATCCCAACATGGACAAGCCGGAACCAAACAGGTTTTTAAAAGTTGGCAGAAAATTTTTCTTCTGTAACACTTATCAATAAAGGAATACAGAAGGCAATTAAAAATATTGTGCCAAAATAAACATCAAATTAAATGATTAGATACTAAAGGCAAAAACACCTTCGGTCCGAAAATGATGTCTGGAATTTCAGAAATAATATTTAATACCCCGCATGACTCATGGGTATACAACCCGGGGCCATCGTACCAGGCAATGGTAGTGATCTATCGGTAATTTAAATTCACGTTACGCCTCTCTGAGGCTTTGATGTCAATGATTTGTTCATTCCTGCCAACGTTGCGCCCCTCTGGGGCTAATCAAAAACATACATGTAGCATCACGATCACCAGAAATCCATTTAAAGTAAAAAGAAAGCAGTAGAATTGAATGCAAAGTCCGATCAAGACTGAATGTTGGGACAATTATATTGGTTAAACGACCAATGCCCCAAATATGAGAAATGCTGGTATATCAGGGCTGAGATATGTTATAAGCCTCAGAGAGGCGAAACGTTGGTAGAAAAAAGATGAAGTGTGATTTTTTTAAGCCCCAGAGGGGCGAAATGTGAATACCCTGACATGGACAAGCCAGAACCAAACAGGTTTTAAAAGTTGGCAGAAAATTTTTCTTCTGTAACAATTATCAATAAAGGAATACAGAAGGCAATTAAAAATATTGTGCCAAAATAAACATCAAATTAAATGATTAGATACAGGATAAAATGGTTATAAAACAGAAATCCGGTCTCTGATCACAACCGGTTCAGGTTTCCCCCGTATCAGCAGGAATACATACCAGCACCTTTGTGAATGAATTTTTGTACTTTTGGCTAAACCCAAAACCCTTTTCATATGAAACACAGACTACTCTTCTCAATCATCGGCGCCGTCGTCATTTTTGTATGGCAGTTTCTGTCGTATGCCATGCCCAATTTTCATAAATCAGCTTCGGCATACACACCGGCACAGGACAGCATTTTACAGATGTTGAAAAACCAGGGGCTTACCCAGGGCATGTACGTGCTGGGGCAGCCTGATCCGTCGTTGAGTTCTGAAGACCAACAAGCGATGATGAAGGCCCTGGATGGCAAGCCCTGGGCTGTAATCAATTACCGGAATTCAAATTCAATGAGCATGGCTATGCCGATGATCAGGGGACTCATGGTTTGTTTTGTGATCTCTTTCCTTTTGTTCTGGCTGTTCCTGCAACAAAAAAATCCTACCCTGATGAACAGGCTTTACCTTTCTCTTGCCGTTGGGATGATCGGATTTTTCTTCACTCCCTATACAAACTTCATCTGGTATAAAGCACCGGACATATTCGCTCATTTTGCCGATGCCATTGTTCCCTGGTTGATCCTGGGACTCATCGGGCACAAAATGGCTGAAATGCAGGGGAAAAAGGCCTAGACTTCAGATCCTCATCTGTTGTGGAATCAACCGGAAGAGCAACACTTCCGGTATTTCTGCATGTCATGCCTGACATGCCTCCCTTTGCTGTGTTATAAATGATTTGATCATTCCGGATTTCCCTGCCCGGGCAAACAAAACTTCAGAAAGGTGATTTACCGTTTATTCCCCATTTCTCATGCATTCACGGAGCAAATGAATACGCTGTGTTATCAATTCAGCCGGTTCTTCTTGCCCATGATAACAGGGATATCAGTGTAAATTACTGCTTGACTAAAGGTGAAAATTATTGTATATTTGAATTGTTCAACTTCAGGAAAATGAAAAAGATAATCCTGGCTTTGTTACTCATGGCAGTGGTTGTGGAGGTGTATCCTCAATGGACTTTATTGAGTGATGACTTTGAGCCAAATATTTCAGTTACTGCCTTCGATTCCACTGTTATTTCAGGTGCTTCCTCTTTTGGCCCTTATGACCTGGCTGTTTCTTATGACAATGGGAATACCTGGAGCGGCAGTAATCTGTTGCAGTCGGGTGGCGTTAAATATTTATTGTCGGGCGATTCGATGATTTATGCCTGCACGCCCAATGGAATCTACAGGACCGCAAAAGCTACATTAAACTGGTCAACATACAATGAAGGTTTGCCGGGTGGGCTAATCAATAAAATCATCCTGAATGACAGCATCATGCTGGCATCCGGCAACAACAGTATTTATTTAAGGATTTCCGGTGACCCCGCCTGGACAACTTTGGTTGAAAGCAGTCCTGTTTCCGGAATTTATGATTTTGATTACGATGGCAATACGCTTGTAATAGCCGGTTATAATGGAATTGCAGAAAGCAATGATCTGGGGTTAAGCTGGAACCTTTGGCCTCCTGCTTATAATTTCGAATGGGATGCGATCACTGTAAAAGGAGATACAATTATTGCCGCATCCAAAGGAGGCGTTTACCGGAAGCTTATCCCAACGGGCACCATCAGCAATGTCAGCAACGGGCTGATTGAGTTGTGGAATCCTTATGGATATGATTATTACGGAGAGTTTGAGCAATTCCATCATATCGGAGATCATATATTTATGTGCGGAGAAACAGGCCTGTATAAATTGTCAGATCATACCTGGAATTGGGAGTTTACAGGTTTGGAATACTGGACAAACGCCCTGGTAAGCAACGACGAAATGCTTTATGCAGTTAAGGGATATAATGGCATCTGGAGTTGTCCGCTGAATCAGTTGATTGTTGGTACAAATGAAGCCCCCCTTATTAAATCCCCCATCAGTATATATCCCAATCCGGCAAACAATATTATCACCATCGAAACACAAATCACTGCGGGAAACAACACCTCTCTGACCATAGTTAACCTTCAGGGTCAGCAACTTAAAAAAATCCAGCTAACGCAACCAACCACAGGGCTTGATGTTCATGCCTTTCCTCCGGGGGTGTATTTTGCAAAAATAACCGATGGCTCAACGGTTAAAACCGTGAAGTTCCTGAAACAATAATAAACGCCCGGGTTTTATGATCAGTATCTCAGACCTGGAAACAAGTATATCATAATTCAATCCCCCGTAAAGTTAATCCCCGGATACTCAACCTGCTGATGGTCTCATTGCTGCACGTCAATTCCCAGAACTGAACAGGCAGTATTCAACAAGCTTTTACAATCGCCGGGGAATACCAGGTGATGATTGCCCAGCGGACTTTGCCTGAGCAATTTGACCTCATTTGGTGTGAGTTTCACTTCAATTTGTGTACGGCAGGCGGTGGCAGATTTTGGCCGGCCGGTAATGTTTGCAGTGGCAATAAACGCCTTGCTGAATTTATTGTCAAACCGGAAAATGGTAACCAGGTCAGCCTTATAATCGCCTTCTATGGCCGTCCCCACGCCGGTTTCAAAATGCGTTGTTACTGAATACGATGTAACAAGGCCGGGGGCAATGGTGCAATGTGAAAACAGGCAAACCTCATCGGTAACCTTGTTGATGTTGGCAATCCAGGGGATAATTCCGGTGAGTTCCCGGCAGAGCATCATGCCTGTTATGGCTGTGAGGTCACCTTCGCAACCAGCCGGAATGCCTTCGTTGTTGAATTTTGCCAGGGGCAGGCAGGCGGTAACACTGTTTTTGCGGACCAGCGGAAAACATTCTACGGTAATGGCATCCAGGTTTCGTTTTTGAATGGTATCCGAAAGCAATTCATTCACTTTAGCCGTTTCGGTAAGATCGATGCATGTTGAGGCCGAAAAAGCTTCCAGAAACGGACCTGAAGCCTCAAATTCTGTGAAATGGGGCAGGTCGCTCCAGGGTATCACCGATAAGTTAATTCCGAATTTTTCTTTCAGGATGGATGAAGGAACTGCAGAGGAAACAAGCCAGTCGGATACCTTTCCGATCAATCCAAGATTTTTCCCGTTTAATTGCTTCAATGCTTGTTTTACTAAAATAAAGTCGTTAAGAAACACGGCCGTTCCAGGATCTTCTTCATCCATGAGTACAGATTGAATATTCTGGTCGTTCAGATATGCCTTGACCTCCGTTGCTGAAGCATAGGCGTTTTCGTGGCGTGAACCAATCAGGATATAAAAACGCCCTTCCGAAACCAGTTTTACAGCACTTTGCTCAGATCCGCCCGAAAGAAAAAACAGGACATCGGGATTGTTTTCTGTGAGCGTGTAATTGATGGGTGAGATCAGTTTATCAATCCGGCTGACCGCATCTGTAAATACAGCATCCGGTGCATCCGGGAACGCCAGGAGTTTGATGTTCAGTTTATCCACAACTATTCTTTTAATTAAACGATTCGGGATCAAATGATTTTAATTCCAGCCGACTTCAATTTCTCATACTCTTACTTCTTACCTCCGACTTCCGACTTCTTACCTCTTACTTCTTACTTTCTTACTTCTGATGACATTTCCACTTTCTTCTCAAAGCAGTTTTTTTCAACACATAGGAACATAGAAGAAAATAGACACATAGTAAATGTTTCTCGTTCTCTCTGACCCTACGTCTCTTACTCTTTCAGTCTCTTCGTCTCTCAGTCTCTCAGTCACCTTCTTACTTCCGACCTCCGACCTCCGTCCCGATAGCTATCGGGATCCGACCTCTGACCTACTTTCTCCGCAAACCAGTTTTTCAACACATAGGAACATAGAAGAAAATAGACACATAGAAAAAGTCTCTCAGTCTTTCAGTCTCTATATCTCTATGTCAACCTGCTCACTCACTACTCAATACTTATTTCTCAGTCTCTCAGTCTCTTAGTCTCTTCGTCTCTATCTTACTTCCGACTTCCGACTTCCGACTTCATACCTCCGACCTCCGACCTCTGACCTACTTTCTCCGCAAACCAGTTTTTCAACACATAGGAACATAGAAGAAAATAGACACATAGTAAATGTTTCTCGTTCTCTCTGACCCTACGTCTCTTACTCTTTCAGTCTTTTGTCTCAGTCTCTGTCATCTTCGTCTTCCTCCGTCCCATAGCTATCGGATCCGACCTCTGACCTACTTTCTCCGCACCCTGTCTTCCTCCTTCGCCTCCGACCTCCGACTTCCGACTTCATCCTTTTCACTTTCTACTTAAATCAGTTTTTTATCACCATTTTCGTGACCCTGCTTCCATCTGACCCTGAGAGCGTAATATAGTAAACTCCGGAAGGGTAACCCGTCAAATCGAGCCGGCAGGTATTGGAATCACGGAAAGGTTTGATGTTCAGCTGACGGCCCAAAACGGAGGTAACCACAACCTCCCTGAAATTATCCGGCAAGGTAAAATTGACTACATCATGGGTCGGATTCGGGTAAATATTGCATTTGATCCCCTCCGGATCTGTAATGCCGACGGTTGGACACGGCACTTCGGTTGCTGTGTATTTGCCGCCTGTCAGGGTTCCGGCATCCCAGCACTTATCTTCAGAGGTAAACAGGTCAACGGTTTGCTGGGTTGAGGAAGTTGCGCCATTGTTGAAGACCACACCTATGGGCAGTGAAGTGAACCCGGTAATGTCGTAGGTATAATAGCCATCATCTTCCAGGGTCATTGAACTTCCCGGCCAGGCACCACAAAGCGGGGTAGATCCGGACCAGGAATAGACCTTGCAGGCGTTCCATCCGCCAGGTGCTTTAAAACGCACCCTGATGGTCGTGGGTATTGAGGAAATGGTGTAGGTATTTGACACTTCAGGCGAATACAAATGGGTAACCGGGTTATAGGCAACGGCGCGCAGGGTTTGTGTGTTGGATACGACCACCGGTACAGTGTAAGGGGTGGAGTTGTTGGTTGGCGGGGTGTTGTTGGTCGTATAAAAAACCGAGGCCCCGGCCGTGGTTGACATGGTCACCGTTTGCGGGGTATAATAGGTTCCGCCTGAAGGAGTAACCAGCAATGAAGGTGCCACCGGACTATTGGTTTTGGTCCAGATGGCATAGTCGGTACCTGAGGTGGCCAGGGTATAGTCGTTTGGTGGCGTGTAGTTTCCGCTCCCGATCTTCACAATAAGACTGCCGTTAAATCCGGTGGCAGTGGAAACATACAGGTTATTCGTGTATTGGTTAACGGTTACGTTGCATTCGCTGTGAAGCTGCACGGCCCGGCGGGCTGCAATCATCGCGAAGATCGCTGCTTTGTTGTTGTTCCAGTGATCGAGCAGTACACAGGGCACCCCGGGAGATCCCATCAGAAAAGCGTAGGCAGCTTTTACATTTCCGCTGAAGCGGTTGGGATTACCGGTTACGTAAGTGTCGTGGTTATCCACGAAAGTGACTGCATAACGCTTGGTATCGGGATGATGTATCAAACCTGCCGGTTGCGGGGTTGTGCCATTCATCAGCCACACCAGTTGGGTCAGGTCCATTCCGCCGTTCCACATGGCCGCGTTCAATCTGAATTTGAGCGGGAAATCGAAGGTGGTTGAGTTGTTGCTGCAACCGTTCACCCAAGCTTTGCACAAATCGTAACTGCCGTCGAAATACTCCCCAACCGAGAAATAGGCGCCGGCAGCAAGGTTGTACTCATTCACAAAGGAGGCACTGTAACCTTTGGTCAAGTCGTAACGCCAGCCGGCATAACCCATTTCGTTTTTCAGAAAATGCATATAACCTTTTACATTGTTTCTTACAATGGTGCTCAGGTGATCGAGGTCGCGTGAGCCGTTGAAGTCTTCGCCGGTATCGGGAGCGCCGGTCGGATCGGCCTGTCCGGGTTCGTTGGCCACTTCGTCGGTGCTGCAAATCTGGGCAGGCCCCATCGAGTAGGTTGTTCCGTTATAGGTTTCGGTGGGGAAATCGGTCCAGTTGGTGGCCCCGCTCCGGTGGTTCACCACCACATCGGCTATGGATTTTGCGCCCCTGGCATTGAGGGAGGCAATCAGTGTTTTCAGTTCAGCCTCTGTGCCAAAAGCGCTGTTCTGGTCAAACCACCAGATGGGCGCATAACCCATGTTGTTGGTGCTCTGGGCGTTCCCACTGGGCGGAAGCCATACCAGGCTGTAATTTGAAGCAATTTCACCGGCCTGGGAGTTGAGTACTGTCCACCTGCTGGCGGCATATGAATCCCAGTAGAATGCCTGCAGCATCACATCCTGGCATTGGGCCGGGGCCTGGGCTTTCAATGGTGTATTCCCGGCAGAAATAAATGTTAACAGCAGCAGAAGGATGGAGATTTTTTTCATGAGAGGTGTTTTTTGAAGGAGAGGGATTCAACTGCAAAGCTAACGAAAAACCATGGAGCATCTCCGGATAGCAGAATCAGTAACTGGTTAATTCTGCTTCAAACAATTGAAGAAGGAGTTATTAAAAATTTAGCCTGCTCCGAAAAGTCAAAAAAGAAGGCTATTACATTTACCTTCGCGATGTCCTACCGGATGATGTTTATAATCTGCAATTCATCGCAATAGCTTTCGGGATTGAATTTTGTTAATGTATTGATATTCTATCATATAAAACAATAGTTCGTTATTTTAAGAATCCCCCAAGCCAGCCTGCCGACTGGCAGGGTCGCAAAGACTCTGCAAAAGAGTGGCGGGACAGGCAGCAATGTGTTGATATTTAACATTTTACAAATTAAAATTGCGTTTTACCAATACCTTAATAAGCATGTGCTTAAAAATATTGAACAGCGTATTGACAATAATAATCGTTTATATAATTTCTGCATTCCAAAGTGCCTTCAGAAACCGGGCTACCGGAATTATTTCCACGCCGTTCATAACCCTGGCATATTGATCTAAAGATACGACAATGCACCTTGAATTTAAAAAGTCTTCACTGAATGCCTTTAATCCTTTCAGGTGGCGTGATTTTACTTCGTCAATTGCTTTTATTTCGATTGCAATACGACCATTCCCAATAATTGCATCAACTTCGTAACCGGAACTTGTTCTCCAATAAGTAATTTTCTCGGATGATTCAGTATAACCCAGGTATGCAATTAATTCCTGTATTATTAAATGCTCAAGTGCATGACCGAAAATCCCGGTTCCCGGATGTATGTTCCTGCGATTTAATAAATAATTGGCAATCCCAACATCAAAAAAATAGAATCTGGGCGCCTGAATTGCACGACGTTTCACTGTTGCGGTAAATCCAGGAATAAGATACCCGATCAATGTATCGTTTAGAATTTCAAAATATTCCTTTACAGTCCGGTGATCGATGCCGCAATCCTGAGCAATGTTTTTGTAAACAATCATTTCACCATTGCTCATTGCGGCAACTTCTAAAAATCGCGAAAAAGATTTTAAATTTCTTGACAGCGCTTCTTCCCTGATTTCCTCATTCAAATAAACTCCGATGTAAGCACGAAATCGATTCCATGGGTTTTGAATCATGTAATGCCTTGGTATCATTCCATTGTTAACGGCCCTGATCAGATCAAAATCCGGAATTTCTGCACTGACTAAAGGAAATAATGCTTTTTTCAAAGCTCTACCCCCTAATAAATTTGCTCCGCACCGGATTAATTTGCGAGGGCTTGAACCGCTTAAAATAAAGCGAATCTTTTTTTTATGTATCAGAGAATGTATTTCATCCAGAAGTTGAGGCACTTTCTGTATCTCATCAATTATTACCAGATCACCTTCTTTCATTGACTCCAATTCCTCACTCAGCAATGAAGGCCGTCGCAAAATAAACATTAAAAGCAAATTCCATTTTTGTAGCAAGATGCACATTAAATGCAGTTATCCTGTCAATATTCCCGGCCAAAAAAGAATATAGCTTTGCTGGTATTCGATTTAACCGTCAGGTTGAGTTCCGGCAGGGAGCTGCCTTTCGTCAGGACCGGGTTTGATCAGGCCAACAATCATATTTTTCATTACACTCACAGCCATTCCATAGACCAACTTTTAAATGTTCACCAGTTATAGGCATCTCCACTTGGTCCGCTGCCTTGATCATTGCTGTTACCGCCTGTGCCACAGGCAGAGAGGGCGTCGTTGGTTACCAGGCTGGTGCTTTCGGGTTTATTCCCTTCTGTAATGTAGGTGCAGGCCATGCCTGAGAATTACCACAGAGGATAATCGAATCGTACGGGAATCTCAGGGTAATGCCGATGCCCTCGCCGGAAGCTGATCCGAAAGCCGCGGGCAGAAATGCCATGCTCAGTGTAGAGTCAGGACTACGGCCATGGTTGCCCCGAATGAGGAATCGCAGCATCCCTTTAGATTATTCTTTTAATATGGTCTGAAAGACGCAGCGACAATGCCACGAGGGTTAAGGTTGGGTTGGGGGCTGCTGAAGTCGTATAACAGGCGCTGCCGGCAACAAATAAATTGGAAATTCCATGAACCCGGCAATCGGCATTGACAACCCCTTTCCCGGGATCATCACTCATGCGCGTTGTCCCCATATGGTGCCAGCCCCCATTGGTGCTGTCGGGGAAAGTATCATCATCTTCATCTCTCAGAAAATCCATCAATTTCACCCTCCCCAAACCGGCAATTCCGAACTGTTGCCCGATCAACTGGTGGATTCTCCTCACGCTCCGCTTATCCAATGCTGTTAATTCCCAGTGAAGATTTACCCTGGGAACGCCCAGTTCATCTTTTTCGGCCATTAATGTTACACGCGAATTGGGATTCGGAGCCTGTTCAATCCGGGTGTTGAGCTGAAAGGCCCGCTCAATGGCTCCCTTTTCTGATTTGGCAGCCTCATCGGCTTCACTCCAGTTTTTAAACAGGCTTTCTGAACTCTTACGGGGATCTTCATCCTGCCAGGTTTCCATCCTGGGCTTCTGATGTTTGCCCACGCTCAGGGGTAAAAGGGAAGCCGTACCATTCAGAATCCTCTCTTTCTCCTGAATTTCTTCCGTGATCGCCAGTTCGGCACTTGCCCTGGTTACACCATATTCCCATGAATAGAGATTTGTCGGGAAAGGCCTGAACAACCATAATTCGGAGGATGCGATTTCAAGATGCTCCATAAAATAGCGGCCAACCAGATCATGATCGTTGCCCAGGCCGCGTGGTGCCTGCGAATTGGAGGCCAGCAACATCCTTGCATTCTGAATGGCTCCGCAGGCCAGTATAAAATGCTTCGCTTTTACGGTGTGTGTCTTGCCCTCGTGGTTTTTTACAATTACACTGCTGATGTGTTGAACACCCTCACCGGCCAGAATATCCACCACATTGGCATAGGTGTAAAGATGAATATTCTTCGCCTCTACGATCGCCTCCTTGTACAAATCACCAAAATGTGCCTGACTGTATTGCCACATTTTATTCCGGATAACCTTGTCATCCAGGGGAAACGGATTTAAATCCTTGAGTTCCTTTCTCCAGTAGTCAAATTCATAGTTATACGGACCCAGTTTCAATGTTTCATTGGCTTTGGCGTAATACGGATCCAGGTCTTTTTTGCTGATGGGCCAGCCACTGCCGGGCACCCATTCCCTTTTTCTGAAATCCACCTCATCAAAGGGGGAGCACATCCCGGCCCAATGTCCTGTGGTCCCGCCGAAATAATGAAGGCGGCTTGCTTTTAGAGGAAAGTATTTCTGACCGGTTGTCTTCCCCTTGTAGAGATCCTGAACTTTGTCATCGTATTCAAAACCACCGCCTTCCAGCAGAATTACCTTTTTGGAAGTATTCATCCAGTCGAGCGCAATGCTGATGCCGGCGGCACCTGCACCGATGATGCAGATATCACCCTCGATCAGCGACTGGTTATTCAAAACTCTTGCGTCGGTGTGCATGGCTGAGAATTATGCGTGGGTAAGGGAGAAAAGCGCACACTGACGGGCTTCTGTAACCGATAATAGCCAGCCGTCGAGCATTACAATCCGATCGTTTTTAAAATCTTCAGCGATCAACTGATTCAGCTCTTCTTTCAGCATAAATGGATTGGAGGAAACCTGTTTTGAAATAAGATCTGTCAATGCTGCTTCCGTGTTTTCACCGATGTCCTTTTGAAGGAATTCACTTCCCGCTTTAGCAATTGTATGGTTATCCCAAATGGTTGAAAGCAAATCCGGCGTGGACAACAGATTGTCCTTACTCATCGGTCCGAATGTATAAAACCAGGTTGGTATGGCCAGTGCGGCCATTCCTCCGGCAGCCAGCAGAATAAAATTCCTTCTTTCCATCTCAGAAACTGTTTAAAATTTTTAATCTGATTTTCAATAGGCCCGTCCTTTAGGGCGGGTGTAACAATAAACAGGTAATCCAGGGGCAAAATCCTGAAAAATTTAAAATAAAATTTACAAATTTTTCAGGATTTTGCCATTGTCTGTGATATTTTATTCGAAGCCGACCTAAAGGACGGGCCTATTCATATGTATTAATAAAAATTAAACAGTTTCTCAGTCCTTGAAAATTAGTATATACCGGATGTAACAGGCAACTGCAACATGAAGCGAAGCGATAGACGCACTGGCTTCATTAAAAACACGATTTGTATTGAACTGGCATTATGTGGTCCTTTTAATATTCAATACAATTCATCATATATGCAACAATCTATTTATGATAAATGTTTATATAAAGGTGGGATAAAATTGAATTTTAACGTATTCACTGATAAATTTTAGAAGAAGCCCCTCCTGAGCCGGCCACTTGTAACTGAGCCCTTCGGGAAAGTCACAACATCGCGCGATCAGCCTGAAAAATACAAGCAGATGATGCAGGGCCGGTTCAACCGCATCAACAGGATTTATTCTACCCTGGTTACAACCTTACCAGCGACCAGCTTTTAAAGGTGCACCAGTTATAGGCATAGCCACCAGGTCCGCTGCCGGGATCGTTGCTGTTGTCGACCGTACCACTGGCCGAGAAGGCGTCGTTGGTTACCAGGCTGGTACTTTCGAGTTTGTTTCCTTCGGCATCAATGGTGTAAGCGCCGGCCGGAGAATTGCTGGTAAAGATCATGGAGCCGTTCGGAAATTTTACGGTAATGCCCATACCCAGGTCGGACGCTGATCCGTATGCTGCAGGCAGAAATGCCATGCTCAGGGTCGGGTCGGGGGCCACCGCCATGGTTGCCCCGAAAGAAGGATCGCTGCAGGTTACGGCTGTAATCTTCATCAGGTGGGGATACCCGGGCACCGCCGCCGTTGCTTCGAGGGTCATGGTCAGGATAAAACTCGTGTTCACCACCAGTGGCGGGCCTGATTGCTGCGGGATCTCCGCCTTGTAATAAAATGTTCCGCTCCAGGTACCCGCATAGTTCACTTCGGGCTCCCCACCGGCAAACAGATTGAACAACTGGCTTACCGACGGCAGCTGGCCGTTGTGCTGAGTCTGCCAAATGTATAAAGCTGAAGAGATATCGGGTATTTTTACATCAATACCGGCTTCCTTCAGCATCTCATAAGTCTCCGCAATCAGTCCTGAAATACGGGGGACAGCAAATGAATTGCCTGTACCAGGGCATTGTGAACCGGGGATGGATACATCGCAGGCCGGGGCGCTCAGGTAGTTCGCAGTCCCCTTGTTAGCGTAGCCCATTCCACAGCCGAATGGCGCTTCCTGCGACCCGACCATAAAAATATGATCCCATACCGGTGAGTCAGGAAACTCACCATGGAGGTATTCAAGGTCATCGGTTTCATTCACATTGACATCCCCGCACGACATCAGCAATACCGCGTTGTCGAGCAGGTGCGGGGTCTTCATCTCAATGGCTTTGAACATTGTAATGTAACGCCTGTAATACCAGTAATTATCGCCCTCCACATTGTCTTTGCCCCCCATCGACATATTGATGACCACGGGCTGGTTGTGTTCATAGGCATAATTCAGCACCTCAAGTGTCTTTTTCATGGCCTTGCAGTAATCGGCCCCTTTCAGATCGTCGCTTTCAGGCACGGTGACATCGTTGATATTTACACTCACGCCACCTGCCCCGGCTACGTTGGCTACTGCCTGCATATGCGTTATACCATCGGGGCAGCCCATGGTTACATTGAGATCAATGGTTTGAATTAAACTGTTTTTATCACCATTGGTGGCCAGGTCTGTCAGTATGCTTTTCTCTCCCGGAATGGATTTATCCGGTGAACTGATCAATTCTTCAAACCCCTTTACCCTGATCACCGCATTCGGAAATGCATCGGCTACTTTTGGATTTTTAAACATTGCACTGATAAAGTCCTTTTCCCTTTCGGGACCCACCGTGGCCAGGTAAAATCCGGCACCGGGTATCTGTATGGTCACTGTCCCATCGTTGCCGGTGATAAGCTGGTTGATTGCCTCCACGGACCCTTCAGGTGAAAGCACAATCACCTGCCCGGGATAAACCAGCATGGTTACCTCACTGCCATCCTTACGTTCAAATTGCAGTAATGCAGGAGCCGGGTAGGTGGTGAGGTTATCGAATGAACCTTCCAGCACTCCGGTTGGCGGGTCTTCAGTATCATTTTCCTTACATCCGGATACTACTAAAAGCATCATGGTTGTCAACGCCATCATGCAAATTCCAAAGCGCTTTTTCATTTTCTGGAAGGGTTTAGATTACTGAATGATTAGTTTCCGGGAGGCTGTTCCCTCTTTCGTTTTCACAGAAATAAGGTACAGGCCGGCCGGCAGACTGCGCACATCAAATTGCATCCGGTCATGATCCAACTCCGGTGCTTTCACCGGTCTCCCGAGGTGGTCTTGTAAGGAAATTACAGGCACATCACTGCAATTGTTTCTTAAATCTACGGTTACAAAATCAGCAGCAGGGTTTGGATATATGTGAAAAGCCATTCCCTGTTTCTCTTCCATCCCCAGAGGGAATCCCCTGTAGGTAACTTCGTAGCGGTAAACCGGCACATTCAGCAATAACATGTATTCTTTATTGTTATAAAGATAAGAGGTCTGCAGATCGGGCAGCCAGGTGCCGGCATCCCATTCCTCATTTTTCCCCGTAACGACATTCCCATTGTTGTCGTACGTATAGGTTTTTCGTGAATCGCTCACCCATCCGTTTCCGAATGGGGCATATGCCCATTCCGAGAGGATATTTCCCTCAGCATCGTTGGTATAATCTATTTTAAAGCTGCTCAGCCATTGGTTTTCCTCAAAGCTTTCCATCAGCAGCTCAATATAATTTCCGTTCAGATCACAGGTATAGGTAAGCCGGCCGCCCACCTGCCAGGGATTTCCGTCATCGGAGTATTCAGTAAGCACTGTGATGGTATTCGCCGGGTAAGTATAGGAGGTCTTCAGGTCGTTTTCCCAATCCCCTCCAATCCAGCGCTGCTGTATCATCGACGTCTTGCGGCCATTGCTGTCGTAGCTATAGATTCGCTTCACATAAGCCCCCCATAAGCCGCCCTGGTTCCGTTCAACAGATTCCATCGTTATCTGCCCTGATACGCTGTAAGTAACCGATACCCTAACAGAAGCTGCCCAGGCACCTGCCTGCCACAGATCGGTGAGTGCTGTAGCAACCCTTCCGCTGAGATCGTTGGTATAGATAACCCTTGAAACATTGACCCAGGTGTTTCCTGATTTTTCCTCAATTAACTGCGAAATCGCGTAACCACTGTTGTCAAAAGTTTGTGAAAGCCGCTCCATTACCGCATTCTGCTCATCATAACAAATCACTGTGTCCCATTTCCACACCATGTTTCCCGTATAAACCTGTGCATAGCACCGGGTAAACGATAAAACCAGAAGAATAAATAAAAGCATGTATTTTTGCATATCTTATTGGATTGAAGACTGTTAAATGCAGACTTTATAGTTAAAACGGAAATAATCTCCTGTTTTTCAATGCTTCTTGCCTGTATTGATCAACTTTATCATAAAAAGTCACACAATCAGCTGTTTTACAAAATCCTTAATATCTGCCGGTGTATTAAAAATCAGCCAATTTGCAGTTTCGAATCATTCTTGACCGACCTATGGTTGAAAATGAAATTACCTATCATTAACGATACAAATCTTCCGGTTTCTCATTATATTTATGGTCATAAAATCTTTCATTGTACAAATGGAGGAAACTTATACCAAAAAATCACAATATGCTATCTCTCAAAAGTTTAAAGTTTAAAACCAGTCCGTTGCTGCATCGATCGGTTTTGATACTTGTTGCCTGTCTGATGCTTACTTCATGCCGCGATAAAATAGATCTGTTCGAAATAGAAAGGCAGGGAACCCTTTCGTTTTCAACCGACAATTTAGTCACCCAGCATGTCGATGATGTACACTTTTACAAGGGGAAACAGGTGCTGTATTATTATGACGTTGACACCTACGAGTTTTACAACCGCTACCTGCTCGAAGCCCGGGGGAAAGATGATAAAGGTGCAGATGTAATACTCAGCATTGAAATTGACTTCCTGATTGACCAGGATTATATAGGAGTTTACCGGCCTGTCTATGAATACAACCTCGGTGGGATTTATAGTATAAATTTACTGAACAAGGATTCAAACGGAAGTTTCAAAAGCTACAGCCTGGATCCTGAATCTCTGGCTGAAGACTATCTTCAGATCGAGAAGCAAAGCCAGGAGGAAAAACTGATCCTTGGAAAATTCTTCTTCAGGCTGGTTTGCGAGCAGGATCCTTCTGAAAAATTAACGCTTTATCAGGGCATCTTTAAAGACATCTCCTATGCGCAATAAATACTATATAATAGCAATCCTCTTGTCTGCTGTTCTTTTTTCAGGCTTTTCCGGCAAAGTGAATGCACAGGAGCTGAAAGACAATAAAAAGCCAACCGATGTCATCATCAGGGTGGATGGAATTATCCTTTACGGGAAAGTAACAGAACTCAACAGCGACAATATCCGCTACTACAGGGCCGAAATGCCGGAAGGCCCCCTGGTAGCCATACCGCGCAAGGAAGTGTACGCCATTTCATACAGCAATCAGACCTACGAAGTGATCACCCCTTTATCCGGGAAAAGCAAAGGCAAAAGCCAAAAGAGCGAAACACCGGCCCCTGCTGGTGAACCGGAAAAAAAACAGGCAAAAGCACCCGACACACTTTCATCTGACTGGAAAAAAAACATTGGCAATGGGTACGTAAAGGTAGGAATGGGCTTTTCACGCCAGTATTCAAGCCTTAAAGGCGTTGAGAATTTTTCGAAAACACCCTCGGCACCCTCGTTATACGCTGATTACAATTTTCAATTTAACAAGTATATAAAACTGGGAGCAGCCCTGGGTGTGGCAGGATTTAAATATGAATACGATGAATTCAGCGAATATGATCAGATCGGAATTACCCAGAATATTACCGAACAGGTTGCTACCCTTGGCGTATACGCGAGGTACGACATTACGGGAGGCATTTTAAAAACGTATGTTCGCGGCGGGGTCGATTTTAACCTTAACATCGTGAATATAGATGGTGAGATCTTTTTTAAGGATGAAAATAAAAAAATAACCTCCCATTCCGAAGGACGTGGATTTAATTCGGATTTTATAATCCGTGGAGGTGCCGAAATTTTTATAGGCAAAAATTTCGGATTGTATTCCGACATCGGCACCGGAAAAAGCCTGGTGCAGGTAGGAGTTGTTTTTAGTCTGGTGAAAAAATAGAAAGGCCGGAAAACATGAAAATAAAAGGAAAACTATTTATTCTCTTCGTTCTGATGATTTATCGTCCTGTGTTCGCCCAGGATAAAGGATTTACCCTGTTGCTGGGCCCGGCAGTTAATGTAATATACGGAAGTCCGGGCGACAGGTTCTCTTATTCCCCTGAACGGCTGAGCTGGCAACTCAACGGCCAGTTTGGATTTATTTCAACCAGGGGCGGAACCAACCGGGGAAACATGTTGGGTATCTATGCTGCCGCAGGAAGTACCAATGCGGAGATGATCAATCTCCTGAATGGCAGTGGCACTGAATTGCAGGGCGAAATCAATACCGGAAAGAAACTCAATGAATTTTACACGCTTGAAGCCGGAATGACCATCATGAAATTCCTGAGAGTCAGCGCCGGTATCGGGCGACAATATTATACCTATGATGCAGTACTGAAGGGCGAAGTAAATTATTACAGCGGCACCCTGGGTTTGTCATTTGATCTGGGTGCTGTTAACTGGGTGATGGACCTGCAGTTGATGACCGGGAAAGACCTCAACCAAAACGTGCTCAGGGCAAGTACAGGATTTATGGTTAAGTTCTGATTCAACAGGTAAATCAGGCATTGTAATGCTGTTATTGGTTGGCGGCGATAACTTTTCAGACTTAAAAGGCTTGTGATCAGCGCAAAGCATTTAATCCAATTCAGAAAAGAGTACCTTGCCCTTTCAATTCATCAGTAATTTCCACGATTTATATCCCAGGGATTAAAAAGAAGAAACCCCATGATAATTGAAAACCAAAATAATCGTCCTTTAATTATCTTAATTTTTTAATTACTGCAATTATTTAAGAAATTCACTGGGTTCTGGAAATCAAGGATTGATTTATGAAAAGATACTACAATTACCTGATGCTGTTTCTTGTCCTTATAAACTATGAAACCTATGGACAGGAAGGAAGAAATAAAACTGCACTTTTCCGTGATAGCCTTGACCATGCCATTGATATCAGCGACTTTCTGCTGGATAAGAAAGGGTTTTTGCTTATCCCGACCATCATTACTGAACCGGCCGTGGGTTATGGCCTGGCAGGTGCAGCCGTTTATTTTCACTCTTCCTATTCTGCAAAAAAGGGGCCGCCCAGTATGACAGGTATCCTGGGTGGTGGCACCGAAAATGGTACCTGGCTCGCCGGTGCCTTTCACATCGGATACTGGAACCACGATCGTATCCGTTACATGGGGGCCTATATCCGCACATACGCCAATCTTGGATTTTATGGTTCGGGCAATGTCGGGTTTCTGGATGGCCAATCAGTTAACCTGAATCTTGATGCCTCGGTACTCATTCAGCAAATCAAGTTCCGGCTGGCTGAATCAGATTTCTTCCTGGGGGGACGATATCTGTTTATGAATACCGATAATACATTTGAAATACCCGTTGAATTGCCTGAGTATGAAGGAACTGAATTCAGTTCAACCCTGAGTGAAGCAACCATGGTGATCAATTACGATTCGCGGAACAACATATTTACACCAACCAACGGATTCTTTATTGAACTTTCAGGAAGTTACAGCGATGAATGGATGGGTGGAGATGCCCTGTATGGCAGATTATCGGCCAGACTGATCGGTTATTTACCTGCAAATGAACGGCTGGTGCTTGGCATACGTCACGAAAGCTCCTATACATTCGGCGATGTGCCATTCTATGCCAGGCCCATTGTTTTTTTGCGCGGCGCACCCCTGATGAAATACCAGAATAAAAATACAACCGTGATGGAAGTGGAAGCCAACTGGAATGTTTACAGGCGCTGGTACCTGCTGGGATTTACCGGCATCGGGAATGCTTTCTCTGATTTTGAATCTTTCGATGAAGGTAAAAGCATCAGTTCTGTTGGCACAGGGTTCAGGTACCTGGTAGCCAGGAAATTCGGGGCACAGATGGGCATGGATTTCGCCAAAAGTCCGGAAGATTTTGCCGTTTATATTGTTTTCGGTTGCAGCTGGCTAAGATAGTTGCTTATTTTGCAGCTTATTTCAGAACACTTCCAATACTGACCTATTACAAAACTGTCGCTCCTGCTAAAAGAGGTTGCCATATCTGACAACCTCTTTTCTTTTCATGTAACTGAATTTCAAACGATTCTATTTATCTCATCGGCGGTCATCGTAGACTTTTACATTAAACGAGGACAGGATTTTTCCCGTTTCATTTTCGTCAGTCAGTAATTTCAATTGACCGTTCCTGAGTATGTAATACCTGAAAACACTGTTAAGAGGAGCAATTTCACCGTTCAGGGGATCGTACTTGCGGCAATTGCTGCAGTATCTGTAAAGCCGGCTGTCATCGCTCATCGCTAAAAATTCCATAAAAGCATAATCGACGGTATCTCCCCCCATGTCAACAAGTGGCAACAGTTCAAACTGATGCCCTTTTATCCGGTATGCCTGAACACTGTTGTTAGGGACCCTGACAATGTCGCCATCGGTTGTCACGATTTTTGTATTTGACAGGCCTGTTCTCAATGACTGGCAAAAGTAGGTAACGCCATCGGCGACAACAAAACCATCACCGGTGGATTCAGCCGTCACTCCTGTTGAAAGTATTACCAGCGTAATTATAAGCAGCGAAGTTTTCATGGCGTTTCTCCTGTTTTGTTTAAATAATTACCGCAAAGTATTTAACCTTAATTGTTGCAGACAGTACTCCGTTAATATTTTTTAAACCACTGATTTTCAAAACATTAAATAAAGGAATGTGCAGTATTTAACATAGTGATAATCAACACTTTATTGCCTTTCACGCCACTTTTGCGGGGTCCTTGCCTGCCGGTTTGCAACATGCAGACAGGCGTGATTCTTAAAATTAACGGATTCTTGTGCAGAAAGACCGTCATTCAAATCGTTTGGATTCCAAAGAACGGCAGAACGGTTGCAGCATTTTTCTGATTTACTTCCAGGTAGAACTTTCCATCCTGGAAAACAAAAAATATAAACTGAGGATGAGCTTTTTTGTAGGTGGAATTGTAAATATCTCCACATTCTCCGTATTTACAGTACCTGTAAAGTCTTAAACCATTGCGCGTTGTAATGTATTCCATCAACGCTGTACTATTGGCCGGAGCACCCTCATACACAACGGGCAGTCTCTCAAAAAGACGTCCGTTACAACAATAGGCATCCACATTTTTGAAAGGGAATTTCAGAATATTTCCATCGCATGTCCTGATATTTGCACAAAGCAAACCGGGTTTCATTTTTTGACAGAAATAGGTTTTCCCTCCGGAAGTTACATAGTTGACTACATCGTTTGTGGCGTTCAGCTCCATGGCAGATATAACCAGCAACAGTATGGTCAGAAGTTTTTTCATGGTGTGATCCTCCTTGATTTAGGTTTATAAATGATGAAGTAAAATTACGTAACAACCTGTGGGTTAAACAAATGTATTCGACTACCGGCTAAAAGGAATCGTTAACAGGCTGACCGGGTGGATTGGCCCTTTCACAGAGTGAAGAGGCAGGTTTACCGACAAAAAAAGGCTGGGTACAGGCAACGTGAATTAAAATTCAGAATAACAACCGGCACTTTTGCGAAAAGCAACCTCATTCAGTGTCGGCGGGGCTGCATTTCAACCAATAAAATCTGAGTATAAAACCGGCTTTCCGGTCGGGAAGGTTACTTCAGGGTTTGAATGGCTAAGCCCCTGATACAGGGGTGGTATTTAATTTCAACCGGGCTGATTTAGGGGCAAACGATCAGCGCTCATTGCTTACAAGCGGAATAAAAACCCTGAACAGGCTTCCCTTCCCCACTTCACTTTCAACTTCAATCCGGCCTCCATGTTTTTCAATCAATTCCCTGCAGAGAATTAATCCCAGTCCAGTACCGGGCTCCTGGTCAGTACCTTTGGTTTTGTGGGCTGTGTCGATGCTGAAAAGATTCTTGATTTTCTCAGCCGATATCCCGATGCCATTATCTTTTATACTCAGTATGCAAAATCCGTGGTGCTCTGAAATTCCAACATGAACCTCACCATTGCGGCGTGTATATTTCAAAGCATTTGTCAGAAGGTTGCGGAGGATTGTATGGATCATGTTGATATCCCCGGTGATCTGAGGACATTGTTTGAAATCAGTTAAGATTACAATATTCTTTCGCAATGCCTGGACTGAGGCCAATCCGACGCTTTCCTCAACCAATGCCTGCAGATCGGCTTGTTCAGGCCTGAATGAGATCGTTCCGGTTTGGGAGCGGGCCCATAACAATAGATTTTCGAGTAATTCGTAAGCCTGTTGCGATGATGTTTTGATGTTTTCGAGTGTTCTCTGCAGTTTAAGCGGATCCAGGTTGTTCAGGGTAATCAGCAGTATATCGGTGAGGCCGATGATGGTATTGAAAGGATTCCGGAGATCATGCGCAATGATGGAAAAAAATCTGTCTTTTGAAGCGTTCAGATCGTTAAGTTCTGAATTTTTACTCAATATCTCCGACTTCTGCTTTTCAATCAATTCGGTCCTTACCCTGATCTTTTCTTCCAGTATATTTCTTTCCCTTACCAGGTGTCGTTCCCGCATTTTAATGTACATGAAAATCATAAAAATGACCAACAGGAAATAAGAAACCCAGGCAACATTGCTTTTCCACCAGGGAGGATGGATAACTATCGGGAGGCTTATCCCGGTTTCATTCCACCGCCCGTCGTTGTTGCACCCTTTCACCTGCATGATGTATTCGCCGGGCGAAAGATTGGTAAAAGCAACAAAATTTCTCGTTCCTATTTCAATCCAGTTTTCATCAACTCCTTCAAGCCTGTATGCGTAAGCGTTCCTGGCCGGATTGGTATACTCCATCGCGGCAAATTCAACTGTGAATGTATTTTCATTGTAATTGAGGTCAACGATTGATTGCTTATCGAGGTTAAAGGACTCCCTGGCGCCCTTATTTATCCTGAAAACGGATGTTATTGCAATCACCGGAATATGCGGGTTTCCATCCAGCGAATCGGGATGAAACGAATTCAGACCGTTCATTCCTCCAAAAAACAGTTCTCCTTCCTCACTCATAAAAGCCGCACTCAGATTGAATTCCGGACTTTGCAAACCATCCTCAACCGTATAGCTGATAAACTTTTTACCGGCAGGTTCGAAGCGGCACAAACCATTGCCTGTTGCAAACCAAATGAAATGATTTTTATCTCTTAGAATACTGTATACCAGATTGCTGGGGAAGCCCTGCTCACCTGAGTAATAACTGAATGTCCCCGTTTTCTTAGAATACCGGTTCACATAAGAGTTTGTCCCGATCCAGATATCTCCCTCCCGGTCTTCGCACAAGGCAGTGATGAAGTTGTCGGACAAGGTATTTAACCTGTTTTCTTCCTGCCTGAAATGCCTGATTCCGGCCTTCCCGCCGGCAATAACATCCAACCCGTTGATCGTTCCAACCCAGATATCCCCGTCTTTGTCTTCAAGCAATGCATAAACCAGGTTTGAACTGATTCTGTGATCTGGTTTTGCCCCGACAAAGAAATGTTCAGGACCCGTATCATCTCCTTTCACCCTGTATAAACCATCATTGGTTGCAATCCAGTAAATACCGTGACGGTCCTGCAGCATCATATTGATTCTGAGTCCCGGAAAACCAGGGAATCCACTGCCTTTTAACAATTCCCGGGGACGTAAAAATCGTTTTTGAATTTTATCAAAAACCAGCAGTCCATCGCGGGTTCCAAGCCAGATGTTGTGCTGGTCATCTTCGAAAATACAATGAACAAAACCGTTGGGAATGTAATATTTCCCCGTTTTCGCAGGGGTGTACTGTTCCACACTTCCGGTTTCCCTGTCGTACAGATTGAGTCCCTGTCCCCAGTTGCCGATCCAGAGAACATTGTGCTCATCTTTATATACCGATGCAATGACATTTCCGGCAAGATCAACAGAATATGGAGAATCGCTTTTACGATACAGGTTAAACTTCCGCTTTTTAAGGTCGGTTTTGTTGAGACCCGACAAAGTTCCTATCCAGAGGTTGTCGGAATGATCGATCATCAGCGAAAGGTTAATGCTGTGATTCAGCCCGGTTTTATCGGCCGTGAATCTTTCGGAAACCAGTTTGCCTTCAGTGTTAAAGCTCATCCTGTTCAGGCCTCCGCCTTCTGTGGCAATCCACAGGTTTCCTGATCTGTCAGCAAGAATTGCCCTTATAAAATTATTGCTGAGTGAAATTTCACTCCGGGAATCGTGTTGATGATGAATAAAACTGTTTTCCCCGCTTCTCAATTGATTCAGACCTCCGGATGTTCCGATCCACAAATCTCCCTTCTGGTCCTGGTATAATGCTGTTATATTGTCGTCCGACAAACCTGCCGGAACCGACTGATGATGCCTGAAAGTTCTGAAGGTTTTTGTCAGGGGACTAAAAACAGCCAGGCCTTTTGTCGAGCCTGTCCAGATATTGCCCTCACTGTCTTCCAGCAAAGGAATGTTGTTGTCTTTCACACTGCCGTCAAATTCAAGCGGGCTGAGGTAATGAGTAAACGACAGGTTTTCAGGATTGCATACAGAAAGAACCGGGGGAGTATTGATAAGTATTGTTCCATTGCGTGCACATTTTACATCGTACACGTAATTGGTGACCTGAACCCCATATGGTGTGGTATACCTGATTCTGCTGAACCGGTTTTCCTTCCTGTTGTATTTGATCAGGCCTTCTTTGGTCCCTATCCACAGGTTGGCATCCTTGTCTTCTGCGATGCTATAAATCCAGTTATTGGAAATTGAAGCCGAATCGCCCGGATCAGAGGTAAAAACCGTAAAGTTGTATCCGTTGAATTTGTTAAGCCCGTTTTGTGTACCAATCCAGATATACCCCCTCGAGTCCTGGAAAATACAATTTACAACACTCTGGGAAAGTCCGTTACCAATGGAGTATCCTGAAAAAAAATATTGCTGTGCGCCGGCCTGAAAACAAACCAGGAGAAAAAATCCAATGATAATTGCCCTAATTTTCATCTGGAATGTAAAAAATAACCGGAGCTTATGAGAATTGCTACTCATCCCGGTCTGCGATCCATCAGCCCGGGTAATCAGAATATTGCTATTTGAAGTTCCGATCAAATATACAAAATAATCAGAGGTATTTCATCCGTAAATAATTCTGATTTTATCGGTTCCCGCCAATGCATGAGAACCTGCCTGCCTGGGTTTCAGAGGAAAACATATTGCTTTGCGTGTCTTACAAAAGGGTAGGGACACGACATGTCGTGTCCCTGCCCTTTCGTAAATTTCCCTGAACTTCTATACAATACTCCGTTAATATTTTTTAAACCATTGATTTTCAAAACATTAAATAGTGGAATGTGTAATTTTTAATATTATGATAATCAACACTTTGCGTCCTTGCGTCCCTGCCAGCCGTGATTCTTAAAAATTACCGGACTATTTCTATAGGCATCACCTATTTATTTTTTCCGTTCGATGAGATCGAAAAAGTTTTTCTGATAGGTATCGCTGATGGGGATGCGCTGGTCAGCTATTTTAATGTGTTTACGCTCAACAAAATCTATTTTATCGATGGCTACAAAATATGATTTATGCACCCTGCAAAATTGTGGTTCATGCAAAACATCTTCGATGCCCCGTGCATTCATCAGCGTCATAATCCGCTTATTCCTGGTTACGATGCGCCAGTAGTCGCCCATGCCTTCCACATACAACACTTCAGAAGCCGTAACTTTCTCAACGCGGGTTTCGGTTTTCACAAAAAAATAATCTTTACCGGCAGCTTCTGATGCATTGACGTTCAATGGTTTCTCAGCAGGAGTTGCATTTTCTTTATGCATCCTTTCATAAATCTTGCTGATTCCCTTAAAGAACCTTTCGAACGAAATAGGCTTCAGCAGATAATCGGCCACATCGAGTTCAAATCCCTGCATGGCATAAGAATCATAAGCTGTGGTAAGGATAACATAAGGTTTAACTTTCAGGGTATTCAGTAATTGAATCCCCGTTAGTTCTTCCATTTGAATATCAAGAAGAATCAGGTCAACCTTGTTGTCGCGCAGGTATTCGAGTGTATCGATGGCATTATCGAAAGAATGCAGCAGGTTAATAAAAGGGATTTTAGCACAGTATTCTTTTATGATATCGAGTGCCAAAGGCTCATCGTCTACAGCTATACAATTGATTTTCATCTTAGTTAAATATCTTAAGGTTTATTTTAAATGTATCTTCGTCTCCGGTTATCACCAATTTGTGCCTGCCCGGATATATGAGCTCGAGCCTTCTCCTGATATTGACGAGGCTTGATCCGCTGGAATGTTCTTCAATGGTCAGGGTTCCCTTTTTCAGGTAGTTGACAACTTCAAAACTCACAAGGTCCCTTTCGGTTGATAAATCAATGATGATTCCCGGATGGTGTTTCCTGCTTCCATGCTTGAATGCGTTATCAACAAAAGATATCAGCAGCATGGGGGCGATAAAACGTCCTCCTGTATCTCCTGCTAATTTAAGTGACACAAAATCATGATTTCTGATCCGCAGCTTCTGAAGTTCTATAAAGCTTTTCAGGTATTCTACCTCTTTTTCGAGTGGAACCTTATCGGTAGTCGCATCAAAGAGCATGTATCTCATAATGGAAGAAAGCCTGAGCACTGCCTCCCCTGCTTCATCTGATTTCCTGTAAACCAGTGAATAGATGTTGTTGATGGTGTTGAACAGAAAATGGGGGTTTATCTGCGACCGAAGCAGGGCAAGTTCACTGGCCTGCTGCTGGTTAATCAGTTCATCCTTGAGTTTCCGGGCTTCAAAAGCCTTGATCATAAACCGGATCAGCACAGCGTAAGTCCCGGTAATAATCACCAGCCTGAAGTTGTTCCACATATAAACCCATTTGAACACCATTTCCTTCTCGCTTGCGCTGAAGCTGATTTTCCAGAGCAGGTATTCCGTTGATGTCCGGAATGCAGTAATAAAAACCAGGGCAGTAATTGCAGCCATTACAGCAGTGATCTTAGGTCTGATCTTCAGGATGTTAGGAAACGTGCAATAGATCAGATAAAACGAGAACGCATTCATGAGCGTGGTGATCAGAATATCCATCAGATACTTGTAACTGATCAGGTAAGCCTGATCCATCTGCCCGATGTAAATCGGGAACAGTGCCTGGTTTATAATGTAAAACCAGAACAGGAAGTGGATGAGCAGGATATTTTTCCTTTTCATTTTTATCCTTTCACCAGGTGGTGTTTGTTAATCAAAGTTAAGCAAATTAAAGGAATTCAGGTTCGCCGGATATCATCAAATCGATGAAATGCTTTTATTGTCCGGCAAGTTGAACGGAAAATTCTGCAACAAGTTAAAAATGGCAGCCCGCTTCAAATGAATTACCTGTCCGGCCGGCCCCGGTTGTTTTCCGTCCAACTATTTTAACGCGAATCTGATACCTATGTTATTGAATAACTGATCACAACCATATATTCAGGCAATGGCCCCGGAAACACGAAAGAATAGAATACAAATAATCCCATGATCTGAATATCTTAAAAACCTTGCGAAATCACACTGTTCCGCCCAATCAATTATCACGGAAAAATCTTTTCATTTCCGGATTTTTTTGTTGTGGTCAACAAATTATGTGTATTTTTGCATTGAATAAATATTCAATCAACCTATAATGCCCAGAAACAAAGCACAAAACGAGAAGGTCAGGGATGAACGCCGGGAACAGATACTGGCAGCAGCCCTGGGTTTGTTTGCCGGAAAAGGACTTTCAGCAACCCGGATAAACGATATTACCCAAAGAACAGGGATCTCCCAGGGATTGATTTATCATTACTTCCCTTCAAAAGAAGCCATATTTACAGAGCTGATCGGCAAAGGGCTGAACAACCTGAACGAAGCGGCCCTGAATCTTGAAAAAATGAATGTTCCTGCAGAAGAGAAAGTCAGGCTGGCTGTCAAAGGCTTGCTCGATGGGCTTAACCGTGAACCGGCTGCAGTAAATTACTACTTCCTGATGACCCAGACGGCCTTGTCGGAATCTTTTCCTGTTGAAGCCCGGGAAATAATCAGGCGTGAAAATGATCTGAAATACCAGGTGATGGCCCGGATATTCAGACAGGGTCAGCTTGATGGCACCATCAGACCGGTTCCCGCAGAAGAACTGGCTACCCTGCTTTTTTCCCTGGTAAACGGACTGGCACTGAACAAAGCGTATTACAGGGAACAGTTCCGCTTACCGGTGCCTGAATCTGTGCTTCAGATGTTTCTGATGAATCCTTAAAAAACCAGCCCCTATGCAAAGTCTGAAAAGTAAAATCATTCTCGGAATGCTTATTCACAGCCATTATTTTCGCTTAAGGTTAAAAAGGCCGCCTTTCGACCCTTCGATGGAAGGCATTTTAAAATACCGGAAGAAGACCGAAAAAGCGGCAGGCATGTTTGGCAAACTGCCGGATGATATTGTCATAAAACCATTAACCCTGACCGGTGGGCAAACTGCCGAATGGGTTACCCTTCCCGGCAATCCGGCTTCAAAGGCCATCCTCTGGTTTCACGGAGGATTCTATATGATCGGTTCGGCACAATCGCACCGGCAACATGTTTCCAAATTCGTAACGGGAAGTAATCTGAATGCCCTGGTATTCGACTACCGGCTGGCCCCGGAACATCCATTCCCAGCAGCGCTTGAAGATGCGCTTTCGGCTTATGGCTTCCTTTTTGAATCCGGATTTCAACCGCACGACATCGTGTTTGCCGGCGATTCTGCCGGCGGGGGACTGTGCCTGGCTACCCTGCTGGCACTAAAAGAAAAAGGGCTGCCATTGCCCGCTGCAGCTGCAGTGCTTTCTCCCTGGACCGATCTGATGCTTACCGGAACATCGCACCAGACGAATAAAAAGCGTTGCTTTTCCCCGGAAGGATGTGCTGTAAGTGCTTCGGCCTACTATGCCGGCGGACATGATAAAAGCGACCCGCTCATCTCGCCTCTTTATGGCAATCTCTATGGGCTGCCTCCCCTGCACATCAGCGTCGGGAGCCATGAAACCCTGCGGGATGATTCGCTGCGACTGGCAGAAAAGTCCCGCGAAGCCGGCGTGAAAACAACGCTGATTGTGGGGGAGGGCATGTGTCATTGCTATCCGGTATTCGGGGATTTGTTCCGCGAATCGAAGGAAGCCCTGGCGGACATTTGCCGGTTTTTGAGCATCCATGCAGGTAAAAACCAGAATGAAGCTTCTGGTTAGCAAATCCTCACCTTTCATTTTCAACCTTTCAAATGCTTACTTTTGTATTAACCATCAACCCCGGATACTATGCAAAAGATAAGAGCTATCATCACCGGTGCCACCGGTATGGTGGGCGAAGGCGTGCTTCACGAATGCCTGTTGCACCCTGATGTTGAATCCATCCTGGTCATCAACCGGAAACCATGTGGCGTCATTCACCCTAAGCTGAAAGAAGTTATACATGCCGATTTTTTTGATCTGTCTTCTATTGAAATGGGACTAACCGGCTACAATGCCTGTTATTTCTGTGCCGGGGTCTCCTCTGTCGGGATGAAGGAACCGGAATACACCCGGTTAACCTACACCCTGACCCTGAATTTTGCACAAACATTATGCAGGCTGAATCCTGGTATGGTGTTTTGCTATGTTTCCGGCTCCGGAACAGACAGCAGCGAAAAAGGGAGGATGATGTGGGCCAGGGTTAAGGGGAAAACAGAAAACGACCTGATGAAACTTCCCTTTAAAGCGGTTTATGCCTTCCGTCCGGCTTTTATGTTGCCAACCAAAGGGTTAAAAAATGTATTGCCCTCATACAAGTACTTCACCTGGCTATACCCTGCTCTCCGTCAGCTCTTTCCCAGCTATTTCGGTACGCTCGGTGAAGTCGGGCAGGCGATGGTTCATGTGGTAAAATCAGGTTATGACAAACAGGTGCTGGAATTAAATGATATCCGGATGTTGGCGGGAAAGTAACCGGATAATTAACATGATCTTTATGGTATTCAAATTAAATCGCTTGGGATTCCAGGGGAGAAAGCCCTGAATATCATCTTCGGTTCTAATTAATTCAAAGGGTTCATCCTTCCGGAGAAACGGAAAAGGTTAAAAAAAGGGAGGCTGCTACGTTTATGCAACAGCCTCCGGCAGAAATTTGAAACAGCATTTTCCCGGCATAGTATTTAGTTTTAAGTTACGGCTGGTTCAGCCAACTGAATTAATCAGGCGTAGGATACATTACTTTCATATAGTCATGGTAAGCTTTCCCAATGGTGCCGGGTGAGGTATATCCAAGCACTACATGGTTGTCCTGCAGCATGGAATTATCCAAAGGATACTCCGGCTTCCAGATGGTTACATTATCAAGGATGAAACTAACAAAATGGAACTGATCGATTCTGATCTGCATTTTATGCCAGCTTCCGGGGAAAATACCCACCGGGTAAGTATAATTGCCTGAATACATAAAGTTCCCCCCATCTGCAAGTGCTTTCATCACCAGAAAGGTTTTATTCTGGTATTCCGGAGGGACATTGGTCGCATGATACCCGAAATAAATGAGTCGCATGGAGATTCCTGTCTCAGCAGAATTTGGATGCCTGGACACACCGATTTCAGAGCTGACCACAATACCCGAATTGGTTTGCCGATCGATGCATACATCCGATTCAATGGTATAACCAGCGGAAGAACCGACATACATTTTTGAAACGGCAAAACTGCCCTGCGGGTACAATCCGTTGTTGATAAACAGACCCTTCCGGCCACAAGCGTTGGGCACCCATCCGGATTGAGGATAACCATAAAGGTTCCATCTTTCGGCAAGGCAATTGGCATAAGAAAAATTGTCGGTCCAGTTTTTCTTGTAGTCCACTGTTGGTGGATCAAGTGTGGACTGAATAATTTCAGAATTCTGCTGTTCTGATGGTGGAAGAACTTCATCTTTTGTACATGCTGTGAACAGAAAGGATCCTGCCAGCAATGCGATTCCCAGGTATTTGAATGTTTTCATGGTTCTGAATTTTAAGTGAATAAATCCGTTCATACTATTTCAGTCTTTCCTGTTTTAATCCGATGGCCTATGGTAAAATGTATCAGCCATCAAAAAAAATTCCGAATAAGTCATGTGAACGCTTAGGGAGGCCGTATTGGTGGAATGAGTTGAATTCCGGTTTTCATTTGGACTCATTTTTATAAGGTTACCTGATTTCCGTAAACCGGATATTTCCGGTGATTTCAGAAGAAAACAAATGCAAGGATCGCCAGAATGATTAAAAATAAGAATGCGAGAAACGATCCGGTGGCCTTGTTATTGATATAGCGTTTAAATGTTTCCATCGTTTTGGAGTTAGGTGGATTTGAAATGACTTCCTGAAGTTTGTTTTTTGGTCTGCCTTTTACTTTATCACTTTACATTCTCCAGTTTGCTGATTATCTTCTCACACACCAGTTCTTCATTGCCCGAGCACCAGCCGGGATGATTGCAGATCAGGTTTTGCTGTGAATCGTAGAGAAGGGTACTGGGAATAACACTGACACCCACGGAGCGTTTAAAATCACCATTTACATCAATATAAACCTCAAATTCCCAGTCCCTGCCGGCAACGATGGGCTTCACATGACTCCATGAGCCCGAACAGTCCTCGCAAACGGCAATAAAATTTACCCCTTTGTCTTTCAGTTCGCTCATCCAGGCTGACTGAACTGTTTCAAGATTTTCGCAGCATTTTGAATTCCCTGTTTTCCAGAGTATTACAATCACAGGATGCCCGGGCAGGAGGACCTCTGAAAAAGGAATGAGTTTCCCATTCAGATCGCGCAATTGAGCCCCTGGCCTTTCAGCCGGCTGCGACAGAAGACAGGGGCTGCTGAACATCATAAAAAGTAAAAACAGCGTTGTTTTCATGATTTCAGATTTTTGAATCAAACCGGTCCGGTTTGTTTTTCAATGATTTCCAATACCTGCAGCTGTTAGCCATACTTCACCGGAACCAGGATCTGCATCAAGCGTCCTCCATAATCTCCGGAGGCATACAGATCCCCATCTCCTCCCTAACGAATGGTAGCCATATCTTCCAGTTCACCGGTATTAGCCCCGAATTGCAGCACCCACTTCAGGTCGCCTTCAGGATCGGGTTTCTGAACAAAAATTTCCCTTTCATAACAGGTTTGACTCTTCAGGTAAAAAGGAGCTGGTACCGGTTCAAAATCAAAGCTCAGCGTAAAATTACCAGTCGAAATAATATTCCCCGATATATCAGTTACGAGATCACGGGGCATCTTACCACCATTTGGTTGAATTTGTTTTGCCCAATCGAGCTCATGCGATAATTGTGCATTTGCGGAAAGCATGAATAACAGAGTTCCTGCTATGCAGGCCAATAAGTAGATCAACTTTCTCATAATTTTGATGGATTTTGGTAAAAATCCCGGTATACGTAGAGGGAGTATTCTTTTGAGAAAGACTATTAAAATAATTGATTTTCAGTATAGTAATACAAATTTAATCCATTAAAAACAGGCTGTCAATCGCATGAAAGTAGATAAATGAGGGAGGGAAAGAGCTAAGAAAGAAAAGGAGAAGGGGGGAAAGGGATAAGGGAAAGTGGAATTTGAGATTATCCCTATGCCTGCAGGGTCTGACCAGGGTTTGGTTTATTTCCGGCCAGGCGAAAATAAGAGAATTGAAAACAATGTCATGTAGCTGATTTTTATGTTATTATAAAATTTGTTTTCAGGATGGGTGATAAAGGTTAACTTCTTGGGATACATGCTTGTTTGCCATTGCTTTGAAGCAAACCGGGAATAAGGATTAACACTGCACGTATCAGAACGGTATGCTATCAGTAATTCTGCCCGAAAACCTTATTGATGGCATCTGTGCGCGAGTGTACCTGCAGCTTTTCATAGATTTTCCTCACATAGGTCCTCACCGTCTCAAGGCTGATCAACATCTGATCGGCGATTTCCTTGTACTGAAATCCTTTGGAAAGGGCTATTACCAGTTCCTTCTCGCGCTGGGTGAAATTCTGGAGTAAATCCAGGTTCTGGTGCTGCAACTGGAACTCTTTCAAAACATACCTTGCTATTTGCGGCGACATCGGCGAACCTCCCCGGGCAATATCCCGCACGGCCTCAACAAGCTGGGCAGGGGTGGCATTTTTCAGGATATAGCCGGTAGCCCCGGCGCACAATGCCTCAAAGGTTTTGTCCTGGTCCTCGTGAACCGTGCACATCAGATATTGAACGGATTCATTCTGTGGCTTCATTATCCTGACGCATTCAATGCCATTCATACCCGGCAGGTTAATATCCATAAGCACCACATTTATATGCGACTCTTCAAATGCCTCGATAAACTCCTCGGCTGAGCCGTACGATCCCACGATACGAAAATCTTCAGGCTTTGAAAGAAACAATTCTATCGAATCCCTGATTTCGTCATCGTCCTCAACTAACACAATCTGTATCGGTGCCATAACCTGATTTTTTAAGTAAATTTAAAACATAAAAATGGTGACATGCAATCACATATAAGTAGATATTTATGAGTTTTCGGAGTTTCAGATTTACCTGCCTGTGGAAAGAGCTTGAACTGCTTTAACTATAAACTTCACCTGACAGTTGCACTATGGTTCCTTCATTCGGCTTGCTCTCAATTTCAATCTTGCCGCCAACGCTCTCCATCCTCTTCTGCATATTCCTCAGCCCGTTGCTTTTCAACTCCACAGCAGCCGGGTCAAAGCCCTTCCCGTCGTCGGTGATGATGATTCTAAAACGGTGATCAGGACAATAAAAAGTCACGGCTATCTTCTGAGCCTCGGAGTGTTTGGCAATATTGTGAAGCGCTTCCTTCAACACAAGAAACAGGGTGCGTTTTAAATCAGGGTTAAACTTCAGGTCGGGCCTTTGAATTGGGAAATCAAGCGTTACCTCATAACCTGAGTCCTCGAAAAATTTAGCGATGTAACTCCTCAGGTAAGCAAAGAAACCTTCGAGGTTGTCCCTGTCGGGATTGACGGCCCAGATGATCTCTCCCAGCCGGTCAACAGTCTCTCTTGAGGAAGTCAGTATTTTTTCAAGGGTATTTTCGGCATCGGCCAACAGCCCGCTCCTGGCCTTTTCTCGGGCCAGTTCGCTTAACCAGGCAATACGGGTAAGACCGGAGCTGATGTCGTCATGGATATCCTGTGCAATACGACGCCTTATAACCTCCGTTTCTTTTTGCTTTTCGGTCTCCACCAACTGTGTCTGCGTCTCCTTAAGGTCTCTGAGTGCAATGGCCAGCCTTTTGTTCTTCATGTTCAGTTCTTCATTCGCCCACCTGATTTCGCTGTTGAGTTCCTTCTGCCTGATATTGGACCTGCGCTGATTGCGGTATATGCGGAAGATCAGGAAGATTGATAAGAGGCTGAGAAATACACCCGCAATAAGAAGGTTTCGCTCCAGTTCCCGCTTGCTGACCTTCTGGTTTTGCAAGGCAAACGTTTGTCCTGAAAGCTTGAGTTGCTTTTCGTTGTCCTGCTTTTCCAGTTTCACCACATCCAATTCCGCCATTCTTTTCAGGTAGGCAATGTCGTGCATATCTGTCTCTTTCTGGCTGTTATCCAGAGCTTTATGCTTCAATTCGATTTTCTGTTCTCTGGTGCGGGCAGGAAGGAGCTGTTGCTGCAATTCTGAATTTGCATCTAAAGCGTCACTATCACTTACCTCCTTATGGGATGAAATAATTTTTCCCTTTTTGCTGTATTCAATTTCGGCTTCTCTGCGGGCCAACGGATCGCGAATCTCCCTGGTGTTGTTGGTGTCATCAGGAGTTCCGCTTTCTTTGTTACAGAAATATGCAGAATCAACCTTTCCATGCCTTACATTTCCAAATGATTCTGATATTGAAACTGATTTTAAATAATACACACCTGCTTTAGGATAATCGCCTGTTTCAGCCGGCCCACGAATAATTTTTACCTGCGCTGGTGCAGCCAGCAAAAAGCTGCAGAAAAAAAGCGTTAATGTTCTCAAAGCAAAGTTCTTGATGGGTGTAATTGAAAATTGATTAACTATTGTTCGATTACCGGTAGCAAAAAGTCTTAATTCTAATTATCTGTCGGATAGTTTCAGGATAGATGCGGCAGGTTTTATAGATTTTACAGCAAGGGGATTCCCATGCCGGCATCCTCTTTTAGAATATAAAGTTAGTTCACTGTAAAAGAAGTAATGAAAGAAATAAACGAACGTAGGGTTTGGGTAAACGAACGCAGGGTTTTGTTAAGTCAAGCCTGATCAGGGCTTATCGTGCCAGGAATTCCGGTTTCGGGGTAGGTAAAACTGTATTTACCGTTACTCTGATTAAATGTAACACTGTATGTTCCGTCAACAAACGGTATGGGGCCTACTCCGGGAACTGCCATGCCATCCGGAAAGGTGAAACCGCCCCATGTTAAATCCGGGTTTGCGTCATGCCTGAACACAGGTTCTCCATCGGTAAATTTGTAACCGGGCAATGTATAAATGATGCCATCGTTGGTTAACATATCAACATCGGGACCATATCCGAAACCAGGCGGTAACGCGGTTCCGGTGATACCGATAAGCAGGAAGCATTTATCGACGCCGCTGAAGGAATATTCACTGGTTTCAAGGTTGAAAAGAATACTATATATGCCGCATTGGAAACAGGGATATCCGGACCCAACAGGGTTGCGAAACCATCAGGGAATGTGCTTCCACCCCGGTATATGCAACATTTATCATCCTGCCTCAACCATGCAGGGCCGCTCACCAGCGGGAAGTGGAGCAATGATTAGATTACCCGTCTTTTGTGTCCATATCAACATCCCAGCCTAAAACGGAACTTCCGGGGATTCCGATGGATGGCCCATAAGGCCCGGGCTCTTCCAGCATTACATTGTCGAAATACATGCTGATGTTGATGCCACCTATCTCAAAACCTGACAATCTGTTTACCAGGAGTCGTAATTATTGGATATCAGGGACTGTTTTTTATATACTTTTGGTAAATTGTATTAAATCAATCAGGGGGTAATTTAACTCAAGAGACTATCTCTTAAAATATCATTCAAATGACAAAAAATCTTCTGATCACGGGCAGTATACTTGCAGGGCTTTCGGTTGCGCTGGGGGCACTGGGCGCTCACTGGCTGAAACAGAATCTTAGTCCGGCTGCTTTAACCAGCTTCCAAACCGGAGTACAGTATCAGATGTACCATGCCCTGGCAATTCTGATAATGGCAGCCTTGCCCACAAGGTTTCATGTCAGACTTTTCCGGATAGCATTTTTCGCTTTTCTGACAGGAGTGATTTTTTTCAGCGGATCCATCTACCTGCTTTCAACACGTGAAATTACAGGCTGGACATGGTCGTGGATGGGACCGGTTACTCCCCTCGGTGGCCTGATGTTTATTGCCGGCTGGATATTACTGATTTTCACAGCGGTCAGGGTGAAAGCAGAAGCCGGGAGCTGAGTAGTATTGCATCCATTATATTCCCTGGACTTTAACACTTTGAAAAACAGAATTTATAAAGTCTGACTATTGATCTGGTTGGCTCCAATAATTCCATACCTTTGCACGCGCTTAAAAACACGATCTCATTTTAAGACATCATTGCGCAACTATTTAAGCTGTAGTGCTATGCATATGTAGTCGTTCTGGTTTATGACTATTCACACTGACTTTTTTACTTTGTGTTTTGAGCTTTGAGCTTTGAGCTTTTCACTTTAGACTTTTTACTTTTTACTTTAGACTTCACACCCCATGAGCTTAGTTGTAGTAGGCACCGTTGCCTTCGATGCCATTGAAACCCCTTTCGGGAAAACCGATAAAATACTTGGAGGAGCCGCAACCTACATCGGGATTGCTGCCGGTAAACTAAATGTTGATGCCAGGATTGTCTCAGTCGTCGGCGGTGATTTCCCTCAGGAATACCTTGATCTGATGAACAATTTCGGCATTGATACCGATGGAATCAAGGTGATACCAGAGGGAAAAACCTTCTTTTGGGCCGGTCGTTACCACAACGATATGAATAGTCGCGATACCCTGGTTACGGACCTGAACGTTCTTGCTGATTTCGACCCGGTACTGCCGGAATCATATAAAGACAGCAATTTCCTGATGCTGGGCAATCTTACACCCCAGATTCAGCAACGCGTGATTGAGCAATTTCCCGTGCGGCCAAGGCTCATCGTGATGGATACCATGAATTACTGGATGAACACCGCCTGGGACGACCTGCTGAAAGTGATTGGTATGGTGGATGTACTTACCATCAACGACGAAGAAGCCAGACAGTTGTCGGGAGAATACTCCCTGATCAGGGCTGCCCGAAAGATCATTGCAATGGGCCCGAAGTACCTGGTCATCAAAAAAGGAGAGCACGGAGCGCTGTTATTCAACAACGAAAGTGTTTTCTTTGCCCCTGCGCTTCCGCTGGAAGAAGTCTTTGACCCGACCGGAGCCGGCGATACCTTTGCCGGTGGATTTATCGGCTACCTGGCCAAAACAGGCGATATTTCGTTTGAAAACATGAAACGGGCCATTATTTTCGGCTCTGCCATGGCCTCCTTTACCGTTGAAAAATTCGGAACCGAAGGGCTGCAGGCCATCAACAACGGCGATCTGAACGACCGTATCCGGCAGTTCTCCCAACTTGTACAGTTTGATATTGAACTCGACTAAGGGCTCAGAGCATGACCGGCATATTTTCGTCTTCGAATCAACAGACAAGGGGAAATGGGGAAATGGGGACAAGGGGAAATGAAAGAAATATCTAATATCTAATCTCTAATTTCTAATTTCCAAATGCATTCTGATAACGGGGGACGATGCCTACTTATTCAAATTCCTACTTCTTACCTCTTACTTCTTATCTCATTTTTCATCTGACTTCCGTCCTCCAATTTCGGATTAGCTGCGCTGAGCTCCCCCTTGGATTGCTAAAGGCTGATTATGAATTGCTCTCCTTTCCCTTTTATTCATCAAATTGCTTCCCCCTTTCCCCTCCCCCTCTCCTACTCCCCCTTTCTCACTCATTCTTACCTCTTCGTCTTGCCTTCTCACACTCTCCCCTTCTCCCCCCCTTCCCCTCCCCCTTCTCACCTCTCCTCCTCCCCTCTCCCTACTCATTACTCACTTCTTATTCTTCCCTCATAACATAGGTCTTACCTCTTACTTCCTAATTCTTACCTCCAATCGACCGGCCTCCGGCTTCTGACTTCCAACCTCTATTAGCGAAGCCAATCCGAATAATTGAATCAATTTTACCGGCGGGTTTTGTTATTGTGCAGATTTTTATAACTTTGTCGCCCTTTCGAAATCGGATTAATCATCATAACTTGCTAAAAACATGAAGGTTTACAAAACAAATGAGTTAAGGAATATTGTACTCATCGGTGGTGCTAAAACAGGCAAAACAACCCTGTCGGAAGCCATTTTATTTGAAAGCGGTGTTATCAACAGGCGCGGTTCAATAGAAGATAAGAATACTGTTTCGGATTACCGTGAAATTGAGTTGGAGCGTCAGAATTCTGTTGCATCAACCATACTTTATGCCGAGCATAAAGGTCATAAGATCAATATAATTGATGCACCCGGTTTCGACGATTTTATTGGTGAAGTGGTTGCAGCCCTGAATGTGGCCGACACTGCATTTATGGTGATCAATGGTCAGAACGGTGTAGAAGTAGGGACAGAAATCAACTTCAGGCAAACCAATGCCAACAACACCCCGCTTGTATTTCTTATCAATCACCTTGAGCACGAAAAATCCAGTTTCGACGAGAGCATGCGTCAGCTCAAAACTCAGTTCGGAAACAGTGTAACCGCCCTGCAATATCCGGTTAACGAAGGCCATAGCTTTAATGCAATTATTGATGTGCTGCAGCAGAAGATGCTGAAATACCCCGCCGGTGGTGGCAAGGCAGAAGTATTGGATATCCCTGAAGACCAAAAAGCCAGGGCCGAAGAGATGCTCAACAACCTGATTGAATCAGCCGCTGAGAACGATGAAACCATCATGGAATCTTTCTTCGAAAACGGCACCCTTACTCCCGATGAACTGAAACGCGGTCTTAAACTGGGCATCATAAACCGTGGCATGTTCCCGGTATTGTGTATCGGAGCAAAACTTAATGTGGGCGTTGACGCTATGCTCAACTTTGTGGTTGACTACCTGCCTTCGCCTGACGAGATGCCGGGAAGAAAAACCAAAGAAGGAAAAGAACTTAAATGCAAAACATCAGACCCAACCTCAGCACTTATTTTCAAAACTTCGATCGAAGAGCACCTTGGTGAAATTTCTTTCCTCAAGATTTATGCCGGTGAAATCGGTGAGGCAATGGACATGGTTAACGGTGCAAACGGATCAAAGGAACGTGTTTCACAGTTATTTGCTGTAGCCGGTAAAAAACGCGAGAAACTTGAAAAAGGAATCGCCGGGGATATCGTGGCAACCATCAAATTGAAAAATGCCCGTACCAATCAAACACTGAACAGCCCGAAGAATTCAGGTGACGAAATCGTACCCATTGAGTTCCCGGCTCCAAAGATTACCATGGCCATCAGGGCAAAAAACACTGCCGATGATGAAAAACTCGGCGTTGCGCTCACCGAATTACAGAAGGTTGACCCGACCATCAGCATCGAGTATTCAAAAGAGCTGAAGCAGATCATTATCCGCGGACAGGGTGAATTGCACCTGAACATCGCCAAATGGACACTCGAGCATCTGGAAAAGATTGCAATTGAGTACTATGCTCCTAAAATTCCTTACCGCGAAACCATTACCAAATCAGCAAAAGCCATGTACCGCCATAAGAAACAATCCGGTGGTTCAGGCCAGTTTGGTGAAGTACACATGCTGATACAGCCCTATACCGAGGACATGGTTCCCCAGAAAGAATTCCCAATCAGGGGTACCGAAGAACATCCATTGCCATGGGGTGGTAAACTGATATTCAATAACTGTATCGTAGGTGGATCGATCGACGCCCGCTTCCAGCCAGCCATCCTTAAGGGGATTATGGAAAAGATTGAGGAAGGTCCACTCACCGGTTCTTATGCCCGCGACATCGTAGTCAATATCTATGATGGTAAAATGCACCCGGTTGATTCAAACGAATTGGCATTTAAGCTAGCCGGCCGTCAGGCATTTAAGGAAGCATTTAAAAATGCCGGTCCAAAAATTCTTGAGCCTATCTACGATGTGGAAGTTATGGTTCCCAGCGATCGCATGGGCGATATCATGACCGACCTGCAGGGACGCCGTGCCGTTATCATGGGCATGGACAGCGAAGGCAGCTACCAGATTGTTAAGGCAAAGGTTCCCCTTGCCGAAATGAACCGTTATTCAACTGCGCTGAGTTCAATCACCAGCGGCAGCGGAACATACTCGCTCAAATTTGCCGAGTATTCAATGGTTCCGGGCGATGTTCAGACCGCCTTGCTGAAAGCTTACGAAGAACAGGAGAAAGAAGACGAATAGTCCTGCTTCCGCCATTCATTCAAAAAAAGGCTGTTCCTGATTGGAGCAGCCTTTTTTTGTGGAAAAGCCTATAGTTAGTCCGCATCTTATCCCGCCTGCATTCCATTGCGGCGGGCAGGGTTTCTGATGCGGACTTCCACAAACAGGAAAAGTAAAAACGTAAAAAGCCCGGTCTACATGACCCAGTCAGGACTAAACAAATTGCAGTTACCCTATTATGAGTTAAGGCAGTCAGGTGCGCAGAAATCCGGTAAATGATGGAAAATCTTCAATCCACTGAACAGCAGTATTTCAAAAATGCTATCTTTGCTTTTCAAAGTTAGTGTATCTATCACACCAACCATGCTTCGTATTTAAGGTTGTTATCTTCAGACAGACAAATACCATCCACCATGAAACATTTTATTCTCAGTTTTGCCTTGCTTTCGTTTTCACAATTCATTTCAGCTCAGGTTATGCCTGTCAATACTTCGGGGAACGACAAACAGGTTCGGATTTACACTACAGCTCAGAACAGTAAATTAAGGCTAAGCCTCACGGACACCCAGGCATTTCAGGAATCAGGACAGCCTTTTGAAACCGAGATCTGCGTTTTTGTTGACCCTTCAAAAACCTTTCAGACTTTTCTGGGTATCGGGGGTGCCATCACAGATGCTTCGGCTGAGACTTTTTTCAAACTGCCCGAAAACATTCAAAAAGAGATCATGACGGCCTATTTTGATCCCGGGAAGGGCATTGGCTACACCTTGCTACGCACCAATATGAACAGTTGCGACTTTTCAAGCGGGAGCTATACCTATGTGAATGAAGGGGATACCGATCTGAAAACCTTTTCGATTGATGTCGATAAAAAGTTTAAAATCCCGATGATCAAACAGGCGATGGAAACCGCCGGAGGTAAAATTCCTTTATATATTAGCCCATGGAGCCCTCCGGCCTGGATGAAAGACAACAACAATATGCCGAAAGGCGGTAAACTGAAACCGGAATACTATCAAAGCTGGGCCAATTACTATGTAAAATACATCAACAGCCTCGAAAATGATGGCGTTCCCGTGTGGGGATTAAGCATACAGAATGAACCCATGGCCAAACAAACCTGGGAAAGCTGCATTTATACCGCTGAGGAAGAACGCGATTTCCTCAAAAAATTCCTCGGACCCACCATGCACAAGGCAGGTTTGGCCGACAAGAATATTATTATGTGGGACCACAACCGCGACCTGATCTATCAGCGTGCCCAGACCTATTTTTCTGACCCCGAAGTGGCAAAGTACGCCTGGGGGATCGGATTTCACTGGTATGAGGACTGGAGCGGTGGGCTGCCTGTTTTTGAGAATGTGCGCAGGGTTCATGAAGCATTCCCGGAAGAAAACATCCTGTTTACTGAAGGTTGCGCCGAAAGCTTTGATGTAACCCGTTACAATTTCTGGGGTCTTGGCGAAGAATACGGCCGCGCAATGATCCACGATTTCAACAATGGTTCCGTAGGCTGGACCGACTGGAATATTTTGCTGGATGAGTTTGGCGGCCCGAACCATGTAGGCAATTTCTGTTTTGCACCCATGCACGGAGATACCAAAACCGGCATTCTAACCTACACCAACTCATATTACTACATCGGTCATTTCTCAAAGTTTATCCGACCAGGCGCAAAGAGAATCATTGCCTCACCCAGCCGCAGCCAGTTGATTACCACTGCTTTTAAAAACACCGATGGTTCAGTTGCTGTAATTGTGATGAATGAAAGCGATATGAGCATTGAATACAAACTGATGGTTGGCGACAAAGCGGTTCAGGTAACCAGTCTGCCACATTCGATTTCAACTTTGGTATTTTAGCATTCCTGCCTGGTAGGCTCCACCGAAAAGGTTGAGCTCGGGCTGAAGAAAGGTTGAGGTTGAGGCTGAGCAAAAAGATATAGGTTGAGCTTTAGGCTGAGCAGAAAATCAGGTTGAAGATGACCAGGATCCTCCTTAACCTCAGCCTTAACCTTAGCCTTATCCTACCCGAGGATAATCAATATACCCTTCCGGCCCTCTGGTGTAGAATGTATCGGTATCCGGTGTATTGAGTGAGGCTTCGGAAGCTATTCGTTCAGGCAAATCAGGATTGGCAATAAACAGCCGGCCAAAGGCCACCAGATCGGCATCACCATTTTCAAGGGCTTCACGGGCACTTTCCGGTGTGTAGTTGCCGGCGGTAATCAATGTACCTGAATAATGATTCCTGAAATGTTTTGCCACTTGTGGGATCATGTGAGGATGGTTTTCGAGCGAGAGCATGGGTTCTACCAGGTGCAGGTATGCCAGATTTCTTTTTTCAAGTTCCCCGATAACATATCCGAATAGCGCTTTAGGATTCTCATCATCCATACCATATCTGATATTGGATGGCGACAACCGGATTCCGGTTTTTTCGCTTCCAATTTCTTTACAGATTACATCTGTGACCTCAAGGGTGAACCGGCTGCGGTTTTCAATGCTGCCACCATATTCATCGGTTCTGACATTCGAAGATGAATGCATAAACTGGTCAAGGAGGTAGGAATTGGCTGCATGAATTTCCACGCCGTCGAAGCCTGCTTTCATCGCGTTGGCTGCAGCTTTCCTGTAATCTTCAACAATGCCGGGGATTTCGCTCAGCTCCAATGCCCTGGGAATCTCCATGGGCATCTTTCCTTTTGGTGTGGTGATATAATCCCCTCCAGATATTGCAGAAGCTGACACTGGCAACACATTCCCAGGCTGCAGCAGGGAATGTGAAACCCGGCCGACATGCCATAACTGGAGAAAAATCAATCCGCCTAATGCATGAACGGCTTTTGTAACCTTTTTCCATCCTTCAACCTGCTCATCTGAGTGAATTCCGGGCGTGTTCATATATCCGACACCTTGTGGTGAGATCTGGGTCGCCTCTGCGATAATCAGTCCGGCAGAGGCCCTTTGTGCATAATAAACAGCATTCATTTCTACAGGTACGCCGCCTTCACCTGCACGGCGGCGGGTGAGTGGGGACATAACCAGGCGGTTTTTAAGGGTTAGATTTCCGGGTTTAAGGGGTTGAAGTAGTGGATTCATCGTTTCTATAGGGATTGTGTATCCATAAACTAAACTTCCGGCACAAAGTTGCACCGGAAGGTTGGTTTTTTTCAACTGTTCCGTGTGCAGGCAGAGCCTGCCAGCATATTCCGACGCCGGCGGAGCCGCCGCCGACCGGAAAGTGAAAAGTGAAGAAAGTGAAAGAGTGAAAAGTGACTTCCATTTTTGATTCAAATCTTAGGAGCAGGCATAGCCTGCCAACATAGAGCCTGCCAGCATATTCCGACGCCGGCGGAGCCGCCGCCGACCGGAAAGTGAAAAGTGAAGAAAGTGAAAGAGTGAAAAGTGACTTCCATTTTTGATTCAAATCTTAGGAGCAGGCATAGCCTGCCAACATATTCCGACGCCAGCAGAGCCGCCGCCGACCGGAAAGTGAAAAGTGAAGAAAGTGAAAGAGTGAAAAGTGACTTCCATTTTTGATTCAAATCTTAGGAGCAGGCATAGCCTGCCAACATATTCCGACGCCAGCAGAGCCGCCGCCGACCGGGGGCAATCCGCGTCGCAACAAACATATTATTAAGCAGTTAAAAAGATTCTAATTCAACACTTTGAATGATTATTTCCAATAGAGCACTCATTTCAGCATAGTTTCTGGCTGAACTATAATAATAGTCTTCGCAGCTTGCGCGCGTCTTATCTTCTGACGCGTGCTCCAGCTTCAAAATAGTTCATTACGCAATGAAGATGTGATTCGTACCCAAAATCGAGGGTTTGTGGAAGTACGCGTCAGAAGATAAGACGCGCACCAACACCGGAACTTTGAGCTTTAGACTTAAGATTTTCTACTTATCACGAATTAGGTAGTCTTCTTAAACACAATCGCCACAACCGTCCGGTCGTCGCCACCCATATTAACGGTAAGTCCGTATGGCCTGTCGGCAGGTATACTTATCTGCGCTGCACCTGCCTTTCCGGTCATTTGTTCCCAGATGGTTACGGCCTGATGTACGCCGGTAGCTCCGGTGGGATGTCCCCAGCCAACCAGGCCTCCGGTGGTATTTACAGGAATTTTTCCATCACGGGAAGTATTGCCTTCGAGTACAAAATCGGCGCCTTTACCTTCCGGGGCCAGTCCGATGGCTTCCATCCCAAGGATGCCAGCTATGCTGAAACAGTCGTGGGTTTCAACGGTGGCGAGCTGGTCAACGGTGATTCCGGCCGATTTCATGGCTTCCTTTGCGGCAAAAGCGATGGTAGTGAGCCGGGTGAGGTCTTCGGGTAAAGCTGTGATATCATCGGTTGCATGGCCCACGCCAACTACTTCAACCGCATCCTTTAATGAGACACCGCAACGTTTTAGTCCTTCTTCCGAAACAATTGCAATGGCAGAGGCTCCATCCGATACTTTGGAGCAATCGAACACATTGAGATGATCGGTAAACGATTTTGGATTGGGCTCCATCATGGCCTGGGCTTCCAGATCGACAATTTTGTTCTCAAATTCCTGGGCGGTCGGACACAGACGGGCATTTTCAATGGCATTGCGATACCACTTTGCCATGGCTTTGCGGGCTTTTTCACGGCCAACTTTTTCATAATAGGCGCCTGCCCTGTCGCTGAACTGACCGGGGAAGAAATAAGCATGGCCATCCTTACGTCTTGGAAACCAACCCGCACCGGCTAAAATATCGGCACCATAAATGGCTTTCACGGTATTCTGAACTTCTATGCCCATTGCGAGCACAACTTCTGCTGATCCGGAGAGAACTGATTTTATTCCGCTCACCAGCGCCAATCCCCCGGAGGCACAGGCGCCTTCAACACGCAGGGAAGGTTTATGCCGGAGACCAGGGTCAACCATTGGCATAAAAGCACCAAGATGTCCCTGTTTATTAAACCGGGAAGCCATAAAGTTGCCGACCACGCCTTCGTCAACATTGCCAGCTCCACCAATCTGACCGAGGGTAGCCTGTCCGGCTTCCTTCAGATAATGTTCCAGCCCGGGACGTTCCTTTTTGGGATTGAATTCCTTTCGGCCGGTTCCCATCGAAATGGTATTGTAGCCGGCAATCATGTATATTTTCTTTGAAGGTTTCATGAAGATGCTTTTTAGAACTAAAGAACAAAATCGTTTACAGGGCCATATGCGTGGAAGAATCCGGTCAGCAGCACAGTGTTGACATCGGCTGCGGAATGGGCAACCCCGTCGCTTACCAGTTTTGCTCCGATCTCCCTTGAACGCCGGGCATAGGCCAGGGCCAAAGCAGCTCCTGTATCTCCTGATTTTTTATAATCTGCGAATGCAAGAGCAGCCACATTGTCTTTATCCGAAGCCTTTACCAGGCTTTTCCACGGAATGGCTGTTGTGGGAAGAACACCAAGCCAGCCATCAACCTTTGCTGCAAATCCTTCAATTGAGATATACCCGTTCTTTTCCGGGCTATACACTGCCACCGGCTTTCCCTTTTCATATTTGAGGAATCCGTCTTTCTGACTTCCGTCAGAGAACTGTCCGCCTTTAACCCCCTTCTCAAAAAGTTCATCCAGAACCTGACTGTGCAGGTTTTCATCCGGCATATGGGGGTTCATCACATTCAGGATAAATCGCACCACATCTACCCCCACATAATCAATTAACTGAAAGATCCCCATCGGTCGCATCAGATAATCCTGTGATATTCTGTTCATTACATAAATCGCTTCGTGCAGGGGCATCTCAGCCGATAGCCTGGTGGCTTCTTCTATCGCATAAATTGCATCGCGCATAAAATGGCCATTGCCGATGAAGCCGGCGATATCGTTGGATGGCACCACAACCTTCCGCATATTTTTCGCGAGTTGCATGGCGAACTCTTTCATTCCTTCAGGGTTTGTGCCAATGGTGATCAGTTCAACCAGTTTCTGAACGGCAGGTGGATTATAGAAATGAAATCCGAGAATCCGGCCTTCCAGACCTGCGTCTTTATCGAGTCCACCGATGGGAACCGAGGAGGTATTGGTGAAAATCCACGGCTTCCTGGGGTTGTTTTCATTGATCTGCCTGAAAAGCTTTGTTTTCAATGAAGCATTTTCACTCACCGCTTCGAAAACCAGGGTGCTTTCGTATGCTGCTTCTATCCGGGTGCCGGGCCTTATAAGGCTCATCACATCATTGATATAGGCCTCAATGATGTCATAGTTTTCAATCAGGTCCTGCCTGTCGGCATATACCTTTCGGAGCATCACTACTTTTTTCTCGGCTGCCTTCAGTACCTGTCCGCGGATGTAATTTATCAATCCGGGCAAGGCCTCTGTAGTTACATCCACAGCATTGATCACAAAGTTTTTCCCTTTGTTTTCGGGTTTCAGCATCAGGTCGGCAACTTCCAGGGCGGAAAGAAGTAAAATACCACTCCCCATTTTTCCGGCGGCACCCAGCACTGTTACGTTTGACAATCTTTCAGTGTAATCCATATCTGTTTTATTGTTTTGTTTTTGCTGGAAATGAAATTTTCCAAAGATAGGTCTAAAGGTTGGAAGAAGGATTAATATTGGCCATCCGATGGAGAGTTAGGTTAAGCTGGCTGAACAAATCATGTTGATATAGTCAAATCTGGTTTGCCAATTTCAACCCCTCAGGTTAAAGATCTGGTGAAGATTTTACCACCCTTCAACATTTACCATAAGTCCCAGCCACCTTCACTTCACATTAAACCGACATTAGAAATTGGAAATTTATCTTCTTTATCCCTTTGTCCCCTTGTCTCTCAGTCTCCCCTTCTCCATGTCGCTTTGTATCATTGTACGATCGGATTGTTTCGCCCTTTCAGGGCTTTTCCCTTTGCTCATGGAATGACTCTCCAATCTCTCAGTCACTTAGTCTCCCCTTTCTCCTTGTCTCTCAGTCCCTTCTCCTAATCCCTTCTTCTCTCAGTCCCTCAGTCCCTCAGTCCCTTAGTCCCTTAGTCCCTTAGTCCCTTGGTCTCTTGGTCTCTTCTTTCTACCACAAAGGTTTCCTTTTCTCAAGAAAGGCTTTCATCCCTTCAGCACCTTCATTGCCAAACGGATCCCCAAAATGGTGACATTCAAGCTTCTCTCCTTCAGTGAAAGGCATTCTAAGGCCTTTCCGTGTAACTTCCTTCACCAGTTTAACAGCAAGCGGACCTTTGGAGGCGATCTGGCTGGCCAGACGACGTGCTTCATCGAGCAGGTTTTCAGGTTCGGTGACCTTTTGTACCAGTCTCATCTGCAGTGCAGTGGCAGCATCAATTACCTCGGCTGTTGTCAGCAGGTACAGTGCATCGGCCAGGTTGGTGAGCCGGGGCAGGCGCTGGGTGCCGGCATAACCCGGAATCAGTCCCAGATTTACCTCTGGTTGCCCGAATTTTGCATTGGCTGAAGCAATCCGGAAATCGCAGGCCATAGCAAGTTCCATTCCCCCGCCGAGTGCAAATCCATTGATGGCTCCTATAACAGGAAAAGGCAAATCGCCCAGTCTGGTAAAAACTGCCTGCCCTTTTTCAGAAAATGCTCTTCCTTCGTCTGGACTCATATTCACCATTTCGGCAATATCGGCCCCTGCGACAAAAGCCTTGCCTTCGCCGGTAATGATCAGCGCACGGATTTTCCCATCTGATGAAATCTCAGAAATATAAAAATCCATTTCTTCAAAAAATCTCGAATTAAGGGCATTGAGTGCCTGGGGCCTGCTAATGGTTAAAATAGCTGTTTGCCCCTCAATCGATGGCCGGAGAATGGTGTAATCCATAGTGTGGTCGGTTTGCCTGGAAGTGTTTAATATTAACAGTCTGTTTGGTATAATGGTTTAACTCCGGAGAGTAAAATAGAAATTTCCCTGAATTTATTCAATTCCTGGCCAGACTTATTGTGAGCTCTGAGCCTGATCAGGGTTATAATATCCGCTTCAAATCTTCATTTACACTATTGAAGATAGCACATTCTGAAATTTCTTTGGTAAAAGCAAGCCAGTCAATAATCTCCAGGGCAATTTCATGGTCCAGCATATTGATTGGGAATGGATAAATAACATGCAGGCGACCAGACTTTCCGAAGTTTTTTCTTCTGCTGTTTCTCTCCGCGCCTATCGTTTCACGCAACAGGATATTCTCTTTCAATTCAATTTCGCACATGCCTTCCTTACCCGAGATATTGATAAAGAGCACCCGGAGATGCTTGAAGCGGAATGAGTCAAGAAAAGGCAACAGCCCCCAGAATCGGGGCCGGATGATACGTTTGCTACCCGAAAAAATATTCAGATGATTGATGAGTTTTGAATCCTTTTCGCGGGCTTCCATTCTGTTAAATGGCCTGTCCTGAATATCCGGCAGACTATTCACCCGGGCAACTAATTCATGAAGATCTTTGGTAAAATCATCAAAATGTTTCCCATTTTTAGCAACGTTCTCCTGAATTCTGAGGTATCTGTTCTTAAGCCGATCAGCCTGGGATACTATTTTCTTATCAGCAGGGCGCTTTTTTTCAGCTTCTTCCAACCAATGTGGCATAATGAGACAATATTATTTTATTTGTCAAACCTACTAATTATTTATTAAAAAATGAAACCGGAGATCACTATTATCAGTATAAATTCAATAAAAGTTCCATTACTGAGTCTCAAAACCAAACAGATTCCCTCAAAGCGCTAATTGAAGTTATGCAACTTTTTGATTATTAGAATTTTGATAAAAATACGGGCGTAAACTGCATATTGTGAGAAACATCGATGGTCAGCAATAAAATGACAAATAATTGATAAAAGACATGTTCCCCGTGACAGATATGATTGAAAAAATCCATTTTTCTTAGGTGTAAAATATTGATGTTGCTTCACGATTTATTCTTAATTTTCGGCAACATAAAACCGGAGACGATTGTTAACTGATTCGCAAATAAAAATTACTGCCTATGCTTACCCCCATGACCCTTGAAGCGATGAATGCCTTATCAGAAGGCACCCTGATGAAACAGCTGGGGATCGTTTTTACGGAAATAGGGCCGGATTATCTATGCGGTTCCATGCCTGTTGACCACAGGACCAAACAACCTGCAGGACTGCTTCATGGCGGTGCTTCGGCAGCGCTGGCCGAAACACTGGGCAGCATGGGTTCCATGGCAATTGTAAATTTAAACAGCCAGTCCATTGTTGGAATTGAAATCAATGCGAACCACATCCGCAGCGTCAGGGAAGGTTCTGTTCATGGCAAAGCCACCCTGATCATGCGTTCGCGAAAATTGCATGTTTGGGAGATAAAAATAAGCAACGATGCCGGCACCCTGGTCTGTCTCTCAAGGTTAACCATTATGGTATTGGATAAAGAAACAAAGCAATAGCGGACGATGTCAGTTTCAGAATTTCCTGGTAAAAACTTAATTCCCACCGGATCAGATAATACAAAGGCTTTCGTTGCCTGCAGACTTCCCGGTGAAGCCGGAAAAATACTGATGACAGGCCGTTTTTATCAATTGGCCGACAATTCACCCCTTAGTTCCGGGAAAGAAGGCTTTTTGATGGCACCCTTTGCTACCGGATTGCCTGTATTATGGCTTGAAGCTGAAGAAACAGTAATTACAGGTGCCGGGAGCCTTTCAGAACCGGCATTTCCAATTGTAATTCCCGGTTTACAGGCAGAACAGCAATTAAGCATGGCAAACGAAGAGGAATACATATACCGGGTAACCGAAATAACAAATCTTCTCAAAGCGGGGATTGCTGGTAAGGTGGTATTGTCGCGCCAGATATTTGTTCCTTTAACAAAGGATATACCGCTGATGAAATTATTCGACCATTTGTGCAGGAGCTATTCTGAGGCTTTTGTATACCTGGCCTTTTTCCCCGGACATGGACTCTGGATCGGAGCTACCCCTGAAACCTTACTTAAATACCAGGACAATATCATAAAAACCATGGCACTTGCCGGCACACGTCCGGCGGGGATTCACAGAGCATGGGATGATAAAGACAAAGAAGAACACGCATTTGTTGTTGATTACATCCTTGCAAAACTTGCAGATGCAGAATGTGCGGAAATTAAGAAATCGTTGCCTTATTCAATAAATGCAGGCAAGGCATCACACCTGTGCACCGACTTTAGCGCGGGTTGCGACCGCCGGAAAGTTGCTGAAGTTGTCAATACCCTTCACCCGACTCCGGCAGTATGCGGCTGGCCTGCCGAAAAAGCCCTGGAGATTATCCATGCCTCCGAAAAACATAGCCGGGCTTACTATACCGGCTACCTGGGCCCTGTATTCAGGGAATCGGTTCACCTGTTTGTTAACCTGCGCTGTATACAGCTGGCCGGTGAAAAAGCCATAGTATATGCCGGAGGTGGATTGACAGCCTTATCCGATCCGAAGACCGAATGGGATGAAACTGTCCTTAAAAGTACAACGATGTTGTCTGCAATCGAAAAAATGCAGAATTTAGCAGACTGAACTATACGATAATGAGCAAAGGGAAGGAACAGATTGGCCTGCTGGCTGCTCTGATGATTCAAAAAGGGATAACGCAGGTAGTTGCATCACCAGGTTCGCGGAATGCCCCGGCCATTATCATGTTTGCACAACATAAAAGCCTGAAGCTTATCAGTATTGCTGATGAACGGAGTGCTGGTTTTTTTGCACTCGGCATGGCAATTAAAACCCGCAATCCTGTCGCATTGCTGTGTACTTCCGGAACTGCCCCCTTAAACTATGCGCCGGCCATCGCAGAAGCCTACTATCAGAAAATTCCCTTGCTGGTCATTACTGCCGACCGGCCAAAAGAGTGGATCGATCAGGGCGACGGCCAGACCATCAGGCAGGAAAATATATTCGCAAACTACATCCGTAAAAGTTTCAGTCTGCCGTCAGTTGCCGAAACGCCCGAATCGCAATGGTTTGCCAACCGCATCATCAATGAGGCCATCGACCGTTGCCGGTATCCGGAAGCTGGTCCGGTTCATCTGAATCTGCCGATAGCCGAACCTTTGTACAGGATCGAACTCAATGAGCCCCTTCCCCGGTTCCGAACAATAAGCATTGCATCCATTGAGAAAAAGATCAGCCCTGATCAGATGAAAAAGCTCGCACAGCAATGGAATGGTGCATTTTCAAAGCTCATCCTTATCGGGCAGGTGGCTGAAGGCGTCAACATCAGCAGGCTGCTGACCAGGCTGTCGGAGGATCCATCGGTGGTTATCATGATGGAAACTACCTCTAATATTCATCACCCAAAATTCATCAATTGTATCGATCGGGTGATTGACGGGATAGATGGTGCGGAAATCGAAAAATTAAAACCTGAAATTCTGCTTACGTTTGATGGAGCAATCGTTTCGAAAAAGATAAAAGCCCTGCTTCGCAAAATGAAACCGGAAGTACACTGGCATGTGAGCCCTGATCCGGATGAGTTCCATACTGACACTTACCAGTCGCTTACCCTTACGATTCCGGTTTCAGCCGGTTCTTTTATTGCCCAGCTTACAGAAACATTTTCACCGGTAACCAGCGAATACCATTTAAACTGGCTGGAACGATCATCAGTCAGGAGGAACCTGCATCACCAATTCATCCGTAAAGTTGAATTCTGCGACATGCAGGTTTATGACATCCTTTTCGGGAAAATTCCTGAAGGAACCGACATCCACCTGGCAAACAGCACACCGGTGAGGTACGCCCAGCTGTTTGACCTGAACGGTAAACAGCATTTTTACTCAAACAGGGGCACCAGTGGCATTGATGGATGTGTTTCAACAGCTGCCGGTTCTGCCTATGTTTCAACCAATCCAATAACTGTTATTTCGGGCGACATTGGATTCCTTTACGACAGCAACGCATTGTGGAATGTAAACCTGAAACCTGATTTTCGTATTGTAGTCATCAACAATGGCGGAGGCAATATCTTCAGAATACTCGAAGGGCCTTCCGATTTTGAACAACTCGAACCATATATCGAAACGGTCCATCAATTCAACGTTCAGGGAATGGCTGCAAATTTTGGTCTTGACTATTTCCAGGCCACTGATAAACAGACACTTGAAGAAATGCTGGTCAGATTTTATGACTATAGCCACGGCAAAGCGGCTATTCTTGAAATTATAACGCCAAACATATTGAGCGCTAATGTGTTAAAAGAGTACTTCAAATTTTTGAACTCATGACCTTAAAAAGAACCTGGACACCCATAAAAGAATACGAAGAGATAAAATTCGATTTTTTTGAAGGAATAGCCCGAATCACCATCAACAGGCCCCGTTACCGCAATGCCTTTACCCCTGACACCATCATTGAAATGATGGATGCCATGCGATACTGCCGCGAGCAGGATGAAGTAGGCGTAGTTGTCATCACGGGAGAAGGTGATAAAGCCTTTTGCAGTGGTGGAGACCAAAACATTAAGAGTGTGGGAGGCTATGTCGGGAAAGACGGCATCCCCCTGCTGAATGTACTTGACCTGCAGAAAATGATCCGTTCGCTGCCCAAACCGGTGGTAGCAATGGTGAATGGCTATGCCATCGGGGGGGGCCATGTACTGCATGTGGTCTGCGACCTTTCGATTGCTTCTGAGAATGCCATCTTCGGCCAGACCGGGCCAAAGGTGGGTAGCTTTGATGGCGGTTTTGGATCGTCTTATCTTGCCCGGATTGTGGGGCAGAAAAAAGCCCGTGAAATCTGGTTTCTTTGCAGGCAGTATTCGGCGCAGGAGGCTTTGGAAATGGGACTCGTAAACAAAGTTGTCCCTTTCAGTCAACTCGAAGACGAGGTGGTTGACTGGTGCAAAACCATGATGGAACACAGTCCACTTGCCCTGAGGATGCTTAAAATATCGATGAATGCTGAACTTGACGGACAAACAGGCATTCAGGAACTGGCCGGCAACGCAACCTTGCTTTACTACCTTACTGAGGAAGCCCAGGAAGGTAAGCGGGCTTTTCTGGAGAAACGCAAACCCGATTTTGGTAAATTTCCAAAATTCCCCTGAAAAAAGGAAAACTTCAATGAACAGATCCGAAATAAACGCATGGATGCATGCCATGCGCCCACGTACACTGCCACTGGCTTTTTCCAGTTCACTCCTCGGAAGTTTTATCGCCTACAACGACAAGAACTTCAAATGGAGCGTGCTCTGGCTTGCGCTGCTTACCACCCTTTTCCTGCAGATTCTCTCCAACCTGGCCAACGATTACGGAGATTCGAAAAACGGGGCCGATAATGACGAAAGGGTAGGTCCGCAAAGGGCTGTGCAAAGCGGGGCTATTTCCGCTGCCCGTATGCGTCTGGCTGTGATCATAACCAGCACACTCGCTTTTGTATCAGGCATTTTATTGATAGGCGCCGGCGTTGGGTTCAGCGCTTCTGTTACGTGGTTTGTTTTTCTGCTGCTGGGAATCGGGGCTGTTGCGGCCGCCATCAGCTATACTGTCGGCAAAAAGCCTTATGGCTACATGGGCTTCGGCGATTTGTTCGTTTTCCTCTTCTTCGGACTCACCGGAGTTTTGGGAACCTATTTCCTTCATTCCGGTCATTTGCAGTCCGATTTGTTACTGCCGGCATCAGCCATGGGATTTTTAAGTGCTGCCGTGCTGAATCTCAATAACATGCGCGACATCAACGGAGACAGCCGTGCAGGTAAACGCACCCTGGTAGTCATCATGGGACCAAGCCTCGCAAGGTATTACCACCTGGTTTTAGTTGCAGCAGCCCCTGTCACCCTGATCTTCTACACCATGGCCAACTATCACGGTCCTTTTCAGTATATTTTTCTGATTACCATCCCTTTGCTGACTATACACCTGCTCACGGTCTTCCGGGTAAAAGTACCGTCAGAACTCGATCCTCAGCTTAAGAAACTGGCAATCACCACTTTTGCTACTGTAATCATTTTTGGAATCGGATTGATTGCCTGATGTTGCACGCAACCTTCAAAAAACGCACCTTCCATTTCAGAAAACCGGCCGGCACTTCGCGCGGTAACCTTCTGAGCAAAGACAGCTATTTTATTATTCTTTCTGATGATGATAATCCTGGCAACCAGGGAATTGGCGAATGCAGTCTTATGCCCGGGCTGAGCCCTGATGACCGGCCTGACCTGGAAGATAAAATCTCTGATATTTGCAGGCATATGCCTGACTCTCTTGATGAAAGCCAGCAATCCCTGGCTGATTGGCCTGCTGTACAAGCCGGGATTGAAATGGCATTCACCGACCTGGAAAACGGCGGCTCCCGGATTTTGTATCCTTCCGGATTCACGGCCGGCATGGCTTCCATCCCCACCCACGGACTGATCTGGATGGGGAAACCGGATGAAATGCAGGAGCAGATCGAACGAAGAATCAATGAAGGTCATCGTGTTATAAAAATGAAAATCGGGGCACTCAATTTTGATGAGGAACTGAACCTGATCCGCGCGATGCGCAGTTATTATCCGGCCAGAGAAATCAGCATCCGGCTCGATGCCAATGGCGCATTTTCACCGGCTGAGGCACTTTCCAAACTTGAAAAACTTGCCGCTTTTGATATTCATTCTATCGAGCAGCCCATCCGTCAGGGACAGTATAAAGCCATGGCTGATATCTGCCGCCATTCACCGATTCCGGTGGCCCTGGATGAAGAACTGATCGGGGTGCGTAATCCGGAAGCAAAAAGGGAATTGCTCGAAACGATCCGGCCCCGGCACATTGTCCTTAAACCCTCGCTGCTGGGTGGCTTCATGGCTTCACAAGAGTGGATTGAACTCGCCTTAGAACTGAAGGTCGGATGGTGGATCAACTCAGCACTGGAATCGAACATTGGCCTCAATGCCATCGCTCAGTGGACAGCAACCCTCAACAACACAATGGTTCAGGGGTTGGGAACCGGTAGCCTGATTAACAATAATTTCCCATCTCCACTCATGGTGAAGAAAGGGAATTTGCAATACAATCCTCACTATCAGTGGGATCTTTCAGCACTCCGTTAAGTAACCCAAACAATGAGAGATATTCCTGAGACACTGACCTTAAACGGGAAGCATTATTCAAAAGATATGCTGCAGCTGCTTGCCCGATCGCTGGTTGAAGAAACCAAAACCAGCTGGGAACAGGCCCTGGGGCATTTTCTTTTGCAATGGCTTGATGAGCGGGATTTTATTGAAGTAATGACTTCAGGATCAACCGGAACACCAAAGGCAATAATCCTTAATAAAACAGCCATGGTGAGGTCTGCTTCCATGACAGGAAGTTTCCTGGATCTCCGTGAAGGTCAGACCGCCCTTTTGTGCCTGAGCACAGCCTACATCGCGGGAATGATGATGGTGGTGAGGGCCATGGTTCACCGGCTTAACCTGTTAACCGTTCCTCCTTCAGGATTCCCGCTTGATTATGTTACCTCCGGCACGGCCATTGACTTTGCAGCAATGGTACCGGCTCAGGTTTACAACGCATTAAACTCACGTGAATCAGAACAAAAGCTTGAATCCATCGGTACACTTATTATAGGTGGTGCACCGGTAAGCCCGGAACTTGAAAACAAGGTAGCCGATCTGGAAGGCAGAATATACGCAACCTTCGGCATGACCGAAACCATTACCCACATTGCTCTCCGCCGGATAAACGGAGCCGGCAGGAGTGATATTTATACGGCTTTGCCGGGCATCACCCTGGATACCGATGCCCAGGGCTGCCTTGTTGCCGGTGTGCCTTATATTGAAGGAGGAATAGTAAATACCAGCGACCTGGTTAACATTACCTCTCCCGGATCATTCAGGTGGCTGGGCAGGGCCGATCACGTTATTAACTGCGGTGGCATTAAGCTGATTCCGGAAGTGATCGAGAAAAAGGTGGCTTCTTTGATTGGCACGCGGTTTTTCATACACGCCATTCCCGACCAGAAACTCGGGGAAATTCCGGTTCTCGTATTGGAATCAAACTCCTGCCTGTCTGATCCTGAGCAGGAAACCCTCTTATCCCGGATAAAACCCTTCGTTGATAAGGCTGAGTTTCCGCGACAAATATTTCTAAATGAGCGGTTTTCTGAAACTGAAAATGGTAAAATTAACAGGAGAGAGAGTTTCAATAAAGCCACGAATAAATGATTGTACACCAGAAATTACATTTGCCGGGTAAATCGGGCAAGCTTTTTACTTTGAGTTTGTAGAAGCCTGAGATGTCTGAGAATCCCTTAGCGAAGACGCTAAGGGTAGTTTTTTGAGGAAACCAGGACTTTGAGCTTGAGCCGCGTAATTTCTCAGGCTGAATATTAAAATCGAATTTTACCCCGCCTGCCCTCCTGCGGCGGGTAGAGCGGCGGGCAGGTTTTTACTTTAGTCTTTAAACTTTGTACTTAAAATAATCCCTTTACCCTCGGCTTGCCTGCAATAAAATCCTTCAGATAGAAAGGTTCAAAATAGGCAGTATCCTCAAAGATTCCGGATTCGAACAGCCTGTTCACAGGCCCGGTCATATAACGTGCCGAAACCGCAAAATTCTCCAGGAAGGTTATGTTGGGGTGCGTAAGCAGGTTCCTGCATTTCTCCGCGCCATCTCCGGCAATTATCAGGTGATTTCCCTGCAGAAATTCGCCAAAGGAGTCCGAATCAATAATATCGGCCGAGGTTTCTTTCAGTAGTCTGAGGTTTTCATCAAACAGGGCCGTAAAAACTTCCATGCGCCGTGCATCGATCATCGGCACATAAATTACCGGTAGCCCTGATTTTTCAACCCGTGGGTGTAGTTTCATTCCATGTGCCATGGCTTCAGGGGTGCCGATGCTGATAAGGGGTTTGTCAAGGGCATAACAAAGTCCCTTGGCAGTGGAAACACCTATGCGTAAACCTGTGTAAGAACCAGGGCCTTTGCTGACAGCCACCGCATCGAGGCTGTGTTTGCTGATTCCGGTTTCTCTCAGCAATTCTTCGATAAAAACCGCCACAACCCTTGAATGAGAGTTGTGATCACTGGTTTCTCTGATGCCAAGTATTTTATCTCCGTCGGAAAGACAGATGCTGCAAACAGGAGTAGCTGTTTCTATGCTTAAAATCAAAGCCATGGTTCAGAAGATCATTTCTTCGAGAACAAATCCTCTTTTCAACTACCTTGATCTTATCCCCATCCTTCAGCGACTTTGAAACTGCACGGTAGGGGCCACTGATCACTTCATCGCCGGCTTTTAATCCTGCGGTTATAAAAATGTGGCTGTTGTCCTGTATCCCTGTTTTAACCTTTTGAAGCTTAGCCTGTCCATCCTTAACCAGAAATACATATTCCTGCAGAGGCTCGGTGCGTTTGGCATTTTCATCCTTCTGAGCATCCTTCTCAGGCTGTTCTTTCTTGACGATCTTTGTAGAGTCTTCGCGGGTGGTGACTGCCTGAATCGGAACTGCCAGCACATTCATGGCTGTTTCTGTCTGTATGTCAACAGTGGCTGACATACCTGGTCTGAATGGTGAGGCATTGGGTGTTCCTGCAGGGATGAGGTCACTGTATGATTCAGGCAACATCCTGATTTTTACATCAAAGTTGGTCACCTGGTCAGCACTTATACCACTTACATTTGCCGAAGTGGCTATTTCAGTAACAACGCCTTTGAATTTCCGGTTCAGGTACGAGTCAACCTCAACCAGTGCAGTGTCGTACAGCGAAACCCGCACAATGTCGTTTTCATTTACACTTACAATAACTTCCATAATTGCGAGATTGGCAATGCGGAGGATTTCAGTACCGGCCGAGAATTGCGAAGCACCGGCAACCCGTTCACCCTTCTCAACGTTAAGCTTGGAGATGGTTCCTGAAACAGGGGCATAGATGGTCGTTTTGTAAAGGTTTTCACCGGCTTCCTTAACCGAAGCTTCAGCGCTTTTAACCGAAAAATCGGCCCCTTTTACATTCTCTTCAGCTGCGGTTACCTCAGCCCTGGCTACCTCATAAGCCGATTTTGCAGCATCAAATTCCGATGCTGAAATGGCTTGCTGATCCCATAGTTTCTGGTTCCGCTCGAAACTTGCTTTGGCATTGATAAACTGGGCCTGCACCTGTGCGAGCCTGGCACGGGCATTTGCCAGGTTTGCCTTCTGGGTGTTGAGACTTGCCTGAATCCTGTCGAAATTGGAAGCATAGATCTTGGGGTCGATGCGGGCCAGCAGGGTACCTGCTTTCACTTCGTCACCCTCTTTCACAAAAACATCGATCACCTCACCACTCACATCGGGCGATATTTTAACCTCCGCTTCGGGCTGTATCTTTCCGTTGGCTGAAACCGTTTCAATGATTGATTTTAGTTCTGCCTTTTCTGCCGTAACTTTTGTGAGGTCTTCCTTGCCGATAACACCCTGTTTACGGGCAACTGCAAGGGCAATAATAATCAGAACCACGGCTGCGATGCCTATCCTGATCAGATTTTTCCGTTTTTTCATTTTCGATTCTTTTCCTTTGTTGTTGCTCATTCCCGGCTACCGGGATGCTCTCACCTATCCCGGCTACCACTTAATCAGTTATTCCTTTTAATATAAAAACCGTTCCTGCCGGAGCGGAACGGTAAAGATAGATACTTTAAACTGTTACTTCGTCAAACTTAATGGTTTGCCCATGTAAAAGTCGAGAACGGTCGTTTTAAAGATATAATCGAATTTTGTCTGTAACAGTTCTGACTCCGCATTAGACAGGTCCTTTTTTGAGTTGTTGTAATCGACTGAATTTAAAATACCCACTTCAAATTTTTGTTCTGCATACCGGAATGATTCACGGGTTGCATTCACCTTTTTTTCGGCAGCATAATATTGTTTAAGAGCACCTCTTGCATCGGCCCATGCCTGTTGAATGGTCTTACGCAACTGCATTTTCTGGAGTTCATAATCCAGTTTCGAATTATCGAGTGAAATCTTCGCTTTGCTGACCATCGTCCGGGTTTGCCAGCCATTCAGAATGGGAATAGTGAGGTTAAGGCCGACAGACTGATTATTGTTATCGTTTATCTGATCATTCCAGGCTTTGGTCTTATAGGTATATTCCAGTGAATTTGCATACACATCGTAATAGGTTGTAGCATCAGGGTTTATGGCATACCCGATCAGATATGGTTCGCCGGCAATAGCTGCATCCGGAATCTGACTGGCTCCGGAATACCCGGTTCCCCAACTTCCGTTTAAGCTAAGCGAAGGATAATAAGCCCCTTTGGACCGGGCAAGCTGTTTTTCACTGACCAAAAGACGATATTCAGCAGCCTTTATCTCAGGCATGTGTTCCTGCGCATAGGTGAAAATCTGGTCGGGATTCGCCACCAGTGAAGGCTCCCCTTCTATTGTCAGCGCCGGAACTTCAATATCAAATCCGGCTGCCGTTGGCAAATCAAGCATCTGGCTGAGGGTGAGCAGCGAAATTTCAAGGTTGCTCTCGGCTTCAATCAGGCTTGACTCTTCTACTGCATATTGAGCTTCAATGGTATAGGCATCGCACGGAGCCATGGTTCCCGCACTTACAAGTTTCTTCATTCGGTCAACCTGTTGACTGGTAATATCAAGCTGATTGCTCCTGATCCTGACCAGCTCCTTATAAAACAGAACCTGAAGGTAATAGGTAGCAATGTTAATTGACATATCGTTCATCATTTTGTCGGCATCCTGTTGACTTGCCAAAAGGCTTAACTGATTCTCCTTAATGCCGTTGAGCTTTTTGAAGTCCATTAAACAGGGTTACCCCGGCCTGAATATAAAGTTATTCGTCTGGACCCTGCTTGTGGCAAACTGGTTGGTATAGCGGTCAACCGTTTTCCCGTAATTATATCCATGGGTGGCGTTGGCAGTGGCTCCCGGCAAAAGGTCGAGCTTTGATTGTAGTAAATCTGCTTTGGCACTTTCAACCAACAGCATCTGCTGCTTAACCTGAAGGTTGTTGGTGAGTGCATGGTTAACGCATTGTTCGAGCGTCCACACCTGCTGGGCAGCGGCGTTCAGACTGAAAAATGCTATAAAGACAGCGATAATGGCAATTTGCTTTTTCATTTCAGATTGTTTTTCCTTTGTTGCGGCATTCCGGGGATTGTCCGAAATTTAGTGACCTTTAATAAAGACCATGCCAGAAACTATAAACTGTTGATTATATGAAATTTAAACTTCTAACACGGATTAGATTGTTCGGTATCGCTCAGTTCAGTTTCGCAAGCGAACACCCTGGCTTTTTCTTTCGTCTTGTTCCGGGCTGTAGGTTTCAACTAATGTTCAAATTTATGGGTTTGATTCTTATAATTGGATTAATTTTACGAAAATTTAACCAAAGCCTGATTAAAAGTCTGCTTTCTAAAAAATACTGAATCATTATGTTCGGAAAAATTACGGTTAAATCGGTTGTTTTGACGCTCAGTCTGATTGCCGGGTTACATCTGAGCGCACAAAATATTCATATCAAGGCTCTGAGCGATACAGCTGATGTGGTGAACTACGAGTTGCACCTCACTGTTACCAACCTTTCGCAACAATCCATTTCGGGCATGGCCGGAATCAGGTTTACCACACCATTAAACAATCTTACGCAGCTTCCGCTTGAGCTTAAACAACTTCAGGTGGATTCTGTTAAATCAGCAGATGACAATTTCTTGAATTTACCCATACCGGTGAGCGACTGCTGATCAACCTTGATCAGCCTGTATCGGCAGGAGATACCGGTTTTTTGAGGGTTTTTACCATGGCCAGCCATTTCATGAAGCCTGGGGTGGTTTTCACTTTTCCGGAAATTATGCATTCAATTTAGGGGTTGGATTTGAATCAATCCCCCACAATCTCGGAAAAACCTGGTTTCCATGTGTAGATGATTTTGTTGACCGGGCCTTCTACGATTACTACATCCGGGTGGAAAACGTCAATACAGCGGTTTGCGGCGGCTTGTTACAATCGGTTTCGCCGATGAGCGACAACACAAAAATATTCCATTGGAAATCAGACAGGACGCTGCCCACTTACCTGGCTTCCGTTGCGGCAGGACCATATGCGTTGGTTACCGATACCGTAAACGCTGAGCAGGGTGAAATTCCGGTTACTTATTATGTCAGGCCTTCGGATACCACGCGTGCAAGGGGAAGCTTTGTCAATCTGCCTGCTGTAACCGGTATTTTTGAAGAATCATTCGGGCCTTACCCATTTCAGCGGATAGGAATAACCGGCACATCACTGGGTGCAATGGAACATGCAGAAAATATCTTTTATCCGAACAGCAGCATCAACGGCACGCTTTCGGATGAATGGCTTTATGCCCATGAACTTTCACATATGTGGTTCGGCAACAAGGTCACCTGTGCTTCCGATGCCGATATGTGGCTCAACGAAGGCTGGGCCCGCTGGTGCGAGACTTTGTATCGTGAAAATCTCTACGGAATTGAGTCGGCCCGCGAGAATATGCGTCCGCTGCTGCGGGAAGTGTTACAATTTATCCATACCAAAGAGGGCGGCTACCGGCCACTGTCGCCCATGCCCTCCGAATACACCTATGGCGACAATGTTTACGACAAGGGCGGTGTTACAACCCATGCCCTTCGCGGCTATCTGGGCGATTCATTGTTTTTCGGCGGAGTAAAGCATATCTGGATACGTTTGCCTACAGCCCTGCTTCTTCCTACGACCTGCGCGATGCCCTGACCCTTTATTCCGGTATCGACATGAGCGGATTTTTCGACTTTCATGTCTTTGGACCCGGATTTAATCAGTTTTCTGTCGATTCATTCAGGATTGTACCAATCGGTGATGAATTTGATGTGGAAGTGTTCGTTAAACAGCGCCTGAAGGGGACTACAGTTTATGCGCAGAATTGCCGCGTGGAACTTACTTTTATGGACAATGACCGGCAAATGGAAACAAGACGTATAAGTTTCCCCGGGCCGCATGGTTCAGCTACCTTCAGACTGCCCTTTGCCCCTGCCATAGTTATGACTGATCTCTTTGAAAGAGCAGGGATGCAACCACCGACAGCTATAAAACGATCAACACCGCCGGGCTTTACGATTACACTGATACTTTTTTCAAGCTTGATGCTACCCAGGTCGCCGATTCTGCTTTTGTAAGGGCAACCCACAACTGGGTTCCGCCCGACAGCCTGCATATACCCCAACCCGGGCTTACTTTAAGCGATTACCGGTATTGGACCATCGAAGGTATTTTCCCGGAAGGGTTTGAGGCAACCGGAAGGTTTTTTACAATAAAAATGCATACCTCGACAATAACCTTCTTACCAGTTCAGCCGACAGCCTGGTTATACTATACAGACCCGATGCAGCATCCGATTGGCTTCCGGTCTCCTTTACCAGGATCGGCCCATGGCAGATCGGCACAATTTATGTCTCCCATCTTCGACCGGGGGACTACACACTGGCTGTATGGGACGAAGTTTATGTTGGCAGCAACCTTATGGATCCGGCGAAAAACATGCTGAAGGTCTATCCAAATCCAGCCACGGACAATCTGATTATTGAAACTGACTTTGCAGGAAGCGGGATAATAACAGTGCACGACACATCAGGCAAACTGGTATTTTCGAAAAATACGGATGCCGGAACCCGACAGTTTCAATGGAATTGCTCGGGAAACACAACAGGCAACTATCTGATCAGCTACCGGACATTGAAAGGCTCAACACAAAGTCAAATGATTGTAATCAAGCCTTAAAACATGACTCCAACTGAGTATGCAGAAGCCCTGCAGGCCTTTTTCGCCCCATTTGAAAATTCCTATAATGCCGGAAGAATGAGCAAATACATGCTCAACAAATTTGAATTTTTCGGCATTCCATCACCTCTCAGGAAACAAATAACGGGTCAATTTACGAAACTCAACGGGATTCCGGTTCACGATCAGCTTGATGAAACTGTAAAACTTATATGGCAAATGCCACAGCGCGAGCTGCACTATGCCATTATGGAGATCGCATCACGTAAAGTCTACCTCGCTGATGATGAGAGAATCCATCTGTTTGAATGGATGATTGCCAATCAATCGTGGTGGGATACTGTTGATTACATTGCCTCAAACCTTGTCGGCCCCTGGCTGTTCAGATACAGGCATATGACCGGCGAAGTCACTTCACATTTTTATGCAGTCAGGCAATTTGTGGCTGCAGCGGACTGTTTTACTTTTCCAGTTGAAATACAAAAGGAATACCGACCAGGATTTACTATACAGGTATATTAAAGAGCTGAATAGTTCCAAAGAATTTTTTATCCGCAAAGCCATTGGCTGGGCTTTACGTGAATATTCAAAAAACAATCCGTCATCGGTACTTGAATTTACCGCCAATACTGAATTATCGCCGCTTAGCCGGCGCGAAGCCCTGAAAGTCATTCTTAAAAAGCAAAATAATGAATGAAATTGCAGCAACAACCTGGTGGATGCAGATGACTGTTCCGGCGGGCAAAGGTGAAGCCCCGCAATTGCCTGACGGATGCATGGTTATGAAGGCTGTAAAGCCAATCCGCGCCTACTATCTCTACCTTTATACGTCTGTAGGCAGACCCTATCAATGGTATAACCGACTGATGATGCCAGCTTCAGAATTACAACAGGTATTGGATAACGACAATACCGACATCTGGGTACTTTACTATCATGGAGTACCTGCCGGCTTTGTTGAATTTGATATTTCAGAACAACTTGATACAGAAATTGTTTACTTTGGCCTGAGTTGTGATTTTACAGGCCGCAAACTGGGAATGCCATTTCTAAGATGGTGCATTCATGCAGCATGGCAGAGGCCCATTAACCGGTTGTGGCTACATACCTGCAACCTCGACCATCCGGCAGCCCTTTCGCTTTATCAGAAAGCCGGTTTCGAAATCTATGACCAGGATACCATTATGCAGCACACCCCTGATCCGGAAGATGACCCATACCTGTTGTTGCCATGGTAAGTAAAATAAGTAAAATGTCTAAAGTAAAAGTAAGAAGTAAAAGGAAAGAAGTAAAGTAAAGAACCTGCCCGACTAACCAGATTAAAGTTATTTTAAAATAAGTTATGTCGGTCAGGAGGGTAGAAATACGATTAAAGGAAGGAACGTCATTTTATTCAATACATCAATTTGTAGTTGACAATACTCCGCTTCTATTTTTAAACAGCTGTTTAGCAAGGTATTGGGTCACTGCATGGGCAATTTTCAACAAAATGATAATCAACACTTTGCGTCTTTGCGTCTTTGCGTGATTCTTAAAAATACCTGACTAATAAGTTGACATAACAACTAATATTATACTCAGAAATGGAACAAAAAATTGCCAGCCTCATCTCATGGATACTTCATCCCATGCTGATGCCAACGTATGCCCTATTATTGATTTTTTACCCAGGATGCCTTTTTTTGTTCTTTTACTTCCGGAAAGAATTAAACTGGTTCTCGGGGGGTTAGTTATAGCCAACACGCTGCTTCTTCCGTTAATTTTCATCTGGATGATGAAGAAACGGGGTATTATCAGCAGCTATCAAATGCCCGAACGGGGTGAGAGGAGTTTCCCCTTCGCAGTAACCGGATTGTTTTATTTCGCAACCTGGTATATGATGAACAGTCTTGGGTTACCGGGAATGTATTACCTTTTTGTGATTGGTGGCGCGGCACTGATTATAATACCCTGATTATTAACATGTTTTGGAAAATCAGCGTTCATGCGATAGGAATAGGAGGGATTACCGGAGGCTTTGCAGGGTTGAATTACCAGATGGTTATTGATTCCACAATGCTGGTACTGGGTTTAATCATTCTTTCGGGACTGGTTGGATTTGCCCGTTTAAAACTAAACACCCACAGCCCGGCCCAGGTTTATACAGGCTTTGGCGTGGGTGTGACAGTTATGGCGGGGATTGTCGCTTTCTTCTGAATCAGAAAGGTCTCAATGAAAGGCCGAGTGAAATCGGGTATATATCCGGACCGGAACCTTTTTCAAAAACCTTGGTTACAGAATAAAAACCAACCACACTTACCCATTTATAGCCGACCTGTAATGTTGGGCCAAACCGCCAGGTTTCGATGTTGGGTAAATCGCAATCCTTAACCTTGATGTTATTGCCATCAATCAGGTCATCGCCCTTAAATTTGGTATGGGCGTTAATTTTAACTCCAACCCTCGCTCCGATCGCAAACCTGAAACCTTCCGGACTCTTATACCTCAATTCAAGCGGAAAATCAAGATAAGTAAGGCTGATCTTATTTTTATCATAATTAATTTTTTCACCATTTTCAGCCTTAGCCGGATACGGGTAAAATATGACATATTCGTTGAATCGTTCAAGATTCCGTTACTGAAAAAGTTGTGCATTCCCAGGCCAACGCCAATTGCAAATGCAAAGTTACTCTCTTCAACGGGGAAGGTATATAAACCATAAACATTCACTCCCTGGTTGATTGCCCGGAAATCTATTCCAACAGGCGCATTCATAACAAAGTCGGTAAAGACATCTACACCGGTTGTAAATTTCTTCAGGAATGGTGCATTAACCTGTTTCTGGGCAAACAAAGTTGAAGTAACAGCAATAGCAAGGATGAAAATCAGGATGGTTCGTTTCATGAATCGAGAATTAGTAATTGGAAAAAGATACAAAACCGCAGCGGGAATAAATATGGACAGTCCTATAAAGGATTGACCCTGCAAAGATAGTTATTTGTACCCAAATTGAGCGATTCTGAAAGGGAAACGCGGAAACACGACTGAAATTGTAAACAATTCTCAGGATAACAGACGGATGAGGTAGAATGACGAATGACGAATGACGAATGACGAATGCAGAATGACGAATGACGAATGCAGAATGCAGAATGAGAATGAGAATGATGAATTTTAGGACGCCTTAGAATGTGGATTTACGTTTGCCAACGTCCCTCGTCCTCTCGTCCCTCGACCATTGACAATTATTGCCGGCACTATTCATCGAATCCGGGTCGCCTGAAGTCCATTGCTTCGGGAAATCTTGAGTGCCCGTTTTTTATTCTTTCAAGTCTTACAAGTCCCTCAAGAAGATGATCCTCTTCATCAGGAATAAACCTGAGCAGCAGCATCAACGCATCAATGGAACGGGTTACTGCAATAATCGCAATTTTTGCAGAACCATTTCTGTCAAATCGACCTTCTGGTGAATCTTCATAAGGAGGAGTAACAGCACGGGAAAATTTCACGGCAATAAAATTGATGTACCATTTCAGCACTTCAATGGCATCATTCAGAATGATATACTCATTCATGGATTCCTCTTCCAGTGTTTGCAATATCACATTCAATCTGCCATTATTTTTTTCAATCCACTTCATCAGCCAGGTAGCATGTTCATCGGCCTTGCGCACCAGGTAGTTTTCTTTACCGGGCTTTACAAAATCCGAATCCTCATCTTCTATTGAATTGAGATCAATACCGTGTTCCATAGCCAGATCCTGAAGCAACCCAAGGGCATCCTGCAACATATTACCAACATATTCAGCAAGGTCCTTTTCAGGCTCGTTACTTTGTTTTCTGATCCGTTCTTCCTCCTCACCCATGGCAAAAACACTGCATCTTGAAGTAAATGCACACCGTTCACACCACCTGTCACAGTAATTGTGTATCCCTGATATAATATCCTTTTCGGTGCGTATTTTCTGAAACCGTTCCAGGGCTTTTCTGTTACTCATAAATGAATCTGTTATATTGAATAATCAACAGATAGTCTAAAGGTAACTCAATAATTACAACAGAATTATGTTGATTGCCCTTTAATCCGCGAAAAGACAGAAATATTTTGAAAATCAACTGTGTAGAAATCGCAGTGGGCGCGCCCTCAGCTTTTGGTGGGAGCCGATTGTAATGATTAAAAAACATGCACCGTAATGACCTCTGAGGTGTGCTGCCAAACCTGAAAAAACAGCAGCTTGCGCCCGTCTTAACTTCTGACCTGTCTGCCTGGCAAACAGCCTGCCCTGGGCAGGCAGGCGCGTGCCCGCGAAACTGGTAAGTAATCACAGAAAGGCCGTGGAAGTGCGCATCATAAGCCAGCCCGCTGTAATGGAAAGCAGGCGGGATATGATGCGCACCAACAGTAAAAACCTATTCCGAAATGCCTGCCCTGTTCAGGATAAATGCCACTTCAAACGCTGTTTCCTTCAGTGCATCGAAACGCCCGGTTGCCCCGCCATGCCCTGACTCCATATTGGTTTTGAGCAGCAGAATGTTGTTGTCCGTTTTAAGTGATCTTAGCTTTGCCACGAATTTTGCGGGTTCCTGATAGCCTACCTGTGAATCGTTCAGTCCACCGGTAACCAGCATATTGGGATAATTCTGTGCTTTTACATTGTCGTAAGGAGAATAAGAAAGCATGTATTTATAATACTCCTCTTCATTCGGATTGCCCCACTCTTCGTATTCCTGGGTGGTTAGCGGGAGGCTTGAATCGAGCATGGTATTGATCACATCCACGAAAGGCACCTGGGCAACCACGGTATTAAACAGGTCGGGCCGCATATTCACCACGGCGCCAACCAGCAAGCCACCGGCACTTCCACCCATAATGGCCAGCTTGCCGGAATTGGTAAATTTGTCAGAAATCAGCTTTTCGGCACACGAAATAAAATCGGTGAAGGTATTCTTCTTATTCAGCAGTTTACCATCTTCATACCATTGTTCTCCCATATCGCTGCCACCCTGATCTGGGCAATCGCAAATACATATCCACGATCGATCAGGCTGTAAAAACTTGAAATAAAGTAGGCATCGGAGCTGGCACCGTATGAACCGTAAGAGTAGAGCAATGCGGGGCTGTTACCGTCTTTCTTCAGCGATTTTTGTAAACCACCGACATGGGAACCTTTACTCCATCAGCAGCATCGGCCCACACACGTTCAACCGTGTAATCATCGGGATTGAAACCGCCCGGGATTTCCTGTTGTTTCAACAGGGTGCTTTTTCCGGAAGTCATATCGTAATCGTACACACTGGTTGGGCGGTTCAGAGAAGTGTAGCCATAACGGAGCAGGGTGGAAGTGTATTCAGGCGTTCCGCTGGTATAGGCCGTGTAAACCGGCTCCGGGAAATTGATGGTTTGTTGTTTGCCATCTGCAAAACCCAGCACATGAATTTCTGACGAGCCCGTTCTTACGGATTTCCATGGCCAGATAGTTCTGAAAAACATCCAGACCTTCAATTTTTGCGTTTTTATCGTGCGGAATCAACACCTTCCAGTTTGCGCGATCTTCATAACCCTTCAAAGGGGCCTCATAAACCATGGAATTCAGGTTTTCGCGGTCTTTGTATTGAATATAGAATTTATTCTTGTGATGATAAACATGGTATTCAACATCCTTTACCCTGGGAATAAAAACCCTGAACTTTCCGGCGGGATCTCCGGCCGGTAAAAACAGGTATTCAGAGGTTGTAAAACTGGCAGATGTAATAAAAATAAAGTCATCGGTTTTGCTTTTCTCCACGTTCACGATGAACTGCTCATTGGGTTCTTCAAATACCAGTTCATCAGGGGTAGCCGAGCCGAGTACATGGCGGTAAACCCTGTAAGCACGTAAAGCATCGTTGCCTATGGTATAAAAAGATGGTTTTATTGTCGTTGGCCCATGCAAATCCCTGCACCTTATCCATGCTGAACGGCAGATCCGAACCTGTTTCCAGATCTCTGACCCTGAGCGTAAAATCGGCGTAGGAACCGGTTTCGTTTGAAGCATAAGCCACCAGCTTGTTGTCGGTGCTTATATCATAACCTGCAAAAATATAGGCCTGCTTGCCTTCTGCCATCCTGTTCACATCAAAAATCACTTCTTCAGGAGCAGAAACACTACCCTTTTTTCGGCAATTGATCCGGTATTGTTTGCCTTCTTCAGTGCGTGAATAGTAATAATAACCATTACTGAGTTGAGGGACTGTTTCATCGGTTTCCTTGATGCGGCCCTTCATTTCGGCAAATAATTTTTCCTGCAAAGGAACCGTTGATTTCATCACGGTGTCGCAATAGGCATTCTCAGCCTTCAGGTAATCAATCACTTCAGGATTGGTCTTTTCCTTCAGCCAGAAATAGTTATCGGTTCGTTTGGTGCCAAATTCAGTAAAATCGACTGGTTTCACAGCGGCTACCGGTGGCGCCGGAAAATCGCTTTGCTGGGTTATTTTCACAGTTTTATCGGTTGTTTGGTTGCAGGCAGCCAGGCTGAAGGCGATGGCAATAGCCGGAAGAAATTTGATTCCTCGTTTCATAAAGGTGAAATTAGTTTTACAGGTGCAAAAGTAGGTAAAATGCTCGTTGATGCGAGAGAGGAAAAAGGTGACTGAGGGACTAAGAGACTTAGAGACTTAGAGAATGAGGGACTAAGAGACTTAGAGAATGAGGGATATAAGGGATATAAAGGAGTATGGGGGTTTGGGGAAAATCATATTGAAAGCCAGAGTACACACTCTTCGTTATGGTCCTGATCGTCCGGCAGGCAGGTTTGCTGCCTATTTTGTTGAAGTTGGCACAGACCCTCGGCATATACAGGCATTTACGAAGAATAACAGTAACCTGACAATTACTTATTCCTGCATATGGCCAAACAGGTAGTTGATAGAATACAGCGTCTGCCCGCCCGGTTGATGGATAAACAGAAGGAAAAGAACAATGCGTGTGATGATGAGTATGATAAGCAAGAAAAGTAGTAAGTTTGTGATGATACTAATAATTTATCACCAATAGAGGTGGCCATTCAGGAAGATGATAATATGGAATATAAATTTAACCTTTACCAACTTCAAATTCTTAACAGACTTGTATTTGACGCTAGTTTTGACTTACGGCTTCCCGAAGTTATCATACAAAAGAATAACTTTTTACAACTCGAACTTGAAAGACGGACATTTGAAAATGTTACACGAACAAAAACCTGTTTTATTACAAAAACAAAGCTTTCGGGACAAACATCAACTATCCGATTTGAAAATGTAAGCGACATTTACATTGACAGGAAAACAGAAATTATAGCGAACGATTTTTTAGACAAAATATTAATTGACACAAAAGGTAAACTTTCAATTATTTCCCGAACTTCTCCTGTAAAAATCACAATGAACGTAACTGAAAAAACAATAATATATTTAAAAGACATCAGAGAAAGCAACTTTGGAAGTGGTATTGTATATGGTAAAAGCGGATTTACGAAAGATGAATGGATAGTATTTTTAAAAGAAAACGATTACACGGGCTTGTAATCAAAACGTTAGCTGTGTATGCACCTGTTGTTGGTAACAAAGCCCAAACTCTATCGGGCTTATGGTTGTATGGCGAAAGATTGTACTTTTATTCATAATTCTGCTGGCCGGAAACATTCATTTTCATATGTGCCCGCCAACAATTAGCCTCAACCTTTACCAGCCAGTTTTAAATGAACAAATCGACATCTTTACTCTTATTGACAATTTTAAATTTCTGTTTTGCTTATGGACAGTTTAATCCGAACTCAACAGGAATTTGCTATTTGCAACAAGACACCGCCGACTATTATTTCCTGACGGTCTCCCTTCCTTTCCAAACCCTGACAGACCAAAATCAGGTACCAGAAAAGTTAACCGACAGCATTCCTTACTCCGGACAAATTACTCTTTTCGGCAAAACCGGAGAAATCATCAGCATTGAAAACAATGACAAATTCATTTTAGAATTTTGGTGCGAGAATAATGGCGGAATTCAACACAGACCAACATTAAAAACAAAAATAAAGAAAGCTAATTTCAGAGTGCCATTAGTTGCGATCAATGAACTACAGGATATTTGTTGTTTTGTCGTTCTTAACCGGACTGAACAAAAGACAGAAATCTGCGATTCGAAGACTGCAATAAACATCAAACTGACAGGTGACTATGACAGTGACGGAATTATTGACTGTTTAATTTGGACAGATCCTGACGAAGCTGAAAACTGTGACGGGAAACCAGAAAATAACCTGAAAATCATGCTACAGGTTGGAAAACTAAACTACAGAATCCGGTGTTGCGGACCTTGAAAGAAGAAAAATCTGATGCTAATCGGGTAGAAGGCCCCACCGGCAATCAACCAGCGGGGTGCGACGCAGTTCATGCAGGGCGCACAAAGGCTGTTGCAAATGAAGGTATGCGTGTTCATTCAAACATTTGAAATCTTTATATACATTTGCATTGACTAACAATTGAGAAATAAATTATTCCCGCACTTGTTATGGCGTCAGCAGTTATAGTCAGGTGTGTTACCAGGCTTTTACAGAGTTATAAATAATATCCCTACATGATTAAAATCCACTATCAGGAATTGAATATTGAGAAGAATCTGGAAAGTATTATTAAAGACCGAATGGCTGAATTGACCTGCAAAACGAATCTTAGCCCTCAACTTATGTTTAGGCAGAGTTATACAGGAATAGCAAGTAAACTCTTCGTTGGTAACTGGACAAAAAGTGGTTTCTGGATTTCGAAATTTCGCCTTCAGGTTATAGAGCTTAGGCCTGACATAATCATTAGATTTATTTTTATGCCCGGACCTTCTTCAACAAGACTTGGAATCAGATATTCTTTGGGAGTTTCCAGCATACTTCAATTGGTTTTTTTACTGAGCATTGCTTCAGTTTTTTTTGTTCAGATCAGCAGACCATTTATTCCGTACGGCCTGGCAGCTCTTTTTGTTTTGTATATCTACTTAGCAAGAACAGAGTTAAAGAAGACGGAAAAAATAATTAATGAAAAACTCCTTGGCGGAATATAAACCCGGGAATCAGAACGCCTGGATAAAACAAAGGTTAAACCGGGCGCATGGTTAATGGGAGAATGATTTTACTGTTTTTGATAATTCAACTGACCGATTGATTTGTTTTCAAAAATGCATTCCGGTGCCAGACCCCGGACGCTTGCGATTATTTTATGAAACCCACATGAATTTCTTACGTAAACACATATTTTACATTATTATTTTCATCTTCCTGATGCAGGATAACAATCTGTTCGCTCAGGAATCAATCATAGAAAGTGACTCATTGTACGCAACAAATCAGGTTGATTCCCTGCCAAAACCAGGTGATTCATTAATGGTTCAAATTCAGGATATAATTGGAAGTTCAGACTGCATTTGTCCCGGGACCGCTTACTTTAATTTAGTAATCGAAAAGAACGGCCGCGTGTCTGATGCCGGATTATTGAGGAGAACGAAAGGCTGCTGGGAAGAAAACATTCTAAAAGTATTGCTTAGTTCAAACAATTGGAGCCCGGGAATTAAAAATGGGCAACCTGTCAGAACTACCATAATATACCCGGTAAAAGTAGCAATGCCCTTAACGGGAACGGGATGTGATTGAATCCCTTTGGTGAAGGAAATTGAAATACTGATATTCGCAAAGAACGACGATTGCAGATAGAAGCCGGCGATATCTGGCATTGGGTTGATTGGAGAAAGAATGTATTTTATTGAAAATTATGCTGGCCGGAATAATGCGTTTTCATAAGTTCCCGCCAAAGCTACGCCCCGGCAGTTATAAAAATGACATATGAAGCTTAAGATTGAAAAACCAGGACTACTTATACTAAGTTTCTTAATAATGTATTCTCTTTCAGGATTCCAGTTCTATGAAAGAAACAATTCTTTTATGAAGCTAAAGAATGATGGAATAGTGACTAAAGCGACACAAACATGTTTACCTGTAAATAGATTAATTGTAAAATATGTTTTTGAATTTGAAATGACTGATGGCCGTAAATTCGTTAAAACTACAACAACAGTAGATGAAAGAGCCTATGTAGCAGAAAGCCCTGACAGGGAAATAATATATCTTTTAAATCACCCGGAGAATTACTGGGAACTTGAGGAATATGAAAATTACTCAGTTGGTGGCGACATCTTCTTCTTTTTTGGACCATTCGGGTTAATAGGAACCTGGGTGTGTTATGGTTTTATAAGAATATTCAGCTTTTTTAGATTGAAGAATAATAGAAGAGAATTTATAAAGAGCTTGCAAAATTATGACTAATGGCTATCGGGCATAGTTAATAGGACAAAGAATGAACTTTTATTGGAAAATGTGCCGGCCGGAAAGAGAAGTTTTCAAAAGCACCCGCCAGCGCTTAGCCTCAACCGTTGGCACTTTCGCTCATCCGCAAAAGCTCAATTACTTTTCCGATATGAAGTTTTATATTGAATTAATGGCGGAATTCTATCTGTTAATTCTTTTCCTGACCTTCTCCCACGATTCAGTAATCAGGAAAGATTCTTCCATATATCCCGTAATTTCTTCAAGCCGCTTTATGGGTAGTGCAAAACTCATCACATTTTCCTGAACAAACGTCCGGGCAGATACATCCAGCATGCCGAGTACAGCCCCTGGGCTTTGCATTCCGGCATTCGGCCAGCGGATATTGTATAATCGAAGAACATCCCGAACCAAACGGTGCGATGGTTCCGTTCATGTCCTCCCGGTCGAAGCCGGCTAAAGTAAAAAGCCCGGATAAAACATCCGGTGTCGCGAAAAATACCGCGACTTCCGGCTCATCCGCTTCCATCAGCATATCCCACCGTTTGAATACGATCATTTTCCCCTTTGCCGGAGCCCAGGGTGCATTGGCCAGAAATTTTTCAACCAGACCGGGAGATTGCAGATACCGCTCGCCCTCGATGTCCTCATTCCCACAGGAAAGAAAATATTCAAAACCGGGCCTGAGTTTGTTGGTAAATCCAAGGTATTTCTTTCCGCCACCGCAGGCAACGGCTTCCTGATCAAAAGCAAGCGAGCGGCCTTTTCGTACTTTCGCCAGTTCACCGATAAAGCATTTCCACTTTTGAGCCGGTTCAACAATTTCAGCATCAAACACATTGTCAGCATAATAAAAAACGACCGGAAGTTCGGCGTTGCCGAAAAACCGGCTCCACAACTGAGTGAATTTTTCTTTGAAAGCTAAGTCCATATTGTATTTGATTAGAATCAAGCCTATTTGTAAATTTGGGTAGGGACACGACATGTCGTGTCCCTACCCAAAATAAAAAATACAAATTAAAGTTCCTTTCTCAGCCTGGCCACCGGAATATTGAGCTGTTCGCGGTATTTGGCCACGGTGCGTCGGGCAATGTTATAGCCCTTATCTTTCAGGATATCGGTCAGTTGCTCATCGGTGAGGGGTTTGCCTTTTTCTTCGGCTTCGATGCAATCGGAGAGTATTTTTTGATTTCGCGGGTCGAAACCTCTTCGCCGGAGTCGGTCTGCATTGACTCGGAAAGAAACTTTTCAGCAGGAAGGTCCCGTAAGGGGGTCTGCACATACTTCGAGTTGGCTACCCGCGAAATGGTTGAAATATCCAATCCGACAATTTCCGCGATATCCTTCAGGATCATGGGTCGCAGCTTGGTTTCGTCGCCGGTAAGGAAGTACTCAAACTGGTATTGCATTATTGCATCCATGGTCACATAAAGCGTATTCTGCCTTTGTTTGATGGCATCGATAAACCATTTGGCCGAATCTATTTTCTGCCTGATAAACATCACTGCCTCCTTCTGGCTGCTGCTTTTGGTTTTGCTTTCAGAATAGGTTTCAAGCATATCCACGTAAGTGCGGCTCAGTCTGAGTTCGGGCATATTTCGTGAGTTCACCTGTAACTCAAGGTCACCATCTTTGCTGTAGATAAAGAAATCGGGCATGATGGAATGGTTGGGACGGCTGGTATCTCCTACAGAATTGCCCGGCTTGGGATTCAGTTTCAGGATTTCATTCACCGCATCGCGCAACTCCTTCTCACTGACTTTGGCCTTCCTGGTAATTTTATCGTAGTGCTTTTTTGTGAGCTCATCGAAATAGCGCTCAATCAACAGGATTGCGAGCAAGGTGGATGAAGTGGGCGGATCCTGTCTGCGCAACTGTATCAGAAGGCATTCGCGCAGGTCACGGGCACCAATCCCCGGAGGGTCGAACTCCTGAACAACCTTTAGCATTTCGTTGAGCTCCGCAGCTGTGGTTGTGATGTTTTGTGTAAATGCAAGGTCGTCAACCATGGCATTCAGGTTTCGGTTAAGGTAGCCTGAATCGTCAAGGTTGCCGATGATGTAAATCGCAATCTGTACCTGGCGTTCATCCAGCTTTCTCAATCCAAGCTGCGAAATCAGCATTTCCTGGAAGCTGATGCCTGAAGCATAGGGAATATCCCGGTGTTCATCGTCGGCGCTCCGGTTGTTTGCGCTCAGACGGTATGCCGGAACATCATCGTCGTCGATGTAATCGGTTATATCGAAATCATCCCGCTCACGGTCCAGTTCATCAACGGGATCGGGTTCTGTTTCAGGCAACTGCTCGGCGACTTCTCCCTCAGGTTCAGGATCGCCCAAATCTTCAAGGGCCGGATTCTCTTCAATTTCCTGCTTTATCCTTTGTTCAAGCGCAATCGAAGGAATCTGCAACAACTTCATAAGCAGAATCTGCTGCGGTGACAGTTTCTGAAGTAGTTTCTGCTGTAATCTCTGGCTTAACATACAAATTCCTGTTAAATTCTTCTGCGAATATACCGGCAATTTACAAAAAAACTGCCTGATTGTAAAACGTTTTTTGAGTTCGTTTATTGAATGTGGCTTTCCGGGTTATTTATACACTCCTATTTACCCTGTAATAGCAGGAATGATATTGTTTTAATATCCCCGCAATTAAAATTCGGCATTCTGTGGTGTGCGGGGAAAGGAATCACATCGCGGATATTGGCCATCCCGGTAACAAACAGGATCAGGCGTTCAAATCCAAGCCCGAAACCGGCATGTGGGGCAGTTCCATATTTGCGGGTATCAAGATACCACCAGATGTCTTTTTCAGGAATATGCATCTCCTGGCAACGGGCCACCAGCTTCTCCAGCACTTCTTCGCGCTGCGAACCACCGATGATTTCACCGATTCGCGGGAATAGCACATCCATGGCTCTGACAGTTTTCCCGTCGTCGTTTTGCTTCATGTAGAAGGCTTTAATGTGCTTCGGGTAGTCGGTAAGGATTACCGGGCGCTCAAAATGCTTTTCGACCAGGTAACGTTCATGCTCACTCTGAAGGTCTGTTCCCCAGTCAACCGGAAATTCAAATTTCTGGCCCGATGCTTTCAGAATCTCCACTGCTTCTGTATAGGAAAGGCGCTTGAAATCGTTGTTAACCACGAATTTTAGACGGTCGATCAGCTCGTTATCGTACATTTTATTCAAAAACTCCAGATCATCCAGGCAGTTTTCGAGGGCATAGCTGACCAGGTATTTCAGGAAATCCTCAGCCAGGTCCATGTTGTCGACGATGTCGTAAAACGCCATTTCGGGTTCTATCATCCAGAATTCGGCCAGGTGCCTCGGGGTGTTTGAATTCTCAGCCCTGAAAGTGGGTCCGAAAGTATAGATGTTCGAAAGAGCGAGAGCCCCAAGTTCACCTTCCAGTTGACCTGAGACGGTAAGGTTGGTGGCTTTCCCGAAAAAATCCTGGCTGTAATCAACTTCACCCGATTCGGTGAGCGGCGGATGGATGGGATCGAGGGTGGTTACCCTGAACATAGCCCCGGCCCCTTCGGCATCGGATCCGGTAACGATGGGTGTATGCAGATAATAAAAACCGTGATCGTTGAAGTACTTGTGAATACCAAATGCCATCGCATGCCGGATGCGCAGTACGGCGCCAAAGGTATTGGTGCGCGGCCTGAGGTGGGCAATTTCGCGGAGAAATTCAAGGGTATGACCCTTTTTCTGCAACGGATAGGTTTCGGCGTCGGCTGTACCATACACTTCGATTTCTTTGGCCTGCACTTCCACTGCCTGACCCTGTCCGGGCGATTCAACCAGGATTCCGTTGACCGAAATGCAAGAACCGGTTGTAATCAGTTTTATGACAGACTCGTCGAATGCAGACAGATCAACCACCACCTGTATACTGTGAATAATGGAACCATCGTTCAACGCGATAAAAGCGATGTTTTTATTTCCTCTCTTGGTGCGTACCCAACCTTTCAGGTTAACCATATTGCCTGCACCGATTGACTGCCAATTGTGCAGCACATCTGCAATTTTTGTTCGTTTCAACGATTCCATTCTGAATTATTTATTGATTATCAAAACAATAAGTCTTTTTATCCTTATCTAAAGGTTAAAGAAGTGGCAAAGTTAAGAAAATTCCGGGAGTGAAAAGCCACAGCCGGAGTCTGCAGGAAGATAGTGCCATTGAAATCAATATTTCTGTAGGGACACGACATGTCATGTCCCTATAGAAATATTAATAGTGCTTACGTTAATCCTGATGAAATGCATCGTTACTGCCCATTCCGGTTTTCGTTGTAGTGACACGACACGTCGTGTCCCTACTTTGAGATCCGGAAGATCGGTTCATGATATTACGCGTATTCGCATTCGCCCCACCCATGCCGGAAAGATTTTATTACTTTTGCTGAAAATTAAACCTGATGGATTTTCCTGCATTGTCAACATGGATTCCCGGAAGTACCAAGCCATTGGTGATAGCAGGACCGTGCAGCGCCGAATCGGAAGAGCAGGTTTTACAGACTGCCCATGCATTGAAGGGATTTCCGCAGGTGAAAGTTCTCAGGGCCGGCATCTGGAAACCCCGCACCCGGCCCGGTTCCTTCGAAGGTGTCGGGACTGAAGGCCTGCGGTGGATGAAACGGGCAAAGGAAGAGACCGGACTCCTTACTACGGTTGAGGTAGCAAGCCCTCCCATGTTGAGGAAGCGCTGAACTATGGGATTGATATTTTGTGGATTGGCGCACGTACGGTTGTGAACCCATTCTCAATGCAGGAGTTGTCGGAAAGCCTTACGGGTATCGATATTCCGGTACTGGTAAAAAATCCGGTAAATCCCGACCTTAAGTTATGGATAGGAGCCATTGAAAGGCTTCAGAAAAACGGGATACGTCGCATTGCTGCCATACACCGTGGATTTCACCAGTTTGAAAAAACCATTTACCGCAACGCACCGCAGTGGGAAATTCCCATTGAACTGATGAGGCAGATGCCGGGATTACCGGTTCTCTGCGACCCAAGTCATATCGGGGGCAGCAGAAGCCTGATCAGGCAGATTGCGCAACAGGCCCTCGACCTGGAAATGGAAGGGTTGATGATAGAAACCCATCCCAATCCCGACAAGGCATTCACTGACGCTGCACAGCAGATAACCCCTGAAACACTGGGTGAGATCCTGAACAGTCTTGTCCTGAGAGATTATTCAGGTAACCAGGAGTTTGAACGCACCCTCGAAGAGCTGCGACACGAAGTTGACCTGATAGATGATGAACTGATCCGGTTGCTGGCAAAGCGAATGGGAATTGCCGAAGAAATGGGACGTTACAAATACGCCCACAACATCACCATTCTTCAGTTGACGCGCTGGAAGGAGTTGTTTGCTGACCGAATTAAAAAGGAAGCAATGCCGGCCTCAATACCCGGTTCCTGGCTGATCTGCTAAAATTAGTGCATGAGCAATCGATTGAAATACAGACGAATGTGATGAATTTTCCGAAAGAGTAATAATCACTGCTTTTTTGTAGATTTCAACCAAATTCCAATTTTTCAATACGTTTCATAAACAAGTTCCCAGCTTGTTTCTTCACAGCTAAATTTCACCGGATACTGTTCCCCGTTAGATTCGAGCAATGTCAATGTACCGTAATAAGGAAAATCGAGTGGGAACAAATCTCCTGAAGGGTGTGAGAGATACTGCATTGTTGATTCAACCGGTGACGGATCGAGTGACCGGATAAACAGATAGGTTTCGGGATAAGGAACCGCATTCATGAAGTTTGTGGCATCCGCATAGGTATAAGTCACGGTTGTAGTATTAAACCCACCATTTACTGGATCCCAACCTTTGAATATCCTGGAACCAAGATTTCCACCCGCATCCCATGAACACCAGCTTGAATCAGGATTGGTTCCGGTTCTCATGATGATTTTACCCTGGTCGTTACAGGTATAGTTATAATCCATGTTATATGATAAAAAGGACCTGACAATTTTGCCTTCTGTATCGTAGTAATAATGAGTAGTATCCATGAAACTTAAAGAGCCTGCAAAGCTCTTTCTGATTACCTGGTCTAGTCTGTCGTTTTCATAACGATACTCAAAATATAAGTGAGAACCATCAGCTTTCCTCTCATAAAATGCCAGGCTTCCATCATCAGCATAGGTAAACTTTTGGTTAAACCGGTCATTCTTAATTTCTACCAGTTGATCAGAGGTATTATAATGGTAGGTTGTTGAGGTGAAGCTCCCTTCATAAGTTGTTTTAATTATTTCCAGGAGACGAATTTTCGCTTTATTCTCATCATTTGGACCCGATTCATGTTTATCCTTTGAACAGGATACCAGCATAAATAACAGGACAAAGCCCCCTGACAGATAAAGTCTTGCTTTCATAAAATATAAGTTAATGTATATACCACTTATACTCTACAGACAACTGAAAAAGCTTTTACCCCTACCCGAAATATATAATTATGCTACATTTATATGATTGCAATTCTGCGAAGGAATAAATCGGAAACATGCTATGCACGGTTTACGATGGATGATTGCACCAAAAAACAAAAATATCAGATTAATGCAGGGATACAAAACCAGATTGTCAGTTTGCCAGCCGAATTAAAAAAGGAAGCAATGCCGGCCCCGATACCCGGCTACTGGCTGATCTGCTAAAATTAGAGCATGAGCAATCGATTGAAATACAGACGAATGTGATGAACAAACAGAAACCCCATGATTAATTTTCTAAATTGTACTAATTCAAATTATTATTGAATGATGTATCCGAATCCACCCGAAATCCCTATTGAGTACATTTTGATGCCCCGGTCGTTGTAACTGTATTCAGCATCTTCTTTCATTTTTATTTTACCGAGCGATCCTATCAATGGCAAGGGCAGGTCAGTAGCAGCTTTTAAAGTAAAATAAATCCCGGATTTTGTAAGCCTGGCATTCCAGACTCCTTCGAGCCCCAGGTGAAATTGCGGCTTTGGGATAATACTCCCGATGCCGAAAAGATTTTCAACCTGTTTATCCATTGAAATTGTGACCGGATATAAGCACCCCGCTGAAAATCCGCAATAGAGACCGAAAGGTATTTTTTCTTTGGACTTGCCAAGGTAAAGCTGTGCTGAAGCGTTTAAGGAAAAGGTGCCGAACCGGGCAAAGTGGTATTCTTCAGTGCTCAGGGTTTTTACCAGACCTAATTCATGGTCAAAGAAGCCAAAGGTACCTATCAGTCTTAACCGGCCATGGCATTGTAATGCAATCGCTATTTCAACTGGAACCGATCCTTTAAACCCCGGATAAAAATGATTCATGTTGTCAAAACTCATGGTATCATAGCCGCCGTATATTTCCGCCTGATTTTCCGTTTGGCCAAAATGGGACTGAGCACCAATGAGGAGTTCAAAATAGTTATCATTTGACCGGCTTGATTCCTGTGCATTTGCAGAATACGCAATTAAAAACCAAATGAACACCAGGAGTCCTGATTGAACAAACTTTTGGGAGTAGCCGGAAACAGGTTTCCCGATCATAACCAGCAAATTAAATCTATTGGTCTCTGTTGAGATATTGACTATCAAATATATGGATTTAATAACCCGAAAGCAAGCAGCATATCAACCCCGCCTCAGGTTTTTGAAAGTCACCACTCAAAAAGAGGATGATTATCATGCTGACTTTGGGAATATTATAACGATGAGCATTACTGCTTCATAGCTTGTCTCACCCCTGCAGGGTGAAAAAGGGGATTGACTTCCGTTTATTTTGATGTCATAGCCTTTCAGGCTGTCCCGTAAAACAGGTTTCCTGCGAAATTACGCGTATCAAGCTAAAACCTGCCCGCCGGCAGGCGGGGTCTAATGCCTGCCCGACTGATCAGGCAAATGTTCCCGATCTTTCATTTGCTAATCAACTAATCTGCTAATCCGCTAATTTCGACCATTCCATCATTCCATTATTCCACTCCATCTTCCCGATCTCCCATGTGCCAATCCGCTAATCAACTAATCTGCTAACCTGCCAGCCGGCAGGCTGGTTGGCTAATCAACTAATTGGCTAATCCGCTAATTTCATTCTTCCATTCTTCCTTTGCACTATCTTTGCATCGATTTAATTACAGATATTTTTGAATGATTGACCACTCCCCCATCACTGAAACTGCCGTACTTATCGGATTGATCACCAATCGCCAGGATGAATCCCGGGTGAATGAAACGCTGGATGAACTTGATTTTCTGCTCGAAACTGCCGGCGGAGAAGCCCGAAAACGGTTTATTCAACGGCTCGACAAACCCGATTCCCGCACTTTTGTCGGCTCGGGAAAACTGGAAGAGATCAAATCGTTTATCAGGGCCGAAAACATTGGTACCGTTGTTTTTGATGACGAACTCAGCCCTTCGCAGTTGCGGAATATCGAGAAAGAACTCGAATGCAAGATCGTTGACCGTACCTCACTAATCCTCGATATTTTCGCCAAACGTGCCCGCACAGCCACTGCCCGTACACAGGTAGAGCTGGCGCAATACCAGTACCTGTTGCCGCGCCTTTCTCGCATGTGGACCCACCTCGAAAAACAACGGGGAGGAATCGGAATGCGTGGCCCGGGTGAAAAGGAAATAGAAACCGACCGCCGGATTATCCGCGATAAAATTTCGCTGCTGAAGGAAAAGCTGAAAGACATCGACAAACAGAAAATAACCCAACGCAGCGGGCGGGAGAAACTGGTGAGGGTGGCCCTGATCGGTTATACCAACGTAGGCAAATCAACCCTGATGAACCTTCTCAGTAAATCGGATGTATTTGCAGAAAACAAGCTTTTTGCAACCCTGGACACCACCGTGCGTAAGGTGGTGATAGAAAATCTCCCCTTTTTGCTGACCGATACCGTTGGGTTTATCCGGAAACTGCCCCACAGCCTCGTAGAATCGTTCAAATCGACCTTAGACGAGGTGCGCGAAGCCGATCTGCTGTTGCATGTTGTGGATATTTCACACCCCGGTTTTGAAGACCAGGTAGAGGTGGTAAACCAGACCCTGGCTGAAATCAAGGTGTCGGATAAGCCCGTCATCATGGTATTTAACAAAGTGGATGCCTATTCCTTTGTTGAAAAAGAGGACGACGACCTGAGCGCTTCAACCAAAGAGAATCTCACCCTCGATGAGCTCAAGCGCACCTGGATTGCGAAAATGAACAGCCCTTCGCTCTTTATTTCGGCCACTCAGAAACTCCACCTCGAAGAATTTAAAAATGCCCTGTACCAGGCCATTCACGATATCCATGTGGTCAGGTATCCCTTTAATAAATTGCTGTATTAGGCCGGAGTCAAGTAAAAAGTAAAAAGTGAAGAGTGAAAAGTGAAAAGTGAAAAGTGAAGAGACTTACACGGTCAAAAAACGCGCTAATTTGAACTATCATACTGAATGCGAAAATTTTTAGCGCTATGCAAAAAATGGTGGCTTATTATGAGAAAAAAGTTCAAAAGAGTAAAAACACTCTCATTTCATTTGCCTCGTATTCAGTTATTTAAATTTAGTTAGATGAAAGTGAAAAGTGAAAAAACTCTTTCCTCCTGCTTACTTCTTACCTCTTACTTCATTTATTTTTCACTTCTGACTTCCGACCTCGGTCACTGAGCGAAGTCGAAGTGCTGACCTCCGACCTCCGTCCCGATAGCTATCGGGATCCGACCTCCGACCTCCGACCTCCGACTTCCGACTTCCGACATCCGACATCCGACTTCTTTCCTCCAAAAAACAGAAAAATACGCACTTCGGGTAAGGCTCAAAAAGGATTATCAGCAATAAATCCGCTCAATTTATACCTTTGCGGGATAAAACAACCTGCTCATCATGTTGATTATCGGAATAACAGGAACCCTGGGCGCCGGCAAAGGCACCATTGTTGAATACCTGGTTAAGGAAAAAGGATTCACCCATTACTCTGTGCGCGGCTTTATCAGCGAAGAAATCGTCAGGCGGGGTATGGCAGTTAACCGCGACAGCATGGTAATAGTTGCGAACGACCTGAGGGCAACCCATTCACCCAGTTACATCGTAGATTGTCTGTTTGAGCAGGCCCGCTCTACCGGTAAAAATTGTGTCATTGAGAGTATCCGAACACCCGGAGAGGTTATTTCACTGCGCACCAAAGGGAATTTCTACCTGTTGGCCGTAGATGCAGATGCCAGAACCAGGTATCAGCGGATTTATCTCAGACAATCGGAAACCGATGCCATCACCTTTGAAACCTTTGTCGCCAACGAAGCCCGCGAAATGAATTCAAACGACCCAAACCACCAGAACCTGCGTAAATGCATTGAAATGGCAGATTTTGTTTTTAACAACGACGGTTCGGTGAATGATCTGGAACAGGCAGTTGCTGCCGTATTGGATAACATCGGCATAACCTGAAATTTTGATAGAACGTTGAATAGTAACCTCTAATCCTGAAACCCTGTAATTCTGAAACCCCTGAAATCCTGAAACCCTGAACCGAAGGTCAGCGAAGCTGAAACCCTGAAACCCTGAAACATTGAAATTATTTTCCATCTACGGTGTCTCCTTCCTGAACCTGGCCATGGCGGTTTTTTATTACTGGCTGATTTATAACAAAAAAATCAAACCCTCGCTGGCTATGTGGGTGTTTTTTACCCTTGCCGTCGGGATGAGCCTGTTTACCTACCTGCAGCAAGATTCGCACAGCATCTGGAACAATATTCTCAATACGACTGACCTTTTTTTCGTGAGCTCTGTAACAATCTCCATCATCCTGTTTGGCGACCACAGTACCCGCTTCAACCGCTTCGACCTGGGCTGCCTGCTGGTTGTGGCTCTTATCGTTGTTTTCTGGCTGATTACCCGCAACCATATCATCACCCACCTGATGGTTCAGGGCATCCTGGTAATCGCCTATTTCCCGGTTATCAGCCGGATGATCCGCACAAAAGAGAACAACGAAAGCTACCTGATCTGGAGCGGGATGCTGGCAGCCTCAGTTCTGGCCCTGTTCTCCACCGAAGGCGGGCTGGCCAATATCTATACCATCAGGGCCGTGGTCAGCATCCTGTTGCTGATGGGTTTGATGGCCTGGATTGACAGAAAAAAATTGAATAAAGAAAACTTAAAGACTGTTTAAATTTCATTGAACTCTATGAATTGGCCCGTCCTTTAGGGCGGGCCAATTGAAAATGGAATCAAAAATTTAAACAGTCTCCTATAATAAAAAATGTAGGGACACGACATGTCGTGTCCCTACATTTTTTATTTTTTGAAGTTCAATTATAATTTCACCGGATTCCCTTCAATATCAACTAAAATTGGCTCGCCCAATCCTGCTTCTTTCAAACGGTCGAACTGGGTGCGTGCATCGCCCACCACCACATAAACCATCTTATCGGGCTGAATATAGCGTGCATACAGGGCTTTGGCCTCTTCAAGGGTAATCTTTCCGGCGTTCAGCTCTTCCTGTTTGATATAATCAACCGGAAGATTGTAAGTACTGATCTCCTGGAGCATCTGCATCAGGCTGTTGATGGTTTCAAACTTACCGGCATTTGCCCTGATGGTGGCGTTGCGGGTAGTTTCAAGCTCTTCGGCAGTGTAATTTGCCCCAAAACTTCCCAGAATCTCGTTGAAAAGTTTGACAGACTCAAGTGTAAACTTTGACTGAACGCTTGAACTGGCCACAAAAGGGCCGGGAACTGTGCGGGGCATAAAGAATGAATAGGCTCCATAGGTGTAGCCTTTCTCCAGTCGGAGAACCTCGAACAGCTTCGAACCGGACCCATCGCCCAGTTTGTAATTGACAAATGTTGCAGGGAAATATTCCGGGTTGTTCCTGGCCATGGCCAGCGAGCCGATCATAATTACCGATTGTTTGGCATCCGGTATATCAACAAATATAATCCTTGCTTTATCGGGAGCAGCGGGAAGAGTGTATTCAGGAAATGTAACCGGAACCGGCTTCCAGTTCTTCTCAAGAGATTTCAGTGACTCAAAAGCGCTTTTGCGGCTTATGTCGCCGGCAATATGGAAACTGGCAACCGATGGTGATACATTCTTTTTATAATAAGCTTTCAGATCTTCGAGGGTAATGTTCTGAACCGACTGAAGGGTTCCGGGAACGGGTTTTGAGAAAATGTGGTTATCGCCATACAATGCTTTGTAGAACACATTTCCGGCGATGGCATTTGGATTGGCATTGCGCTGCTTGATGTTGCTGATGGCAGCCTGTTTCAGCCTCTCAAATTCAGTTGCATCCCAACGGGGCTGAGTAAGAATTTCCTCCACGATTTCCAGCACCGCATCATAATTGCGGGTGAGGCAATTGGCAGTGATGGTCATGTTTTCCGAGCCGGCATTTACATCCACATCGGCACCAAGCTGGCCAATGGCTTCTTCCAGTTCTTCGGGGGTGCGTTTGGCAGTTCCCTCCATCATAAGATCCGACAACAGTTTGGCTACCCCGGGTTTGGCAGGATCATCGCCCAACTGACCGCCGGTCAGCCTGATGCTGAATTGAATCAACGGCAACTCATGGCTTTCGATGCCAAACACCTTCATTTTGTTTGACAAGGTTGAAGTGAATACATCGGGAGCATTTAGCAATGGTTTCGGCCCCAGCGGGGGCTCAATGCTGCGATCGAAAATGCTGGGGGTTTTCTCGAATTTTTCAATGATTTCCTCTGCGGATTCCTGCTCCTGACCGGTTTCTTCTATCTTTTCTTCAACAATATCCGCTTTAACAGATCCTGTGAGTGCCAGTTCCGGATGGCCTTTGGGCACAAATCCGGTGGCAAGGTAGTTCTGCCCCTTGATGTACTTATTGTACACCCGCATGATATCTTCGCGGGTAACCGCATTCAACAGACGAACGTCTTCCATCATCCTTGACGGATCACCTCCGAATACATTGGCCTGAACCAACTGGAACGACTTGCCCAGCAGACTGGCAATGCTGTTGTAAAAGGATGTTTCCCTCAGGTTCTTGATCCGCTGCATATCCTGATCGGTAAACCCGGTGTTTTCAAACTGTAAGAAAGCCTGAGCTATGGCGTCACTGACACTGTCGAGGTCAACCCCTTCAAACGCCCTCACTGTAATGTTGAATTTGCCGGCCAGTTCCATCGGATTGTTGTAAACCCGCACTTTGGGAGCCAGTTTCCTGTTTTCAACAATCTCTTTGTAAAGCGGTGCTTTTTTGCCTTCTGAAAGCAGATCGGCGAGTACCTCAAGGGCATAGGAATCAGGGTGATAGTTCTCAACTGACGGGAAAATCATGTTCAACTCGGGCAGTTTCGCGAAATTATCCTCATGATAGAATTTCCTGGTCTCCGATAGCTTTGCAGGCATTGGATATAGTTGCCCGGGTTTGGTACGGGGTTTAAACTCGCCGAAATATTTTTGAATCAGGTTTCGGACTTCCTTTTCATCAAAATCGCCGGCTACTACCATGGTGGCATTGTTCACCGAATAATAACTGTTGTAAAACTCCTTAACATCATCGAGCGTGGCTGCCCTGATGTCGTCCATCGAGCCGATTACCTGCCATGAGTAAGGGTGTGAATGATCGTAAAGGTTCATGTCAATTACATCACCGGTATGCCCGTAAGGTTGATTGTCAACCCGCTGCCGTTTTTCGTTGATCACGATGTCTTTCTCCCGGTCGAGTGCACCCTGGGTAACTGTGTTGATGAGAAAACCCATGCGGTCGCTCTCCATCCACATGATTTTTTCGAGGGCATCCTTGGGAACCACTTCGTAATAAACGGTGCCATCGTTCCAGGTACCCCCGTTGAAAGTGCCTCCCAGATCATCGATTTTGCGGAAGAATTCACCTTTACCAACATTTTCTGAATTCTGGAAAAGCATATGCTCAAAAAAGTGAGCAAACCCGGTTTTACCCGGTTTTTCGCGGCTGGATCCGACATGAAAGAGGATGGCCACGGATACAATGGGGTCAGAATTATCCTGGTGCAAAACTACCTCAAGTCCGTTGTCGAGTTTATATTTGGTGAAATCAACACGAAAGCTCCCGCTTTCATCTTTTTGAGCAGCGGCACCGCCGTTGCCTGTGATCATTATTCCTGTGATCATACTCATAGTCAGCATTTTGTGCAATAGTTTCATATCGGTTTAATAATTGGTTTTCTTTATTGTTACCACTCAACCGGAGCTCTTTTTACCGGCATGGTCATGCATCGGCAGCCACCGCCACCACGCGACAATTCTGCACCTTCGATGGCAATCACACATTTTTCGTGGTTACTGATGTCGGCTTTACCATTCACAATGTCTTTGGCCTTCAGAATATCAAATCCGTGCCTGTTCATCTCCTCAAGTGTATTCACATTACGGCCGTAACCCATCACCTTACCCGGTGCGATCGCAAAGAAATTGGCGCCACTGTGCCATTGTTCGCGTTCCTGTGTAATAATCTCGCGTGAACCACCACAGTTAATTGTTTTAACATCCATCCCAATATTGCGCAAAGCCAGAGGAATATTAAGTTCTTCGCTGATTTTAACTTTCCCCTTGTCGATGGTGATATGAATGGTGAGAAACCGCCTTGAATGCATAATGAGCGGTTCATAGATCATACACAGGTCTCGGTCGAGAAAGGTAAAAACCATGTCGAGATGGATGAAAGACTCCGGTTCATACGGCAACTCCTGAACAATGATGTGCCTGGTCTTTTCCTCCTTCTTGAAATGATCTACCAGAAAATCAATCCCTTTGGGTGTTGTGCGGGAACCGGTCCCAACCAGGAGAATATCTTCCCTTGCAACCAGAAAATCACCGCCTTCAAAACTAAAGTCCTTGCACAGGTGCCTGCTTTCCATCGGATTCACTGTTTGGGCAGCGAACAATGGATGATAATCAAAAATGGCTTCCATGAGAATTGATTCCCGGTCGCGGATGCGGCTTGCCATTTTACTGATGAATACCTGGTCGCCTATTGAAATGGAAGCATCGCGGGTAAAGAAGAAGTTGTGCAGGGGCTCAAGATCAAAACGTTCCTTACTCAGAAATTTTGAAAGATTATCCCTGTTCAGTTCTACACCTTCGATCAAAGCAACCGAAAGGTCAGCAGGGTTCATGTCCATCAGTTTATCATGAATGTAGTCAACCCTTTCATGGTCAACGATCCGCCGAACCAGACCGGAAGCAACTTTATCGTTGTGCAGAATGTCCTGCAACAGCTGACGAACCTGGAAGGTGGAAGTAACTTTCTCGAGCACTCCTCTGAATTGGCTGTATTCATTACCGGCTACACTCAGGTTCAGAATATCACTGTAAAGCGCTTTCTGAACGGTATTTGGTGTCATATTCTCTACTTCACTGCCGGGGGTATGTAAGATAACCCCTTCAAGCACACCAATTTCAGAGTTGACTTCAATGTTGATTTTATTCCTGTTCATTACCTTCTTCTTCAAATTCAGCCACAAAGCTAATGTTATTTTTCAGTTTCAGAAAGCCGGCCCTCGTAAGCGGAGACTTCCCGAAAACTTTTTTAAAAGTCGTTTTCTCCATCGCTTCCCAATCCGGTATTGTCCATTCAATCCAGTTTCCTAAAGGTTGAAACGCTGTTTCGGTACCGGAAATCGAAAAACGGTTCCATGGACAAACATCCTGACAAACATCACATCCAAAGATCCAATTTTGCATCTTACCCTGAAATTCTGCAGGAATTGCCTCTTTAAGTTCGATGGTAAGGTAGGAGATGCATTTTGAGGCATCAAGCTGGCGCGGGCCGGTTATGGCACCTGTAGGACAGGCATCGATACAGCGGGTACAGTCGCCGCAATAGTTTCCACCGAAAGGGTTGTCGTAATCCAGTTCAAGATCGGTGATGATTTCCGCCAGAAAGAAGTACGATCCATTGCGCCGGCTGATGAGCATGGTATTTTTCCCAATCCAGCCTATTCCGGCATTCACGGCCCAGGCACGGTCGAGCACAGGCGCAGAATCCACAAATATGCGGTAGTTGACAGATCCCGCCTCATCAATCAGCGCGTCGGTCAGTATCTTCAATTTTTCTTTAATCACAAAATGGTAATCTTTACCCCAGGCGTACTTCGATACTTTCAAAGGTGATTGATAACTTTCGTGGTCTGAAGGAAAATAGTTTATCATCAGGGAGATGACCGACTTTGCGCCATCAACCAGTAACCTGGGATCGAGGCGTTTATCGAAATGATTCTCCATGTATGCCATTTTACCATGCCGGCCTTTTTTCAGCCAGTTCTCCAGGCGCGGAGCCTCTTCGTCGAGCCGGCGGGCTTTGCTGATGCCACAGAAAGCAAACCCCAGTTCACCGGCTTTCTGTCTGACAAGGTTGGTAAGTTTGGCTTTCTGACTCATAACAGTGGTTAGGGCCTGGTTAAGACTTAGCTATGCTTAATAAAGCAGAGGTACATGATCAGAACAACTCAGGATGGCTGCCTGCCTTGTATTTCCCGAGATGCGAATAGGCCAGCGGGGTTACTTCCCGGCCACGGGGTGTCCGCATCAGATATCCTTCCATAATCAGGAAAGGTTCATACACTTCTTCAATCGTTCCCGGATCCTCACCAACAGCGGTAGCAATGGTTGTCAGGCCCACAGGCCCCCCCCTGAACTTATCGATGATGGTTGAAAGAATTTTATTGTCCATTTCGTCCAGCCCGTTTTTATCCACATTCAGGGCTGCCAGTGAATACTGTGATATGGCCAGGTCGATGGAGCCGTTTCCCTTAATCTGGGCAAAATCCCGAACGCGCCTTAGAAGCAGGTTGGCAATACGTGGGGTACCACGGCTTCGGCGGGCCAATTCTGAAGATGCATCGTTGGTAATTTCCACCCGCAGGATGGCGGCTGACCGCCTGATGATTTTTTCGAGTGTTTCGGCATCGTAATAGGCCAGCCGTGCATTGATGCCAAACCGTGAACGAAGCGGGGCAGTAAGTAACCCCGAACGGGTGGTTGCCCCGACCAGCGTAAATGGATTCAGGGCAATCTGAACACTGCGCGCATTGGGACCGGTTTCAATCATGATATCAATCCGGTAGTCCTCCATAGCCGAGTAAAGGTACTCCTCGACTACAGGGCTCAGGCGGTGAATTTCATCGATAAACAATACATCGTTGGGCTCAAGGTTGGTGAGCAGACCGGCCAGGTCGCCGGGTTTGTCGAGCACAGGGCCGGAAGTAACCCGGATATTTACCCCTAACTCATTTGCAATGATATAGGATAGGGTGGTTTTCCCCAGTCCCGGAGGACCGTGAAGCAGCACATGGTCGAGCGATTCACCGCGCAGCCGGGCAGCCTTGACAAAGACCCTGAGGTTTTCGACAACCCCGGGCTGACCTGAAAAATCAGTGAAATCGGAAGGGCGCAATACCTTTTCGATCTCTTTTTCGGCCGGGCTCAGGTGTTCGCTGTTTGCGTCGAGGTTACTATTCATTCTTCAATTAATTGAAAAGCAAAGGTAGTAAAAAGCCGCGATCTGACTAATGAACCATCAGCCAAAGGGGAAATTACCGGACTTATTCCAAATGCCGGTGACTGATAACCAGCGCAGGTAATATGCATATAAAAATTCTGAACTGCGTCACACTTAACTCTGTGGCCTAGCCTGATTGATTTTTAGAGTCCGTTTGAAATGAATTTAGGCAGATCGGCCATCCCAATGGATGTAAAATTGAGAAAATTCACCAATAAGGGAGGAAATATAAGTTAACAATCGAAATAATTAATAAATTAGCAATCTGTATCCCTAATTCCAAATGCCATGAAAGACATTGTTGTTGCCATCGATTTCTCGAAGGGCTCACTACATGCCCTTGATTATGCCATTGAATTCGCCAACCGGGTAAAAAGCAATGTAATCATGGTTTGGGTTGACAGTCACGCGAATCAGGATTTTGCTTTTACTTCTGAAGTGAATGAATTTCGCGAAGAGGCCAATAAGAACCTCGAAGCAATCATGAAAACCCATAAGTCAAGGCTAAAACCAGGCAAGCTATCCTTTAAATTGCGTAAAGGCAAGGTATACCAGGAAATAGCAAACCAGGCTAAATACAACGATGCTTCTATCATTATTGCCGGAACGCATGGTGTTACCGGATACGAAGAATTCTGGATTGGAAGCAATGCTTACAGGATCGTTTCTTACGCTCCCTGTCCGGTAATTACTGTCAGATATGATTTCGAGATTAAACCCGAAGGAATCACCAGTATCATATTACCTATAGACAGCACGCAGGACACCAGGCAGAAGGTTCCCTTCACAGTACAGATCGCAAGGGCTTTTCAGGCCGATGTTCATATTCTTGCCCTTTACACGACCACCATTAAATCCGTTCAGCGGAAGGTGGACAATTATGCAAGACAAGTGCAGAAATTCCTGGATGAAGCAGGAGTAAACTACAGCACCGAAAGCATGTTTGCCGACAATATTACCAATGCAGCCATTGAATATGCCGGCAAGGTAGATGCTGACCTACTCGCCATAATGACAGAGCAGGAAACAACTGCATCAAACATTTTACTTGGCCCGTTTGCCCAGCAAATGGTTAACCATTCACCCATTCCGGTGCTCAGCATTCAGCCAAAAGAAATATATGCGATATCAACACGTTAATCTTCAATGAAAATTTCGGTTATAAGCCTGTTGCTCATATTATTTGCACTGAGTGCCTCCGCTCAAAGCGGGAGTGTAGAAGTTCTGGCAGATCCGGCGATTGATCAATTAGTTGAAAAGCATATTTACCTCAATCGTCATCAAAGTACCCTTGATGGATGGAGGGTACAGATTTTCTTCGACTCCGGGGCCAATTCGAAACGAAAGGCAACCGAGGTGCTGAACAGGTTTAGCAGTCAATTCCCTGATACCAGGGCTTATCTTTCTTTCAAGGAGCCTTATTACAGGGTAAGGGTTGGCGACTTCAGGACCCGGCTTGAAGCAGAAGGATTTATGAAATCCGTAAAAGCTGAATATCCCAACGCATTTGCAACTGCCGATAAAATCAACTCTCCTCCTCCCGAAAAAACTATCCCAACTGCGCATGAGTAAGCAAAGCAAACGACTGAATATTGAGTTTTAAATGCATTTTCCTAAATTAGCTGAACCAAATATCCTGTCATAACATCAAAATCAGACCAGCCATGAAAACCATCATTTCAGCAGTTGACTTTTCCGATTGCTCAATCAACGCTCTTGAGCATGCAGTCAGCATTGCAAAACACTCCGGGTCGAATTTACTGATGCTCTGGGTCAACAATCCCTACACAACAAAAACCATCCTGTCATCTGATATGTCGGACGACCTGGTTGAGGAGGTTGAACACCAGTTTACCAAACTTATCAATAAATACAGCCCTGAACTTCCCGAGTCGAAAATTGATTATATTATCCGTGAAGGGAAAGTTTACAAAGAGGTTGTAAATCAGGCAAGGGAGTCAGAAGCATGGCTGATAGTCGCCGGAACCCATGGCTCCTCCGGTTTTGAAGAGCTTTGGATGGGAAGCAATGCCAACCGCATCGTTACAGCCGCCCCCTGCCCTATAATTACAATTCGCTCAGGCGTTGAAATAGGCCGCAAACTTGAAAGAATCGTCATGCCCATGGACAACACCATGGAAACAAGGCAAAAAGTGCCTTTTACCTGCGAACTTGCCCAGGCTTTCGATGCTGAAGTGCATATACTTGCCATTTTCACAACCGTGATTGAAGAAATAAGGGATAAAGTACAGATATATGCTAAACAGGCGGCCAAATATCTGAAAGAGAACGGTGTAAAACATCAGATCGTTGAGCTGGAAGCTGAAAACCTGAGCACAACAACCATGGAATATGCCAAAAAAATTGATGCCAACCTGATCTCAATCATGACTGAGCAGGAAAAAACGGCCATCAACCTCTGGCTTGGTCCCTATGCCCAACAAATGGTCCATCACTCACCTATTCCCGTTTTGAGTATCCACCCGAAAGAAATTCTGATTTCGATGGGGTACTAGGGGGCAAGCTCAAAGTCTAAAGTCTAAAGTGAAATTGGATTTTAATATTTAGCCTGAGAATTTACGCGCGACATTGATACATGCGTTACAAGCACAAAGTCTAAAGTTTAAAGTAAAATCGGTTTTTAAAATTGAGCTTTAGGAATTACGCGTAACATCCTTTCTTATGAAACAAGCGCAAAGTCTGCGCGTTTCCTCAAAAAACTGCCCTTAACGTCCTCGCTTAGGGATGCTCAGATATCTTTGGATTCAATACGCCCGTGGTGGGTTTAGATACAAGCTCAAAGTAAAAAGTAAAATTCGATTTTAATATTTGGCCTGCGAAAATACGCTCAGCTTTGATGGTTGCAAAACAAGCACAAAGCCAAAAGTTAATTGAGACCAGCTGAAACATTCAGAACTCAAATAATAAAGCCCCGGTTGAAAAATCAACCGGGGCTTTATTGTAAATAGATGCTATTATTGTAAAAAAAGTAAAAGCATAAAAACAGAAAAACTCACATTAACTATGAAACTTACTTTTTACTTTAGACTTTAGACTTTTTACTTGACTCTAGTTCCTGTCAATGTTATTGAGGTCTTCAAAAGCAATTTTCAAACGGGCAATCATCGTCTTCTGTGATTCATTGAGCCACTTGCGGGGATCGTAGAATTTTTTATTGGGTTTGTCTTCACCTTCGGGATTTCCGATCTGGCCCTGAAGATAGCCTTCGTTCTTTTTATAGTAATTCATCACCCCTTCCCAGGTAGCCCATTGGGTGTCGGTATCAATATTCATCTTGATTACCCCATAGGAAATGGCTTCACGGATTTCCTCACGGCTTGAACCTGACCCGCCATGGAACACGAAGTTAACGGGTTTTTCAGTCGTGTTGAAATTCTTCTGGATGTATTCCTGAGAATTTTTCAGGATAACCGGCTGTAATTTAACATTACCTGGCTTGTAGACCCCGTGAACGTTACCAAATGAAGCAGCAATGGTGAAACGGTCGCTGATCTTCATCAGTTGCTCATAAGCAAAAGCCACATCGGCAGGCTGGGTGTACAGTTTTGCACTGTCAACATCGGTATTGTCAACTCCGTCTTCCTCACCACCGGTAACGCCCAGCTCAATTTCCAGGGTCATCCCCAGCTTGCTCATGCGGGTGAGGTATTTTTTACAGATTTCAATATTTTCTTCAAGGCTCTCTTCGGATAAGTCGAGCATGTGTGAACTGAAAAGCGGTTTCCCTGTTTCTATATAATGCTTTTCACCTGCATCGAGCAGCCCATCGATCCAGGGAAGCAGCTTTTTAGCTGCATGGTCGGTATGAACGATTACAGGCACACCATACATTTCCGCAAGCATGTGAATGTGCTTTGCACCTGAAACAGCACCGGCAATCGCAGCACGTTCACCATCGTTGCTCAGGAATTTCCCGGCATAAAAGTGGGCACCACCATTTGAGAATTGGATGATCACCGGAGAATTAACCTCTTTGGCAGCCTGCATAACTGCATTTACCGAATCAGTTCCCACAACGTTAACAGCAGGGAGTGCAAATCCATTTGCCCTGGCAATCCTGAATACTTCCTGCACATCGCTTCCGGCCACAACACCGGGCTTTACCTTATCGAAAATTCTTTCTGACATTTTAATGTTTGAATTAAATTGGACTGAATGATTTATCTTCGCAAAGGTAAACAATTTTGATTGATTCAGAATATTCAGGAAGTCAACCATCAGACAGAATAATTGCCAGCAGTTTCATTTTCAATTATTTAATTACTATGTCGTTCCAATTAAAAATACGCGAACTGATTTCTGATAATTATTCAGGATCCGCTGCTATTCTCGATAAAATTATCCGGAGCATTCAGACATATATCAACAACAGGGAAATAGACCAGGCATACCTGCGAACCAACCTCGATGCGGTGACCAATCATTTTCCGGACCTGGCTGTACTGCATCATTTTATGCAGCAGTTTTACGATCTTCTCGATGAGGTAGCACAAAATGATTGGCCGGTAGCAAAAACAATCTCCAGGATAGAGCGGTTCATCAGCAGTTACAACGAAACCTGGAATGAAAGCATCGGACAGGCTGCAGAAAGAATGGAACGGCTTGTAAAATTCAACAACAAGCGAATTCTGCTTCATAGCAACAGTTCAAGTATTCATGTATTGTTCCAGCACCTGGCTACCCACAATATTTTCCCTTCCGTTTATCAAACCATGTCGGGCCCGGTTTATGAGGGAAAACTGCAGGCTAGGGCGCTGAGTGATCTGGGTTGTAAAGTTCATTTTATCAATGAAGCAGCCATCGGGAGGTTTATTCATGAGATTGATTTCGCGGTTATGGGTGCCGACAATATTTTCACAGATGGATTTACCAACAAAGTGGGTACTTACCCCATTGCCCTGGTATGTCGCGAAGCTGGCAAGCCGTTATATGTAATCTGTGATTCGCGAAAGCGATCGCCTCTTGACTTCAACAGCAGGATAAATGCAATTTTTGAACCGGAAGAACCAACCGGTGATCTATGGCAGGATGCGCCAAAGAAAATTATACCCGTAAATTATTATTTCGAGTTTACCCCAAAAAATCTGGTAACTGCTTTCTTTTTTGAGGATAAGTGGCTGGATTTGTCGGAAGAAGTGAAATAGCGTAATTTCTATTGATGCAATACATTGAGAAAAGAAAATTGTAAAATATTTTATAAATACGCATTGGATTCGATAAATATGTCATTACATTTGCGCTACAACGAATAAAACCAGAAAAAGAAAAATTTATTTTCCCTTTGTATTAACCTTATTTTTTGAATCTTGTATTAAGCTTAATCTTCTATGCATCATGCTTATAAACCCATATATTATTCATCATTTTCTAACCTTAATTCTGTACGTATGAAAAATAAACTTTTACCAATTGCTTTGCTTTGCGCGATGCTTGTTGCAATGGCCTTTTCAAGCTGCAAAAAAGATGAAGAGGCGAAGAACAACAATCCGACTGTCGCCTCTGTAGTTGTAAACCCGGGAAGTGTTAATGCCAATGGTATTGCTTCTGTCATCGTAACTGCAACTGATCCTGACAATGATCCGCTTACCTATTTCTACACTGTCACAGGTGGTGCAATTTCCGGAAGTGGGGCTGCAGTTTCGTGGACTGCCCGTCGATGGAAGGTGCCCATTCGGTTACTGTGACTGTTTCCGACGGCAAAGGAGGCCAGGCAAGCGGAAACGGTGCCATGACAGTGCTCCAGGCAGTTACACAGGTTACCGGATCTGCCACATTTCCGGCTGGTACATCGGGAGATCTTTCAAATGCCAAGGTGAGTATTTATACCACCATTGACAATTGGAACTTTAATCAACCCATCAAATTTGGCGCAGTCTCAGGTTCAGGAGCCTCGGTATCGTTTACCTTAACCGGTGTAAATCCAGGCAATTATTATCTGGACGTATGGAAAGACATCGACAACAGTGGAACGTGGACATCAGGGGATTATGTTGGATGGTATGGATCAGGAGGCCTGGGCAGCCCTGCATTGACCGAATTCCAGGTTGGACAAGGCCAGACTTTTAATTGCCCGGTTAATATGTTTATTATTGCAAAAGGAGGATTCCTTAAAAAGCTAAACTACTAATCTGGTTAAACAGATAAAAAGGGCTGATTATAATTGATCAGCCTTTTTTTTCAATATCGCTAATTTATCTGCTGCAGGTAAGCGTTTTTTAACGAAATTTGCACTCTCATTTCCGGCCCCGTAGTTCAGCTGAATAGAATGTCAGATTCCGGTTCTGAAGGTCACAGGTTTGAATCCTGTCGGGGTCACACTAAAAGCCATCTTCCGGGATGGCTTTTTCTTTTGCACTTTTACATTTTCTTTCCGGATCTGATGGTCGTCCCTTTTTTTCGAGACCATTTATGTGTTATTGCTTATGATTCGTCATGCAGTGCCTGACGAATTGGATCTTCATCTGTAACCGGAGATTGTAAAAGCACTGCCTGAATAAATTTATTTTTTGTGCAACGAGGTAATTGTTCAGTCGCCGCCTGAATAATTTCAGGTTTATCAAGAGAATTCGGCAGATCAGCTCCAATCTGACTCAACTCCATTTGTTACGAGATCAGTCATCGTAAAACCGGCACTACCATTCATGATTTTTGTACCTTTATCCCGGATTCATTACAAAAGTTGCAATCTTGAGAAAAATATTACTCATCGGACTATTGATATTTTCATTGTTGTCAGAAGATGCGCTTGCATTGTCTCCGCAGAAACCGGTCAAGGATAAATTTCTTATCGGCTTCTCACAATGCACGATGGCAGATTCTGGCGAAATACCATGTTTATGGAAATGCAACATGAACTGATTTTCTATCCCGAAATGAAATTGATACTCGCCGATGCAAACAACAACAGCAACAAACAGATTGAAGACATCAAAAAACTGGTAGAGGCCGGGATTGACATTTTGATCGTTTCGCCCAACGAATCCCAGCCACTTACAGCCATAGTGAGTGAAGTCTTTAAGAAAGGAATCCCTGTAATTGTAATTGACCGTAAGATTGAATCGAACGATTACACCGCCTTTATAGGTGCCAACAATTTTAACATCGGGAAAGAAGCCGGACGGCATGCGGCACAAATGCTTGGCGGAAAAGGAAGGATACTTGAAATATGGGGACTTAAAGGTTCTTCCCCGGCAAAAGACCGGCATGATGGCTTTATAAATGAAATCTCAAAATATAAGGATATTAAACTGGCAGAACCTGTCACCGGCGAATGGGAAGCATCGATCGCCCTGGAGGCCATGCACAACTTTCTTAAATCGGGTGAATCTGTTGACCTGGTGTTTGCTCATAACGATTATATGGCACTTGGAGCCTATAATGCCTATATAAAACTTCAAACAGGGAGAATTCTATATCATCGGAGTTGACGCATTGCCTGGCCCGGATGGTGGTATTCAGGCTGTCCTGGATAGAAAACTTGATGCTACGCTTTTATATCCGACCGGTGGAATCCTGGCTGTCTCACTTAGTTGGGACATATTAAACAACAAGCCTTTCACAAAGAGAATGAACTGAATACCATTGGTTATTGATTCTACCAATGCCCTTGCCATAAAATATCAGACAGATGAAATCATCTCACTGCATAGCCGGATCGCTTCTTCCAAGAAAACCCTGGATATACAGGTAAAAAGATTTTATAGCCAGCAATTCTGGTTGATTGTGGCAGTAGTTTCGCTATTTGCCGTTATAATACTGGTTATTTTGTTAACCAGGGCCTTCCGCAATAAAGCAAAAGCAAATGCCAGGCTGGAACTGCAAAAACAGGAAATCATCCGCCAGAACGATGAATTAAAAAGAATTTCAAACGAACTGGAAGAAGCCACCAGGGCCAAACTGATTTTCTTTACCAACATATCACATGAATTCAGAACACCCCTGACCCTGATTATTGGTCCGCTGGAAACCATGCTCGCTTCGCAAACATTGAGTAGTGAGCAAAAGCTACAGCTTGAAATGATGCTTCGCAATGCAAGGCGATTGCTGAGGCTGATCAACCAACTGATGGACATGAGGAAGATAGACAATGAAAAAATGAAGCTTCAGGCAGGGTGTTATGATATCGTTTCATTTCTGACGGAAATTATGCACGCTTTTGACGGACTTGCAGCCAAAAAGAACATAGAATATAGTTTCATCACTGATAATGAACAGATTATGCTCTATTTCGATATGGATAAGGTTGATAAGATCTTCTTTAATATGCTTTCGAATGCCTTCAAGTTTACCCCGACTTCAGGTACAATTGATATTAACCTGAAAAAAGTAAAACACAATTTTAACGGACAGGATAAAGAAGCCGTTGAAATCGAGTTCCGTGATAATGGGCCCGGCATTCAGGAACAACATATGCCAGGATCTTTGATCGCTTTACCAGGTGGAGCCCAGGAAGCAAGCCTGTTCCCCGGTACAGGAATCGGATTGCCTCTGTCGAAAGGCTTTGTCGAATTGCATAAAGGAGAAATTTCGGTTACCAGCAAACGGGTATTGGCACGTCATTTTTCATCTATTTTCAATTAGGGAAAGAGCACCTGAACAATGAAGACATTGTGGATGGTAAAAATGAATACACACGCATCGACAAAGAAATAATCAGAGATGCTGAGGAAGATGAAATGATTGGCATAGATCCTGCGATAGATTCAAAAGGCACTGAATATGAGGATAAACCACTCCTGCTGATTGTAGAAGACAACCTATGATGTAAGCAACTCTATCAGGTCGTGCCTCCGTGATGATTACCGGATTTTAACCGCTACCAATGGAGAAGAAGGCTTTGAAAAAATGTACATCGAAGAGCCCGATCTGATAATCAGTGATGTAATGATGCCGGTAATGGATGGCCTTGAATTTGCCAGAAAACTGAAGACCGATATCAGGACATGTCACATCCCACTGATTCTGCTTACCGCACGCACATCATATGACCAGAAAATCGAAGGACTCGAGACAGGAGCTGATTCATACATCCCCAAGCCATTTAATGAAAAACACCTGAGGGTCAGGGTTCGGTCGCTGATTGAAGGACGGCAAAAAATCAGAAAACATTACCAGAGCGACCCCTTGTCGTCTTTCACCAGTGAAAATAGAATATCGCAGCTCGATGCGAATTTTTTGAGAAAATGCAACGCAATTGTTGAAAAGCATCTTACCGAAAGTGAATACAGCGTCGAGCAACTGAGTGCTGAAATAGGATTATCCAGGGTACACGTATACCGCAAAATTAAACATCTTACAGGTCTTTCTGTCAGTGAATTCGTGCGCAACATTAAGCTTAAAAAGGCGGCTGTACTCATGCTTGACAGTGGCAAATCGGTTTCTGAAATAGCCTACGATATTGGGTTCTCAAGTCCTTCGTATTTCTCAAAATGCTTTAAAGACCTGTTTAAAATGTCGCCCAGCGAGTACCTTCAGCAAAAAACAGGAAAGTAGAAAACAGCTTAGTGATTATAATCAAATACCTATAATAAAAAAGGCCATCTGCCTGCATTGCTCATAAACAGAGCAATGCAGTTCAGACAACCACCAACCAACCAATAATCACCACAGGTGATCACACTCACACACATTGAGTATTGTTGAGGCACCACTCACCTTTGTTTATTAATCTTTCTTTCCGGTTACGGTAGTCAGCTTATACACCGTTCCGGATTTCAGCATTGACTCTCCGTTGTTGCTGAATAACCGGATGTTCCGAAATCTTCCGTTGGAAAGAAAATATCGGTCATCACGACTTCACCATTCATGGCAAAAAGCTCAACCGATGCCACATCAATCAGCAGCCGCATATTAACAAGTGTATCGCTGAGCCTGAAAGGGGCAGTATGCAGCCCTTTAAAATCAGCAGAAAAATCGCTTTTGCCGGCTTTCTCCCTGTTGATGTAAAATTTGCTGTTTGCTTTATCGTATCCGATCAGCATCTGCTCTCCTTTAGCGTTCGAAAGTTCAACACCAAACACGGTTTCCGGATCGTTTTCACTGATCGCAAATTCAAGCATTATTTCAAATGCACCTGTTGCCGGATTATTGTCAGGGAACATATCTTTGGTACCGCTGATTAAAACGGTTTCAATTCCGTCTTTTGTTCACGCAGCAACTGAATTTCCTCAACAGGTTCTGAGCAAAGTTTATAGGTGCTCCCCACTTTTATTAGGCTTAATGAGCGGGGGAAAGTCATGGCACTGCGCCATTTTGCGGTTGGCACGTTCTGGGCATACTGCCAGTTGCTCATCCAGCCAATGCTTATGATACGACCATCAGAAGGCGGAATATCAGAAAAAGTTACTCCTGCATAGTTGTCTTTCCCCTGATCAACCCATTGGATATCTGTTGATTCATTGGTAAAAGTATGGCCATCGAATGTCCCTGTAAAGTATTGGGTAGCTGAACCGCCATTGGGCCCGCCGGGGTTTATACTCACCAGCAAAACCCACTTTTTTTCGCCCCCTGAATTGGCTACCGGCATTTCAAACAGATCAGGACATTCCCACACGCCACCATGGGCTCCAATGTTTTTACCAAACTCACTCTCAAGCGTCCACGACTTTAAGTCAGGTGATGAATAAAAACAGACATGGTCGCCTGAAGCCAGGGTCATCATCCATTTTGCGGTTTCCTTGTGCCATGATACTTTAGGATCGCGGAAATCGCGCTGTCCTGGATTCTTCAACACCGGATTTTTTTCATATTTGGTCCATGTCCTCCCTTTATCGTTGCTAAAGGCAATTCCCTGGGTCTGATAATCATTCCTGCCCGCCTTTTCACCTTCTATATTGTGATAGGTAAAAATTGCAACCAGTGCGGGTTTACCGGGTTTGCCAAAACCGGACGTATTGTTCACATCAACAACTGCGCTCCCCGAAAAAATATAGCCAAGGCTGTCGGGATACAGCGCAATTGGCAAATGCTCCCATTTAACCAGGTCAGTACTGACCGCGTGCCCCCAATGCATAGGCCCCCAAACTGTAGAGTCAGGATAATACTGGTAAAACAGGTGATATTCCCCTTCAAAATAAACCATTCCATTGGGATCGTTCATCCAGTTGGCAGATGGCGAAAAATGAAACTGAGGACGATAAAGCTCAGCATATTGAGCCGGTAATTTAGTTAGTTTCGGTCCGGTGTTCTTACACGAAGTGAAATACAGGTTGCAAGCAATAAGAATGAGAAGAAAGAGTCTTTTTTTTTCCATAACTTCAGGGTTATATTATTTGGCTTCAGTTTTTTGTGTAAGGTCAATCCATTGACCAATCCGATTTTTTCATTACTGAATATACCTTTTCATTATCATTTTTTTAATGGATTAATCAATTTAAAAAAATCTTCAAGGTACTGATCTTCATCGTCGTACAAACGCAATTTTTTTTGTGCAGAGTACAGGAAAACAGAAGGATATTTCCTGGGACAGAACTTGGTAATGAATTGATTATTTGAATCTTGTAAAATTGTAACGTTTTTTTGGTTGATAAGATTTTTGCCAAACTGATTTAAGAAATTAATTATTGCGCTTTTTTCTTCCAGGGAAATAAGGTAGACTGAGATTTTCTGACATTCGCTGATCCTTTTACTTAACGTACTGATTGTATGCTGACAATGATCGCAGGTAACATCAAAAAAGATAAAAAGAACTTCTTTGCCAATTGTAACATTTTTATTAGTGAAAGGAGTTTTGTCAAGTTTGTAAAACGTAAATTCAGGAATGGTTTGAGCAGGTGTTTGAGCAACAGTGTTCAAAGGCAGTAATGGCCAGAGGAATATGATAAGAAAAGAAATCCGCATAGTTTGGAATTGTTTTTTAAAGGTGAACATTAATCTATTGCAGATCAATTTGTTACTAAGAATTCAGGTAATCCTGGATTATCTCTGAATGCTTTTTTTAATTCCTTTCAACTTAAAGTTACTTAGCACTAGCAAATCAGTATTATTCTTTAACTTTAAATCGTTGTATTGGTATTTTGGAAAAAACAGGGCTGTCATTGCTTTTTCGCCATGGTTTAGAAAAAGTTCTACAGATGTTTTATCTACGAATATTTGAAAATCAGTCAACTGATCAATTTTTGGTACAAATGGACAATAAATTTTCTGACTAAACTGATTGTTGAAATCAACCTGCCCTGATTGGCTTCTGTCAATAACCACATTACCTGCATTTTTGTCAAGTGTGATAATTAGTCTTTCGGCAGAATTGCCTAATGTTAGTGTTATCGTACTCGATTTACTCAGATCGGCACTGAAATTTAATTCATAGCTTCCTGTTTTAATAATCTCATTATCAGCGATATGTATTGATTTAGCAGCTAATTGGACGATTGTAGCCTGCCTATCTGCTTCATATATTTTGTATTCATCTACCGGATTGAAATTTAACTTATAACCCTGCCCACTATTAACCAGGGTAATGAAGCGTGGCATAGTCATAGTGCTTCGCCAAAAAATTGTAGGAACCTGTTGGGCATAACTCCAGTTGCTCATCCAGCCAATAAATATTCGTCTTCCATCAGCAGCAGGGATATTATTGTAAGTAACACCGGCATAGTTATCAGTTCCATAGTCAATCCAGGTAATAGGCTGAGTTTGGATTGTGTAATTCTTTCCATCAAAGTCGCCAACAAAATATTGAGTTGCGGTTCCTCCGTTTGGCCCACCGTTGCAACTAACAAGCATCACCCATTTTGTAGTATTAGTTCCTTCAACGGGCAGTTCAAACAGATCCGGGCATTCCCAAACACCGGAATGAGCTCCAACGTTAATTCCAAAGTTGCTTTCAAAAACCCAGTTTTTCAAGTCTGAAGAAGAATAGATGCTTACTTTGTCGCCGACTGCCAAAACCATAATCCACTTTTGCTGAGGCGAATACCAAAATACTTTAGGATCCCGGAAATCAGGAACTCCAGGATTTGGCAATACCGGATTGAAGGCGTATTTGTTCCAGCTCATGCCACCATCATTGCTATAGGCAATACTTTGGCTCTGTTGTGTTCCTGCATGAGTGAAAATGGCAACCATCGGATCTTCAATGCCAGTTTTAAAACCAGCAGAATTGTTTACATCAATTACTGCACTGCCGGAAAAAAATGGTACCCAGGTTATCTGGAGTAAGCGCAATAGACATATCTTGCCAATTAAACAGGTCGGTACTTGTACAATGACCCCAGTTCATTGGTCCCCAAACACTGGCATCAGGATTGAACTGATAGAATAAATGGTATTTCCCCTGGTAGAAAACCAGGCCATTAGGGTCATTCATCCAGTGAAACGGCGGTGTAAAGTGATATATGGGTCTGTAATCTGATTCCGTTAGCTTAACCAGAACACTTGTATCTTTATTTATAACCAGGATAGTGCCATTCTCATCGTTTTTTTGACAGGAAAAAACCGCCAGTGATGCTATAAGTAAGAGAAAAAGTGTCATCCTGCTCATTTATTGCGTTTTAAAAGCATGAAAAATAACCTTCCGGATGAAGTTCATCCGGAAGGTTAAATATTTATTATTTTGTTTTCAAGTAATCAATGGCGTTTTTATAAAGCTTATCAATCGTTGTCTGATAAGGGTTGCCTGTGTTCTGATGGAATTCAATTCCACCTATCCCAATATACAATCCCGTTCCCTGGAAATCATCTTTAGGTTTCATCTCCATAACTCCACTCATAAAGTAATCGCCAATTCCATCCCACATACCTAACCACTCTAAGTTATTATCATTCACAAACCGGTTGTAAGCTTCTTCATCATCATTAGCCATGCCATAGTACTCAGGAATTCTTAAAACTACGGCATTGTGGTTTTCCTTCCAACCTGCACCAATTATAGGGAATGTAATCCTTCCATCACCTTGTGTTGTCATATCAATTCCTTTGAACAACGGATGGCCACTTTGGTCGTGTTTCTGATGAATGTTTACCCCTATGCCCCAAATATCAGGATTTTCGCCACCAGTTCCATCATCAAATCCCATAAAGTAAGGTTCCGTCATCCTTTCCAATGTCCAAAAATACTGTATTGCATATATACTTAAAAGCAAGTTACCCCCGTCTTTATAGTACTTCGAAATTTTTGACACAACACTTGCTTCGGTAGCTATGGCAGGTAAATCATGCCCCGTTTCAACATCATAATTCCACCAGATTACACGGTATTGGCTTAAATCAACTGAGCCATTTTGTATCTGAGCGAAAGAAATATAACGCGATCTGGTATAATTTTGGAATAGCCATTCCGCTCCGGCTATTTCATCATCGTCAGCGGTTGTAAGCATTGTGGTTGAATCGCTATAAACACCCAGATAGGCTACCATTGTAGGGCCAACTCTAAAGGGGAAGAAGACTGTATTGGACTCTTGTCCTTCGCTGTTAGTTGTTATAAAACTGATTAAATACGAACCGGCAGCCATATCAGGAAATTGGTGTGAAGTAATAGTCGGTCCCAAATCGAGGGAATAATTTCCGAATACCACATGGATATTTGTAACCGGTTTATCGGGCAAAGTCCATGAAACTAACACACCTTCATCATTTTGCTCGGCTATTGGATCCTTGATTGGGGCTGCTCCATCACGGGTAAACCCAACAGTTTCGCCTAAAGAGGTATTGCCTTTTGTATCACTGATCTTGACTGTTAATCGATATGGGTGATTGGTTTCAACAACTCCGAATTTGTATGAAGTTGTATTCATTATTAACTGTTTTGTTACTAATCCATCATTTACAGTGACATTCAGCGTATCGTAACCGGTTGGAAGATTCCATGTAAGTAAAACGGTATCCCCGGCTAAAACGTATTGAAGGTTAGATACTGAGGCTAATTTCGTAAGAGTTATTTCAATCTCATTTTTTTGACAACTCATCAATGAGAGAATAGTTCCCATCAGGAGAAAATATTTTAGACTGTTTTTTTTCATTGCTTCATGATTTTGGATTACCTGTTAATAATTAAATCTTCACGCGTTAATTGGGTTACTCAATATATCCATAATTTTGTTGGTACAAATTATGGCTAAACCTGATCTGATTGAGAGGAATCGGACAATATTCATCACGATTCTTTGTAAAAAACCCATCTTTCAGATAATTGCGTTTTGTCTTTTCTGATTGAAAATATGCATTCAGATAAGTATCAGCAATCCCCATCTGACAAGGTCAAAGAAACGAGAACCTTCCATTGCGAATTCAAGACGACGTTCCCAGCGGAGTGCCTGGCGGGCAAATTCCTTTGTCCATGTACAATTTACTCCCGGCTGATAAGTTTCCATTTTGAAATTTGATTCGTAATCACCATTAGCCTGTTTCAATAACGACGTACTGTTTTTCGCCCTTGTACGTATTTCATTGATTAAAGAAAGTGCTTCATCCTGCCGGCCTAACTCAATAAGTGCTTCAGCTTTCCACAAGATAACATCAGCCATGCGGATTATGATCCTGTTTTTTGAATTGGCATAGAAAGGGCCAACCTGCACCATGTAAGGACTATCTTTTTGTACGTTTTCTTTCAAGGAAGCAAAAAAGCCATAAACATCCGGGGTCCTGTTCCAGTTTTCCTGGTAGATCACATTGGGGTCGTACTTAAAAGGGTGGCCAGGCATTGCAATTGTATGATTCAATCTTGGGTCAACAGTATTTACCAGTGGATCCACATCTGAGTTATTATAATCATCGAACATGGGTAATCCATCAGATCCGGTTTTAAATGCGTTTGCCAGGTTTTGACTTGGTTTGTGAAAATCGCAGCATCCTATTCCTTGTGGTGTACCCAAAACATCGCCAAAATTTAATCGTCCGAACATGGTGCCATCATCCTTTGAGTATTGGACAGAGAATATTGATTCTCTTCCATTCTCATTTACACCAGGAATGAAGTTGTTTGCAAAATCGGGCTCTAATGAATTGGATAATCCAATAACCTGGTCAGCAAGCAAAACTACTTCTTCCAGTTTGGCTGAGTTAATGCCTGTAACATTGTTCATTTCATCCTGTTCGTAAGCTTGATAAAGCTTCGTTTTAGCCAGGTAAGCGGTAGCGGCAGCCTTGCCTGGTCTTCCTGTTTCAGTTTGTGACGAAGGAAGATTGTCAACTGCAAACTGAAAATCTTCAGCAATTTTCTCCCATAACTGATCGTTGGTTAAAGCCTTGTTCGAGATATTCGCATACTCATTTGTATTTACCATTTCATCAATAAAAGGGATGTATTTGAACATGATTTTAAGCTGAAAGTAAAAATGGCCTCGCAAAAAACGCATTTCAGCCTGCCTTGTTATTTTTGCGGGATAGTCTGTTTCGGTTACATTGTTAAGATTTGCAAGCGCAGCATTTGCCCTTGATATAGCAACATAATACATGTACCACTGACCATCAATTTCGCCGAAATCGCTGCGAACATTTTTAAAAATTTCAAAGAAATAGAAATTCTGGATATCAGCCTCATCGCGACCGCCTTTATAAGCATCGCCTGACCTGACATCGCCATATGGCCAAAGGCTGTAAGGAGTATTATAGTGATCGTTGCCAAGTGAAGCATACGCAGCATTTACCATTTGCTCTGTTCCACCCTTCACCTGCGCCTCGCTGAGTTGACCTTTTGGAGAAACATCCAAAAAATCTTTTTTACAAGCGAACATTGCCAATAATATGAATATTAAAAATATTTTTTTCATGACCTTTTGTTTTTATGTTGTTAAAATGATTAGAAGGAAACCTTAATCCCTGTGGTAACCATGGTAGGAATAGGATATCCAAATCCAGGTGTTTCAGGATCAACTCCGGTAAATGCTTTGCTCTTTATAGTGAACACATTTTGTGCGCTTATATAAAGATTGAGGTTATTAACATAGAATTTCTTAGTTAATGTTCTTGGTAAAGTATAACCTACTTGTAAATTTCGCAGTTTCATGTAGGAACCGTTTTCGACAAAGTAGGTAGAAAACCTGGTTTCATTATTTCTATCGGTACTTGTAAGGGCTGGGATGTCGGATGTCGGATTGGAAAGCGACCATGCATCAAGTAAACGAGTGCCTTTGTTTGATCCTGTTTCATTAATACTCCAGAAGTCAGTCATCGATTTGACACCATAAACATTAATATCAACAGGGCCGACTCCCTGGAAAAACACAGTTAAATCGAATCCTTTGTATTCGAAATAAAAGTTAAAACCATAAGTGAAATCAGGATTTGGATTATAAATCCAGGTCTGGTCTCTTGAATCAATTGTTCCGTCTCCGGTTAAATCTTTGTAACGGATGCGGCCCAGACCTTTACCGAGTTGTTCCGCAGAATTAGCTACTTCATCATCGGTGGTAAATAGGCCATCTGCAACATAGCCATAGCCTGATCCCCATGGATGACCCAAAATGTTGTCGGTAGTGCCATTTCCTCCGTAATTGTTTACAACAGATTCAGGCAAATCAGTAATCTTGTTGCGGTATAGTGCGAAGTTCCCGGTGAAGTCATAATTCAAATCATTGCCTATCTTACCGCGATACCCAAGCTGGAATTCAAATCCTGTATTTTCCATACTTGCACCGTTTACCCAGCGATTACCACCTTCGCCAATAACACCAATATAGGCAGGTTGTACAAGCATGTCAGATGTATTTTTAAGATAGTAGTCAATCGAGCCATACATTTTTTGATCAAAGAATCCATAATCGAGTCCAATGTTAGTCTGTGTTGTAGCTTCCCACCGAAGGTCATCGTTACTGCGTTGTATTATTTGGTAGCCAGAAGGAAGTGTACCTGATCCTGCCCCTGTTATGTCATAAGCAGTGCCATCGGGCGCACGCCAGGTGGGGTCGCCACCGCTATAATTAGTTTGATATAGTGTTTTGCTGGCAGTTGCATTAATATAATCCTGACTTCCGTTTTTACCCCACCCGAAACGCAATTTAAGATCGGATATGAAGTCAAAATTATCCTTGATAAAATTTTCATTATTCAGCCTCCAGCCTAAGTTGAATGCCGGGAAAGTACCAAACTGATTATTTTTCCCAAAACGCGAGGAACCATCGTACCTTAATGTAAGAGATGCAAGGTATTTTTCATTGTATACATAGTTTACTTTCCCAAAGTAAGATAATAGGCGATATTCAACTGCCGCACCTCCGTTATCTTTTAACCCGGTGCCAGCATCAAGGTACATGTAATCAGGATCTTCACTAGCAAAAACCTGGCGTTTCGCCCAAAAGTTATTATCATTCTGTTTAAACCTTTCAGCACCTGCAACAGCATCAATTACATGATTGCCAAGTTTTATATTGTAATTCAGTGTATTAGTCCAGGTTAGTTTTGTAGAATGGGACTGAATGCTGGTTACACTATTGATCGGATTATTCAGATAACCGGAAACATAAGTTAGCTGCATATCTCTTTTGTAATAATCTCCGTAATCCAAACCTAAACTTGATTTAAAATGCAGGTTTTTAACAATTTCCAGATCCGCATAGGCATTCCCAAAAAGTCTTAGAAAATTGTAATGATTTTGTTTATTATCCTCTAAAAGTCTAACAGGATTCTGACGGTCGTTCATACCTCCGTAAGGGCCTCCCCAGCCTATACCATCAACAGTATGAACAGGAATTATTGGCAAAGCCTGTAATGAAGGATTAAGAACTCCCGGATCCTGGACCTCTGATGTAGTACTCAGAGTAAAGTTTTCCCCAACTTTTAATTTGTTATTAAGCATTTTGAAATCTGTATTTAAACGGGCAGAAATGCGTGAAAAGTCGGTTGTTTTAACAATACCTTGATTATCAGTGTAATTGATCGAAAACATTGAATTCGCTTTTTCAGTTCCATGAAGAACAGAAACGTCATAGTTTTGCGAAAATGCCGGTTGTGATATTTCATCAAACCATTTAGTGTCCGAAGTCTTCATTGTGCGCGTTAAAGGATCAATATATTCAGGTAATGAAATTTGATTCAGTACAGCTTTTCCCTGGGCATCATAACCCCAATCGAAGCTATAACTTAAATAATTATCCAAAGGCGAACCATCATTGGCGCTGGCTTGCCATACTGCCTGCCCATAACCCTGGGCATCAAGAACACTTAATTTTGTGCCATACCATGAAAAACTGGTATGTGCATTTGCCGTAACACTCAAATCACCTTTTTTTGCTCTTTTAGTTGTAATAATGATTACTCCGTTTGAAGCTCTTGAACCATAGATAGAAGCTGCAGATGCATCTTTCAAAACCTGTATGGATTCAATATCATTTGGGTTCAATTCATGCATGCCTGACGTAGTTGAAACACCATCAATAACATACAAAGGATTCGTACCATTAATAGAACCAATACCACGAATATTTATCGAAACGTTTGATCCACTTGGTGATCCGTCAGTTGTAACAACCATACCAGGAACCCTGCCTTGCAAAGCCTGAATAGGGTTATTATTTGGCATTTTCTGGAGTTCCTTAACATCCACAACAGTTACAGCACCGGTTAGATCTGCTTTTTTTTGCGACTGATAGCCGGTTACAACCACTTGCTCTAAAAGCTTTACTTCAGTTGACAGGCTTATATCTATTACAGATTGGCCGGCAACCGGAATTTCCTGTCTGGTGTAACCGATAAAACTGAACAAAAGCACAGCTTTTTCATCGACACTGATTGAGTACTTACCATTAATATCTGTCACTGTTCCTAAGGTGGTTCCTTTAACAGATATACTCACTCCCGGAATAGTACTCTGGTTATCTGCATCAGTAACTGTACCCGATACTTTAACCTGGGCATAAGCACTGACTACCGATATTCCCAGAAAAAAAACCAGGAGGATGAACCGGATTTTTAATTTTTTCGTGTTAATGTTTCTCATTGGTTTGTTTTTTTGGTTTTTATTGGTTTAATGATGGTTGGACATTCTTTTTTTAATTCTGATAAGACGGTCTCAATCATTTAAGAAGTTTTTAATAACATCTTTTGTATAATCTGGTGTTGCACCTGATTGAGTAGCCACAAATGCCCCGATGGCACAGGCTTCTGTAATTGCGGTATCCATATTCTTCCCATCTGCGTAAGCAGCAAGAAAACCGGCCAGGAAAGCATCGCCTGAGCCTACTGTATCTGCTACCCTGACTTTGAATCCACTGTGCTCGGATATTTCATTGTTATGAATCAGGAAAGCACCTTTATCCCCCGTGTCACCAACAAGGTGCCAATGATAAGGTTTTGTATAGATGTGCGGCCAACTTGCTGTGCTGCCGCTGAGGCCAAACCACGAGGCTATTATAACCAGTTCATCGTCATTCAGCTTAACAATATCAGCATGTTTTAATAAAGGTTCAACGACTTCGCGCGTGTTGAATGGTGCCCTGAGGTTTACATCCAGAATTTTTATCAGGTCCAACTCCAGCAGGGCTGAGAGCGTTTTCCGGGTTGCCTCGTTGCGTGAAGCAAGCGATCCGAATACGATGGCCGCTGAATTTCTTGCGGCATCGAGTAACTCTGGCGTGAGGTGTATATCGTCCCAGGCAACCGGCTCACAGATTTCGAAAGAAGCATTGTTCTGTTCATTGAGCCATACTTTAACCTCACTTGTAGCAAGTGTTTCATGTCTTTGTACAAGGTGTGTATCCATGCCGGAGTTCTCCATAAAGACTACAAGGTTATCACCTTTTCATCATTTCCAACGCTGCTGGCAATGAATGAATTGATGCCAAACCTCTTCAGGTGGAGGGCAACATTCATGGGGGCACCGCCTGGTACCGCACCTGAAGGCAGGTTATCCCAGAGAACCTCGCCGAAGCACAAAATCTGACCTAGATTGTTCATTGTTTTGATTTATTTTTTTTAATATCCGATTATGATCTGAAAATCAGCAGCCGGTTGACGATTTATCTTCCTTATCGCACTGTTTATTTAAGCAATTCAGCATGAATTACTTCAAGCGGTTTTCCTTTGGTTTCGGGGATCCGGAATTTCACAAATATCCAGGCTACAACACTGAAGAACCCAAAAATGCCGAATAAATACTCTAATCCCAGAGTTCCTTGAATTACCGGAGCGAAGTAAACGGTAAGGAATGTACATAACCAGCTAACGGCTGTTGAAAACGACATGGCCAGGCCTTTAATACGGTTTGGGTAAATCTCGGAAATAATAACCCACATAACGGGAGCAAAAGAAGCTGCAAAAAATGCGATGTAAACCAGCAGTGCGACTAAGACACCAGTTCCGTTTTGCTGATTTTTTGCAAATTCAAAAGTCAGATAAGCAAGCGATGCTGCCATACCCACGGCACCCCAGAGCAGAAGAGTTTTACGTCCTTTCTTATCCACAAGCCACAAAGCCAGTATGGTTGCCAGGAAGTTAACAGTACCAACGATCATCGACATCATTAAAGAATCAACTTTGGCAGAGCCTGCAGCCTGGAAAATTTCAGGAGCAAACATTATTACTGCATTGATTCCGGTAACCTGTTGGAATGCCGCAATCAGGGTTCCGATTAAGACGATTTTCCTGTTTTGCCTTTAAATAGTTCGCTTACCTTCAACTTTTCCATTTTCTCCCGGATGCCAGTGCATTTTCCATTTCAGGCAGTTCATCATCAACCAGTTTCTGGCCTCCCAGCCTGAGCAGCACCTTTTCAGCTTCCTGCCTGCGTCCGTGAGCCAATAACCACCGTGGACTTTCAGGGAAATTAATCAGCAGAAAAATAAGGTAAAATACCCCGAAAATTGCAGGAACAGCAAGCAAAAAACGCCAGCTGTCATTACTGATATTCAACAGCAGGTAATCGAATATATACGCTACAACAATTCCTATTGTGATGGCGAACTGGTTGAATGACACAAGACGTCCGCGTTTTTTTGCAGGTGCAATTTCGGAAATGTACATAGGGGCCACAACCGATGTTGCACCAACAGCAAGACCTGATAGTATGCGAAATCCAATCAGTATTAATGAAGATCCTGCGAAAGCACAACCCAATGCCGATATTATATAAAGTATTGCTGTTGCTATCATCACATTTTTACGCCCATACTTTTCCGCGAAATTGCCCGTGAATAAAGCGCCGATTAAACAGCCAATTGTTAACAATGCTGCAACGGTGCCCAGACCACTGTCGGTCAGCGAAAAATCGCCTTTAATGCCATCGACTGCGCCGGAAATGCCAGCCATGTTCAATCCAAACAATAACCCGCCCATTACGGCCACAAAAGTTACCCAGCTTAAAAATCGTGTGTTCATTTTTTTAACTATTAATTGTTCAGATAATTTTTCAAATTTCCCTTACACCTTTATGAAACTCTTTAACCATGATTCAATGCACCAGGACAATGTTATCTGAAGCATCAGTTTCTACCGGCAATATTAATATCGGAAAAAATAAAAAGCAGTAAGTCATGTTACATCTTGTGAAGAGTATGTTACATTTAGCATTTCCATTAACAGATTGTAACCTATGTTACATTATTGTCAATCTTGTTACTGCTTTTAAGGAGATGATACTAGCTCCTTTACTAAATATCTGAACGTCCATAGAAACCGGAGAAAAACATTTTAATCCCAGACCATTTTGCAATCTTCAAAATAAAACCAGATCCTATTAACCACCTTTTCTAAATAAGGCCTGCTGGGAATTTCATCCCATTACTTTTCAATAGTTTTGACATTATATTCCAATACAGGTATTTTCAGGCCTAGCTTGTTTAAATTTGTATCGGGATATGCCATAGAATAAATTCTATAACCGGGAAAATGAGGACTCAGAATAAACTTCTGATCATTCTGATCGTAACAGCTTTACTCCTGTCAGCAGGGTTTATGATCATACTGAATATTCAGAAAAAGCAAAACTCCATCCTGATCAACTCCGGGATTGAGCAACAGAGTGCGATCTTAAAAACTGCCGTTGACGCCAAATCTGACCTGGTTTACCGGACCCTGTATGATTATACTTACTGGGACGACCTGATCAATTACATGAACCAACCTGATACAACCTGGGCAAACGATAATTTATATACGCTTTTCAGTTCATTCCATGTCAACGCGGTATGGATGTACAATCTCGATCTGAAAGCAGTGTTTGAAGAAACACGTTTAGATTCAATCCGAATTAAACAAGCCCTGGTTTACAAAGGGGTCTTTCCAATGATTTACAAGACTAAGTTTATAAAATATTATCTCCCTTCTGCACAGGGGCTGCTTGAAATTCATGGGGCAACCATGCATCCCTCGAATGATGAAAGCCGCAAATTACCACCTCAGGGATATTTCTTTATGGCAAATCTGCTCGACAGTTCATACATCAATGAACTTGAAAACCTTACAGGTGGGAAAATCATCCTTACTACGCATCAACCAGAACCTGTAAAATTGGTAGGGAATAGAATCACCAGCTATTATCCGCTTAATGACTGGGAGGGAAAAACCGTCGCATGGTTGGAGTTAAGCCGGGAATCTGATTTTTTAACCGTATTTCACCGGCTCTCCGACATCACCATTTGGTTTCTGGCAATCCTGATCTTTGTAATTCTCTCCATTTTCTTTATTTCATTTAACATACTGGTAAAGGTCCCTTTGGGCAAAATTTCACAAGCGCTTTTTACCAAAAGCAGTGACGACCGGATGAAGCTGAAGAGCCTGAAAAGTGAATTTAAAAAAATAGGTCAGCTGATTGAGGAGTATTTCGAACAGCAGGAATCATTAGAAACTGAAATTGAAGTACGTAAAAAAACCGAAGCACAGAAAGAGAAACTGATTGCAGAACTGGATAGTGCCAACCGGGAATTGAAAGACTTTGCCTACATTGTTTCGCACGATCTGAAAGCCCCGTTAAGGGCAATCGGGTCCATTTCTCAGTGGATTCATGCCGATTATGCCGATAAACTGGACGAGGATGGTAAAATGCAGCTCGACCTGTTGCTGAGCCGCGTTCATCGCATGCAAAATCTGATCGAAGGGGTTCTTGCCTATTCCAGGGTAACCAGGGTAAAAGAGGAAAAAGAAGCGGTTGACCTGAACAAACTGGTTAAAGATGCAATTGAAATGGTTGCCCCTCCGGCAAATTTTACAATTACAGCGGATCAAAATCTGCCTACGGTTTCATTTGGACCGACCCGTTTGCTGCAGGTATTCGAGAACCTGATCAGTAACGCCATAAAATACAACGACAAGGAAGCAGGAGAAATAAACATCCATTGTGGCGATGCAGGTTATTCATGGTCAATTTCAATATCCGACAACGGGCCGGGAATCGAAGAGAAATATTTCGAGAAAATCTTCCAGATATTCCAGACCCTGAAAGCCAGGGATGAATATGAAAGTACCGGTATCGGTCTTACAATCGTTAAAAAAATTATTGAAGCCAACGGTGGTACAATTAGTGTTGGTTCCACACCCGGAAAAGGAACGACGTTTACAATAACCATTCTTAAATAACCAAACTGACAGCTATGATACAGAATAAACCCATACTGCTGGTTGAGGACGACATGATCGATGCCATGACCGTGAAAAGGGCACTGAAAGAACTGAATGTCGTTAACCCGGTGATTACCGTTGAAAACGGAGAAGAAGCGCTGGAATACCTTCGGAAGAGCGATACCGTAATGCCGGGCATTATACTGCTCGATCTCAACATGCCCCGGATGAATGGCGTTGAATTTCTACGCATTGCAAAAAAGGACGAAAAGCTAAAGCAATTGCCGGTAGTAATTCTGACTACATCGCTTGAAGAAGTGGATCGCATCGACACTTTTAGCCTGGGAGTTGCCGGATATATGGTAAAACCCGTTGACTACAAGCAATTCGTCGAGGTAGTGAAAGCCATTAAAATGTATTGGTCACTGAGTGAATTGCCATAATTTTGAGGTACTGATCCAATGGAAAAAAAGAGAATAAAAATTCTCTATATTGAAGATGACCTTGTTGACCAGATGGCTTTCAAACGCCTGGTCAGGGAGCAGGAACTGGCTTATGATATAGCATTGGCCAATTCTGTGAGAACCGGGCGCGAAGCTTTCAGAAACGGTGACTTTGATATTGTAATTTCCGACTTCCTGCTGGGAGACGGAACTTCCTTTGAATACCTCCCCGAGATCATCCAGGCAGGCACGCCGGTTATACTGGTTACCGGAACCGGCGACGAAGATGTGGCAGTTAAAGCCATCAAGATGGGAGCCAGCGATTATGTGATCAAGGATGTTGAATTTGGTCACATGAAAATGCTTCCATTGATTGTTGAAAGTTCGCTTCGCAACAAGCTTGCTGACGAAAAAATCAAAAAACTGAGCATGGCTGTTGAACAAAGCCCCAGTATGCTCATTATTACCGATAAAAACGGGTTGATAGAATATACCAACCCCAGTGTTACCGATATTACCGGCCACGACCCGGAAGTTTTCAAAGGTACGGACCTGTTTGAACAGCATTTAACGCATAATCCGCCAGAAATGGTGGATGAGATCAGGCGCTCGCTGAGCAATGGTGAGCGTTGGCACGGGAATACCTGCCATGCTAAAAAATCGGGCGAAATATTGTGGGAATCAACCACCATTTCATCTATCTACAACAACGATGGTCACCTGACCGGCTTTATCAAGGTGGCTGAAGACATTACTGAAAAAAAGAAGGCGGAAGAAGCCATCAGAAAATATTCCGAAGAATTGAGGGAGAGCAATGCCAGCAAAGACAAAATGTTTTCTATCATTGCGCACGACCTCAGAACCCCCTTTAACGGGCTGCTCTCTTTTTCCGATATCCTTTCTACCGATTATGATTCGCTGAGTAAAGACGAAGTACTTGAATACATCGAAGTAATCAGGGATATCAGCAGAAACACCTTCAACCTGCTTGAGAAATTGCTGCAATGGTCAAGATTGCAGACCGGGCGCATGGAGTTTAAACCGGTAAACGTATCATTCCAGGAAATTGCCGATAATGTTTTAAACCTGCTTAGAGCCAATGCCATCGGTAAGGGGCTCAGAATTTCAGCCGACATAGAGGCAGGGCTCACTGTTTTGGGTGATTCGAATATGTTGAATGCGGTAACGCGCAACCTTGCTTCTAATGCCATTAAGTTTACACCGGAAAACGGAACTGTTAGCATTACAGCCCGAACAATACCAGGTAATCTGGCTGAAATCATGGTTGCTGATACCGGTGTCGGGATCAATTGCGACGATTTACAGAAGCTATTCAGAATAGATGCCCAACATTCCACAAAAGGGACCAAAGGAGAAACCGGCACAGGCCTTGGACTTCTTTTATGTAAGGAATTCATAGAACGCAACGGGGGATTAATCCGCATTGAAAGCGAACCTGGAAAAGGAAGCCGGTTTATTTTTACCCTGCCGGTTGCAAATCAGGAACCACATCCCTGAATCCCCCTGAATTATTTGCCTCATTTATTATTCCCTGAGAATTAAACCGGAGATTGCTCAGATTCCATTTGCTTCATTTTTGGCGATATATTCATATATTTGCATACATTATTAGCACGGGGTGATAAAAATTCCGATCTGTAAACCGGTAATTTTTAACATTAATTTAACAAAACCGGAGGTTTGTTGTTAATAATTGGTCAAGTCTGAAAACGCCCTGATCAATTTCAGGCTAATTCACTGATAACTAATTTATGATTAAAAAAATTCTTGTTGCCAATCGCGGCGAAATTGCGGTCCGGATCATGCGTTCATGCCGGGAAATGGGAATTCCCACCGTTGCCGTTTTCTCCGATGCTGATCGTGCAGCCATGCATGTGCGATATGCCGATGAGGCTTACCATATTGGTCCGGCACCTTCCATCGAAAGCTATCTGAGCATCGATAAAATAATTGATGCGGCTAAAAAATCGAAAGCCGATGCCATACATCCCGGTTATGGCTTTCTGTCTGAAAATGCTTCATTTTCTGAACGTTGCAAACAGGAAGGCATTGAATTTATCGGCCCCGATGCGAGTGCTATCCGCCAAATGGGCGATAAAATTACGGCCCGCAAAACCATGATCGCCGCAGGTGTACCGGTAGTACCGGGCACAGTTGACAAAATTACCGACTACGCCGAAGCACTGAAAACCATTCGTGAAATAGGTCTGCCGGTTATGATCAAAGCTTCTGCTGGTGGTGGAGGCAAAGGCATGCGCCTGGTTAAAAAAGAAGAAGAAATTGAAAGTTCACTCCGTGGCGCCCGTTCCGAAGCCAAAACAGCATTCGGTGATGATTCCGTGTATGTTGAAAAATACATTGAATCACCCCACCACATTGAGTTTCAGATACTGGCCGATAAACATGGTAATGCTGTACATCTGTTCGAGCGTGAATGCTCCGTGCAGCGGCGTCATCAGAAAGTGATAGAGGAAACCCCTTCACCACTGCTGACCCCAGCTGTTCGTGCAGAAATGGGCGCACATGCTGTGGCTGCCGCCAAAGCCTGCAACTATCACGGGGCCGGTACCATTGAATTCATCGCCGACGATAACCAGAACTACTATTTCCTCGAAATGAATACCCGACTCCAGGTGGAGCATCCCATTACCGAACGTGTGGTAGGTGTGGACCTGGTAAAGGAGATGATCAACATCGCCAATGGATTGGAACTTCCGTTCAAACAGGAAGATCTCAAGCAGAGTGGTCATGCCATCGAATGCCGTATCTATGCCGAAGACCCCGACCGCAACTTTATGCCGAGTCCCGGTACCATCCGCCATATTTCCGAACCATTGGGTCTTGGAGTAAGGCACGATGGTTATGTTTATGAAGGCTATACCATTCCCATTTATTACGACCCGATGATCTCGAAACTGATTGTTTGGGCAAAAAACAGGGATGAGGCCATTAGCCGGATGCGCAGGGCGCTTCATGAGTACAAAATCACCGGTGTAAAAACATCCATCCCATTCCTGGCAAGGATCATGGAAGCCGGCGCCTTCAAATCGGGCAAGTACACCACCCATTTCATTGAGGAAAACAAGGACTTCCTGTTTGCCGCTCATGAATGCGACGGTATTTGCGAAGACATCGCATTGATCGCAGCTTTTCTGGAACACAACAGCAAACTCGAAAAAATAAAATCCACCGAAAACGTCAGCAAACCTGCTGCCAGCCGATGGAAAGACCCGCAACGGGTGGCTTATATTTAAACACACTTTTATGGCATTGGAAATTAACATCGACGGGCGAACTGCGCAAGTCAACGAACTGAAACGCGATGGCAACCTGCTTACCATTCAGGTTGACGACGAAATTTATGAGGTTGATGCCGTGAAGGTAGGCGAAGGGATTTACTCATTGATTTACAAAGGCAAATCCTACAACATTGAGATGATCGAAAATGGATCGCCAAAGCATTACACAGTAAATTCTTTTCACAACTCTTACCAGGTTGAGGTTATTGATGCCCAGACCCGTTATATGTTGAACCGCTCGAAAGGCGATTCTTCCGACAGCGGAAACACCATCATTTCGCCCATGCCCGGCAAGGTAGTCAGGATTCCTGTAAAAGTTGGTGAAGCCGTTGAAGCCGGTCAAACCCTTATCATTGTTTCGGCCATGAAGATGGAAAGTGAATTCAAGGCCAGGACTGCCGGAACCATCAAGTCCATCCATGCTGCCGAAGGCGACACCATCGATGCAAATAAGGTGCTGGTCGTTGTCGAACCCACTGTTGAATAAGAGACTAAGAGACTGAGGGACTAAGGGACTGAGAGATAAAGAGAGTGAGAGAAGGGGTGAAAGGGTGAAGGATAGACAAGATTTAGAGCCTTGTAGATTTTGAGACAAGGGGACATGCCTGCCATCCGAAACAGCTTGCAGGCGGGGAGATTGGGAGACAAATGGATGGGGAGAAACCCTGAAACCCTGCCTGAAATTCTGTAACCTTGAAACCCTGAAATTCTGAAACACTGAAACACTGAAACTATTTAATTTATAAATGATTATATGTCAGATCTGGATGAAATTTACCGCAGGCTTGAAGAACGTAACCACCAGGCAGAACTGGGTGGCGGACAGGAACGCATTGACAAGCTGCATCGTACCGGAAGAAAAACCGCCCGTGAACGCATCGAAATGTTGCTCGATCCGGGTACTTTCGTAGAGTTTGACCGGTTTGTGGTGCACCGTGCCCGAGATTTCGATATGGAGAAAAACCTGATATCCGGCGACGGCGTGGTGAGTGGCCACGGAAAAATCGACGGGCGGCTGGTTTATGTGTTTGCCCAGGATTTCACGGTCTTTGGCGGAACACTCAGCAGGGCCAATGCCGATAAGGTAATCAAGATCATGGATCTCGCCCTGAAGATGGGAGCTCCGGTGATCGGATTGAACGACTCAGGCGGTGCCCGCATACAGGAGGGAGTGGAAAGCCTTGCCGGTTATGCCGACATCTTTTACCGCAACGTGATGAGTAGCGGCGTGATCCCCCAGATATCAGCCATACTCGGCGCCTGTGCCGGTGGCGCGGTTTACAGCCCGGCCATCACCGATTTTATCCTGATGACCAAAGACACAAGCTACATGTTTGTGACTGGTCCGGATGTGATCAAGACCGTTACCCACGAAGAGGTAACCAAAGAAGAACTTGGCGGTGCCATGACCCACAACGCCAAAAGCGGCGTTGCTCACCTGATTGCCGACGACGATGAACAGGCCATGGTGATGATACGGGAACTCATGAGTTTCCTTCCCTCCAACAATATGGAAGAACCACCGACCATCAGATCAACCGACGATCCAAACCGTGAAGACGAAAAACTTCAGGAAATTGTGCCCTTCGACCCCAACAAGCCATACGATATGACCGAAATCATCCACAGTGTGGTCGACGACGGAAACTTTATGCAGATTATGCCCCATTATGCCATGAATATGATCACCGGATTCGGCCGTCTGAATGGCAAACCGGTTGGTATCGTGGCCAATCAGCCTGCTTTCCTGGCAGGAGTACTCGATATCAACAGTTCTGTAAAGGCTGCCCGATTTGTACGCTTCTGCGATGCATTCAACATTCCGTTGATCACTTTCGTGGATGTGCCAGGCTTCCTGCCGGGTACTTCACAGGAGTTCGGTGGTATCATCAAGCATGGTGCTAAATTGCTCTATGCCTTTGCCGAAGCCACTGTGGCGAAAATAACCGTGATTACCCGCAAGGCATATGGTGGCGCCTACGATGTGATGTCGAGCAAGCATATCGGAGCCGATGTGAACTACGCATGGCCCACTGCCGAAATCGCCGTGATGGGTGCTGAAGGTGCGGTGAACATCATCTTCCGCGATAAGCTGACTGACGAAGACAAAGCCCAGGCTGTGAAAGAGTACCGCGAAGTATTTGCCAGTCCTTACAAAGCTGCTGAGCAGGGTTACATCGATGAGATCATCTACCCTAAACATACCCGCCGCAAGTTGATACAGGCGCTCGAGATGTGCAGCAACAAGCGAAAGACCAATCCGCCGAGGAAACATGGGAATATCCCCCTTTAAATTCGGATTGCAGATTTTTGATTGCGGATTTAATAAAAAGAGACAAGGGGACAAGGGGACGGGGAGACAAGGGGATGGAAGAGAATTTCCAATCCCTAATATGCCTGCCGGCTGGCAGGTTTCCAATGTTAATATAGAAGACAAAGATGTTTGAGTGATTTGCTTTCAAAAATCCCTGTTAGCGCGCGCCTTATTTTCTGACGCGTGCCTTCAGGAACTGATTATCTATAAGTTGCCAACATTCCTTCGCCTGTTAGCGCGTCTTTTTTTCTGACCTGTCTGCCGGGTAAACAGCCTCACTGACTGCTTCAAGCAGACAAGGCAGGCGCGGGCCGACAGGGGGAATAAATTCCGGGCCTAACGTTTATACAATGGCAATGAAACCAAGCGGGCAATCTTTTCAGCAGCCAGATCCCCTTCTTTGCTGAATGGCCATACAAACAGAGACTTCACCGGGTGGTCATTACGAATGTTTTCAATAGCTGCCAGTGCAAGTTGATTAACAATCCCCTTTCTTCTATACTCTTCGAGTACCAGTGCCGAACACAGGTACAAAGCATCATACTTTGTCTGTATTGGCGTCAGGTCGAACAATTCCTTTTCTGAGATTTCCTTGCCAAGAAATCTTTCCATTAAATCATTTGTAGTAGTAATCAGTAGAAGCCATGCTACAGGTCCATTCCCATCATCGTATTCAGAAACTGTTGATGGGTGCATCTTTTGCAACCGGGATATTACCTCCTGATCTACATCCAGCTGGTCGGGATCGTTTTTTACGGCAAAAACCTCCTCAGCCAGTTGAATCAGGCGTTCATAATTGCTACTTGGCATAATTTTTTAATCATCTAATGTCTTATTTCCAAAACCGACTTGTCTGAAAGTTATCTTTAATTTCCCCTTTTTTATTTTGAGCTTTGAACTTTAAACTTTGAGCTTATCTTTCAACCAGCAAACTGCAGCTCACTCAGACTCCGGTATAACCCGTTTTCCGATTTCAACAATTCAAGGTGGGTACCTTGTTCAACGATGCAGCCATGGTTCAATACCAGTATCTGATCGGCCTGGCGGATGGTGGAGAGCCTGTGGGCAATCACGATGGAGGTGCGGCCTTTCATCAGTTTTTCGAGGGCGTCCTGAACCAGGCGTTCACTTTCAGAATCCAGAGAGGAGGTAGCTTCATCCAGGATCAGGATTTTCGGGTCTTTCAGCACTGCACGGGCGATGGCCACCCGTTGCCGCTGTCCGCCGGAGAGTTGTGTACCACGTTCTCCAACGAGTGTATCCAGGCCTTCGGGAAATTTACTGATAAACTCCCATGCATTGGCTTTGCGGGCCGCTTCTTCGATCATTTCACCGGTAGCCCCGGTTTTGCCATAGGCAATATTTTCGCGGATAGTTCCCCCGAAAAGAAAGATATCCTGCGGTACAATCGCCATCTGGCTGCGCAACACCGACAGCGGTATAGCCTGATTTTCAGTATCATCGAAAAGTATGTGCCCGGAAGTAGGCTCATATAAGCGAAGCAGAAGTGCAACGAGGGTCGATTTGCCTGCCCCGCTTGGGCCGACCAGCGCCACCAGGGTGTCGGGTTTGATCACCACATCGATATCGTTCAGCACCTGCATGTCGGTGCGGGTGGGATAGCTGAAGGAGAGGTGATCGAACCGGATGCCGCCATGCAGGATTTGATGGGGTTTATCCAAAGAAATATCTTCTACCGTTTCCGGCACTTCGTTGAAAATTTCGAGCAGGTCTTCGGTAGCACCTATAAACTTCTGCACCCGGGCAAAAACATCGGCCATTCCACCAATGGTGCCACCAATAAAAACGGTATAAATCACGAACGAGAACAATTCACCGGTTGCCAGTTCACCCGCTGCCAGCAGGGTAGAGCCCTTCCAGATGACGGCAACCATGGTGCCGAAAATTCCCAGAATAACGAATGAAGAGAATGCACCCCGCAATCTTCCGTTTTTAATCCCGGTAGATGCGATATCCATTGTCTTTACCCGGTAACGCGCCATTTCAAAGAATTCATTCGTAAATGCCTTTACACTTTGTATGCCTTGTAACGTCTCTTCTACTATGGTATTCGAATCGGCTACCTGCGACTGGGCCTGCTTGCTCAGTTTGCGGATATAGCGCCCGAAAATTCCTACCAATACCATAATTACCGGAAGAATCAACAGCATAAACAGGGTAAGTTTCATCGAAGTGATCATCATCAGGCTGACTCCGCCGACGATGATGATGATTTGACGGATAAATTCGGCCAGTGTAGTGGTGAGGGCATCCTGTAAAAGGGTGATGTCCGATGAAATCCTGCTGTTCAGCTCCCCTACCCGCCGGTGCTGGAAAAACTTCATGGGCAGGCGGATCAGGTGGTTGAAGGTGTGCTGACGAAGATCGGCGAGGGTTTTTTCAGCCACCCGCACAAACAGGAAGATCCGGAAATAAGAAAATGTGGATTGTGCCACCAGCACCACGATCAGGATCAGCGCAATGCGGTTGATTTCCTGGCCGAGGTTTCCCTTGTTCCCAAAATCCACCAGTTCGCCTAAAAGTTTTGGGAAAACAAGACTTGCACCACTGGAGCCCAGTAGAAAAAGCAGTCCTAACCCATACTCCCAACGATACGGTTTTAAATATTGGTAAAGTTTAAACAACCTGCGTAAGCCTGGCAGGGTAATTTTTCTTTTTAAAGCCTCATCACTCATCGTACAATAAACTCCTGAAATTAAAATCTGCTACTATAACAGCGGAAGAGGTGTAAAGTTGATTAATAGATTACGATTGAATTGCGGATTGTGCAAAGAAGGGACGGGGGACGAGGGACGGGGGACGGGGGACGTTAAAAGGGGTTTGAATTGCAGATTGCAGATTGCGGATTAGCTGCGCTGAACTCCCTCCGGTCGGTAGATTAGGGGGGGGGACGCAAAAGGGACGAGGGACGTTAAAAGGGGATTGCAGATTGCGGATTAGCTGCGCTGAGCTCCCTTCGGTCGGTTGCGGATTGCGGATTAGCTAATTAGCTGATTAACAAATTCGTTGATTAGTTGATTGGCTGATTAGTTGATTTTGCAACTGGTTGCTGGTTTCTGGTAACTGGTTACTTGTTTCTTCCCTCTCACTTCTTTCCCTCTCCCCTTCTCTCCCTCACCCCCTCATTCCAACTGCAAACCTATATTTCTCTTCGTCTCTCAGTCACCTTCTTACTTCTGACCTCCGACTTCCGACCTCCGACTTCCGACCTCCGACCTCCGACCTCCGACCTCCGACCTCCGACCTCCGACCTCCGACTTCCGACCTCCTAAAACCTCAGGCCTGTTTTTGTCTATGCTTGATAAACTGGCTGGGTGAATACCCTTTTATCTTTTTAAACTGTTCATTGAAGTTCGATACATTGCTGAAGCCACTCTCATAACAAATTCCGGAAATATTCATCTTATTTTCTATCAGGAGCTTACAGGCATGGCCTATCCGTATTTCATTTAAAACTGTATGAAATGATTTACTTGTGTGCTTTTTAAAATAGCGGCAAAAAGAGGTCGGTGTCATCCCGATAATGTCTGCGACTGATTCCAGGCTGATGCTTCCCTGAAAATTTTCTATCATAAACCTGTGGACTTTATCAAATCTGTTGAAATCGGCCGATTTCCTGATTTTTGAATAACCGGTGCTGGCCAGTAACTGCTTTTCTTCAGTTTTTGACATGAAATCAAGAATCCCTATCAGTCTTAAAATTTTCTCGATACCCGTTGTCTTCATCATTTCTTCCATCCGCAATTTGATATTCTCCCTTGCCGATCCAAAAAATTTTATTCCATACTGCGATTCGAACAGGAGCTTATTGATGCCCTGCATTTCGGGCAAAACAGCCAAAGGCCCTTTAAATATTGTATCATGGAAATGTACAACCAGCACATGAGTAGTGAGCCCCGGAATGTTTTCCCTGTAAACCGGATCACTTCTCCACACATGGGGCAGATTGGCCCCTGTAAGGCCGATGTCACCCTCACCAAATGGCTCGGCATGATCACCCACAAAACGGGTTCCGGTACCCTTCTCAACATAAATTATCTCAGTTTCAGGATGAAAATGCCAGGGGACCAGCAGGCAGGGTACATCTACATCGAGACAATTGATGCAAAACTCCGCTTCTTTCGGTAACTTCTCAAAAAATTCATCCATGTTACTGCGCTGTTTTATGTTACTAAAATATCATTTCTGCCCGCTGAAAGTCCTTAATCTTTACATTCTCATAACCATTGGGTATAAGAACGGGCTTTGAGTCCGATGATATAGCAATCTTCAGAAATCCCTTAAAGCCTTATTTTTTGAATGGAGATTACAGCCTCCTGCATCAAACTACATCTTTCGCCGAACATCCGGTAAAAAAACGGGCTTAAGATCTGGCACTCCGGATGCACTCCTCTTAATGGTCAATCAGCACGTGAAAAATGACAGGATATCCATGAACTCCGATCACCGAAATAAACTTAAGGTTGCGAAAAGTGAACAATAATAATCCATTTTTATCAATAAAAAACAAAATCAGGATAAAATACCATTATTCTCAGAAAATCTGCCTGTAGAACAACTATTTTTCCGAACATATATTTGCCTCCACATTCTTACCAGAACTCTACCGACTCCCTTACTGATTGCTTATATAACTACCTGTCTTGCATGTTTTACCAGCGAATAAACTGCGTAAACAGGTAACAACAAACTTGATGAGGACAATATAATTGGTCAGAAGTCAATTTCTGATTATAAAAATTGAATAGCTCATTTTCAGATAATTCAATACCCAATAAATCCTAATTACTAACCTCAATTAACCAAACCAATTATGAAGAAAAATCACTACAATTACCTGAGCTTCAGCATAAAAAGCAAGGTGCTGCTGCTTACCGGGATTTTGTGGCTGAGTGCATTCTCGATTGTTTTTGCGCAACAAACCAATACCGTGAAAGGTGTTGTATTTGACGAAAACAAAGCTACATTGCCTGGAGCAACAATTCAGATCAAAGGGACAACCACCGGCACAACCACCGATCTTGAAGGTAAGTTTACCATTCAGGCACCGGCAGATGCTAAAATACTGGTTATATCTTTTATTGGCATGGAACCGCAGGAGGTCGCCATAACCAGTGAACCATTAACAATCAATCTCTTGCCTTCATCAAGTGATCTGAGCGAGGTCGTTGTTGTTGGTTATGGAACCAAGAAGAAAAGTCTGGTGACCGGTTCAATTTCTTCAATTAAGGCAGATGAACTCAAAACGACCTCTTCATCAAGAGCTGACCAGGCAATACAGGGAAAAACCGCAGGTGTAATGGTATTACCAACATCAGGATCGCCTGGCGCAGGAACCAAAATCAAGATCAGAGGAACCAATTCGAATTCAAATTCAAACCCGTTGTTTATTGTTGACGGGATGAAAACAGGAGATATCAACAACATTGATCCCAATGACATCGAATCAATGGAAGTGTTGAAAGATGCTGCATCATCTGCCATTTATGGAACAGAAGGTGCCAATGGCGTTATTTTGATTACCACAAAATCAGGGAAAGCCGGTAAAGGTCAGGTCAACTATGATTTTCAGTTTGGTTTCCAAAGTGTAAGAACCGACATGGAAATGATGGATACTACTCAATACAAACAATATATGAGCGAAGCCGGGTTACCTACCCAAAACCGGTTCGATGCCAATACAAACTGGCTGGATGAGGTTTTCCAGACTGCACCCATGCAAAAACACCACTTATCTTTTTCGGGTGGCAACGAAAAAACTGTATACATGGTCTCTGGATCCTACCTTACCCAGGATGGCGTTGTTGGTGGCGAAAAGGCCAATTATTCACGTTATACCACCAGGCTGAATTTAAAAAGCGAAGTTAAAGAATGGCTTGAAGTCGGCGGCAATGTAAGTTTCAGCCATTCAAACCAGAAAAATGTAGGACAAGATGATGAGTACAGAAGTTTGGTAAACAGTGCTTTATTAATTGACCCATTTACACCTGTTACTTATAATGGAACGCCTGGTCATGTTCAGACCCTCCTGAATGAAGGAAAAGTACTCATGAAAGATGAGGATGGCTATTATTATGGATTGACTGAAAATGTATCGGGTGAGATGTCAAATCCACTGGCAACCTTACAGACTTATCATAATACCACTGAACAGGACAAGCTGATGGGCACCGGTTATGCAACAATCAAGCCTTTCAAAGGTTTTGCCTTTACTTCCAGGATTGGTCTTGATCTGACTTACCAAAATCAACACCAGTGGACTCCGCTGTACTATTTCTCTACAGAAAGTCAGAATGGTACAACCAATGTTACCGATAACCTGAATCAATACAATACCTGGCTATGGGAAAATTTCGCTACCTATACCAAGGATTTCGGTGATCATTCATTCACCGCTTTGGCAGGATATTCAGCACAGGAATATAAAGGTCCGGTCTATACACTCTATTCCGCACCGATGGTAGCTGAAGGCGATCCTTATGCATACCAGGGAGCAACCACTTCTGATTTGTACGACAGAACCGGCGGCGTTATTACACAAAATACCATGGCATCCATGTTCGGCCGTGTTTCGTACAGTTTCAAAAACAGGTATTTATTGGAAGCCTCTGTAAGAAGGGATGGCGCCAGCGTTTTCCCAACAGATTCAAAATATGCTGTATTTCCTGCATTTTCTGCCGGATGGGTACTCAGCAATGAAGATTTCTTCAAGTCCAGGTTAATTTCTTACTTTAAGTTCAGGGCAAGCTGGGGTTCAAACGGCAGCAAATCGAACCTTCCGGGCAATGAGGATAAAGAGTTGTGGACACTGGCAGGGATCAAATATCCGGACCCAACCGGAACTTATCAGTCAGGTGCACAGATTTCGAAACTGGTCAACAAGGAATTGTTGTGGGAAAGAACCGAAATGGCCGACATCGGAATTGATATGACGATGCTGAACAACAAAATCACCTTTACCGCCGACTGGTATAACAAAAACACCAAGAACCTGATTGCACTCGGAACTTTCCCAATGTCAACCGGTGGTGGTATGCCATTCGTTAACGCGGGCACAGTAAACAACAAAGGATTTGAATTTGAACTTGGCTACAGAAACCAGGACAATGAATTCAAATATGGTGGAAGCCTGAACCTTTCAACATTGAAAAACGAGGTAACTGCCCTGGATGTAGATGCTCCGGTAAAAGGCGCCAATGTCAGGGGTTACGACTTAACCTGGTTCGAAGAAGGTGAACCGATCTGGTATTTCAAAGGTTACAAAACCGATGGTATATTTAACGATGAAGCTGAAGCCGATGCTTACAATGCTATCTATGGAACCACTTTTCAGGCTGGAGATCCCATCGTTGTTGATGTGAATGCAGATGAAAAAATAACGCCTTCAGATCAGACCAAGATTGGCAGTCCTCATCCTTCGTTGCTTTATGGCGGGAATGTATTTATGGCTTATAAAGGCTGGGATTTCAACCTTTCATTCCAGGGTGTATCCGGCAATGACATTTTCATGGCCTGGTACCGCACCGACAGAGCTTTGTCGAACAAACCGGCTTATTTCTTTGAAGACAGATGGACAGCTGATAACCAGAATGCCAGCTTTGTCAGGGCAGACAACACCAGTGATTATGTTTATCGCAGCGATCTGATGATTTCCAACGGATCCTACTTAAGAATCAAACAAATTCAATTGGGTTACACCTTAGCAAACTCACTTACCTCGAAAATCGGAATTGGATCATTGAGGGCATACATCTCTCTCGACGATTACTTTACCATTTCCAGTTACAAAGGACTGGATCCCGAGGCTGGCAGTACTGATAATGCGAGACAAGGCGTAGATAAAGGTCTGTATCCGATCTCAGCTAAGATTATGTTTGGTCTTTCAGCCAGTTTCTAACCTTTAAAAAAGAAAAATCATGAAAAAAATAATAGTTAAACTGAATATACTTCTGCTGGTGATTGTATTGGCAGGATGCAGTAAAGATTTTTTAGAAGTTGACCCAATCGGACAACTCTCCAGCGATAACTTTCTGAAAAATGACAATGAGGTGAAACTGGCCACCATGGGGATTTATAACAAAATCCAGCAAAACTATTCAGCAGGAGCCTGGGCTAGCGTGTATTTTATCAAAAACCTGCCGGCTGACGATGTAAAATGTGCAGGACCAAATGCTGGCGATACTCCTGAATATCAGTATCTTGATGATTTTAATATCACCTCTGATAATACAAGGTTTGCAACCATCTGGACTAATTTTTACAGCACCATTAATTCCTGCAATACGATCATTGTAAACGTCGGGGGTAATCCTGAAGCTACAGATGCCATGAAGGTAATGGTTGGCGAAGCAAAAGCTTTAAGGGCATTTACATACCTTGACCTGGTAACCTTGTTTGGTGGCGTTCCCTTAATGACAATCAACCCAACTCAGACTTCCGAATTCAGCAAGCCGCGTGCAACTCCTGAAGAGATCTATGCACAGATTGAGGCTGACCTGACAGACGCCATTGCTGTATTACCGGTAAGGAGTTCCTATGCTGACATTGATAAATTCCGCTTTGCCAAAGGTACTGCACAGGCTCTGTTGGGAAAAGCATACCTGTATCAGGAAAAATTTGCAGAAGCCGCAACTGTTCTGGGTGAATTAATTTCAAGCAATGAATATAGTCTTGAGCAGGATTACAAAGCTATCTGGTCAAAGGAAAATGAATTCGGTGTTGAATCCATTTTTGAAATTTCCTATACCTCCCAGGAAAATTACGGCTGGGGCAACTTCCCATGGGGTGGTGGCAATGAAAGCAACATTGAAATGCAGCTTGAAGGACCCCGCGCTGATCCTGATGGCGCTTTTGACTTCAGCAACCTGGATCCCGAAGTATTGGATATAGTCGGCGGATGGGGATTTAACCTGCCTTCCGCAGAGATAGGCGATCTCCTGTATTCGAATCCGGCTGATAAACGCATCGCGGGATCTGTTGTTTCTGAAGACGACTACTTCGCAGCAGGCGGTGCTTATCAACCCGATGAATATCCTTACGATTATGAAGGTTACCTCAGATTAAAACATGCCAACAGAGCTTCTGAGACAACTGATCCTGCAACCGGACAGCCTGAATTAAACTATGGATCCAACTACAGGATTATCCGTTATGCCGATGTTTTATTGATGGCTGCAGAAGCCTATAATAAAAGTGGTAATGATGGTGCTGCCCAGATTGAACTCGAGAAGATAACCGACAGAGCCGGAATTGCTGCTCATACTGAATCAGGAACAGCCCTTTTCGATCAGATCGTGATTGAAAGAGCAAAGGAACTTTGTTTCGAAGGCACCCGCTATTGGGACCTGGTTCGCTGGGGAATGGCAACTGAGCAGATGAGTGATATCGGGTTTGTACCGGGTAAACATGAATTGTTCCCTATTCCTTTGAATGAGATTCTGTCAAACACCATGATGGATGAAAGCGATCAGAATCCTGGTTACTAATCAGGTTTAAACCTGACCTTTAAAAAATACATCCGGTTCATGGCCGGATGTATTTAAAAGGTCTTCTGATGGATTTGTTCCTTGCTTTTCAAAAAATAATTAACCATAAAAACCACGTTGGATTGCTGTTCATTATAATTCTGTCTGACTGATGCCGGATCATTTTTTGATGGATTCGCAGCCGTACCGGGCTCAATTCAAACTATGACATGCAATTTAAAACGATGGGGCAAAAAATACCAAAGTTGGTTGGTTGGTGTGTGTTGGAAAAGCCTGGTTAGTGTTCATTTCATTATGTTCATCTAATCAGGCTTTATCCTTTTCTTTCGGTTATGATAATGAGATTTTACAACAAAGGGAAATAGAAGAAAAAAATCCCCGGTTACAACGGTTTCAGATTCGACGCTATCGCGAACAATATGACCACAGAAATGAAATCGCTTAAGATAATGAATGTGTATATATTTGTCTGATATTCCCTGTGGGAAAGAAAAATTTTGCTGATTTTAACGAAATGCCAACGCCATTCTTCCAACACCTGAAGCCATGAATTTAACAAATCAAAAACTCCGATTTTCCGAAAAGGCAGGATATGCACTGGGCGACGGTGCAGCCAACATTGCCTGGCGCGGGGTGGCCACATTCCTGTTCATTTTTTACACCGATGTATTCGGACTAAATCCCGCAGTGGTGGGGGTTCTTATGCTGATTGCCCGCTTCGGTGATGGAATCATCGACATTTTAATGGGCATTATCTGCGACAGGACGAATTCAAAATACGGTAAATTCCGCCCCTGGATACTTTGGACAGCCATCCCTTTGGGAATAACACTTTCGTTGCTTTTCACCACTCCCAACTTAGATCCGGCAGGAAAAGTAGTTTATGCATATGCTACCTATCTGTTGTTTTTCCTGATTTATACCGCGAATAATATCCCCTACGGCGCATTGATGGCTGTTATGAGCGGCGATGACAAAGAGCGCACCAGCCTGGGTTCGTACCGGATGGTAGGTGCTTTTACCGGGGGCATGGTGGTTCAGGGTGCCTTGTTGTTTCTGGTAGCTCATTTTGGGAACATCGAACCAACAATCAATGTCGCGAAACTGGAAGCGAAAAAATATGAGGTCACCGTTTCAACCCACGAGGACATTAAAAATGTAAACATCAAAACCAAAGATGGGATCGCCCTGTTTACGTGGGCCGATACAACTTTAACGGCAATTGCCAACGTTCCTACGCAGGGAAAGAGTTTTTCGATGAAAGCAAATAAAGATTATTCTTTCATCGTAGCCGGTGAAGAAAACCTGGAGGCCGGAAACATCTCCATCATCGATCAGAAGAGAGGGTACAGCTCTGCAATTTACATACTGTCGTTTTTCCTGTCGTTGTTTCTGATGATAACCTTTGCCACCACAAAAGAACGTGTACAACCACCCAAAGACCAGGAAACAAATCTAAGAAAGGATCTGAAAGACCTTATCAGGAACAGACCATGGGTTGTTCTTTTGTTCATCGGAGTGCTGTTCAATGTATACAACTCCATTAAACAAGGGATTGTCGTTATTTACTTCACCCACTACCTTCACAACCAGCTACTGGCGGCCTCCTATATGGTTGGGTTGATGCTGGCTTCGATTGCCGGTGCGATGATCACTTCCCCACTGGGTAAAAGGTATGGGAAACGCAATCTTTTTATCTACGCTCTGATATTCTCGGGAGCTGTAAACGCTTTGCTTGTTTTTTGCGGCCCCGGAAATACCATTGGAATTTTCGCAATCGGTATCGTATCCGAGTTTGGCGCTGCCATATTCCCTACCCTGTTCTTTGCCATGCTTGGCGATGCGGCAGACTATTCCGAATTTAAAAACGGACGCAGGGCCACTGGTCTCGTATATTCAGCCGGATCCTTTGCAACAAAGTTTGGCGGTGGGATAGCCGGTGCTATTATCGGACTGGTGCTGGCCGCTTTCCATTACAACGGGCAGGACGAAGTAGCCATTCAGGGTGCTGTGCCAGGAATCATCATGCTTATGAGTTGGATCCCGACAATTATAGCATTAATAACTGCAGGAGTCATGGCACTCTATCCGCTGAATCAGAAGAAAATGGACGAAATCACCATTGAACTGAACCAAAGAAGAGCCAATGAGCCTTCTCATTAAAACCACCAGGAATTGAATTTATCAAATCAATCAGAATAATCAGGACTATGAAATTCGGACATTTCGACGATCAGAACAGAGAGTATGTTATTACCAATCCCCAAACGCCCTGGCCATGGATCAACTACCTGGGCAATGAAGATTTTTTTTCGCTGATCTCAAACACAGCAGGCGGATACTCCTTTTACAAGGATGCCAAATTCCGCCGTCTTACGCGCTACCGGTATAACAATGTCCCTATGGACAGCGGTGGACGTTATTTTTATATAAAAGATGAAGAAACTACCTGGTCGCCGGGATGGAAACCCTGCAAAACCCCGCTCGACAGCTATGAATGCCGCCATGGGATGAATTACACTTCGATAGAAGGTGTAAAAAACGGCGTAACAGCCAAAGTCCTCTTTTTTGTCCCGCTGAAAACCTGGGCTGAAGTTCAGAAGTTAACCATTACAAACAACTCCCTGAAGGTTAAAAAACTGAAAATATTCTCATTCATCGAATGGGCAATGTATAATGCAGCCGCCGATATGGAGAATTTTCAACGCAACTTCTCAACTGGTGAAGTTGAAATTGAAGATTCTGTTATTTACCACAAAACAGAATACAAAGAGCGGCGGAATCACTACGCATATTATTCGGTAAATACACCGATAAAAGGATTCGACACCGATCGCGAAGCTTTCTTTGGCCTTTATAATGGATTTGACGAACCACAGGTAGTTGCCGCCGGCAGACCTGCAAATTCCGTTGCACACGGCTGGTCGCCAATCGCATCACATTTCATCGAGATTGAACTTCAGGCAGGCGAGTCGAAAGACTTTGTTTTCATGTTGGGCTATGCTGAGAATGCGGAAGAGGAGAAATGGGAATCTAAAAACTTTATCAACAAAGCCAAAGCCAAAGCTGCCATTGCCCGATTCGATACCGCCGCCAAAGTTGATGCAGCCTTTACAGAACTTCGCAACTACTGGGATAACTTACTAAGTACATATCATATCACCTCGGGCGACGAAAAACTCGATCGCATGGTGAATATCTGGAACCAATACCAGTGTATGATCACTTTCTGCTTCTCCCGTTCTGCTTCTTTCTTCGAAAGTGGAATCGGCCGGGGAATGGGATTCCGTGACTCGAACCAGGATCTGATCGGTTTTGTTCACCAGATTCCGGAACGGGCCCGCGAAAGGATCATCGACATCGCATCCACACAATTTCCCGACGGAGGCTGTTATCACCAGTATCAGCCTTTGACCAAACGAGGGAACAACGACATTGGCGGAGGCTTTAACGACGACCCCATGTGGCTGATTTTCGGGACCATAAGCTACATTAAAGAAACCGGTGACTTCGCCATCCTTGATGAAATGGTGCCTTTCGACAACGATATGAGCATTGCAGAACCCTTGTTCGGTCACCTCACAGCTTCGTTTAACCATGTGGTAAACAACCTGGGCCCCCATGGATTGCCCCTGATTGGCCGCGCCGACTGGAACGACTGTCTGAACCTGAACTGCTTTTCCAACGACCCGAACGAATCTTTTCAGACGACCGAAAACCAATCTGAAGGATCGAAAGCAGAATCGCTGATGATTGCCGGACTTTTTGTGATTTACGGCCGCGATTACGTCGCCCTTTGCCAAAAACTTGGCAAAACAAGTGAAGCAGCCCGTGCTCAATCTCATGTGGATGAAATGACAAAAGCTGTAATGAAATACGGGTGGGATGGCGAATGGTTTATCCGCGCTTACGATTATTATGGGAATAAAATAGGCAGCAACGAAAACGAAGAAGGCAAAATTTTTATCGAGTCAAACGGTTGGTGCACCATGGCAGGCATAGGTAAAGAAGAAGGTTTGTGCCGGAAAGCTTTGGATTCGGTTAAAGAGCGCCTCGATTGTGAACATGGAATTGTACTGAATAATCCTGCTTATACCCGTTATTACATTGAATACGGCGAAATTTCAACCTACCCCCCGGATACAAGGAAAATGCAGGTATCTTCTGCCACAACAACCCCTGGATCATGATCGGAGAAACAGAAATTGGCCGTGGCGAACAGGCGTGGGAGTATTATAAGAAAATCTGTCCGGCATACCTCGAAGAGGTCAGCGATCTGCACAAAACTGAGCCTTACGTGTATTCGCAAATGATTGCCGGCAAAGATGCCTTCAAACCCGGCGAAGCCAAAAACTCATGGCTAACCGGAACAGCATCGTGGAATTTCTACACCATCAGCCAGTATATTTTAGGTATCCGGCCCGAATACGACGGAATCAGGGTCGATCCATGCATTCCGGGTGATTGGAAAGGCTTTAAGGTTACCCGTAAATTCAGGGGAGCAACCTATCACATCGAAATTCAAAATCCGGACGGGAAATCAAAGGGAGTAAAAGAGGTAATCGTTGATAACCATTCCCAGACTTCCAATCTGATTCCTTTGTTTGACGATCGTTTGGAACATAATGTACGGGTTATATTGGGATGAAAACCTCTGAAGCACGCATTCAGATTAACTTTAACATTTTCCAGTCATGAGACATTGGTTAATCATCGGATTGATTTATAGTACTTTCATAATCGGGTGCCAAAAAGAAACAAATAATCAACCAGATGCATCATTTAATTTTCGCGGCGACACCTCCACTGTGATAAAAATGGCCACCTACGATACCTGCACCCTGTTCAATTCATCCATCAATGCTGATTCATCATTCTGGGATTTGGGAAACGGGAATATTTCTACCGATAAAAATCTTGTTTTAACCTTCCCGAACCCGGGTACTTATGCCATTAAACTGACCGTAAAAACAAATGAGGGACAAACATCTTCCATAGAAAAAAAGGTTATCGTACTGGATCGTGTCCTTAAAACGATCATTATCAACTATATTCAGTGGGATACTATTCCAAACAACAACCCACATTTTATAGGTGTCTGGCCTTCTTCACCCATGGCAGATGTTTTTGTGTTAGTCCAGAATTATGCCCCCGGAGATTCAATTGTTCCCGGAAGCGGAATTATGCCTGATTCAGAAATAATTTACCAGAGCCCGGCTATTCAGGATGTTTCATACAGAACATTCAATCCAATTCAGATTGATGTAACTGATAAAATTGTGGTTGATAAACAACTGGTTTTGGACAGATCGTTCGTAATCAGCCTGATGGCAAAAGATAACCAAGGGGTAATTTACGCGCTGCAAACAAGTAGATTCGGCGGAAGTACCTTTTATATCCGGGAGGAAGATTTTGCAAACAACAAATTTACAGTAGTGAGTAGTTTAACAAGTTCACTTGAGTTTGACTGTAAATTTGAGTAATATCATCAACAAACAACGGCGGCTATCACGAATGGCGGGCTTTGGAGGAACAAAAATGAATCTCTGTATCCCGTGCATAAGTTACGGGATTGGTTGACAGTCAGCTGAACGTATCAAAAATAACCAAAAGATGAAAAATCCTTTATTACTTCTTCTTCCTCTGATTTTCATACTTTGCTTTAATTGCGTTGCATCAGCATCCCGGGAAATATCAGGCGCCCAAACAGTGTCTGACACCCCCGACAGAATTCTTGTCAATCAGGTGGGTTATCATCCTCATTCTGATAAAATAGCTTTGATCCGTGTTAAAACTGCAAAGTTTGAAGTGATTGATGTAAATAGTGGGAAAGTTGTCTTTACAGGAAAACCCGGTCCTTTTAAATACTGGGATCAATCCGGTGACAGTGTTTGCGCAGCCGATTTTTCAGCAGTAACCATCCCGGGAAAATACCAGATATGTTTAAAAGATAATTCGGTTTGCTCTTATGTGTTTGAAATTGGCCGGGACGTCTATACCGATGTTGCGAAAGCTTCATTAAAAGCGTTTTATCTGAATCGCTCAGGCATAGAAATTACAAAGGAGTTTGGCGGGAAATGGGCCAGACCGGCCGGGCATCCGGATACAGAGGTTATAGTGCACGCTTCCGCATCATCGGAAAAACGCCCCGAAGGAACCATCATTTCCAGTGCGGGAGGTTGGTACGATGCCGGCGATTACAACAAGTACATTGTCAACAGCGGCATAAGCACCTATACATTATTGCTTTTTTGCCAGATGTATCCTGAGTTTTGTAAAAATTTCAACGGAAACATCCCTGAAAGCAACAATGCCATCCCGGATGTGATGGATGAGCTTTTGGTTAACCTTCGCTGGATGCTCACCATGCAGGATCCCGATGATGGAGGGGTTTATCATAAACTTACGAATAAAAAATTCTGCGATTTTGTAATGCCTGATAAAGCAACAGACCCAAGGTATGTTGTATTAAAATCGACGGCTGCTTCCCTCGATTTTACTGCCACCATGGCCATGGCTTCACGCGTGCTCACTCAAAGCGACTCCAAAGAATTGGTATTCCTTGGGAAAACCTGTCTCGAAGCGGCTCAAAAATCTTATGCCTGGGCAAATGCGAATCCGGCTGTCTACTTCAAGAATCCGACAGATATCTCAACCGGAGCTTACGATGATATGGAACTCAGCGACGAGTTTTTCTGGGCAGCGACTGAGCTTGGATTGGCAAAAAATGATATGATGCTGATTTCACAAAAGGAAATACAAGCTCAGAAAACAAGGGTTCCGTCATGGGATTACTCAGGTATGACAGGGATCATTTCACTTTCTTTGAGCGACCTTCCAAAAGCCACAAATCATAAAACGGAAGCACAGAAAATACTGTTGGACTATGCCGATATGCTGGTTGCGGTATCAGAAAACTCAGCCTATAAAGTCAGCCTTGACTTTTTTAAGTGGGGAAGCAATTCAGATGTTGTAAATCAGGCATTAATAAAGCTGGTAGCATACAAAGTCAGTGGTGATGAAAAATATCTGGCTTCAGTTCAGGGGGATGTTGATTATATACTTGGCAGGAATGCAACCGGTTATTGTTTTGTAACAGGATTCGGCAGCAGGCAGGTGATGAATATTCACCACCGCCCGTCTGGTTCCGATGGGATCACCGACCCTTATCCCGGATTTCTGGCAGGGGGGCCAAATACCGTTGTCTTAAATGATTGTCCTGAAATAAACCGTTCCACTTTCCCGGCAAAATCGTATGCCGACGCTGAATGCAGCTATTCAACCAACGAAGTTGCAATAAACTGGAATGCACCATTGTTCTTTGTTTTGAGCGCAATGGATTTACACTCCCAGAATGATAAGATAAAGTAATATTTGTTCCCTGATTTCAGTGCAATATCATTGCACGTTGCTGAATTTCGAAGAGTTACTCAAAAACTTTATAATCTTTTAAATCAATATTTTAAATGGTAAAACAACAAATTATAGAAAGCATTGAAAAGATCATCACTGAAATTGCTGCCTTAATCCCTGATTACACTGCAATTCAGGATGACATGCGCATTTCAAACGGAAACGTTGCCATTTGTATCATTGATGAAGATGGTTCAGTAAACGGGAAATTATTTGGCAACAATAAAAACCGTTCACGTGAATCATTCAGGGTTGCGTGGACAAAAGCAAGCCAGGTCTGGATTACAGGTTATAAAACAGGTGAATACGAAACGCTGGTGTATTCAGGTCAGCTCGATGAGGATGCTTTCGGTATCAGCCGGCCTGATATGATTGGCTGGGAAGGGGGACAACCTGTTACCCTCAGAGACGGCACAAAATTAAGTATTGGCTTTAGCGGATTCCGGGGAACAAGTGACCTTGAAATTGTTGTAAGAGCAATTCAAAGAGCAAACTTGTAGGCCATTTTAAATCCAACTCAATTTTTCTATTGATCAGGGTTATGAACCGGCAAATGAGAAATAACCGATATTTTACGAAACAAAAAAAATGACAATGCAAGAGAATTACAAGGCAGATGGTGCCCGATACAAAACCATGAAATACAATCGCTGTGGCAAGAGTGGTTTGCTCCTTCCGGCGATATCCCTGGGATTATGGCACAATTTCGGGTTTGCCGACAACTACAACAATTCCCGTGAAATCATCAGAACCGCCTTCGACCAGGGAATCACACATTTTGATCTGGCAAATAATTACGGCCCTCCGGCGGGTTCGGCGGAAGAAGTTTTTGGTTCAATTCTGAAAAAAGACTTCACTACCTACCGCGATGAAATGATCATTACCTCCAAGGCTGGCTACGACATGTGGGAAGGGCCTTATGGTGAATGGGGCTCCCGGAAATACCTGGTTGCCAGTGTCAATCAGAGTTTAAAACGCATGGGACTCGAATACGTGGACATATTTTACTCACATCGCTTTGATCCTTCTACACCTCTTGAAGAAACCATGAGGGCGCTCGATTACATCGTGAAAAGCGGAAAAGCATTGTACGCCGGAATCTCAAATTATTCACCGGAACAAACTTCTGACGCGATCAGTATTTTAAATAATCTCGGAACCCCCTGCCTGATTCATCAGTCAAGGTACTCAATGCTTGACCGGACGGTGGAAAACGGACTGCTTGATGTTCTTGAATCCAATGGCGTGGGATTCGTTGCATTTTCACCCCTGGCTCAGGGTATTCTGACCGACAGGTACCTGAAGGGAATTCCAGCCGGTTCACGCGCTTCCAAGGCACACTTTCTTAAACCCGAAAACATAACGCCGGTGCTTATAGCCGCTATCAGCGAACTCAATGGAATGGCTATGCAAAGGAATCAGACGCTGGCTCAGATGGCAACAGCCTGGCTTTTGCGGGATCAGCGCGTTACTTCGGTCATCGTAGGTGTAAGTTCGGTGAAGCAATTGAACGACAACATTGAAACGCTTAAAAACATTGCGTTTACGAATGAGGAGCAAGAGAAAATCAAAGCAATTATAAATGATATTTAGGATAGGTGTACACCTGAATATTCAACGAAAAAGCACAAAAAATGAAAAAAATACTTCTATTAATCGTTGTCATAATTGTCTGGCTTTCGGCAAACAATGAAACAATTGCGCAGGTCATTACTGCAAAAGAGCAGTGTGCCAAAATGGGAAGAGGTGTAAACATCATCGGCTATGATGTGGAACTCTGGAAAGATTACTCGAAAGGGCGTTTTAAAGAATCTTATTTTAAGAAGATCAAAGATGCTGGTTTTTCAACCATCCGGATTAACCTGTTTGCTTTCTCAGGCATGGACAGTACCTATACCCTGAATCCGAAATGGCTGGAAACCCTTGACTGGGCAGTAAAAAAAGGGCTGGAAGCCGGATTGATGGTTATTCTCGATATGCACGAGTATAATGCGATGGCCGATGATCCGATTGCTAAAAAGGAAATGTTCATGTCTGTCTGGAAGCAACTTGCGCCCAGATACAAAGACCAGCCCAGCGACGTGATATTTGAAGTTTTGAATGAGCCCAACCAGAAACTAAGCGTAGAATTGTGGAATACATACCTGGTGGATGCTATCAGACTGATCCGCGAAACCAACCCTAACCGCACACTTATTATCGGGCCAGGCAACTGGAATGGAATCGAAAGCTTACCTACCCTGGTACTTCCTGAAGAGGATAGGAACATCATCGTAACTGTTCACTTTTATCACCCAATGCCCTTTACACATCAGGGTGCTTACTGGGCCAAGGATTTCAAAGATCTAAGCGGCATAAAATGGACTGGTTCAAAGGAGGAAAAAGCAGAGATTGAAACTAAACTGAAGGTTGCGGCGGATTGGTCTAAAGCAAATGATCGCCCGGTATTTTTAGGCGAATTTGGTGCCTACGACAAAGGAGATATGGATTCCAGGGCGCGCTATACTGCCCACGTTGCGCGGACTGCCGAAAAATTTGGGTTCAGTTGGGCCTACTGGCAGTTCGACAGCGATTTCATTGTATATGACATCGGTAAGGAAGGCTGGGTAATGCCGATATTAAATGCGCTTATGAATAAATAGTCTGGTGAAATTTATTCTCTGGCATGCCATCAGTTCATATCCGGTCATGCAGTACCTTTACAGCTAATCTGACCCGGTTATATTATTTATCAAAAAAGATAACAATGGATCTTAAAAAGAGGAAGATATTGAACAAATATCTTGCATTTGCCAACCTCATGTTAGTTGCAACAGGATGCATTCTGCTCATGAGCTATATGCCTGATGACTCTTTAAATCAAAGAGTTAAAGACCTACTCGCTAAAATGACCCTGGACGAAAAAATAGGGCAATTAAATCAATTGTCAAATCCATATCACCAGACCGGAACCGGCAATACAATAAGCCGTAATGAAGATTTTGATGAGATGATTCGCAAGGGAGAAGTCGGAAGTTTCCTCAATGTGGTTGGTGTTGACGAAACCATGCGTCTGCAGAAAATCGCGGTGGAACAATCACGGCTCGGAATCCCGCTGATTTTTGGTTTCGATGTGATTCATGGTTACAGAACCATATTCCCAATCCCACTGGGAGAAGCCGCAAGTTTCGACCGCGCAGCCATGCAACAGAGCGCCAGAATAGCAGCCATCGAATCCGCGGCCAACGGTGTGCAGTGGACCTTTGCCCCGATGGTGGATATTTCACGCGATCCCCGCTGGGGCAGGATCATGGAAAGTGCAGGTGAAGATGTTTACCTGGGGGAACAGGCAGCCATCGCCCGTGTGTATGGTTTTCAGGGGGATAATTTAGCTGATGCCAACACCATTGCCGCCTGCGTCAAACACTTTGCTGCATACGGCGCAGCTGTTGGCGGACGCGATTATAACGCCGTGGATATGTCGGAGCGCATGTTGCGTGAAGTTTATCTGCCTCCGTATAAAGCGGCTGTTGATGCCGGTGTTGCGACAGTGATGTCTTCTTTTAATACAATTAACGGAGTGCCGGCTTCAGGCAGCCGCTGGCTGCAGACAGAAATTCTGCGCGGGGAATGGGGTTTCGACGGATTTGTTGTATCCGACTGGAATTCATTGGGGGAGATGATGTATCACGGAAACGTTGAATCACCCTATGAAGTTGGATACAGGGGCGTGGATGCCGGCGTGGATATGGATATGGAGGGGCGAATCTACAACACACAGGTGAAACAACTTTTAACCGATAAAAAAATAACCATAAGCCAGATTGATGAAATGGTAAGCCGCATACTGCTGGTTAAATTCCGGCTGGGTTTGTTCGACCATCCTTTTCAATACTGCGATAAGCAAAGAGAGAAAGAACTGACCATGCATCCCGGTCATATTGCCGCAGCACGTGAAATTGCAAAAAAGTCAATCGTTCTGATGAAGAATGAGAACAAAACCCTGCCGGTCTCCAAAACCATGAAGCGTATAGCTGTCATAGGACCGCTGGCTAACGACAAAGATTCGCCCTTGGGCAACTGGCGCGGCAACGCAATTCCAAATTCTGCAATTTCATTGCTGGAAGGTATTCAGGCAGCCGTTGGCACGAATACTGAGATTCTTTATGCCGAAGGCCTCTCCATAAAGACAAATACCGAACATGCCTTCTCTGCCCAATTTGAAAACTATACCGACGATCGCAAAGGTTTCGAAAAAGCCATTGAGGCTGCTAAAAAAGCCGATGTGGTGGTGATGGCTCTTGGCGAAACAGCCGGCATGTCGGGCGAATGCCGCAGTTATGCCGATATTTCATTTAAAGGCCTGCAGCTTGAATTGCTGCGTGAAATTAAAAAAACAGGAAAACCGGTGGTATTGGTTCTTTTCACCGGACGGCCCCTGATACTCACCGATGCTATTGAACACACCGATGCCATCCTGAACTGCTGGCATTTGGGATCTGAATCGGGCAACGCAATAGCCGATGTCTTATTCGGTGATTACAACCCGTCGGGAAAATTGCCGGCTTCGTTTCCTTACCACGTAGGTCAGATTCCTGTTTACTATGAACAATTGAATACGGGGCGCCCTTTCGATCCAAACAAGTGGGTTAACAGTACCAGTTACAGGGATATTCCAAATACGCCCCTGTTTGCATTTGGCTTTGGTTTAAGTTACACCACCTTCAGTTATGATAAACTGGTTTTGAGTACTGATAAAATTGACATGAATGAAACCCTTACTGCCAAGGCAACCATTACCAATACAGGCGATTACCCGGGCGAAGAAGTAGTTCAGCTCTATATCCGGGATGTTGTTGGAAAAGGTGTTGCCCGTCCTTTATTGCAGTTGAAAGGTTTTGAAAAAGTGATGTTCAAAAAAGGCGAAACCAAAGAAGTTAGTTTCGAAATTCATCCGAACGATCTGGCTTTCCTCCGCCTTGACAATAAATTTGCACCTGAAGCCGGGAAATTTGAGGTTTTTATTGGCACTTCGTCCGACAACCTGGCACTTAAGGCAAGCTTTGAATTGGTTGAATAAAACTCATGCTCAAAGTGTAGAAACAGTGTTTCTGAGACCGTCTATGGTTAATTCCATTTGAGACAGCCCTTTATATTTCATTGGATTTATATAGTTGGATGTAACCTTAAACATTTGCGAAATGGCCAGATCATACATGATTTTGATTTTGGTGGTTGCTGGCGTTTTCATTCCTGGCTTCCAGCCAGAAAAACCCGGGGCTTATCGCATCGGGAGCAACTGTCGTTAAACTGGCAGGTGGCTTTAGCTTTACCGAAGGCCCGGCGGTTGATCGCCTGGGAAATGTCTATTTTACCGACCAGCCCAACAATAAAATCCATATCTGGACCATCAATGGCAAACTGGAAACATTTCTTGAAAATTCCGGCAGGGCCAACGGACTCTATTTCGACCTGAGTGGAAATCTCCTTTCCTGCTCCGATATGGACAACCAGCTATGGAGTATCTCTGTTTCTGATAAAACCCACACCAATCTGGTTCTGAATTATGGTGATAAAAAGCTGAACGGCCCCAACGACCTTTGGGTTCATCCCGGAGGTGGCATTTTCTTTACTGATCCGTTGTATGTACGTCCTTACTGGACGCGCGATCCCGCTATGCAACAGGATGGGGAGCATGTTTATTACCTTTCACCCGACCGCAAAACACTGTTACGCGTAGCCACTGACCTGGTCAAACCCAATGGTATTGTGGGCACACCCGATGGTAAAACGCTCTATGTTGCCGATATCGGCGCCAATAAAACATACGCATACAACATCCGGCCCGATGGAAGTTTGGCCAACAAAAAGCTTTTTGCAGAACTTGGGTCAGATGGAATGACCATCGACAACAAAGGCAATGTTTACCTTACCGGAGACGGAGTGACCATATTCAATAAGAAAGGAAAGAAAATCGGACATATTCCGGTCGATGCTCCATGGACAGCCAATGTATGTTTTGGCGGTAAAGAGATGAAAACTCTTTTTATCACAGCTTCTGACGGACTTTTTGCATTGGAAATGAAGGTGAGAGGAGTCAGTAAATAATTGCGGATTGCGGATTGCGGATTGCGGATTACCTTTGGAGAATTCCCCCGAAAATGATTTTAGGGCAGGCTCTCTTAGGCTGGTTGCGGATTTAACCCTGATTACCTTCACTGAGTTTCAGATTGAAAGTTGGCGCGCGTCTCCCGACGCGTGCTTCCACTACTCTATATTCGTAAACCAACCACGCGGTATTTCACATAGTTTGCGCACATCCTCCGGCTTTGCGGGACAGGCCCTGACCTTTCTGCCCGGCAAACAGACTGCCTGACTGCGTCAGGTATACAGGGCACGCATGTTTTCGCAATATCTATTTTTAAAATGCATTCTCCTGCTTTCTGCATGTTTTTTGCCACACCCTTTGCAACCCTTGATAATACAGATATCTGATTTAACTTTTAGCGCTGCAATGCTGCCGGTTGCGAAGAAAATATTTCCAAATCCATCAGAAAAGCAGATCTTCTCAGGATTATTAAAAAGCCATTATCAGATAATGATGTTTAGTGCTGTTTTATTATTTTCCGGGTGATGGTGTTTGCACCATTGCGGACAGATACCATATAAATTCCTGCGGGTAAATTGCCCAGGGTCAAGTCAACACTGCTTTTCCCGTCAAAAACATGCTCACGTGACATTACCAATACGCCCAGTGAATTATAAATAGTAATCATTGTTTTACCATTGAAAACCGGTGAATACAGCCGTACGCCATCCTCAAAAGGATTCGGATAAATATTGAATTCAACCATTTCGGGTTCACTGATATAGTAAGTTTCCCCAAGATTAAAAGAATACAATACCGATCTGCCAAAATCAGGGTTAAAGGACTTCATTTGAACACCCTCAAGATTGGCTATCCTTAGATAACCGCTCCCCTGCTCGGGATATGCCCAGTATGAAAGCCCGAGATTCTCCTGATCAATCAGCTCAAGCGTATAACATCCATCTGAAAAATCAATGGTATCGGAATAGATTATATTGTTTTCGAGATTTTCCCACACAAACACATCCTGGCCGGTATTATCCTTGATTTTCAGTGTATAACGATACGCCTCTTTGTTGGTTTTCAAATAAAGCACAAAAGGTTCCCTGTAAAAATCGGGCATGTTAAATGAACTGGTGTATGTATTGTTATCAGCATATTGATCTTCGAGGCCATTGGGAAGGCTGGCAGAAACGGTAAAAATATAGAGCGAGTCCCCTATCCAGAAACTATTCCCGGGAACGGGCAATTGAACTTTGCCTGATTCGTGAGGGGGAATCAGGCCAGTCCAGTTAAACATCTCATGCTTACCGCCCGAAACGAAATACTCCAATTTAAGTGAAGTCAGTTCAGTATTGCCATTATTCCGGAGAACAACCTCAGGGTTATAACAAACCGGGTTAAGACGTGAATAATACCTTGAATCTGACGGAGAAATGACATCATACACTTCTGCATCCGTTTGATGTGAATTCGGACCATATTGAAGCATCTGAACGCCAACAACATAATTGCCCCATCCCATACCTTCATTGTCAGGCGGAACCGGGGTAATATTGTAGTCAACAACAATGGTATCACTGTTTACAAATGATGAAACCTCATAATCCCTGTATTTTACCATGTCGCCGGGACACCAGCCTTCGCGGGCTCCGTTCCAGGTTCCGCCCTGTGGATAAACCGGGTTCAGGGCACATTCGTTGTATTGAAATATCTTCCATTCCTTAGCCAGTTGACCATTAATCATCAGAAAATGGTCATTATCCTTCCATTCGCAACAATGCGGATATTCGCCTGTATTACTGTTATGGCCATGTCCTGAAAACAGCGTCTTTACCTTAAATTGTGTTGCTCCGTCTGAAACCGGCACTTTAGTTGCCGATAAGGCAGCATCAGCAGCCAGATCGCGGTAATACCACGAATTAAGCCCGCCCCAGAGCCTGTCGAGTTTTTTTATTTCACGGGGCGGTTGTCCGGTGATAAACAGGAATTTAACATCTATCAACTCCTGCTGGTTTCCGGCGCTGAAATCAACATTGCCTTTTAGCATCCCGGCATAGTCGGTTACATCGTAGGTCCAGGTGAAGCCTTGCGGACCAAGGTCAAGATTAATTCCATAAGGGGTGATGAAGCGTCCGATCTCATAATCCTCAATAACCTCAAAGGGTTCATCATAGTATGGCCGCATTTCAAGCTTCAGGATGTCATCAGGTTCATTCCAGACGGAATCTGTTTTCTGCCAATCCTCATACACATATGAGTACCCGGCCTGGTATCCACTCAGCGTATCTGTGGCTATCAGCGGATCATCAGGATCATTGAATAAAATATACTGAACAGGGGGATTTTCGGTTGAATCTGTCACTATCGAGAGTTCCTCAATTAATGCCGTAGTTGTCAGATTTTCAAAAACAATCTGCGGCCTCACATAGGATGTATCGAAGTCGGTTTGAAGTTCTTCACCCTGTATGCGATAGTAGGCAGGCAACCCATAAAGATTGCCGTTTAAATGATTTGCCGACAGATCGTCAACAACATCTCCTGAACCCTGATCAAAATTATAGTAATAGACAAGAGAGTCATTGCTTTCCGGGTCAGGAACTGTCTTCCGGTATTGTGCAGCAATTTCGTCAGGTTCCAGCGCCAGGTTAAACAATTTTACTTCATCAATCAGCATATCGGCATACCCATCGTTCTCCCAGTTACTTTTTCCGATAAAATTGAGGGTTCTGACCACACTGTCAGGCGGAGTGAGCACACCTGCTTTCGTGTATTGACCGTTGATATATACCCAGCCTATACTGTTGCGAAGCCTGAGCGTTACATGTGTCCATGTGTTTAAAGGCGTGGGATCAGGCATTACAAATGATTTGGAAACAGAGGGTCGGGTAACATGAAAGCTCAGTTTTCCGGAAGTTCCGTTTGAAAGCGCAATGATGATATTATCCTTACCGGGACCATTTCCAAAATCAAAAACACGGCTCCAGTTCTGATTACTCAGTTTGTAAATCCATGCTTCAAATGTAAAATCGCCGTCAAAATAAACTCCTTCCGGGAGCCTGACAAAATCAGTTTGTCCGTCGAGGTTAAGCGCATAATTGTCACTTCCGCTAACAATGCCACACCTGAAACCTGTCGAATCGGCCTCAACAATTGCATTTAAACCAGGCGTTTCGCGCGAAGAACTCATTTCAACCAGAATATTGGACTCTCCATCCCAGATAAAAGGATCCGAAAAATTAAGATCGATCCGGCCTGACCGGGAAAAATCAACAGAATTGATAAAAACTGTATGCAGGTTCTCAGCCGGATTTGTTTCCGCAATCGCAAGTTCCGTTGAATCCATTTTTATCGTGAACCTTTTAACCAAATCACCTTCCCCGGTTGAGTAAAGCTTAATCCCAGTGATCGGACCGGCCTGAATACCGGCGGCAAGCATTTCTTCCCGAGTCCAGATAAACTGAGATCTGGATGCCGTGTTTCCGGATTTAATCAATTGGGAAGCATTTATAATTCCGGCGCCTATGGTTGAATTCGTTAATGATATGGTATCAGAAGGAGAAACCGAAGTGTGATAATGCCTGTGATATGAATACGTTGGTTCGTCTCTGAGAAGCAGGGAGTCAAGGGTCCTCCCTCCTATTAAAGTGAAAGAAGGGTGAAAGAGCAAAGTAGAGTCATAAGCCCCTGTGTGCCGATGTATTATGTTGTATGTCAGGTAATCCCACTCGCCGCAGGGATAATTGTCATGTTGGGTCAATGCATCACACTTCAGGGTATATTTCATCAGGATTTTCCGGAAAGAACCTTCCTGCGGAAACTGCCAGATACCACGCCTGGTGGTAATGGAATCGAAAGTCAGGGTTTGAACAGTGATTGTATCCTGCGCCATACCTGCAATTGCAAGGGCAAACAGGAAAACTGAAATGAATATTTTCCGCATTGTTCCGGATTTAAGTTTCAAAATGATAATGCAATAGTCCGGTAATTTTAAGAATCACGCAATGACGCAACGACGCAAAGTGCTGATTATCAAGTTGTTGTAAATTACCCATCCAGTTATCTAATACCCTGCAAATCAGTTGTTTAAAAAATATTAACGGAGTATTGATAATGTTGAAACACATACAAATATAAACTATTGGGTAAACACTTTACAATGTTCTGATTATATGACAATAACAGGGTGAAAGTGGTAATTAAATAGGGTCTGCTGAAAAACCAACAATAATCATAGTAACAGAATCATACAATGAAAATTCAAAATCTTAATGCAAGGTAACCATGAAACTTTATCATTTTCCTTGCACTTTTATAAAATTGATAAAATAGAATCCCGTAGGGATTTCCTGTAAATAACCCCCAATGAAATTGGGGGTATTAAAATGGAAAAACAACAGAACCCCGGAGTGGGTTCCCCGACAATAACTTACAAAAGGCAACCCCTACAGGGTTGTTTTATAAAGAGATTCATTTACCCCCAGTTTCGTTTCACTACACTGGGGGTTATTTACAGGAAACTCCTAACGGAGTTTTTCATCTAGCCCTAAATAATTGTAGATTTACCTTTGGTGAACCTGTCTGCCTGAAGCAGTCAGCAGGCTACCTTCGGTCGGTTGCTGATTTTCTCCTACATCTGACTTCCGACCTCCGACCTCCGGCCTCAAACTAACCTCACCGGCTTCCGTTCAGGCAATAACTTACAATGGCATCCACATGTATCCGGGTGGTGTTCAGCATAGGAATACCGGCATATTCCGGTTCGGTCAGTATCAACGGGAACTCAGTGCAGCCAAGGATCAGGGAATCGATCTGCTGTTCACGTACCATCTTTTCAATGATCCGGATTAACTGCAGCCGGGTTTCATCTTTGAAAATTCCCAGCTCAATTTCACTGAAAAGTTTAAAATGAATCAGTTCTTTGTCTTCTTCCCCGGGAACAACCACTTCAATTCCCCTTGTTCTGAAAATATCAGCATAAAAAGATGCATTCATGGTAAATCCTGTTCCGATCAGGCCGGGACGCTTTAATCCCCGTTTGATACTTTCAGTGAGGGTGGCTTCCACGATGCTGATCAGCGGCAGGTGCGACAGTTCCCTGATCCGGTCAAAAAACAGGTGGGGCGTGTTGGCACTGATGGCCGCAAATTCAGCACCGGCTTTTTCAAGGCACCCGATCTTTTCAACCAGGTAAGCAGTTGCCTCTTCATATTGCTTTGTCCGCATCATGCCCATTAGTTTCCCCAGATTTATGCTGTAAATGATGATCTCGGGATAATTCATATCCCCGCTCCCATTCTTGAAAGCGTTGATAATTTCATTGTAATAATCAACTGTTGATTCCGGCCCTGTACCGCCGATGATGCCTATTTTTTTCATGTCGATTTTTAAACACTCATTAAATTTTGTTAAACCCGTTGAATAGGCCCGTCCTTTAGGGCGGGTTTCAATTTAAATATCATAGAAAATGGCAAAATCCTGAAAAATTTATAGTGAATTTACAAATTTTTCAGGATTTTGCCCGTGGTTTGTTGCCTGTTATTACACCCGCCCTAAAGGACGGGCCTATTGAAAATGGAATTATAAATTTAAACAGTCTCTTACTCTGATGAGCAATATCTTAAAATATTTTTATTGAAATCCTTCAGATCATCGATTGAAAGCATTTGTCCATGCCCGCAGATTATAAACTCAATATGGTCCATCCGGTTTTCCAGCCATTGAGCTGACTTTTTCCATCGGTCTCTGTCCGTCATCAAATTGTCATTAAGGCTTGGCCTTCCGTATTTAAAAAATAAATCGCCAATAAACAGGATTTTCATTCCGGGCAGAAAAATCAAAATATCACTGGTAGAATGACACTTCCCAAAGTAGAACATTTCCAGCCTGACATTGCCCATATCCAGGTTCAGGCTGTCAGAAAAAGTACTATCAGGTTGCCTCACCGGAACCATGTTTCTGGCATCATTGTATGCATTCAGGTACCGGATTTTCTGAGTGAAATTCTCATTCCATTCCTGGGTGCCCGGTTCACTGGCCTTTAATTTCACTTCACACCCTTCAACAACACTATTTAAGCTTTTAATAACCTTTTCGGGATTCTTCCACTGACCGGCAATCTCCTCTGAACAATTCGAATGACCGATGATGACCGATTCGCTGAAAACGCTGTTACCTCCGACATGATCAGGGTGGCCGTGCGTGTTGATGACACAGGCAAAATTACTTCCCTGAAATTCATTTTCAATGATTTTCCTGTACCTGCTCGTTAATCCTGTTGAAATCCCTGCATCGATTACCACTATACCCTTGCTGGTATTGATGGCTGTAATTGCATCATACCCAAAATTTATCAGCGAACACTGCTCATTTAGCTTATGTATTTCAATAAGGGAATCTATTTTTGGGGAAACATCATCGGATGAAGCAACCTCCTGGCCAAAAACCGGGCAGAATGGCAATAACCATAAAGAAACTGTAACGATAAAAGCTGCCAGAACCGGTATGCATTTCATGACTAAATCTATTTAAAGAGCCGTATTTAGCCTTGTTTCCGGATAAAATTAATAAATAATCTGCAAAGAATTCATAAAAACAATACTGACAGACCAGTTCTTTACTTTACTTTTTACTTTGAGCTTTAAGCTTTTTACTTTGAGCTTATATGATCATAACTGAGTCCCCTGCTCAGTTTCCAGCTACCATTCTCCAGCAGCCAGACATGTGTAAATTTAGCAATGCTTGTAAGCTGATCCGGCTTTACGTCTTTAACCTCATAAAAACGATGACTTCCTGTTTGAATGACGCCGTAAAGAACTCCCTTGTTTTCCATCGGATAAACTTCCAGCGAATTCTCCACCAGTTCGCGCCGGGCTTTATAATCCATCTTACAAAGTCCATCGCGGATACCGGCAATAAAATCTGCCTTTGTTGCCGTGATGCCAGACTTGTCGTGGTAAAACTCAAAATCATCGCTGACCAGGTTCTCAAACTGCGTGATGTCGCAATTGTTAAAACCTACCTCAAAAAGCAAACTGTCCTGCGCCTTCAGGGTTCTGAAAAGGGCTGAGGATGGGGCAACCTGGGAGTAAAGGGAGGAGGTGAAAAGGAAGAGAAAAAGAAGCAGCAGGGTTGGTTTCATAGAAAAGCTTTTATAAAAATTTACGTTAGTACAATGATGGATTTTAGAACAAGGTCTTGTGAGTTTTATCAAAAATTGCACTGTACGGTAGGGTAATCAAAAATCGGATATCCTATTGATATTCTATCATATATTTCCACAACTGACTGTTGGATTTCTACATTAACAGATCCATTACCTCAGCTTTTAATATTGGTATATGCCTGACAATCGTTCCCCATATAATCTCATCGTCAATCTTATCGTATCCATGTATTACCCTGTTGCGCATACTGATAATTTGCCTTTTACCTGAAATAGCGTAGAATCCAATTTATCAATTCGGCTCAATGCTTCACCTATTATTTCAAGTCACGCTCTACGGCCCGGCGTAGCATCTTATCTGCCAAATAGACTTTAAAATCCCGTTTTAGTCCCAGGTACTTTTCAATTGAATCAATTGATTCCCGGATATCATACAGATATTTTTTAATTTCAATATCCATACAACAATGTTTTGGTTTGATTGATTGAATCAATAAAATAGGGGTTTGCCAGGGATTTATCAGTAACTAAATCAACTGGCCTTTCGAACAAATGCTCAAACTGGTCAGCCAGTTCAAAGTAGGTATCCGCATAATCCCCAAAATCCATCGGGTTGAATGATATCAGCAAATCAATGTCACTTTTATCATTAAATCGATCAGTACAAACAGACCCAAAAGCAAATAAAGCCTTTATATTATGCGACATACACAATGCTTTGATTTTATCCATATTTTCTGTGACTATTCTTTGCATATCCATGTTTTGTACAAATATACATTACTTATACCCAAATCGGGCGATTTTATGAGCAAATCGCTCAACTTAGGTAAGGCGCTTTGCAAGTGTTACTTCCTTGTCCACATATGTTACTTCGATAAACTCTATTACCCTTAATTTCTAAAGCTATCAGATTTGCTCCAATACCTTTTACCGTAACTGCATAATATTTCTTCACCAGCCCTGATGCCTCTAATGGCAACCAGGCAAACACGGTTGCCGTCATCGAGCGTGATCACCGAGTTCGGGCCGGATCCGGATTTTACCAACCCTTCCGCATCGTTGGCATACTTTGCGAAACACTTCACATGCATGGAGTCCATGATGGTTCCATCTGGCATATTCATGAAGTATTTATTATTTCCTGCTTTCGCCAGTTTGTCTGCTTCATCCTGCGAAAGCATCTCACCTTTGAATACCGATATTATTTCATACTTCCAGATTGGAATGGCTGTGAACAATCCATCCCCTGCACCGGGTATCTGCGAGCCGGCGATATACAGATAATCTGATTCTCTGGCATCAATCCGGTCGAATGATGCCCCGGTGATTTGCCCTGAATGCTTGATGTTTTTCATTAACTGTTTAACTTCCTTCCGGGGACTTATCCGGAAACGGATCGGGAGGATTGATGAAAGTTCATTCCATTATTCTATTTCAAATAGAAAAATGCCGCATTGTCGATGCCGAGGTTTCTACATACGATATCATTCCATTTCAGCAATTCTTCACTCCGGGTGCCCCGCTCTACCTCCTTAAAGTATAGTAATTTGATCGTTTTAAGTTTGATAAGAAGTTCATCGTACATTTTCTGTGCGGTAGCACCTGTTTTGTCTGAAAGTTGCAGCGCCTGTTGAAATTTCCGCCGTTCTACCTCAACAAGGTCAAACCAGATATTGATAAAACAATGGGTGGTATTGTCCATTGGTAAAAGAAAAAAGCTTTCCATCGGATCGAGAATAGCTGCCGTGAGAATATCTGTGGAATCCCCAGTTGCATTGATGTCCATGAAGATTTTCACGCTCAGGTTGTATTGATCGGCAGGAAAATCCAGATCTCCTATCCTTTTATCAGAAGGAACAGGAGTATTCTCCTTAAAAAGAATCCTTTCAGTTGACCATTGCAGAAATGAATTTTCGAACATCCCGAGGCCGAACAGCCGGTGCTGGGCAAAGAGTTTCCGGCTGGTGATGGCAGAAGTGTCGCTGTAGAACTTTTCATTCAGCTGCTTGTGATCAATGAGTTGGTAATCGTTGTATCCCTTCCAGAAGAAGTCGTTATAAGGCAGGGCACTGATCTTTTTGTAATCGTCGATGTGTTCTTCCTTAAAGGGAAACCGCGGGATGGTAAACAGGTTGCCGTAGTCAAAGGCATAGATCACGGCGCTGGTCGCCACCCGGTAGGGCGTTTCATCACCGGTGCCCTTTCCGCTGATATAATCAATGGTATAGGTGAAATCGGTGTGGTCGAACAACACCCGGCCATTCACTGTGCGGAAGGTTTTTGAAATATTGAAATCTACATTGCTGATGCGGTCGGTGCTGAAGAGTGGCAGAAAAGGATGTTTTTTACTGTGCCTGCATTGAAGGTTAATCCTGAGTATTTGCCTGTTGGCAGGATTCAGCCAAATCTTCCCTGTAAAATACAGTCCGGTGGTGTCGCGGGGGGTAAACCTGGTCTCGTATATAGAATCCTGATTTTCATCGTAGTACTTCCTGGCAAGTTCAAGGTAAAAATGCTTTTGATGCTGCCGGCCGACAATTCAAGGGGGCTCTGCGGGAAGTAGAGATTATCGCCGAACATTTTAAGCAGTGTTATCGCCCTTGAGCCGGCTATTGAAACAAATAAGCCGTTGTTGAAGGGTTTCAGGGCCAGCCTTCCGGCCTTCAGATCGAGGGTGGAAAGGTCATATCCTGTCATTTTTACATTGTAGAAGCTCTCTACCAGTTCCACCTGTTGATCCTGGATAAAGCTTTTCAATTCATAATACGCCCTGGCCTCGGTTGTGGCAAGTGGCGACTGCTTCCGGCACTCCACCAGCAGATCGCGGAGCCATGCATCGTCGGGAGCGGTAATTACGACCTCTCTCAGCAATTGTGAGCTGGTTTCAAGCAGCACTGTACAAAAATGAACTTCCCCGGTAAGGGGCAACTGCTGTTTAATGAAGCCGACAAATGAGACAAACACAGAGTCAGCCCGGCTGCCGGCCGGAATTCTGAAGTACCCTTCGTTGTTGCTTATGGTTCCCTTCTGCAGGCTTTTATTATAGATATTGGCATAGGCCACAGGCTCCCTTGTATCCTTATTCAGGACACGGCCTTCAATCAGCAGGCTCTGTGCAGTCAGCATTGCTGACAGCAGAAGAAATAAGGTGATCAGAGAAATTCTCATCGGCCGGGTTTTAGCGGATACCCAAGCTTTCGTTTATTCAAATGTAAGCATATTAACCTGATCTGAAATGCTGAAATCCGGTTTCTTTCTTCCGGCTTCTGACTTCCGACCTCTGATTTCTAACTTTTGATGACATTTCCACTTTCTTCTCAAAGCAGTTTTTTTTCAACACATAGGAACATAGAAGAAAATAGACACATAGTAAAAGTTTCTCGTTCTCTCAGACCCTATGTCTCTCACTCTTTCACTCTTTCAGTCTCTCTCTTCGTCTCTCAGTCTCTATCACCTTCTCGCTTCCTAGTCTCTACTTCCCAAGTCCTAAGTCTGGCTTCCGACCTCTGGTTGCTGGTTATTGGTTTCTGGCCTCTGTCTACCGACCTCCGACTTCTGATTTTTACTTCTGATGACATTTCCACTTTCTTCTCAAAGTAGTTTTTTCAACACATAGGAACATAGAAGAAAATAGACACATAGTAAAAGTTTCCCATTCTATCAGACCCTATGTCCCTCAATCTCTCAGTCTCTTCGTCTCTCAGTCAATTTCATACCTCTGACTTCCGACTTCCGACCTCCGACTTCCGACCTCCGACTTCCGACTTCCGACTTCAATTTCCCAAACAGCTCAATTCACAATTTACTGCCCATCTTCTCTACCGGATATTTCTCCAGCAGCGATTCCAGTATTTCAGCGGCGCTTGCGATCAATCCCGGGCAGGTCTTGTTAAAAAGTCCGTTCTGCCGGGCAAATTCCAATCCTTCAGGGGTATTGATTTCGGATTTTACCAGTTGATTGCATACCAGGGAGCCATTGTGCTGCTCAAAAGCAGTCATAAATTCCCTTGCAACCAGGAAGTTCATATCCTTTTGAAGCTCCATGGTCAGGTCGGAATAGCCGTAATGCAGCCCGATCACCATCAGAGAACCGCTTACTGCCCCGCACATTTCGCCGCGGTATGAAACCCCTGCTCCGAAACCGGATGCAAGTTTCAGGGCAGATGCTTCCTCTCTGAAAAATTCTTTTCCATAAGTGTGCAACATGGATTGGGCGCAGTTGAAACCGCTGTCAAATGCTTTTAAAGCTTCGGATGATTTGTTCATTGGTGAGGCTATGGCTGAGGTTAAGGTTAAGGTTAAGGTTAAGGTTAAGGTTAAGAGGCATCGAATTCCGGTCTGAAGTCAGCATTAACAATCGTTATCTTACCCGAAAGACTAAGTTTAATATATTCCGGAGAGGATTTCTTATCATTTTTACCAGGGTATCTGTTTTTTGTTTCTGAAAAAGAGCCCGGTTAAGTATTGGGGCGCTTCAGTTGCCAACCAGACCGGGGTTTCCGCGCCCTTTTCTACCGGAAGTGCCGCGCCTGCGCCACCCATATCGGTTCGCACCCAACCCGGACAGACAGCATTTACAGAAATGTTTTTTAACAACAATTCAGCGCTTAACTGACGTGTCAAGGCGTTGAGCAGTGTTTTAGAAACACAGTAAGCCGGCGACCAACCCCCAACAGGATCTGTCATCGAACCACCACCACTCGACAGATTGATGATCCTGGAAGGGTTCTTCATAAAAGGCAGAAAAGCTTTGACTACCCTTAAAACTCCGTAACAATTGGTGGTGAGGGTTTGCTTCAGGATCACTTCATCATCGCGGAGAATGCTATGATCATGCTTATCCAGGATGGCAGCATTGTTTACGAGAACATCCAACTTCAGGTTAAGTCTGCCAAATTCATCGGCAGCTTGTCCGATGGAGGCCACATCGCTCACATCCATCAGCAGGCCTGACACATCCACCTGCAGGTCCATCAGTTGCTGAACAGCCTGCTGCAACCGGAGTTCATTTCTTGCCGCCAATACAACATGATGTCCTGAAATACCCAGTTGCCTGGCTATTTCAAATCCAATACCTTTGTTTGCACCGGTAATCAGAATGGTTTTCTTAGTCATAGAATCATTGTTTATCCGTATAATACACCGAAACAGCAGCGCAACCTGCACTCATTGGAAAGGGTCATTGATTCAATTTCCAATTCCCCCATTTCCAATTTCCAATTTTTCCAATATTCCATTATTCCAACCATTCCATCGTTCCAACATTCCATTTGCTAATCTACGAATCTGCTAATATGCTAATTAAAAACCACGAGAAAATTAGTGCAAAAACAAACTCACAATAGCTTACAGATCATAGCCTCAACCATCATCCATAAATCCTGAACCCTTCCACTCCTTTTCAACAGAGAATTTTGGTCCGCGCAGGATATAGATTGGCATCTCTCGCTGTGGCCGGGTACAGTCGGGACAATAAACCACGGTTGCTTCTTCAACGCTGTCGAACATGGTTTTTACCTCTTCGATATTGATGGAAACCGCGATGTAGGTTATAACGGAATCGGATGGCGGGCCCCAGGTGTGAAAGGCATTGTGCGTGGCATACACAGCGGGCAGCCCCAGTTCCGGGCCATAGTTCAAGGGCACCGGCATGGCCATAATTGGCTGAAATAATCACCGTGTTTTGCCTTTCGGCGGATGGAAGACCGTGATAGACTTCAGCAACCTCCTCTGCCAGTTCATGCCATCCGAGGCGGTCAGCCAGCCACTGCGGGATGGGCTCGCCTTTCTTGCCCTCTTCAAGGTCCATTTTCAGGCCAAGTCGCGCAATATGTTCCTTCAGTGGCTGTGGCGCCATCAAGGGGATAAATACCGGAGTCAACAATACTCCTCCGGTAATCATTAGCACAACCAATGCGAGTTGCAAAATTAGCCGCCCTTTTTTTTTCAGTTCCTGTTCAATGGTTACTGCACCAAATGCGATCAGAAAAGTATAGATGGAGGCAATCCGGTCGGGCCGGCTCGATTGCCCGGCGATCATCACAGCCATCAGAAAAAGCCAGGCATACAGCATCAGCCGGAACTCTTTGCCCCGATGGAAGGCCAATGCGAAAACCCCGGTTATCCACAAGGGAAAAGTAGCCGGGTTAACAAAGACAATTTGTTCTACCAGAATCTCAACCGGGGATTTTTCAATGTTTTTACCGGTATACGAGTTGCGGTATAGTTCCAGCGAAGGAAAATCATTGACAATCTGCCAGATCAGGTTGGGCAGCAGGATCAAAAAAGCAGCCAGTCCGCCCCATAACAGCCAGTAATTCCATAATAGCTTCCTCTTCCCGGATATCAGCATCCCGATCACCAGGGCCAGCCCATATAGCACAAAAGGTATGTTTCATCTCCAGTCCGATACCCGAAAGAATCCCGATCGGCAGCCAGTTACGCGGATCGTGGTCCTGCACCAGTTTCACCACAAAATATACCACCGCCGTCCAGATTAGGGGCTCAAAGGCATTCATCGAATAAAAACTTCCGAACAAAAGGTAAACGGGCATCACCATCACAGCCAGGCAGGCCAGTAGCAGGCTGAATGGTCCTCCACCCAACCGCCGGGTGATTAACCCGGTAACAAATACTGTAGCCGCCATGCTGAGTGCAGGCAGCACCCTGACCGCATGGATGTTATCACCGAAAATTTCCTGGACAAGCGACAACAGAAGTATGGACAGCGGAGGCTGATCGATGTAACCCAGGGCAGGTCGCCTGGCACAGGAGAGAAAATAGACCTCGTCGATGAAAAACCCGTAGGGCTTCACAAAACTGCTGATCATCAAAAGAACAAACAAGGCAATAGCCAGCAATAACGGAATGGTAAGTTTTACCGGAGCTTTAACAATTGGTGTCATATCGCTTAGGAAGGTGTGGATATTGGGGCGGATAAAGATAAAACAATTCCATTTTACCTGAAAATACCGATTCAAAAACCCGACTTTCTCCTCTCATTGGACGAAAAGCCCGGTTTAGCCGTCCGTTTGACGGATCCACCTGAATCTGTTTTTCAAAACCCGGGACTGCACCTATTTTTGTGCTGATTAAATTAAACCATAATGGAAAACAAACACGTATGTCCGTGGTGGATGGGGTATCTTCTGCTCAATCCGGTCAGGCGGATTTCACATAAACCTGAAAAAATCTTGAACCTTACCTGAAACCAGGATGAAAGCCGTTGACTTTGGCAGTGCCATGGGGTACTTCAGCCTGCCAATGGCCGAAATGGTGGGTCCGGAAGGAACAATATATTGCTTTGATATTCAGCAGAAAATGCTTGGCAAACTCACCTCCAGGGCATTAAAACAGGGTTATTCGGGTATCATAAAACCGATCCTGATAAAAGACGGGAACCCTTTGAGTATTTAAAGGAAACCATAGATTTTGTACTTCTGTTTGCTGTTGCCCATGAAGTCCCCTGATCAGCAAAAACTTTTTCTGATCTGTCGGATATGATGAAACCCGGATCGCTTCTGCTGTTTGCAGAGCCGGCAGGCCATGTTACGCGACGTGAATTTGAACAATCACTCGTTTATGCCAGGCCAGGCCGGACTCGAAAAGCGGAGGAAAGAGAGATAAGCCGCAGCCTGAGCATCTTGCTGAGAAAAAGGTAAAAAGTGAATGAATTCCTTTTACAAATGCAGGCAGGTTGAAGACGAGGAGCAACCCCGGTTGTAATTTATTAAAAAGCGACTTATGGTGCTTAAAATATTTACCCGGTGTCCTGGAAGCTCATTCACCCGGTTTCTCCTGATTTCTTATAATTCCATCCGAAAGCATCCGTTCACCCGATGGCACTTTTTTCGTATTTTCGCAGCTCTATTCACCTGTTGATGATCCCTGCCTTTCTTCGAAAAAACCGTCTCTGGCTGCTGCTGGCTGTTTCCGCTCTCATACGCGTGCTGATTGCTGCATTCACCGAGCTGGGCAACGACGAGGTTTACTACATCAATTATGCCCTCTATCCCGACCTGAGCCACTTTGACCATCCTCCCATGACCGGGTGGATTATTCAGCTTTTCAGCCTGAATCTGTTGTTCGAAAGTGAAGTTTTTATCCGGCTCGGCGCAGTCGTTATGGGTACCCTAAACACCTGGCTGATCTATCTGATTGGCAAACAAATCCACGATGAACTTACCGGATGGTACGCCGCCCTGCTTTATACGGCATCCTTCTATTGCTTTATTATTGCGGGTACCTTTATGATGCCCGATGCACCCCAGACATTTTCTGGCTGGTTACCTTTACCTGATTGTAAGGGCGGTGAAAGCCGGACCGGAAAATAAAGCAGCAGTAAAATCTTACTCTGGGCAGGAGTGGCGGGCGGTCTCGCACTTTTATCAAAATATACTTCAGTCTTTCTCTTCACCGGTGCAGGGCTTTATTTTCTGATCTACGATAGAACCTGGCTGAAGAAATGGCAGATTTTTGCCGCAGGCATCATTTCACTGCTGCTGTTTTCGCCCGTTATCCTCTGGAATTTCCGCTACAATTTTGTGAGTTTTACCTTCCACAGCGACCGGGTGGAAGTGGTGAAGAGCATGCTCCGGCCTGACCTTTTCGCATCAGAATTGGGTGGCCAGATTTTTTATAACAATCCCGTAGTATTTGTGCTGGTGATTGCCGGACTGCTGGCATTTCTTCAGGGGCCGTTTTCCGGACAATAAACCTGAACTCCGGTTGCTGGTCACGACTGCCCTGCCGGTCATCCTGCTCTTTCTGGGTTTTCGCTCTTCCGCCGCACCCTTCCCCACTGGACCGTCCGGCCTATATGACACTGATTCCGCTGGCGGCAATATATCTAAGAAATATAACTCAAAAAGGCCGGAATTCGGCGATGTTGCCACAACCGGTCCGCTATGCCCTCCTGTTTACAGCAATTGTTATTACCGCTGCCCTGGTACAGATCAACCAGGGATGGTTCCTGAATAAAGGGATTGATAAGACAACCGGCAAGAGAATCGGCATCAAGGATATTACCCTCGATCTATATGGTTGGGAACAATTACGTGAAGGATTCACGCCCATCTATCAAAAGGATACTGCTTCTGGTCAAATGCGGAAAGATGCCATTGTTCTTCCAACGCTGGTTTCCGGCCGCAAACCTCGATTATTATGTAGCCCGCCACTTGGTATCAAACTATTGACCCTCGCTGAACTGGAGCGCACCCACAAATATGCCTGGATAACGCAGTACCGCGGCGGTTTTGAAGAGGGAATGGATGCCTGGTATTTCTCCTCCAGCTATGATTTTTCTGATCCGAACGGGCACTATAAAGATTACTTTGCCCGCATCGGACAGCCCGACACCATTCCGGTTTACCGAAACGGCGACTGGTGATGTATCATTATGTCTGAGAAGCTTCGGGATGATGAGCATCCCACCGGATGAGCTGACGGGTAAGGACCTTTTTAGCGGAAGACGTTAGTTATTACGCCCCTTCAGTGCTTGGATCTCCGGGCACTGCCATAACTGGGTTCCGCTACGCTGCACCCACGGACTATGGTTTTCGGTGCGCTCACTTCTCGTCCCCTTTCAGGGCTTCTCCCTTTTCCCTCCTTCTACCCCTCTCGTCGTTGTCTTCCTTGTCCCCATGTCCCTGTGCTTGTCTGTTGCCAAAGGGTCCCAGTTACTCTGTCCTGCCCTCCCTGGCCCTGAACTATTCCGGTTAACTTCCCTACCACGATTTATCAGACAAGGGGACCAGAGGGCGGGAGACGCCCTTTATGTCCAAAAGGTTGGCCTTCTCCTGGTCCCCATTTCTCCTGATCTCCTTGTCGGCCAATTCGAAGACGGAAATCCCCCGGTTAGCTCCATGCCCCATGCTCCATGCTCTGTGCCCTGTGCCCTGTGCCAAATAGGGGCGTACGAGGACGATTTCCCAAGGAGAATCCTGCCAGATTTGCAGACAGGGGACTAGGAAGGCGAGGGTTCCAATAACTTTAAAACCCGAAGAGTCTTCCTTGTCCCCATTTCTCCAGGCCCTTGAGCCCTGAAGACGGAGTTTAACCATGCTCTGAGCCCCTGGCCCTGAGCCCTGAGCTAAATCATTTTGGAGGGCACGACCCATTCGTCAAACTGCTCGCTGGTCAGCAGGCCGAGAGCGATGGCGGCTTCACGCAGGGTAGAGCCTTCGGCATGGGCCTTTTTGGCAATTTTAGCGGCATTTTCATAGCCAATATGGGTGTTGAGCGAGGTTACCAGCATCAGCGAATTCTCAAGATTGCGCTTGATAAACGGCTCGTTGGCTTCGATCCTGATGGCACAGTTGTCGTTGAACGAAATACAGGCGTCTCCTAAAAGGCGGGCGGCCATCAGTAGGTTGTAGATGATCACCGGCTTGAAAACATTCAGCTGGAAATGGCCCTGCATGGCGCCAATGTAATGGCAGCATCGCAACCGATCACCTGTGCGCAGACCATGGTCAGGCCTCGTTTTGCGTAGGATTGACTTTGCCGGGCATAATGGACGAACCCGGTTCATTTTCCGGAAGATGAATTTCACCGATTCCACATCTGGGCCCTGAAGCCAGTAAGCGGGTATCGTTTCCGATCTTCATCAGGCTCACCGCCAGGGTTTTCAGGGCTCCGGAGGTTTCAACCATGGCATCGTGGGCAGCCAGGGATTCAAACTTATTGGCAGCCGTCACAAACGGGTAGCCCGATATTTCAGCAATCTGTTTTGCCACAGTTTCCGAATAACCTTTTGGGGTATTGATTCCGGTACCTACTGCCGTTCCGCCCAGGGCGAGTTCAGCCAGAGGTGGCAGTGTATTTCGCAAAGCCCTGATGCCATGTTCCAGCTGTGATACATAACCTGAAAACTCCTGTCCGAGGGTGAGTGGTGTGGCATCCATAAGATGGGTGCGACCGATTTTTACAATATTTTTTAAATGCTTCAGCTTGACTGCCAGGGTATCGCGCAGTTTTTCCACCCCGGGAATGGTGACATCAACCACCATCTTATAGGCTGCAATCGACATGGCAGTGGGAAAAGTATCGTTCGATGACTGCGATTTATTTACGTCGTCGTTGGGATGAACCGGACTTTTGCCTTCGCCCAGCACACCGCCGGCCAGCACATGGGCACGGTTGGAGATGACTTCGTTCAGGTTCATGTTCGACTGGGTACCCGAACCCGTTTGCCATACCACCAGCGGAAACTGGTCGTCTAGTTTTCCGGCAAGGATTTCATCGCACACTTTCCCGATCAGATCAGCCTTCTCTGCAGAAAGTACCCCAAGGTCGCGGTTGGTGATGGCAGCAGCTTTCTTCAGGGATGGCAAAGGCCCTGATGATCTCTTTGGGCATGGTGCCATCCCCGATCTTAAAGTTTCAATCTGATCGCTGGGTTTGCGCGCCCCAGTATTTATCGGCGGGAACCTCAACATTTCCCATGGTGTCGTGTTCAATTCGTGTTTTCATTTTGTATCACTTGTTTATGAATACTTTGTTGTGAATCATTGCAGAATGGAATCTGATTTTTCCGGTGGATCGGCTAGCCAGCTTTATTGCCGTTTACCACAATCGGCCTGCGGATCAGCCTGGGATTTTCAGACAAAATCCTGTACCATTCTTCATCTGTCGGACTAAGATCCTTCAGGTTTTCTTTGTAATACTCTTCCTGAGTTCGAACCAGTTCAATTGGCCTGATTCCCATCATCGAAATCAACTGCTTTATTTCTTCCGGAGATATTCCTTCACGGATATAATCCTTACTTCCGCAATGGGGTAACTGATTTTTACATACTCCAGTCCCGCCCTGGATTTCCGGCATTTCGGATTGTGATAAACTGTAACCATACTAAGAATTTTTAAAGTGCAGATAAACAACTTTTTAAATAAATCAGACCGGTTTAAAAAACAACCCGATCTATTCTGTAAAGGTATAGAATTGATGTTATGTTGGCAAGTGCCAAATGCCGGTAATCCTTATTGAACCAGGCGGACTGTTTCTTATTCCGGAGTTGATCTCCTGATCACAATTTGTTTCCTCGATCACAAAAGATGGACGCTTTTTTAACATCCACGGCAATCCGGCTGATGTATTCGCCGATGATGCCAATGCAGAGCAACTGTACTCCACCGATAAACATCGAACTGATCATGATGGATGTCCAGCCTGTAACTACCTCTTCCAGAATAAACTTCGAATACAGGGCATAAAGAATAATGAAGAAAGCAATGACAGAGAACAAAAAACCGAGAAATGTGGCAATCTGAAGAGGGAAAATTTGGAGAAAGAAGTTATGCCGTCCATCGCAAACCGCATCATTTTCCTGAAGGTGTATTTTGTTTTCCTGCTTTGCGTTCCTGACGGTCAAACTCAACGCTGGTCTGCCTGAATCCCAGCCAGGGCAATCTGCCCGCGCAGAAATTTACCTGGATTCATCCATACTGATCAGGTGATTGACCACTTCGCGTGAGATGAGTCTGAAATCACCGGTATCGAGCGGAATGTCAATGGAGGTGATTTTTTCAATGTCCGGTAGAAAACACCGGCACTCAGTTTTTGAAATACGACTCCTTTCCTGTCATTGCGCTGAGCATAAACGACTTTAAATCCTTCCCGGAATTTCGCATATAACTCAGGAATGAGTTCAGGGGGTCCTGAAGGTCGCCATCAATGAGGACGACAGCATTTCCATGGCTACGGATAATTCCGGCCATCACCGCATTCTGATGTCCGAAATTACGGCTGAAACTAATATATCTTATGTGTTTATTGGTTTCAGCAAAGTTCCTGAGCTTTTGAAGTGTACCGTCTGAACTTCCATCATTCACAAAAATCAACTCAAAAACGGGGGTTATCGTTTCACAGGCCTCATTCAGCCTGCCAACGAGCTCATCAAGAACTTTTTCTTCATTAAAAACCGGTATAACCACACTCAGGTTAATCATTTCTGTTTCTGACACCATTTATTTTAATGAATTTGACATTATAATACTTTCCGTTTCTTCAAATAAGAACTTTTCCTCTATTTTTTCCGGATAAACTCCTGTGAATAAATAACAACATCACCTACGACCAGCAATTGGGGTCCTTTAAGAAAACAAGCTTGCCCTGTTGGTTCAACCTGTTAGTATAATATTGCAAATGAGCATTATAGCCATCATAACAAATAAAACAATCTTTAATCTCGCTTTTATGGTTTGCAACATCCTGGAGTAGATGACTCATATTGTAAAAATCAATTTCATTTGAACCTTCCCTTGGTTTGTAAACCTTATCAATAATGATTTGATAAGGTGGATAAAGAACCATGACCATAAACAAAACAGGAAGAGCCTTTTTGAATAAGCCTCCGTCAATTCCTTTAAATTCCACCGTCAGTAAAAATACTCTGTAAATCGCGAAAGATGCGAGAATCGATAGCAGTGGAAAGATTGGTGCATTATACCAGGCCAGTTTGGTACCCGCAGAAGAAATAATCAGCAGATATACCGAACTGATCAGGGCTACATACAATATCAAATTCCTTATTTTCCCTTTTAGGAAAGCAAGACCGGCAAAAAATCCCATTGGAACAAACAAAAACCAAATAGCAAACTGGTCTGAAATCAATAGATTCAGATAATAATTAAATGGGTCCCATAACAAGATCAACAACAAACAGGGCAGAGTCAATATACACCCATTTATTCTTCAGGAGTTTCGAAAATTCCCCGTTAACACTGGATAAATGACCAATGCCGGTATAAACAACATTCCCTGAATGCTTTTGGTTAAGATTGAAAATGCCAGTCCGGCAAAAAAGATGCAGGTATTTCAGCCTGCCGGTTTCAAGGAACAAAAAGAAACATAGTGCATAAAAATCGCAAAGAAGGTAAGCAATGCATCATAATCAGCGGTCCTGGCGACATGGTCCCCGATATATCCATTGGCTGTTACCAGCACCACCACGGTAATGATACCAAACCAATAGCTTTTAAATATCCTGCAAAAGCGGAATATCCAGTGTTGTCAGGAAGCCCGCAATTGCGGAAGGAAGTCTGAACGACAATTCTTCATTCCCGATGAGTTTGAGAAAAAGCTGGAACCAGATCAGCAGTGGGGTTTTGTATTCCACATTTCAGGCTGACCTTCGAAATACGTAACCAGGTAATTGCCGTTCCTTTCCATTTCGAGGGTATTGGCAACCTGTCTGGCTTCGTCCCAAGACCCTGATTGGCATATCACCGAGGTGAAGAAAGAAAGGGCAATAAATTACCAGAAGAAACATCAGGGCTTTCAGAAAAATCGGGCCATGTTTGGAAATAATTTTTGACAATGCCTGCATTCTTTAAAATTAATAACGGGTAATATGATATGTAAGATCTTAAAATTAAATCATTTAAAGTATACCGATGAAAGTTGATAAATCCGTCCTTCCCCGGTTGAACGATTGCTCCGTAGTTCAAATATAATCTGTTTCGGAAAGAGCCATCACAAAAATACCATATAAATAAAAGCTCAGCGAAAATATTAAAGCAGGAGTTTTACCATTAAAATGGCTGATTCATCTTAATGCCGTGCAGTAAAACAAGCTTATATTTGCACATATCCGATTCCGGATATATTACAGGCTGAATTCAACATCCGCAATGAAACAAAAACTGCCCTTTATTCTGTTGATTGTCATCGGAATGATGATTACGCTCACTTTTTATGGAAAAGTAATCATAAACCCTGACAGCTTCATGTTTGCCAACAGTGGTGATGGTCTGAAGAACTATTTCACTTACAGTTATCATATTCAACACGATAGCTCCTGCGTTGATTTCACCGGAATGAACTACCCTTACGGGGAACATTTTATGTATACCGATTGCCACCCGGTTCTGGCAAACATGTTCAGATCACTGGCAGGCATATTTCCGTTTTTCAGCAATTACAGTATCGGCATTCTCAATTTCGTGATGATCTTCTCGGTCTTTTTAACCTTTATTGTCATATACCTTCTGCTGGTTGAACTTGGTGTTAAAGATCGTTAAAGAATCAAAAACGATATTTATACACCGCCCTGATTTTCCTGAACAATACCTTCTGGTTTTTCATCCATGCCTACCTTGGCATCATGGTTACTTTTTCCTGATTTTGATTCTGATCATTCATTTCCTGTCAGACAAAGAGCGAATGAAATATATCAGGCATTCCATTACCTTGCTGGCAGTTATGGTTATTCCCGTTGTCCTGTTTTTCCTTTTTATCAGGATAACCGATTCCCATACTGACCGGACCGACAATCCTTCCGGATTTTTTCTTTATGTGGCAGAGGCCGACGATGTATTTGTGCCCAGCCATCCGCCCATGCGCCCGGTGCTTGATTCGCTCACCGGCAATGGCATCAGGCAGCAATGGGAAGCCTGGAGTTATGTAGGGCTTTTTAGCTCACTGCTGGTGGTTGTTTTCATTTTTATGGGTCTTTTCAGGCTCGCCAGGAGAAGGAAAACATCCATTGACCGTTTCTTCACTTCCCGAATCCTGAACATTTCCCTGGTGGCTGCATTCCTGGTGTTGCTTTTTGCCATGGCGGTGCCATTCAGGCAGTTTCCGGCACTCGCGGAGATTATACCCTATATAAAACAGTTCCGGGCGCTCGGAAGATTTACCTGGCCCTTTTACTTCGTTATCACAGTATTTACCGCAACAGTGCTGAGTTTAATGTATGAAAGTGCCGGCAGCAGAAAGGGAAGAAATATTGCCATTGGTCTTGCCCTGCTTGCCGGATTGGCTAACATTGCGGAAGCCCTGCCTTATCACCGCGAAATGGGCTGGACCATTACCCGGTCACCCAATCTTTTTGACAGGGAAAACCTCAGTGAATCTTTCAGATCAGCCCTGGATACCATTCAAACCGAAGATTACCAGGCCATAGTAACGTTGCCATTTTTTTACCAGGGCTCCGAAAGTTATTCACGGCCCAGAAGTGAAGAGTCGGCCAGGGCTTCTATGGTTTTTGCCCTTCACTCCGGGATTCCCCTGGTATGCGCCAACCTCACCCGGACTTCGATACAGGAAAGTAAAAACATCGTTCAACTGGTATCCCCGGATTTTTACAAAAAAGGGATTGAATCAGACCTGCCCGATGACCGGCCTTTCCTGGTAATCCATACCAATGATCCACTCACCGAATACGAAGAGGCTGTTTTCAGAAAATGCAGACCTTTGTTTCAGAGCAATGAAATTTCTCTTTATTCATTAAGGAAAGCCGACCTCTTCAGCAGCAGCGCCCCTGCTATATATGCCAATTTCATAGCGTCGGAAAGCCGCTTGATTCAAAGGGACGGTTTTTACATGACAAAGGATTCCTCATTTCTGTATTACAATGATTTTGAAAACCTTCGGTCTGACAAGCCCTTCAGGGGAAAAGGTGGTTATCAGTCGGTTAAAAAAGATAAAAACGTACTGGCTGAGTTCAATCCCGGCACCTTTGAAGCGGGGAAAAATACCAAATCAGCGCCTGGATGTTCAATGGGATGCCCGATGCACTGAATATGTGGTTCAGGTTTATCGTTGAAGAGTACGATGAACAGGCAGACACCTGGAAATCAACCACCTGGTTCCCCGAACACAGCGAGGTCATCAACGGCGATTGGTCTTTGGTTGAGGGTGTGTTTGAGGTAAGCAATCCCAAAAACAGGATTTACATTGTTACCATTGGTAAAAAGGAAGCAAAGGAACCATTGTTCATTGATGATCTGCTGATCAGGGAAAATGGAACAGATGTGTATCGTTTCACCGTTGGTGACTCTACCTTATTTTACAACAACCATTCAGTTCCTGAAGAGGTTCCAACAGCTGACTGAAACCATCCAATCGCAAAAAAGAGGAAACCATTTTGCTTCCCCTTAAATTAATATTGTAATAAAATCGTCGCAAATATTAAATTGCATCCCTCCCAAACTCCATCAGGTAGGCCTTGATAAAATCGTTGAGGTCGCCGTCGAGCACGCCGGCTGTATCGCTGGTTTCGTAGTCGGTGCGAACATCCTTCACAAGTTTGTAAGGATGTAATGTATAGCTTCTGATCTGCGAGCCCCACTCTATCTTCTTTTTCTTGCCTTCGATCACGGCGATGGCCTCCTTTTGCTTGCGCAATTCGATCTCATACAACTGTGATTTCAGCATCTGAATGGCTTTTTCACGGTTTTGCCCCTGCGAACGGGTTTCCTGGCACTCAACCACAATCCCGGAAGGCTCATGTTTAAGTCTGACGGCCGTTTCCACCTTATTCACATTCTGACCACCCGGCCCGCTTGAACGGAAGGTATCCCATGATATGTCAGCCGGATTCAACTGAATATCAATGTTATCATCAACCACGGGATATACATAAACCGACGCAAAAGAGGTGTGGCGCTTGTTGGCCGAATCGAATGGAGATAACCTGACCAGGCGGTGCACCCCGTTTTCGCTCTTCAGGTATCCGAATGCATTCTCGCCGTCAAATTCGATGGTAACGGATTTAATACCGACCACATCCCCTTCGTGCATATCGAGTTCCCTGACTTTGTACTTGTTGCGCTCGCCATACCGGACGTACATCCGCATCAGCATCTCGGCCCAATCGTTGCTTTCGGTGCCTCCGGCTCCGGCATTGATCTGCAGAATGGCACTCAGACGATCCTCTTCGGCACTCAGCATATTCCTCAATTCCAGATCCTCAACCAGGTTGATCGCAGTCGCATACTGTTTGTCAAGGTCCTCTTCGGTGGCTTCTTCGGCTGCGTAAAAGTCGAACATCACCTTCAGGTCATCCGCAGCGGCAACCAGCAGCATAATCAACAGTCCAGCGCTTTTTCTCCTGGATGGTTCTCATCAGCATTTCTGCCTTTTTAGGCTCATCCCAAAAGCCGGGCTGCAGCGTTACCGCTTCTTCTTCCTTTATCTGTTCAATCCTGACATCGATGTCAAAGGAACCTCCTTAAAGCATCAAGCCTTTTCTGAATATCGTGCAATTGATCGTTCTGAACCATGTTTTGGTATTATATCTCTGAAAAAATAGCAAATTAAACATAAAGAGCACCCAATGATCATCAGGGCTCCCGGATTTGATCTTTCTACCGGTAAATTGTCATAAACTTGAATCCACCCGAAAATAATTTTGCCACCAAAAAAAAATCACAAAATTCACAATTTTAATTAAGTATACAATACTTTGTGTAACCTGCCTGCCGCAGGCAGGATTGGTGTCTTGGTGACTTGGTGTCTAATCTGCCTTATTGACTTTTCGGAGCAGGATCAAACTTTAAACTTTAGACTTTAGACTTTGAACTTGATGTTAGATTCCCTTCTTTTTCATCAGTTCATCGATGATTTCGTGCACCAGTTCCGGTTCATAGCCTTTGTTAATGGCTGTTTTGGAAAGCCTGTGTTTGAACAGCATCTTGTTGGAAGTATCGGTTATCGTAATTTTATACTCAACCATTGAAACAATGTTTTTGCGGTATTCTTCTTCATCGATTTCGCTCAGACCGATTTTGATGATGTGGTCAGGAATCTGCCTGGCCTGAAGTTCACCAATAATCCTTGCACGACCCCATTTTTTATTCCGGAATTTACCACCGGCATAGAGTTTTGCAAAACGTTCTTCTTCGATGAAACCTTCCTCACTGAGTTGTTCGATGATTTTATCGGTGTTTTTAGCCGAAATGCCAATTGAGTTGCAGTGAATTCTCACTTCAACAAGGCAGCGTTCCTGCATTGCGCACCAGCGGCGCATTTTACTGAAGTCCTTCGCGCCAGCCGGCGATTACATTTTGCAGCGCAAAAGTTGGGGCATTGCCCGAATAGGAAGACTCAAATACCGTGTCGTCGAGAAAATAGCCCTTGTAATCAACGGTAACCTTTGAACTCAGATTGGGTCGCATGCTGTTCCCCGGAATGGTGATCAGGTAGTACAGTCCTGACTCCGTTTTCTGGGCGGTAATTCCTTTCTTTTGAAGATATTCCTTTATGCTTTTATCATCGGCTTCGGCATAATCCTCCTCCTTGGAACAAGAGTTTACCAATAGAAATAAAATGAACAAGGTGAAGGGCATCAGAAGACTGGCAATCTTATTTTTCATGATACTTTGAATGTTTAGTTATTGAAAGATGATCCGTTGAGTAACTGATCTACCAGAGGCGGCAACCCGGTGCCGGCTTTTTCGCGGATGAATTTAAGACCTGGGATCCCCGGTACCTGGAGCGAACCCGGGTCAATCAGGTAAATAGGGCAGCCAGGGCGCACATAATGCATCAGACCGGCGGCAGGATAAACTGCAAGTGAAGTACCGATTATAAGTAAAATATCGGCTTGTTGCGTAAGTAGGGCGGCATCCTCAATCAGCGGAACCTGCTTCGCCAAACCACACAATGTGGGCCTCAGCTGGAACCTTTTCGCAGAGATCCCCCTGCTTGATTTCTTTGTAGCCGATTTCAGTCACAAGATCGGGGTATTGTGTACTCCTGACTTTGGTTAACTGACCATGAAGGTGGAGTATTTTAGATGAACCGGCCCTTTCGTGCAAATCATCAACATTTTGAGTAATAATCTGAACATCAAATTTTTGTTCAAGTTTTACCAATGCCAGATGAGCAGCATTGGGCGACACATTAGCCAGCTGAGCCCTACGCTTGTTGTAAAAATCAAGCACAAGTGCCGGATTACGGGTCCATGCCTCATAAGTGGCAACGTCCTCAATGCGATATTCTTCCCATAAACCGTCTGTATCCCTGAAGGTTTTCAATCCACTTTCAGCGCTTATGCCGGCTCCGGTTAAAGCAACAACCTTCTTTTTCATTTTAATAATTTAGTGCAAAATTATAAAATCCTTTAAGGAAAAGGCACCTCCCCCGGGTTCAGGATATAAAAAAAGCTGCCACCCGGCAGATCGGGAAGCAGCTTAACTTAAAAATTAATCCGGAATCAGTCTTCGAAGAGGTTCATGTCGTCGAGAACTTTCATAACGCCTTTGACAGAATTGGCGGAATCTTCGAGCATTTTCTGCTCCTCCTTTTCGAGATTAAGCTCAATAATCTCTTCAATTCCATTTGAGCCCAGCTTAACCGGCACGCCCATGTAAACATCTTTCAATCCGTATTCCCCATTGAGCAGGGTACAGACCGGGAAAATCCGTTTCTGGTCGTCAACAATTGCCTCAACCATCTGAGCAGCGGCAGCACCTGGTGCATACCAGGCAGAAGTCCCCATCAGGTTCACCAGTTCGCCTCCCCCTTTCTTGGTTCTTTCAACGATTTTATCAATTTCTTCTTTATTCAGCAGATCGGTGATGGGAATTCCGGAAACCGAGGTAAACCTTGGCAGGGGAACCATTGAGTCACCGTGGCCACCCAAAAGCAGAGAATGAATATCCTTTGGGGATACTCCGAGCGCATCGGCTATGAAAGCCTTGTAACGGCCGGTATCAAGGATTCCAGCCATTCCGAATACCTTGCTTGAGTTCTTGCGTGCCGCGCGGTAAGCTGCATAGGTCATCACGTCAAGTGGATTTGAAACCACAATAATGATAGCCTCAGGTGAATACTTGACAACCTTTTCTGTAACTTCCTTAACAATCAATGCGTTGGTCTTGATCAGATCATCGCGGCTCATTCCCGGCTTACGCGGTAATCCTGAAGTAATAACAACAATGGAAGACCCCTTGGTTTTGAGGTAATCGTTGGTAACCCCAATTACCCGGGTATTGAAATTGTTGATGGAAGATGTCTGCCAGATATCAAGGGCTTTGCCTTCTGCTACACCTTCTTTGATATCTACAAGAACTACTTCACGGGTAAGATCTTTATGTGCAATCACATTTGCACAGGTAGCACCTACATTTCCGGCGCCAATTACAGTGATTTTCTTCATTTTACGAAAATTATTGAACAATAATTACTATTCGGGACAATTCTGAATTCTGCAAGGAAATACACATCTACAAAAGTAGGAAATTGCATATAACTTTTGAACAAAATACTGAAATTGTTTGATTACTTCAAGTATTTATTCCGCAGGTGCGCCTGGCATATGTTTTTGCTATTTCCGGCTGTCGTTGTTGTTGCTTTGAGCATCAATTACCGCAATGGTTACCATGTTTACAATTTCAGCAACTCCCGAACCCATCTGCAACACATGTACCGATTTGTCAAGTCCCATCAGTATGGGTCCGATGGCTTCAGCACCACCAAGTTCCTGAATCAGTTTGTATGCTATATTTCCTGCAGTCAGGTATGGGAAAATCAGCGTGTTGGCCGGACCGTCAACCAGTTTTGAGAATGGGAAGTTCTCACGAAGGAGTTGGTTGTTCAGCGCAAAATTGGCTTGCAAATCGCCATCAACAATCAGGTCGGGATGTTCACGATGCAGTTTTTCCACAGCTGTGCGCACCAGAATCGGAATGTTTCCTTCCACGGATCCGAAGTTTGAATAGGAGAGCATCGCTATCCGCGGTTCAATATTAAACTGTCTTACAGCAGCCGCTGTTTGCAGGGTAATCTCAACCAGCTTATCAACATCCGGATTCATGTTAACTGTTGTATCGGCAAAAAAGAAGGGGCCCTTTTTAGTGAGCATAATATACATCCCCGATACGATGTTTGCGCCTTTTCTTTTACCGATAATTCTCAGCGCCGGCCTTATGGTGGCAGGATAACTGCTTGTCAGTCCTGAAATCATTGCATCGGCATAACCATTATTTACGAGGCTCGGCCCGAAGTAATTTCGGTGGGTCATCATGTCACGGGCACCAACCAGGTTGACTCCGCGTCGTTTCCGTTTCTCATAAAACTGCATCGCAAACATTTCCCTGCGTTCATCTTCCTCGGGCGACCTGGGATCAATAATCTGAACGCCCTCCAGTTCAAGATCATTGGTCTTAATGAGATCGAGAATGATTTCCCGGTTACCAAGGAGAATGGGTGTTGCAATTCCATCATCAAGAACAATTTCAGCTGCTTTCAGTATTTTATAGTTTTCTGCCTCTGCAAATACTACTCTTTTAGGATTTTTCTTGGCCCGGGCCTTAATCTGTCTGATCAATGGGTTGGAGAGACCCAGCCGCTTACTCAGTTCATCGCGGTAACTATCCCAGTCTAAGATTGGCTTCCGGGCAACACCTGAGTCCATGGCGGCTTTGGCAACAGCCGGGGCAATACTTGTAATCAGACGGGGGTCATTGGGTTTGGGAATGATATAATCTTTGCCGAATTTGAGGTTTGTAACCTGATATGAAATGTTTACTTCCTCAGGTACAGGCTGTTTGGCAAGGTCGGCCAATGCGTGGGCAGCTGCCAGCTTCATTTCTTCATTGATGGTCGTAGCCCTTACATCAAGCGCCCCCCTGAAAATATATGGGAATCCAAGGACATTGTTTACCTGGTTTGGGAAGTCAGAACGGCCGGTACCCATAATAATGTCCGCGCGGGTGGCAACAGCCAGATCGTAGGCTATCTCCGGAACAGGGTTTGCCAATGCAAAAACAATGGGGTTTGGGTTCATGCTCATCAGCATTTCAGGAGTAACGACCCCGGCAACAGATAACCCCAAAAACATATCCGTCCCTTTTATTGCTTCAGCAAGGGTTGAGATATTGCGGTCGGTAACAAATTTCTGCTTCACCGGATTCAGATCGGTTCTTGACTTATTAAGCACTCCCTTGGAATCTACCATAACCAGGTTTTCCGGCTTGAGGCCAAGTGACAGGTAAAGTCTTGAGCATGATACAGCAGCCGCTCCGGCACCATTGATCACCACTTTTATTTCTTCTATCTTCTTCCCATTGATCAGCAATGCGTTCAGCAGGCCTGCCGAGGTTATAATCGCTGTTCCATGCTGATCATCGTGCATGATCGGAATATCCAGTGCTGCTTTAAGTCTGTCCTCAATTTCGAAACACTCGGGTGCTTTAATGTCTTCGAGGTTAATACCCCCGAAAGTAGGAGCTATGGCCTTTACGGTATTCACCACCCCATCGATGGTTTTGTCGTTGATTTCAATGTCAAAGACATCAATATCGGCAAAAATCTTAAACAGCAACCCCTTCCCTTCCATCACAGGTTTCCCGGCTTCAGGGCCGATATCGCCCAGGCCGAGCACCGCAGTCCCATTTGATATTACCGCAACGAGGTTTCCCTTTGCTGTGTATTTGTATACATCCTCCGGGTTAGCCTTGATTTCGAGACAGGGCTCGGCTACACCCGGACTGTAAGCCAGCGATAAGTCATATTGTGAATGATGAGGCTTGGTTGGAACAACCTCAATTTTACCCGGCCTTCCTTCGGCGTGATAAGCCAGAGCGTTCTTTTTACTTAAAGGGACTTTCATATGTATTAATTTTTGTGGGTGGTCGCCGGATGAATTTGTTGTTAAACAATTATAGCAAATGTATGAAACCAGACAAGACAAACAAAAAGAAACCGAAGAACTATTTCAACTATTTTCTGACTAAAACCTGAGGCTTTTAAATTGTCTGTATTTAGCAGGATTCCCCGGATTACAATCCTGTCAAAACAGCACCACTGCGGGGGGCTGTTTCCAAAATCATGCTCAGGTGCGCAATAGTTCCTGATGCCGTTAAACCGCTCAACATTCCATAACCCAGGTAACATCTTAGTCAAATCAGGAAGTCTGTTATACTGTTTTCAGACAAAAAACCTCCATAATCAAACTATTATCTTTATTTTTGCCGGTTAACAGGTACAATGCCAGCTTATGTATGCATTTATTGAAGGAAAGATCAGTGAAATAACGCCGGCATCCGTTGTTATTGATTGCCAGGGTATCGGGTACGATATTTCGATTTCTGTCAACACCTACTCTCAGATTAAAGGCCTGGAGAACTGCAGGTTACTTACTCATCTGGCTGTTCGTGAGGATGCTATGGTGTTATTTGGATTTGCGAAAGAGCAGGAAAGGGTTCTTTTCAGGCATCTGATCTCTGTTTCAGGCGTGGGAGCCGGGACAGCCCGGCTTATACTTTCTTCTCTTACACCTGAAGAGATAACAGCTGCAATTGCTTCCGGAAATGTACCCCTTCTCCAGCGGGTTAAAGGTATTGGCGGTAAAACAGCCCAGCGGATAATTATTGACCTGAAAGATAAGCTTGGCAAAGACCCTGGTCTGAAGGAAATTTTGGGAAGTCCGCACAATACAAAGAAAGAAGAGGCGTTATCTGCTTTAACTATGCTTGGCTTCAACAAGACACTGGCAGAGAAAACGATCGAAAAAATTTTAAAAGACGATGGTACTTCATTAACAGTTGAACAACTGATTAAAAGTGCATTGAAAATCATGTAATACAACAAAACATAAACGGAGGCCTGAAGAGATGGGAAGGTTGTGGGAACCTGCAATCATCAGGTTATTAATCCGTTGACCCGATTGGTTAACACACATAAAATACTGAGGTTTCTTGGAGCGTATTGTAAAATATTCGTTGCGGCTTTTTGTTCTGTTTTTTATTGTTTCCATCGCCTGGGGCATCCCGGCATCACCTGGTCTTCAATACAATGCTGAAGTAAATGAAGCGGCAGTAACACCGCCCGACACTACCCTGCCTGGTGGTGATTTACCGTATCCCCTTCCCGAACCGGAACCAGGCACCATAACCGTGCCTACTGATAAAAATAAGATGTTCCTGGGAAATCCTTCCAATTTCTCTGAAGATTTCATTTACGACCCGGTTACCCAGACCTATACTTACGTTCAGAAAGCCGGGGATTTGCAGCTCACTTCACCGACTCCCTATAGCCTGGACGAATACAAGCAACTGGATATGAATCGTTCATTGCAGAACTACTGGCGCGAACGGGCTGTTTCAGCAGGTGCAGCAAGCCGTACCGGTATTATTCCGCAGATTCACATCGGTGGGGAAGCGTTCGACCGGATTTTTGGTGGTAACACCATCGACATACGCCCCCAGGGAAGTGCAGAGGTTACATTTGGTATCCTCTCCAACCGCCGCGACGATCCGGCACTCGACCCACGACAGCGCAAAAGCACAAATTTCGATTTCCAGCAGCGCATTCAAATGAGTGTAATGGCTAAAATCGGCGACAAAATTGAATTCAATACCAACTACAACACAGAAGCTACCTTTGAATTTGAGCAAAAACTCAAACTCAAATACGAAGGTAAGGAAGATGAAATTATTAAACTGATTGAGGCCGGCGACGTTACCTTCCCGCTCAACAGCACCCTGATCACCGGAAGCCAGAGCCTCTTTGGTTTGAAAACACAATTACAGTTTGGCAAGGCAACAGTAACCGGTGTATTTTCACAACAGAAGAGCGAAACTTCAAACATCACTGTTCAGGGTGGGGCGCAAACCAGTAAATTCAGCGTAAAGGCCCTCGATTATGAAGAAAACAAGCACTTCTTCCTTGCCCAGTCTTTCGCCGACAACTACGACAACGCGCTGAGTACACTGCCCATTGTGAATTCAAACATCAACATTACCAAAATTGAAGTTTGGGTCACCAACATAGGACCAGCTGTTACTGATAACAGAAACATCGTGGCATTTATGGATCTGGCTGAGAAAAATCCTTACAATCAGTCCATAGTACCCAATGCATGGCAGACTTACCCCGATAACCAATCGAACGACCTGCTTACCAAATTCGATACTGCCATCATCCGCAATATCAACAAAATAACCGATTACCTGACCGGTGCTCCCTTTGGTTATGTTTCAGGGCTTGATTATGAGAAGATCGAGAATGCCCGTAAGCTTAACACCTCCGAATTCTCCTACAACTCAAAGCTTGGTTTTATTTCGCTTAACTCAACCCTTAATTCCGATCAGGTATTGGCGGTTGCTTACCAATACACGGTTATCGGGCAGGACAGCATTTACCAGGTAGGTGAATTTTCCGATCAGGGAATCACGCCTCCTAACACCCTGATGGTAAAGCTTCTAAAGAGTACTGCTTTGAACACAAAGGTCCCCATGTGGAACCTCATGATGAAAAACGTTTATAACATCGGTGCATTTCAGCTCAACCGTGAAGATTTTATCCTGAACATCCTTTATTCAGGAAATGAAAATACTGTTCCGACAGGATATTTTACCGATGGGCCTGAAGGCGTGAAAGGCGTGCCCCTGATCCGGGTGTTCAACTTTGACAACCTTGACAACCTTCAGAATCCACCGCACGATGGGGTTTTTGACTTTATCGACAACGCTGCCCGCCAGGGAGGTACCATCCAGGCTTCAAACGGCCGGGTATTTTTCACCATCAGGGAACCATTCGGCAGTTACCTGCGCAGCAAACTCAACGACCAGAATCTTGCAGACAAGTATTGTTACGATTCACTTTATTCACTGACCAAGAGTGGTGCCCAGCAATACCCTGACAAGAACCGCTTTATTCTCGAAGGCCTTTACAAATCCTCGGGAGGGTCCGAAATTTCGCTCAACGCACTCAATGTTCCACAGGGGTCGGTGCGTGTTACAGCCGGCGGTATTCCCCTGACCGAGAATGTTGATTACACCGTTGACTACACCCTGGGCAGGGTGAAGATCATCAACGAAGGTATCATGAATTCGGGTACACCCATCAACATTTCGCTCGAAAACAATGCAACCTTCAATCTGCAGACCCAGACCCTGATGGGGATGCATGTCGATTACAAGGTTAACAAAGACCTGTTGATCGGGGCTACCCTGCTGAACCTGCACGAACGTCCGCTCACACAAAAAACCAACTACGGACAGGAGCCAATCTCCAATACCATGTGGGGTGTTAACTTCAGCTATCAGACAGAGTCGATGAAACTGACGAAACTGATCGATAAACTGCCTTTCTACAATACAAAAACCATTTCCCGAATCCAGGTTGACGGGGAATTTGCACATTTTATTCCCGGCCATTCCAAGGCAATTGGTCAGTCCGGAACCTCCTATATTGATGATTTTGAAGGAGCCAAATCGACCATCGACCTGAAAAATATCGGAACCTGGTTTATTGCCAGTACCCCTCAGGGACAGACCTCAAGAGATATGTTCCCTGAAGCATCTCCGGGTTCCGGATTAGACTATGGTTACAACCGTGCTAAATTTTCATGGTACACCATTGCCCAGTTGTTTTACGATAAAAACAGCAGCCTTAGTCCCGATCTGGGTGATAACAAAAAGAACGAGCTTTCAAGAAATTCCGTCAGAAATGTCAGGGAATCCGAGCTATTCCCCAATGCGGATGCTCCCAACGGCACGCCAATGAACATCTCCATGTTTAACCTCTCTTATTTCCCTGAGGAGAAAGGCCCTTATAATTTTGATGTTTTACCCACCGGTATATCAAAAGGTATCTCGGAAACAGGTAGCCTTTTGATGCCCAGAACACGCTGGGGCGGGATTATGCGTAAGATTGAATCAACCGATTTTGAGGCCTCCAATGTGGAATACATCGAATTCTGGATGATGGATCCATTTACAGAGGATTCCCTGCTCAACGGAGGGGAACTGTATTTCAATCTTGGTGATGTGTCGGAAGATATTCTCAGGGATAGCAGGAAAAGCTATGAAAACGGATTGCCTACATCTGCAGAGGTTAAAAACGTTGACACAACCATCTGGGGAAGGGTTCCCACCCTTCAGGCACTGGTAAACGGATTTGACAACAACATTGAATCCAGGCCTTTCCAGGATGTCGGTTACGATGGTTTGATGGACGAGGATGAACGGTCGTTTTTTGAAAGTGATTACCTCAACAGGATTGCCAATTTATACGGGACCTCATCCGAGGCATTCCAAAACGCTTTTAATGATCCCGGAAGTGATAATTACCATTATTATCTTGGAGATGATTACGATCAGAATGCGGACTTTAACAGCGTTACAGAGCGATATAAGGCCTTCAACGGCGTTGATGGTAACTCCCCGGCATCCGAGCAATCCGAAACCAATGACAGCCAGTCGACCCGGAACCCGAACATTGAGGATATCAATGCTGACAATACACTCAATGAACAGGAACGTTACTTTCAGTACAAAGTTCAGCTAAGGCCCGACCGGATGAATGTCGGAGAAAATTACATTTCCGATGTTTACGAAGCCGTCGACATTCCGCTCGAAAACGGAACGAAAGGCCGCGTAAAATGGTATCAGTTTAAAATTCCTGTTCAGAGTCCCGACCAGGTTATTGGAAACATACAGGACTTTAAAAGCATCCGCTTTATGCGTATGTTTCTGAAGAATTTTGACAGACCAGTGGTCATCCGTATGGCTACGCTCGAACTGGTGAGGGGAGAATGGCGCAAGTACTACAGCAATCTGCTTGCACCGGGTGAATACATTCCTGACCCCAACCAGAGCGAAACCAAATTTGATCTTTCAACGGTAAGTATTGAGGAGAATGGCAGTAGAGTGCCCGTCCCCTATGTATTGCCTCCCGACATCGAGCGTGAAATAAATGTTGGTACTACCAATTACCAGCAGCTCAACGAACAGGCAATGGTGCTCAAAGTATGCAATCTGCTCGATGGTGATGCACGGGGAACATACAAAACCACCGACTTTGATTTCAGGCAGTATAAGAAGCTTAAAATGTACATCCATGCCGAAAAATCTATTGAAAATGAAGAACTTGAAAAAGGTGATCTGACCGTTTTCGTCAGGGTTGGGTCTGACTTTACAGAAAACTATTACGAATATGAAATCCCGGTAGAATTTACACCCTGGTACACCTCGATTACCAACGACCGTTTGATCTGGCCTGACGCAAACCGCATGGAAATAGAGATGGATAAACTGGTTAAAGCCAAGCAGCTGCGCAATGAAGCCATGGGAATGCCCGGCTCGATGATTACCGTAATTACTCCATTTGAAGTTTATGATGGTGATAATAAGATTACAGTCGTCGGAATGCCGAGTCTGAACGACGTCAAGGCATTTATGATCGGGGTAAGAAATCCCAAAAAGCGAAACCCGGGCGATACAGATGACGGGGAGAATAAATGTGCCGAAATCTGGGTGAATGAGCTCAGATTAACCGATTTTGATGAAAAAAGCGGGATGGCAGCTACTGCAAGGGTTTCAGCCAATCTGGCCGACCTGGGTAATGTTGTGGTGTCAGGAAGCTATTATACACCCGGATTTGGAAGTATAGAGAAGAAAGTTAACGAACGTCTCCAGGAATCCGTCAGACAGTTTGATGTGGCTACCAATATCCAGCTCGGTAAATTCTTCCCCGAAAAAGTTGGTATTAAAATCCCGATGCACATCGACTACTCCGAAACACGCTCAACTCCGAAATACAATCCGCTTGATCCCGATATTCTTTACAACGAGGCAATCAAAGACCTCGACAATTCCGGGAAGGATTCAGTACGCAATAAAGTTCAGGATATTACCAGGCGTACCAATATCAACTTTGTGAACATGCGGAAGGAAAAAGTCGGAGCAAAGGGCAAGCCTCGAATTTACGATGTTGAAAACTTCGATTTCACTTATTCTTATTCCCACATATATCATCAAAATGTTGATATCCAATACGATGATAGAAAAAACTATCGTGGTGGTATCGGTTACAATTTTATCAACAATCCAAAAATTGTTAAACCGCTTCAGGGGGTTAAATTCCTGCAAAGTAAGTCGCTGGCTATTATCAAGGATTTCAATTTTTATTACATGCCCAAAATGTTCTCGTTCCGTACCGACATGAACCGCCAGTACAATGAACGATTGCTGCGAAACAAGAGCGATGCTCTGGTCCTGATTGAGCCCACCTTTGTTAAAACCTGGGACTGGAATCGTCTTTTTGACCTTAAGTTCGACCTCTCTCAATCGCTTAAACTCGAATACCAGGCCAATGCCAATGCATATGTGAATGAACCCCCGGGCCGGATCGACCGCAATGCCGATGACTACAAGCTGAAGCGCGACTCAATATGGGATGAAATCAACAGCATGGGCAGCATGAACAGGTTTACCCAGAATATGAGCCTCAACTACATTGTGCCTATCAATAAGATACCTCTTTTCAACTGGATCAATATGAATGCAAGGTATGCCAGTACTTACCGGTGGGAAGCATCGCCACGTTCTATCCAGAGCATCATGGGCAACACCATTGAGAACTCAAATACAATCAATATCAATAGCAGTGCAAGGCTTACCAACCTGTATAACAAAGTTGGTTTCCTCAGGAAAATAGGGCAATCGGGCAAATCAAACACTCCACAAAGACCAGGTCCTGGCAGCAGGCAGGGAGGTGTTGAGAAAGACGTTAAAAAGGAAGAGCCTGTAGTAGATCTGGCCGCAGATTCAACCAAAGCCAAAAAATCATCGGAAATTTTCAAGGTTTTGGGAACCGGATTTGTAAAACTGCTGATTGGTTTCAAGGATGTACAATTCAATTATACTGAATCAAACGGAACCCTGCTACCGGGATTTATTCCAGTACCTGACGTACTGGGAATCAAGCTGAACGATGCGGCACCCGGTTTAGGATTTGCATTTGGCAGCCAGGAAAATATTCAGAACAGAGCCGTGCAAAATGGATGGCTCACATCCGATACCTTGCTCAATATAGCTTACGTTACCCGCTTAACCAAAAATTTAACAGCAAGGGCAACCTATGAGCCTTTCCCTGAATTCAGGATTGAATTTACTGCCGACAAGACAGAGTCGTTCGGGCACCAGGAATACTTTAAGGCAAACAGAGAAGGTGAATTCAAAGCTACATCGCCTCAGGACCGTGGATCATTCAGCATTTCGTTCTTCGCATGGAAGACCGCTTTCGTCAAAGACGGAGATGAAAATATATCGCCTACTTTTGAGCAGTTTAAAGAGAACCGTCGGGTTATTGCTGCAAGGCTAAGCGCTGAAAATCCATTATCCACCGGGATAGATTCTACCGGGTATCCTGTTGGTTATGGCCCCGGCTCTCAGGAGGTTCTTATACCTGCTTTCATCGCTGCCTATTCAGGTCGAGATCCCAAACAGATTGAGATGACACCTTTCCCTAAAATCCCTTACCCTAACTGGAGTTTCAGATATGGAGGGTTATCGAAACTTGATTTCTTTAAAAAGTACTTTAAAACAATTAACCTTGCACATACTTACAGATCGACCTATGCGGTAGGCAATTATGTTTCCAATATTGATTTCCTGGAGGAAATGGGCTTCCCTTCCAACTTTGATGTCGCAGGCAATTTTATTCCCCAAAACCGCATCGATGCAGTAACCATTACAGAGCAGTTCAGCCCTTTGCTGGGTATTGATATGACCTGGAACAACAGCCTGCTCTCAAAAATTGAATACAAAAAATCGCGTAATCTCGCACTGAGTTTTGTCAACAATCAACTCACTGAAGTATCGAGCAACGAATTGGTTATCGGATTGGGCTACCGTTTTAAAGATGTTAAGCTAAATATATCATCAGGAGGGAAAAAGCAGCAACTTAAAAGCGACCTGAATATTAAAATGGATGTGTCGATCCGCGACAATAAAACCTTGTTGCGCAGGCTCGATGAAGACATTAACCAGATTTCAACCGGCAACAGGATGGTTTCCATCAATTCATCGGCCGACTATGTGATCAATCAGCGGTTCAATGTCAGGTTTTTCTTCGACAAGACCATTACCAACCCCTTTGTATCGTCGCAGTTCCCCAACTCAACCACCAACGCGGGTGTCAGTCTGAGATTTACATTGGCACAATAAACCATGAGATAAAATTAATCCGAAAGGTTGCCATCTTTTTTGGCAACCTTTTTTATTTCGGCCCAAAGTCCGGCAAATGCAGCAGAAGCATCAGAGCCGGGTTTGAAAGCTACCACCGGTTTCCGGTAAATACCCATTCTCTCGACATCGCTCAGGTAAGGAATGGAAGTTTTGCAAAAGATTTCCTTTTTGTAATCCCAATCGTTCAGAATTTCACGGTGCATGTTCTTGCGTCGTTCAACCATTGAGAAAAAGCCGGTACACCTGCTTCCGGGCCGTAACGGATGTTCTGCGATAAAGTCGCGCAATTCGTGATAAGTTCTTACAGACAGTGTGGTTGGAACAACCGGTACCATGATCAGATCACTTGCATAAAAAATAGCCTCAGCCAACCTGGTCATCCCCGGAGGACAATCGATAAAAATCCATTGATAAATATTACTCAGGGGTTCCAGCATTTCCCGTAATCTTTCTTCCGGCCTTTTCATCTTTTCAAGTAATGGTTCAAGGTTTCGAAAACCAAAGGTTGATGGTAAGATATCAAGGTGAACATAATCAGTTGCTTTAATCTGGTCCTCAACCGAAGACTTTCCTTTGAGTAGTTTTTTAACAGTGGTCTTGATTTTGGGCTTTACTCTAAGGTAAAAGGTTGATGAAGCCTGGGGGTCGAGATCGATCAGCAGGGTTTTTTCTCCTGAGAAAGAGGCGAGTGCGGCCAGGTTAACTGCTGTGGCAGTTTTTCCTACTCCTCCTTTAATACTGTATATTGCTGTTACATACATTATTTGAACACTATGGTTAGAGAATTCAATGGATTATGAATCTAAAAACGTGAAAGGTCAACTGCTTGTTAGATTAAACGTTTAACTTCGGGCATCAAATACAGCCTAAAGTTAGCGAGATAATGAACACCTTTTAAAAAACATTAAACAGTCATAAGAAAGAATGATTAAATATAGCATAGTTTATAACGAATTGCTTGCAGATATCTAAAGCCTTTTGCTAATTTTGCGGCCATCTTAACAGTATTAAAAAAAATAAATCATGAGCAATCCAGCCAGTTTAAAGTACACCAAGGATCATGAATGGATTCGATTCGAGGGCGACACAGCAATTGTAGGTGTTACCGAATTTGCTCAGGGCGAATTGGGCGACATCGTTTTCATCGAAGTTGAAACCATCGGAGAAACCCTGGAAGAAGGAGAAACCTTTGGCACAATCGAAGCCGTGAAAACCGTCAGCGATATGTTTATGCCTGTAACAGGTGAGGTATCAGCGTTCAACGAAACCCTGAATACTAACCCCGAGCTGGTAAACAAAGATCCTTATGGCGAAGGCTGGATCATAAAGATTAAACTTTCCGATACCGCCAAAACCGACCATCTCCTGGATTCTGCGGCCTACGATGAATTGATTGGTGCATAACTAATCAATATTTAAAACAACGACCTGAATGCAGTTTTTCTTCAAAAACTTTTGGCCGGGAATTACCTGGTGGTGCTTTATTTTGGTTTTAACACTGGCTCCCGGAAATTACTTCCCGAAAGTTGGCAGTTTCTGGAATCTGTTTTCACCTGATAAGCTGATTCATCTGTTTATCTTCGGAGTTTTAGCTTTCCTGTTACTTTTAGGGACATCCAAACAATTTCGGGCTGTTAAAAATCGTTATACCGTTGTGCTTCCGTTGGCTGTTACCGTTTTTACCGGTATAATAACCGAGTTATTACAGGCGGGATTACCAATCGGCAGAGAGGCAAGTATCTACGATGTAATTGCAAATTTTACCGGTTGTTTTGCCGGATATATTATTTTTTCCTTTTTTAGAAATAAAAACAGGGAAAATGTCCTTGCAAACTAAAATATTTATTAATTTAGCATACTCCCTTCATTGGGATCAAATTTTGCGTAACTAACTATCTGTTAACGATATGGAAGCAAAAAAAACACCAAAAGCTGATCTGGAGATCAAGCGTACAGTATTTGTACAGATCGGGCTGATTGTTGCGCTTGCTGCTATGCTTGTAGCATTCGAATGGAAAACCTACGATATAAAGCAAGCTGACATTAGCGGGCGTCAGGCAGAAAAAGTAGAGGAAGATCTTATTGAAATCACCAATCAGAACAAACCTCCACCTCCACCTGCACCCCCTCCAACAACTACCCTGATCAACATTGTAAGTAATGATATAGAGGTAGAAACTGACCTTGATATCGATGCGGAAGCTACCGAACTTACCGAAATTCCCGAGTATACACCCATCGCTTCAAATGAAGAAGAGGAAGTTGCTGAAGCCGAAATTTTCACTGTTGTTGAGGAATCACCCAGTTTTCCCGGAGGAGATGAAGCCCGCATCCGGTTTTTGACCGAAAACATTAAATACCCGCAGATAGCCCGTGAAAGCAGCATTTCAGGAACCGTCTACGTAACTTTTGTGGTTGAGAAAAACGGAAATGTTACCGATGTCAGGGTTCTCAGGGGTATTGGCGGAGGCTGCGATGAAGAAGCCGTCAGGGTTATTAAAGCAATGCCCAAGTGGAGTCCCGGCAAACAAAGAGGCAAACCGGTGCGTGTGCAGTTTAATATGCCCATCAAGTTTACCCTCGCCGGATAAAGATTATTTTTTCAAGATACATCCCGATCCTCCAGGACCGGGATTTTTTTTTGGCGTTTTTTTTGTAGGGGCACGACATGTCGTGTCCCTACGTAATAAAACCAGCCGGTTCGTAAACCATAATTCTCCTGCGCCCTGACTTTAAAGATTTATCCTTTATCGTTTCTGCCAACCATAGCCATAAAACACGTGAGGATCGGAAAATCCGATCCTCACGCTGGTAAACAAATATAAAGGAAACTTAGGGGGCAATTGGAAATGCAATGCTATTTATAAATTCTGAATGAAAATGAGTATTTGCTTTAAAGTATTTTTACCAGATTATCCCATAAATGATTTGTATTATTTTTTACCAGAATCTTCATATTGGTCAGAAACATTGTAAAAGTTTATCGTTCATAACATATCTCCCGGATTAACAATCCGGAGCGGCCGGCCGGCAACGATTCAAACCCCTTAAATCTTTTACCGGCAGCCGTTATCCGGAATGTCAATTTCAGTTTTATTATTAAGCAAACTTCATCAGGATATTCCGTTTAACCAAATTTGAAATGTAATAGTTTTCAACATAGTCATCATATCCATCTGTCACTCTAAAAATATATTCAATTATTTATCACGATCTGATGAAGCAAAAATAGGGCGATCCCGGGGCCTGCACAATACGGTTAATTACTACTTTTTCAACCGCCGGTTCCGGTAAAAAGTGTGGGTATAATTACTAACTAGTGCTGATTTACAGCATTTTAATTTTAATCAATAAAAAACTTCAATTTTAATAACCTCATGGAATGCATAAAATCGACCGGGGCTGCCTTTATTGGCAGCCCCGGATTTTGAGTTTAAATCATCTGTAAAAGACTGATCTCTTTTTCATCAAGCATCCGCCACCGGCCCCTGGGAAGATCTTTCTTGGTAAGATTGGCAAAAGCCACCCGGTCAAGTTTCACAACATCATATTCAAGTGCTTCAAATAACCTTCGCACGACCCTGTTTTTGCCGGAATGTACCACAACCCCGATGTTCTTTTTGTTGTTCTCCGCTCCGGTGTAGGCTATCTCATCCACCGCCATTAATCCATCCTCGAGTTCAACACCTTCAGAGAGCCTGAGCATATCCCCCTTTGAAAGGGCTTTGTCCAGCTCAACATGGTAAACCTTGCGGACTTTATGCCCAGGATGTGTCAGTTTTTTGGCAATATCGCCATCGTTGGTAAAAAGCAGCAACCCGGACGTATTCCTGTCGAGCCGTCCAACCGGATAAATCCGTTCGCGACAGGCATCCTTTATCAACATCATAACCGTATTCCGTTCCTGCGGATCATCAACTGTGGTTATGTATCCCTTGGGCTTATTCAGTAAAAGGTAAACCTTCTTTTCAATACTTAATGTCTCACCGCCGAACTGTACTTTATCTTCACGGGTAATGCGGGTACCGAGTTCAGTAACAATTTTCCCGTTAACTGAAACTGCGCCGGATTCTATTAAGGTATCGGCTTCCCTGCGCGAGCATATGCCGGAGTTAGCAATATATTTATTCAGGCGGATAGTTCCGTCGTTCTTATAGGCTTCCTTGATTTTAGGCGCAAATCCGGCAGAGGGTTTTTTCCCTGGTCTACCATCGGTTTTTCGTCCTTTATAGCGGCTTTCACCAGCCGGACTTCCAGTCTTGAATTTATCGCGGCTGCCTGAGAATTTTCTTTCTTCTCCGGGTGTGCCAGACTCTCTTTTACTATATGGTTTTCTATCGGTATCAGGGCTATCGGAAAACTTCCTTCTTACGGGTTTGTCGCCTGTTTCATCCGGTTTCCGGTAATGGTCGGGCTTCTCAAATCTTTTCGCTCTGAATGAACGGGGCCTGTCACTGCCTTCCTCTTTTTTATACGGTGGTCTGCTTCTTTTAAAATCACCCCCGGTTTTATGGTCATCGGCTTCACCTGCTTTGCGTCCACGGCTGAAATCTCCCGATGGCTTCTCATCTTTATCCAAACGTTTACGGTAAGGTCTTGATCCGGTTTCACCACTACCGGAAAACTTTCCTTTACGTGGAGTATCATCGCTGTAGGAGCGCGGTTTATCGCTGCTTTCTTCATTTCGTGGTGATGATTTCCCTTTGTTCCAGGGTCTGTCACCGGTATTTCCTGAGTTGCGGGAATCCCGTGAATGAGCGGTTGGCTTTTCCTGATCCTGCTTCCAGGGTCGGGCAGATTTATCATCATAGTCCACTTTAGGCCTGAAGGAGGGCGATTTTACTGAATCATCTCTCTTTTCATAGGGACGTTTACCCCTGAAGGTACCTGGACCTGAAGGTGCCGGGTTGCCTGATTTTTCTTTATCGGGATATCTGCCGGTTTTCCCGGTAGACTTTCCTGAATAATCCCTGCCTTTACCGGCGCGGCCTTTACCGGCGGCACCATCGGCATCTTTTTTCTTCCCTGCACCATATTCGCCGGGAATTCTTCTCATTGCACTCATTTACTGATTGTTTTAGCCGGCAAAGTTAATGAAGATTCGCAAGCAACTTTCATATTTCTCAGTATGCTGAAAATCAAACATTTTCAAGTTCTCCCAAAGTCCACTCCTCCCCTTCCTTCTGCCACTGGAATCTTTTTATTGAAACCCGGCGTAAATACCCGTTTTTTTTCGTATATTCGTAATCCGACAAGTGATTGAAAGCCAGTACTTGATTGAAAACTAAAAACGTTCGGCCATGGATCCTTCAGATGAAAAAATTATCGTAATAGCGCGTCATTCCAATTCCAGGGCGCTGTTGTTGAAATCAAGACTTGAAGCAGAAGGGATTGATTGTTTTCTTGCTCATCAGAACCTGCTTCAGGCTGCTATTTCAGGAGGGGTGGAAATCAAAGTAAGGCGATCAGATGTAGATAAAGCCTTAAGAATTATAGAGTTGGCTCTTGAACAGCACGGAACTCAAAAAGAAGCATCCGTCAGATCCTTGCGCAGTGTGCGAAAAATCATGGTTCCTGTTGACTTCTCCGACGCCTCTTTTAAAGCCTGTTCTTTTGCACTGGGGCTTGCTGAAAAATTAAAAGCCGAAATCAAGCTGCTCCACGTATTCTATAACCCGGTCCTGGATATTGCCCCTTTCGATACCAGCCATGCCTACCAGGTTAACCTGGTTAACTACCTTCATGAAACGGAACAGAATGCGCGGCACCAGTTGATCAAACTGGCAAAAGAACTGAAACTCCGGGTAAAAGAATCCAATCCTGATCTGAAAATAACCTATTCCCTTTCCAATGGGCTGGCTGTTGAAGAAATTGCGGCCACCGCACTAAAATTCAGGCCAGGGCTGATCGTTATTGGTACGAGGGGAATTGGCAATCAAACCGGTGGATTTTTAGGGAGTGTTACTGCTAAATTGATTGAAAAAACCAACACGCCGGTTCTGGCCATTCCTGAGCAAAGCAAATTTTCAGGCATTGGAAAAATAAAGAATGTTCTGTATGCGACTGATTTTGATCAATCAGACCATCTGGCCATTAGTAAACTGATTAACCTGCTTCATCCGTTTAACGTCAGTCTTCACTGCATTCATATCAGCGTAGGCGTTAAAAAATCATGGGATAAGGTAAAAATGGACGGATTAAGTGCTTTCCTCGACAGAGAATACAAGAAATTTCCGGTCAAATGCGAAATCATCATCAGCGATGATATTATCAATGGTCTGGAGACCTACATACGCAACAACGACATCGATATCATTGCAGTGACAAACCACAACCGGGGCCTGCTATCCAGTTTCTTCACTACGAGTATCACCAAAAAGGTGTTAAACAGGATTACAAAACCGCTTTTTGTTTTTAAGTCGCTTGACTGATCGTTACAGCACGGGATAAAAGGCATCCTGAATATGATTTATGCGCTTCGTGGTGCTGTTTAGTACGATGGAAATGACATCGAACCGCGCTTCAAGGCTGATGTTATACCTATCAATATAAGCCTGGGTTGATCGCACCAGAAAGCGCTGCTTTGCCGCATTGACGAAAATTTCCGGCTCTCCGAACACAGAGGAACGACGGGTTTTAACTTCCACTATAACCAGAAATTTATCCTTTTCGGCAATGATGTCAATTTCATCCTTACCGAAACGCCAGTTGGTTTCGCGGATGGTAAATCCTTTCTCACGTAAATATTTAAGGGCTATTTCCTCGCCAAGGGCGCCCAATTCGTTGTGTTCGGCCATTTTTTTAAAGTTTAAAGTAAAAAGTCTAAAGTATAAAGCTAAAAGCTCAAAGTATAAGCCTGCTCCGAAAAGTCAAAAAAGAAGATCGGACACCAAAACACCAATTCGCAAATTTGCAAATATTGTTTATCAGTATATTAAATTTGGCGAATTGTGTTCCTGCCCTCTGGGCGTGCGGTTTGTGGATTGGGTCGACAATGTATTCGGAGTGTCAAAGTAAAAGCTCAAAGTATAAAGCTTAAAGCATAAAGTCAGAGCATTTCATTTGAACAATTGAAAGATAAATATTATAAATCCATCAGAATCAGGTATTTCTTAGCAATAGTGAATAGAGTAAATATAGCAATCCGAAAAAGCCAAGGATAAAAGCGAGCGGTTTAAGCATTGTCTTGAGTTTCTGATTGGTTGTAACGGCGTTGGGTTGCATAAAACTCAGGCTGCCTGACCCGGGGTTCACATCCAAAACCGCCTCTCTGCCCAGGAATAAAGGCAGGTTTTCGTCCTGATGCCCTGCCGGGAAACCGAACAATACCGGGTATTTAAACTCTTTCACCGAATCTGCAATGATTTCTTCGGCTGTTTTGCCGAAAGGGATGGTGTTGTCACGCATCTGCGACAACCCACCAACCACAAGGCCGGCAAGGCGGTCGAGTTTTCCGCCCCGCTTCAGGTTCATCATCATGCGATCAATATGGTAAAGGTATTCATCAAGGTCTTCCAGGAACAGAATTTTCCCCTCGGTTTCAAGTTCAGAAGCAGTGCCACTAAGACTGCACAGGATGGAGAGGTTTCCACCGACAACAAATCCCCTTTCATGGCCATTTCTTGAAAGTGGGCCAGGGTTAAACTGGTAATCAGGCGTTTCACCAAAAAGAGCCTTCCTCAGTGCTTCCACGGCTGTAGAAGTGCTGCCAACAGCCGGAAAGTTCAGGGGCATGGTGGCATGCAGGGTTTCAACACCAAAGTGACGGTGAATGTGCGAATGCAGGACCGTAATATCGCTGTAACCGACAATCCATTTGGGACGCTTCACGAATTCTGTGAAATCGAGTTTGTCAATAATCCTGACCGTTCCGTAGCCCCCGCGGGCACATATAATCGCCTTAATCTCAGAATTATCGAGCATTTGCTGAAGATCACCGGTACGGATTTCATCGCTGCCGGCAAATTGATTTTCCTCAGCATAAAGATGCGCACCACAGATAACTGATAACCCCCATGATTCCATGGTTTTTACAGCGGGTTCTATATCTGCAGGCGTTACTTTCCGGGCGGTGGCTACAATCCCAATCTTGTCGCCGGGCTTCAGAAACTCTGGAGTGATCATTCTTTGAATTTAATTTATCAAAGATACAATTTCCCATGTATCCATGCTTTTCTGCGCCATCAAACTTCATTTGAGTTCATTCATTCTATAATTTACAGGTTCAATTTAGAATCATTCTAAGTCAATTCATTGTCAATGTTTTAACCCGCTTGTGTACTTTTGCTAAAAACAAAGAGATGATCAACTGGAATGATTTTGAGAAAGTTGAGATCAGAACCGGTACCATTCTTAAAGCTGAAGACTTCCCCGAAGCAAGAAAGCCGGCCTGGAAGCTGACCATTGATTTTGGTGAATACGGAATGAAGCAATCGTCGGCACAGATCACTGATTTGTATACCAAAGACCAGTTGACCGGGAAACAGATCGTTGCAGTAGTCAATTTCCCACCCAAGCGGATTGGTCCGTTTGAGAGTGAATGTCTGGTGTTAGGTGCTATTGCTGATAATGGCGAAGTTACATTGCTTCAGACTGAAAGAAACGTAAAGAATGGATTGAGGATAGCATGAAGGCACAGGGCCAGGACAGGGCCTGGGGGCATGGAGCATTTGGTCGTCCTCGTCCCTTTCCCCCCTTCTTGCAACAGGGCACGGGGCATGGGGCATGGGGAGATGGAATGCTTGACTTTTGAATCCTGCACCCTGTAGCCTTTGAAACTTGAAACCTGAAACTCTTGAACTCTTGAGCATTTGAATTTTGAAAAACATCTACTCACTACTCACTTTCTTTGCCAACTGCCAACTGCTATTTGCCAACTGAACTCTTGAACCTTTGAAACTTTTGAACCTTTGAACCTTTTGAACCTTTGAACCTTTGAACTCTTGAACCATTAAACTTTTTGGCTGTCTGAACTTTTTGCCAACTGCATTCTGCCAACTGCCAACTTATTCATTGAACTATTAAATCAACATACCATGGAAAAAACCATCAAAGGAACCCAAACCGAAAAGAACCTGCTGAAGGCTTTTGCAGGAGAATCACAGGCAGCCAGGCGCTACCGTATTTTTGCGAAGCAGGCCAAAGCCGACGGCTATGAGCAGATTGCCGCCTTCTTCGAAGAGACCGCCAACCAGGAAGACTCTCACTCGAAGACATTTTTCAAATTTCTTGAGGGGGGCATGGTTGAAATCACCGCCTCTTATCCTGCAGGAAAAATCGGCACCACGGCAGAAAATCTTGAAGCTGCTGCAGAAGGCGAAAACGAAGAATGGACCATGCTTTACCCGGAATTTGCCAGAGTAGCGGAAGAAGAAGGTTTTAAAAGGATAGCCAGTGTTTTTAAATTGATTGCCAGCATAGAATTGGAACATGATAAACGGTACAAAAAATTACTCGAAAACCTGAACAATAACCAGGTGTTTGAAAAAGACGAAGAGATTATCTGGGTTTGCCGCCATTGCGGATACCATTACAAAGGCAAAAAAGCCCTGAAAAACTGCCCGGCCTGCGAACATCCACAAGCTTACTTTGAACAAAAGCAGGAGAATTATTGAAGTAAAAAGTTTACCTGCTAAACGAACTGGAGGTGGGCTTAAAGTAATAAATAAAGAGTCTTCATTATTAAGAAAAATGCGCATCCTCATTCCGGATGCGCATTTTTCTTTCAGATTGGCTCCCTTTATTCCGGGATTCGTATTAGAATCTCCCGGGTCGCGCTCTTTTTTTCGGCAAATCATATTATCGAAAAATATAGCTACCCATTTTGGTAAGATATATTTTATTCAATGTGTGCATTTTTTCATAATCTGTTGTACCTTTCACCTTTAAAGCCCATAAAAATAATTCCAGGGCATCCTTCCACATCTTCAATCCGGCTTCTCAACACCTGTAGGGTTTTATTATAACTTGGATTATATGAATAAACCTGTTTTATTATGGGATCGAATGGGTTAAACACTTTTTTGAATAGAAATATAATACCTCTGGCTGCCCGGAGGTAATCCGTTTTTTATTATTCAACCTTTCACCCTTACGGGATTACCTATCACCATTATTGCTGATTGCGGGTATATTCACAGCTCTTCATGATTCCTTCCCGAAATTATATTGGACTGATTATCAGGTAATCGCTACAGAATTACAAAATAAAAAACAGACTAAAAATTGCTCTACATGGTTAAAACCCGATTTGGAAATTGTTGCAATTCACATTCTTTTTTAAGTCGCTCTTATATGGCCAGAGCTGGAAATTACCGTTAATCCCGCTTTATCCGCCTTTCATTCAATAGAATTTACCGCTTGTACATTGGCCTTGTTTCTGCTTCATAACTCTCTTATTTTTACTGAGTTTCCAATTATTTAATTCCAAATCTGCCTTGCTATGAAAACAATTTTTTTATTCGTTGCAACTCTGTTTTTGGCGAATTTAGCCCTGGCCCAATGGGGGCCTGATGTCAGACTAACCAACAACACCGGCAGTTCAGTGACCTCATCGAACAATGCATGGTGTATAGCGAGCAACGGGGATACCCTGCATGTTGCCTGGAAAGATAACCGCGACGGTAACAACGAATTATACTATAAACGATCAACGGACGGAGGCACTACCTGGGAACCTGATACCCGGCTGACAAATAACCCATCCGAAATGAGGGATGTTTCTATCGCAGTATCCGGCAATGTGGTGCATATTGTATGGCAAGACAACAGGGACGGGGATGGTGAAATGTATTATAAGCGTTCATTGGATAGTGGCACAACATGGAGTGCTGATACGCGGCTGACAAATGCAGTAGATTGGTCAGAGTTCCCTTCCATGGCTGTCTCAGCCTCCGGTGTGCATGTTGTCTGGACTGATTTCCGCGATCACAACGGAGACTATGAAATATATTATAAACGATCGGCAGATGGTGGCTCAACCTGGGACCCGGATACAAGGCTAACCTATAACGTTGCCTATTCCGGCTTTCCTGCAGTAGCTTCATCGGGTATGAACGTTCATGTTGTTTGGGAAGATGATCGCGACGTACACGGAGAGATTTACTACAAGCGTTCGGTTGATGGAGGCGTAAACTGGGGAGCGGATACAAGGATCACAAACAATTCCCTTTCTTCATGGGACCCTTCTGTTGCTGTTTCTGGTTCAGTTGTGCATGTTGTCTGGATGGAGGATGTGAATCCGGGCGATTATGAGATATTTTACAAGAGTTCGGCAGATGAGGGCGTTACCTGGACAGAGCAGATAAGACTCTCCAATAACACGGCCGCATCCAAATATCCCAATTGTGCTGTTAACGGATCTGATGTAAATGTAGTTTGGGAAGAGATGCGTGATGGCCAATGGGAAATATATTATCAAACCTCTTCGGACGGCGGAATTAACTGGCTGGGATCTGAAATGCGCCTTACTAACAGCAATGGCATATCTATAGGCGCTTCAGTATGCACTAATAGCTCCTCAATAAATGTGGTTTGGAACGACACTGAAGGCGGAAATATTGAAGTGTATTATAAACGTTATCTCCCATTACCCGACAGTGTATATTATGAAAGATTATTCTATTTATGCAAAGCCTGGGGCCATGCGAAGTATTATCATACCGAAATTGCCAACGGAAATATCAACTGGGATGATGAGTTATTCAAAGCCATACATGGAGCTAAATTTTCGCCCACCGGTGCCGGTTTTAACGATTCCCTGCGAAGTATATTGAATAATGCAGGAACCATGGGAAGCAGCACAGTAACCTTGCCAACAGTGCCTGACAGCCTGAACAATAATACCGATCTGTCGTGGATTCAAAATGATATTTTTTCGGATACAGTACGTACATTGCTGGATACCATCAGAAGCAGGTTCAGACCGCAGCCCAATATTTATGTAGGCGGTTCGGGTTCACAACCGGTTTTTGACTATGATCAGTTATATTATCTTGAATCGAATTTCCCAACAGAAGCAAAGAGGCTGCTGGCCTTGTTCCGTTATTGGAATATTATCAATTATTTCTATCCTTATAAAAATATCATGGACCAAAACTGGGATACCACATTGGTTGAATTTATCCCGAAAATTGTTGAGTCAACCGATGCACTCACATTTAGCTTAAATTTCAAAGAATTCACCACCCGGATTAATGACTCACATAGCTACTTCTATAGCCCAACATACCAGTTCTGGGTTGGAAATTGGTATCCTCCATTCCAGGTGAGATATATTGAGAATGAAATGATCATTACAAGGGTACTACCCGGGAACCCTGATATAGCGGTTGGCGATGTTATAAAAGAAATCGATGGGGAGGATATTTACATCCTGAGAGACAGTTTACGTAGATATGCTCATGGTTCCAACGATGTATATATTGAAAGTGAGTTGAATTCAATCATCAGTTGGGGAAGTTCAGGTACATCACAAATAAAGTTAGATGATGGAACCAATATCAAAAACACATCATTTAACAGGAATTCTTCCAATTACACCCTGCTGAACACGAATACAACACCGGCATGGCGCGATACGCTGATTGACGGGACCTGCCATTTCGGGATTGTAGATATGGGCCAGCTTACAAGTGCCCAGGTAGGTGATATGTTTACCGGATTGTGGGAAACAGATGCAATAATTTTTGATATCAGGAATTATCCGCAGGGAACACTATGGGATATTGTGAATTATATATATCCATATCAAATCCATATTGCAAATTTCACCTCGCCGGATATTACCTATCCCGGCAGGCTAACCTGGCTTTACGAGTATATAGGATCAGGAACTCCGACTCCTTACAGCGGGAAAATAATTATTCTGTTTGATGAAAGAACACTGAGTCAGGCTGAATATACCTGTATGGGATTGGAGCAATTTCCGGGAGCCATTAAAATCGGAAGTACCACTGCGGCTGCTGATGGTAACGTCACCGTTGTATATTTACCGGGGAAAATAAGAACGTACTTAACCGGTTTAGGAACTTTCTATCCTGACTATTCACAAACACAACGTGTTGGCATTATTCCGGATATCGAAGTTCAACCCACTATTTCAGGAATCAGAGCAGGTATCGACGAGGTACTTGAATATGCCCTGGATTGCTCACTGGTAAGCCAAAATGAAGGTGTTCAGATCGGAGAAGTGTTGCTGTACCCAAATCCTTTCAGCGGAAAACTATATTACGAATTACCGGCAACAATTGACACACAGACGATTCATTTTGAGATCATCGATATTTTTGGCAGAAGGATTGCAATTTTTGATAAGTATTCAAACAAAGGTGAAATCAATTTCCCGGATAATATAGATGGAACTTATTTTATAAAGATTACAACAGAAAAGGAAATATTGATCAGAAAAGTGATAAAGTATTGAAACAACAGTTTACAAAGAGGCTGCCCGATATGGCAGCCTCTTTCGTTATGTGTGGATTCAGTTTCCTCCACCATTATCTTCATTTCCCGGATAAGACTATCATTTATCTTACATGATCACCCCGTGAAACCTGGTTCGGCTGATATCACCTTTTAATAACCAACAATCTGACTGGATTATTCTACCATTTATCATCCTCCAAAAGCCTTTTAGTCAATCAATATTACCGTTCAATCAATGGGCTGGTTTTGCCAGACTTATGGGTATAATTTTACACGTTACCATCTATATTTTAATAGGTATTCTCATTTTAAAACAAGTCATTATGAAAACATCAATCATTAAAAAACAGATCCTTTCTCTGCTATTGGTTGTAGCTGCTTTTCAGGTTAATTCGCAGGTTGTACCGGATAGCGTTTACCATGAGCGATTGTTTTACCTGTGCAAAGTATGGGGACATGCGAAGTATTATCATACCCGGATAGCCGCAGGACTTGTTAACTGGGATAATGAATTGTTGAATACTGTTACCGCAGCCAAAACCGCTGCGACAAACACAGAATTTAACGAAGTTCTTTTAAACATGCTAAACAATGCCGGAACAATGGGAACAAGCAATGTAACACTCCCTGTCGTTCCGGATAGCCTGAACAACAACAATGACCTGAGTTGGATACAGAGTCCGTTTCTTTCGGATGCAGTAAGAGCAAATCTGAATACAATTACCAGCAGGTTCAGGCCACAAAGTAATGTTTATGTTACTGCCGCGCCAGCTCCTGTGTTTAATACTGATAGTTTATATTATACCGGAGAAGATTTCCCCGGTGAAGAAAAGAGAATGCTGACGATGTTCCGTTATTGGAACCAGGTTCACTATTTCTTTCCGTATAAAAAGATAATGGATCAAAACTGGGATACGACCCTGGTAGAGTTTATCCCAAAAATTGCTTCTTCAACAGATGCACTGACTTTTAACCTGGCTTTCAGTGAGTTCAGAACCAGAATAAACGATGGGCATGCAGGCTATTATAGTCCTGTTTACAATAATTTCAGGGGATTGGCATATCCCCCTTTCCTTGTAAGATATATTGAAAATGAAATGGTGATAACCAAAGTGCTGCAAGGCGTTACGAATGTAGCTGTTGGGGATGTCATCAAAGAGATCGATGGAGTTAACATTTATACATTACGCGACAGCCTGAGAAAACATGCGCATGGATCAAATCACGATGGTATTGAAAGGAACCTGAATGTAATGATTATGTTTGGAGACAGCGGGGATTTTGAAATAACTGTAGAAAATTCTTCAGGTACGCACACAACAACGCTTAACAGAAACCTGGAAAATGCAGGTAACCTGGTAATTGATAATACCCCGGTATGGAGAGAAACCATTGTCAATGGAATATGCACTTTCGGAATTGTGGATATGGGCAGGCTTGAAACAACGCAGGTTGCCGGCATGTTTGCTGACTTATGGAACACCGATGCGATCATCTTCGATATACGCAACTATCCAAAGGGAACTCTGTGGTATATTGTAAATTACTTATATTCATCCCCAATCCATATCGCTAAATTTACGGTACCAGATGCTGAATATCCCGGTCGTTTAACCTGGATGCCGGTTACCATAGGCTCAGGTACTTCAACCCCTTACAGAGGAAAAGTTATCCTGCTATTCGACGAAAGAACAATAAGCCAGTCAGAATATACCTGCATGGGCCTGGAACAATTTCCGGGAGCAATAAAAATCGGCAGCCAAACCGCCGGTGCCGACGGGAATGTTTCAACTTCTTATCTGACTTCAAATATTTATACCATTTTCACAGGATTAGGGACCTATTACCCAGACTATACACCTACCCAGCGTGTTGGTATTATCCCGGATTTTGAAGTACGACCCACCATTGCCGGCATCCGGGCCGGAGAAGATGAAGTGCTGAATTATGCATTGGATTGCAACCTGATTGGTATAACCTATTGTACTTCCCTTGGGAATAACACCTCAAGCGAATGGATCAATAAAGTCAGCCTGGGAACATTTTCAAAGACCTCAGGTGCGAACGGTGGTTATGGTGATTTCAGGTCTCCGGCTATTGAGGTTGAAAGCGGACTCACTTACGACCTGACGCTTACCCCTGGATTTTAAAAACAAAACAAGGGCTGAATACTGGCGGGTATGGATAGATTATAATCAAGATGGAGACTTTACCGATGCAGGAGAGCAGGTATTTGCTGCCAACGCAACAAAACCACTGTTTATGGAAATATTACCATTCCGGCAGGAATAACCGGCGAGACCGGAATGCGTGTTTCCATGAAATACAATGCCGCTCCGACTGCCTGCGAGCAGTTTACCTATGGCGAAGTTGAGGACTATACCCTATTCATCAGTCCTTTTGTGCTGCAGCCCCCGGTTGTCAGTTTTACAGGAAGTCCAACTGAAATTCTTATTGGGGAAAGTGTTCAATTTACCGACCAGTCAACCAATAGTCCTGAATCCTGGTTATGGACATTTGAGGGAGGTACGCCTGCAACCAGTACTTCTCAGAACCCGGTTGTAACATACAATGCTGCAGGAACTTACAACGTATCTCTTCTGGCAACCAATGCCGCAGGTTCAACAACTTTATCACGGCCTGATTATATCACCGTTACCGAAGCCATGGGTATAACCTACTGCGCATCACAGGGCAACAGCAATGCCAGTGAATGGATCGGGAACGTAAATATCTCGTCCTTCGTAAATCAGAGCGGCGCATCCTGCTATTCAGATTTTACCAACATGACAATTCAACTATTGCCGGGGTCTTCAAACACGGTAACACTAACACCTGGTTATTCCGGTGGCTCCCAGTTCGAATACTGGAAAATATGGATCGATTTCAATGGCGATGGTGATTTTCTCGATGCCGGTGAAAATGTCTTTTCAGCAAACAAAAAGAAGTCGGTCGTTACCGGAACAATCAGCATCCCTGGTTCTGCCAATGGACAGACAAGGATGAGAATATCCATGAAGAATGGCAGTGCTCCATCATCCTGTGAGGCTTTCGCCAGGGGTGAAGTGGAAGATTATACCGTAAGCTTCACCGGTGGAACAAAAAGCATGTTGGTGAATGCCGGGTTTGAAGTTATGGTCTATCCAAACCCATCCAATGCTGCTTTCAATTTCAGGCTGTTAACAAATAGCAGGGAATTGGTGCAAATCCGGATCTGTGATTTATCAGGCAGGCTGATCCGGGAATATAATTCTTTATCACCCGACGAAATTATTACTGTGGGCGAAGATTTGAAAACAGGAATGTATGTTGCTGTTGCTACCCAGGGGAATGATCGTAAAATGATAAAGTTGTCAAAGGTCCGATAAGGAAATGTAAACTGAGTGTAAGGGATACAAATGCATACAAAAAGACGAGAGACAGCATATAAGATATCCCGGTCTATGAGTGAGTGCGATTAAATGGATAAAAACCTTAAAATGCAAAGCCATGAAAACAATAAAGTTAGTCCTTTTAGCCTTTACACTCAGTTTTACTTTTATTAGTTGTGAGAAATATGCAGGTGAAGATTTGTTAACTACTCAGCAAAATCCAGCCAATGCAGATACAAAATCAGATGAAGGCAAGGGGTTGTGTTATATTTGGGTAGATAATTTTGATTCACCATTGGCACTTCTGGAGCACTGGCGGGTATATGGAAATCCGTCACCGGAATGGAAAGACCAGGCCTATGGACGAAATGGCCTTTTCGATAACAACGGACCTTCTCCGGTTAAAAATTATGCGGTATCCAATACACTGATTGGGAGGGACTATGGCTATGTGGTTGAATCGGAGGTGATGCTCAAAATTTTAAACCCTGCAGGAACATGTGTTTGCCCGGGCATTGCTGTTACAAAGCCATCTGAATGTAATCCGGTAACCGGTGAATTGCGCACTGGCATTTCGATGCGGATCATTTATGCCGGTGCAACTGCCACCTGGTTTCCGGCCAAAATGCGAAACCACACCTGGTTTATCATGGACTTTATTTCTGAAAACGGAACGGTCGCATCATCGGGCTACCTTCCGGCCGATAATTACAGCGATAACTGGTTTATTTTGAGATTTGAAGTAACTCCGGCCGGCTTTGTCAGGTTTTTCTGTGACGAAACACTGCTCTGGGCTCCATTGACCCGTCTGAACCCCATGATGTACAAAGACAATCTGTTGGTACTTGGGTACACTTCTGACGGTGATCCGCAAACGCGGTCCGGGGTGGCTTACCACAACTGGGTTAAAGCCTCATTCTCGCTTAGTCCGAAAGAGTAAATAGTCAGGATTCTGCATTGAAAGCCAAATATTTGGAACATCTGACCTTTTTTGAAATAATTTCAAATTCTCATCAGGAAAACTCAAAACCTGTCGTAACTTTAAGGACTCTCCTGCTCGCAAGGCTATAAATACCTTTCAATAGATAACCACACCGATATACACAATCAACAAGAATACGAATCTTTATCAGCCTGATTTTGATTATATTAAATGGTCCCGGTTGCATATTTCCCGAAATATTCCATCTGAACTGCCAACCAATAGAAAGATGAAAAAGTACCGCGCGATCATTGTTGATGATGAGCGAAATGTTCGTGAGGCATTGGGGATTATGCTGAATGAGCTTTGCACTGAAATTGAGCTATGCGGCACTGCTGCTTCGGCTGCTGAAGGAAGAGACTTGTTAAAGAAGGAAAAAGTCGATTTTATTTTTCTCGATATTTCCATGCCGGGTGAAGATGGTTTCGCTTTTCTAAAGTCAATTCCCAAAGATGATTACGGGATTATTTTCGTAACTGCTTACGAAGAGTACGCGCTGCTTGCATTAAGAGCCAATGCCATCGATTATCTGCTTAAGCCCGTTGATTCAAATGAACTCCGGGAGGCCGTTTCCAAAGCCATTCAATACCATGAATTAAGAAAGGCCAAAGCCGAAATCAAATCGGTTTACCACGAATCCCTGAATAATCTGCAGGATCAGGTGCATTCCGAAAACCGAAAGATTGAAAAAATAACCATTGCCGAACAGTTTGGATTCAGAATGGTGAAGGTTGCCGATCTGATGTACCTGCAAGCCGACAGCAACTATACCATTCTTCATTTATCGGGCCTTGATAAAATCGTGGCAACCCGCTCCATGTGCGAATTTGAAAAGATTCTCGAAAATTCGGTGTTTTTCAGAATACACAAATCCACCATCATCAATATGAATTTCCTGAAAGCATATTCCAGTTATGAGGGAAACTTTGCAGAACTTACAGATGGGACAAGGTTGAGCATTTCCAGGAGAAAACTGATCGAATTCAGGGAGGCGGTGAAGCAATTTGCTAAATCAATAGAATAATTTGAAAACAGCGCTGTTTGCTTATCTTAGTATATTTCTATTCGCTGGAACTAATCTTCCGGCACAAAATCCCTTTATCAGGCATTACTCCACTGCCGACGGGTTGCCCTCGAACACCATCAACTGGATCGCACCGGACAACGATCATTTCCTCTGGTTTTCAACGGAAGGCGGGTTGGTTCGTTACGATGGAACAACCTTTACCAATTATGGCATGAAGGATGGATTGAGCCACAACGAGGTTGTTCTGGTTAAAACGGACAAAATGGGCCGTGTATGGCTTTTTTGCCTCAATGGCAGACGCGATTATTTCTACCGCGGTAAAATATACAATGAAAAAAATACGCCGTTCCTGAAAGAGCTCAGAGGAACTTTTTATTTTGTTCAGGATAAATACGGTAATCTGTATTTCTATTCTTTTCATGCGAGAAGAATCATTGTTCTGGACAAAAATAACAAGGTTACAAAATATCAATTGCCCAGTATCCCGCAGGAAGAAAGCCCGATATCCGGCGATGGCATGAATATTCAGCATCTGACCAGGCTGCCTTCAGACGAATTCCTTATCTATACTTATGCAGGTGTTTATAAAACCAACGATTTGGCAAAAGAGCCAAAACCGATAGCATCCTATTGGAGGTACCACAATATATACCCGCTGGGTGATACCACAATGTTTGAAGTAATTGCAGAGCCGGCGACGCATTCTTCGTTGCTGGTCAAATACATAAATGGGAACCCGGTTGATACTACCATATTTAAGGAAGATGCACTCGACAACGATGGTATTATCCGGGAGGGGCCCGATGATATCCTATGGATCAGTTCCTATACAAAAGGATTATACTGTCTGAAAAACAAAAAGGTCATCTATCATTTTGATCCGAAAGAAATCCAGTGTATTCAAACGGATCACGAGGGCAACATCTGGATTGATGCAAAGAACGGAGCCTATAAAATTTCGCCCTATATCCTCGACTTTAAGCACTACGATAACACCAATTTTCGAAATGAAGGAATAGATGTACTAAGTCCCGGCCCTGATGGTAGTTTGTGGTCCCTGGGCGGCCAGCATATCTACCTGTTGAAAAACGACAAATTCTACCATTATGATATCAATCAGCCGGATCGCGTTTTCAAGAATATACATGGATTGGTAAACAATACCGTCATTTTTGGTGAATACTTTTACGACTGGTATGTTATGACAGGCATAACAACAAATCCGGTAAGTAAAAAAATTGCCTATAACAAATTGTTCAGATTGCCTGCGGATGGTCATCTGTCTGTTGATAAAACCCGAAGTGAAATATGCCTGAATGAATATTACAAAAAGGAACTTACCACGTTCAGCAGCCTGAATGATTTCAGGGAAACCGGCAGAAAACCGATAGGATTTGCCGTGAATGTCTTTTATGATCGGAACAATGACCTGGCCGTTTTAAAAGTAAATGGGAATTTTAATATACAGAATGATAAACAGGTTCCCATAAAGCTGTTAAATACACTGCCGCGCATAAGATATAAAACACACTTAAATCTTGATTCTTCTGCAGAATTGTTTCTTTCAACAGCTGACAGCCTGTATATGATTAATCAGAACAGAATGGTGAACCTTACCTCATCATTCGATATCTCTTTGAATACACCCATTCAACGGATTCAGTATTTCAACCGGAAGTTGTATTTATCAACATTCAGAAATATTTTCTTATGCGAAAACCCGCAGGAAATACGTGACAATAAATCTGTCAGGCTATGTCTGATTGACCTTAACTTTACCGATATCCGGGATATTCTGGCATACAACGATACGCTTTACGTAGCTTCAGGAGATGGGCTCACGATTCTACCAACCGATGGTATCGACAAAATCAGAACCCGTCCACTCCCCTATTTTCAATCTGTCATGATCAACGATCAGGAATCTGACCTTTATGGCCCTGAATTGGAATTCAAAGGAAAGAGCAGGATCAATTTCAGCTTCGGCAGCATAAATTACTCTCACAACCCGGTGGTATTCTCCTATAAGCTCGAAGGGTATGATGAGGAATGGACCAGCGGACCAACAAGAAGTGTCGCTTATGGCAACTTATCGCCGGGCAAATATGTATTTATGGTAAGGGCAGGAAAATCAGATACATTGTGGAGCGAGCCAATCAAATACCCCTTCACCATTCGGGCAACCATCTGGCAACATCCTCTTTTTTATGCAGCGTTGTCGGTTCTGGCGATTGGATTGCTGTTTCTGTATATTATAAGGAGAAAAAACCTCCAATTGAAGCGCAGTGAATTCGACCACCAAATGGCAACCCTGGAACAAAAAGCGCTTCAATCGATGATGAACCCGCACTTTATTTTCAACGCGCTTGGGTCTATTCAAAATTACCTGCTTCAGAACAAGCCCTCAGAAGCCGGATTGTATCTTTCACAGTTTGCCCGCCTGATCAGGCAGAATCTCAATGCCATTAACTCTGCTTTGATCAACCTTGAAGAGGAAACCGACCGGCTGAAAAACTACATGGACCTTGAGAAATTAAGGATGGAAGACAAATTTGATTACTCCATTGAATTTGATAAGGATGTTGAAGAAGATGAAGCCATGATCCCCTCCATGATCATACAACCATTTGTGGAAAATGCCATCTGGCATGGAATTTCAACGCTAAAGGGCAGGGGAATGATCAGGATTTCATTTGCTATGCAAACCCCGAAAGCCTTAAAGATCTCCATCGAGGACAATGGTGTCGGGACAAAACAAGCCGGAGCTTATTCATCGCGTGGCGAAAACCATTTACACATGGGTATGGCTATGACAACGAAAAGGCTTGAGATTATAGGCAAAAGAATGAATATTCCAACTTCGGTAACCATTTCTGAAACATCACCTGAAAGCCTGAACCCGGGCACCCGGGTGGTTATTTTGGTACCGGTGAGTTACGGGAAAACTACCATCTAAGTCAGGTTAAGGTTGAGGTTGAGCCTGTGCACCTGACAAATTGATATCCTTTGTAAGATTATTTAGCCAGTCAGACAGGGTTGAGGTATAGATTGAGATTGTTACTAAATGTGAAGTTGCAGAACCTGACTTAGTAGATTCTCAACCTGAACCTAAACCTTTACCTTTTGGCTCATTGTAGAAAGTTATAATTCAATATACATTATTAATAACTCATCCAATATGAAAAAGATAACTTTAATAGTCCTGGGTCTGTTCGCAGCTCAATATTCCTTTGCTCAATGGGAAGATGATGTAAGACTTACCAATGATCCTTCTGTTTCAGAAACCGCTTTTTCTCCCGGAGCACATGCCATTGCTTCTTCCGGCGATACAGTTCATGTTGTTTGGGCTGACGATCGCGACGGCAATTTTGAAGTCTATTACAAACGCTCAATTGACGGTGGATTAACGTGGGGAGATGATATGCGGATAACAGAGGATCCCGCTTTATCCGATTTGCCATCCATAGCAGTCTACGGATCATTTGTTCACATAGCATGGATCGATACACGTGACTCGGACCTGGAATTATATTATAAACGTTCGACCGATGGTGGTAGCAACTGGGAACAAGATAAGAGGATTTTAAACAATCCCGGGAATGCCTTTCATCCAGCAATCGCCCTTTCAGGCGATTTCGTACACCTTGTCTGGTATGAACACTATTTAACGAGCACATGGGAAATAATGTATGCCCGATCCTCTGACAATGGATTAAGCTGGGAAGAAGCTTTTCCGCTCACCTCCGATCCCTCAGATTCCTTTCATCCATCAATTTGTGCCACCGGGCAGGCACTTCATGTTGCCTGGACTGATAACAGAGATGACAACAGAGAAATCTATTACAAACGATCAATGGATAACGGGTTAACCTGGGTGCCTGACAAAAGATTAACTAATAATGGAGGGCTATCCACAAAACCCTGTATAGGTGTTTCAGAATCGAATGTTACCATTGTGTGGCAAGATGATTCTAACGGTTATAATGAGATTTATTACATTGCATCAACCAACGGAGGAATAGAATGGGGATCTGAAATTCAGTTGACCGATGATTTCGTAGAATCTCTCTCGCCAAATCTGGCTGTATCAGGCCCCGGCCTTTTTTTGGTATGGGTTGATAACAGAGACTGGAATCATGAAATTTATTACAGGAATTCGTCTGATGGGGGATTGAGCTGGTCAGCAGACAAGCGACTCACCGATGACCCGGCTGAATCAGTTTATGCATTCCTGTCAATATCCGGTTCTGTTGTGCATGTTGTCTGGACCGAAGATCGTGATGATAATTACGAAATATACTATAAGCGCAATCCGACAGGGAATATGGTTGTTGGTGAAAACGATGATTTGGTTATTGATTCCGGCGGTTTATTCAGCATTTTCCCAAATCCTGCGTCCGAAAGAATTCAGATTAATTTCAATACCATCCCCAGTAATGGAATATTATTCAGCATCCGGAATATGCAGGGGGAGCTGGTGTTGCGCAGGCTAATTCAAAACGGGGAAATAAATATTGATGTTTCCGGCCTTAAGAATGGGGTCTATTGTGTTGGCTTCTCGTCAAATGACAATCCTTTGCAATATTCAAAATTATTTGTGTCAAAATGAAGGTTATTTATAAACTCAACCGATATGATAATGAGAATGATAACTTTATTTTGCCTATGCCTGTTCGCAGCTCAATATTCCTTTGCTCAGTGGGAAGATGATGTCAGACTTACTTATGATCCTTCTTTTTCAGAAACAGCCCACTCTCCCGGAGTGCATGCCATTGCTTGTTCCGGAGATACTGTTCATGTTGTCTGGTATGATGAGCGCAACGGAAACAGTGATATTTATTACAAACGTTCACTTGACAGCGGATTGTCGTGGGGAGATGATATACGGCTTACAGACGATCCCAATGAGTGCTATGTGCCATCCATTGAGGTTTCCGGATCAGTTATTCACGTAGCCTGGAGCGATCTGCGCGACTCGGATTGGGAAATATATTACAAACGCTCGACCGATGGTGGCAATAGCTGGGAAGATGACACGAGGATTTTTCACAATCCCGGAAATGCCTGGCATCCTGCAATCGCTCTTTCAGGAAATTTTGTATACATTGTCTGGTCTGAAAAGTATTTATCGAAAACATGGGAAATATTATATGCCCGATCCTCCGACAACGGAATAAGCTGGGAGGAAGTTTTTCCACTCACCACCGATCCCTCAGATTCTTTCCGCCCGTCAATTTGTGCCTCAGGGCCGGCACTTTATGTTGCCTGGTCTGATAGCAGGGATGGTAATAGAGAAATCTATTATAAAAGTTCAATGGATAACGGGTTAAGCTGGGTACCTGACAAAAGACTCACGAATGATGGAGGGCTATCAACAAATCCCTGTATAGGTGTTTCAGACTCGAATGTTACCATTGTGTGGCAGGATGATCGCAATGGGTATAATGAGATTTATTACATTGCATCGGCCAACGGAGGAACAGAATGGGGTGCAGAAATCCGGATGACCGATGATTCCGGAGAATCTCTCTCGCCAAATCTGGCTGTCGCAGGCTCCGGCCTGTTTATGGTTTGGGTTGATAACAGGGACTGGAACCAGGAGATTTATTACAGGAATTCGATGGATGGAGGATTGAGCTGGTCTGCAGATAAGCGACTCACCGATGACCCGGCTGAATCAACTTATCCATACCTGTCGTTATCCGGTTCTGTTGTACATGTTGTCTGGACCGAAGATCGTGATGATAATTACGAAATATACTATAAGCGCAATCCGACCGGGAATATGGTTGTTGGTGAGAACAATGATTTGGCATTTGATTCCGGTGGCTTATTCGGTATTTTCCCTAATCCTGCTTCCGACAGAATTCAGATTAATTTCAACACCATCCCCAATAATGGAATCCTATTCAGCATCCGGAATATGCAGGGGGAGCAGGTGTTAAACGGTTTAATTCAAAACCCGGAAACGAATATTGATATTTCCAGCCTTAAAAACGGGGTTTATTGTGCGGGATTCTATTCGAATGATAAACCTCTGCAATATTCAAAACTGGTGATATCAAGATAAAGGTTGAGGTTGAGGTTGAGGTTGAGGTTAAGCCTGGCCGCCTTAAGTTTGGCGGATAAAACTGGCTGAAAATTCAGTTCTTTTTGAAATAGGGTTGACTCTTCGATTGGTCCCGACTTCGCTCAACCACCGGTTCAGGATGTCATAGGAAACCAGGAATTGGGAATTGGAATTCCCCAACTACGGAATCCGGAATTGCAAAACAGAAGGATAAACAATTAGACCTAGAAGGTCGAAAGCCTGTCTGCCCCGGGCGGAAAGACTTGTCAGGTCAATCCAAAATCCGAACCGGAGCGAAGCGGAGTTCACCGAAGGTAAATCAAAAATCCGAAATCCGAAATTACTACCTTTGCACCTTGTTTCCAAAATCCTTTCAAATGTCAGATTCTATCGCCAAAACCTTTAAACGCTATACTGTAACCTCCGCACTTCCCTATGCCAACGGGCCCATCCACATTGGCCACCTGGCCGGGGTCTATGTGCCTGCCGATATCTATGTCCGCTATCTCCGCTCAAAAGGAGAAGATGTTGTTTTTATCGGGGGTTCGGATGAGCATGGGGTTCCCATTACCATCAAGGCCCGCAGGGAAGGCATTACCCCGCAGGAGGTGGTGGATAAATACCATGGCATTATCAAGAAATCGTTTGAAGACTTTGGCGTTTCCTTTGATATCTATTCCCGGACATCCAACCCCATCCACCACAAAACGGCTTCCGAATTCTTCACCAAGCTTTATGATAAAGGCGAGTTTATTGAGAAAACATCGCTGCAATACTACGACGAGGAGCACCAGACCTTTCTGGCCGACCGCTACATAACCGGCACCTGTCCGCATTGCGGCTTCGAAAAAGCCTATGGCGACCAGTGCGAGAACTGCGGTACCTCATTGAATGCCACCGACCTCATCAACCCCAAATCAGCCATCAGCGGCAGTGTTCCGGTGATGCGCGACACCAGACACTGGTTTCTGCCTCTCGATAAATACGAACCCTGGTTGCGCGAATGGATACTGGAAAGCCACAAGGATGACTGGAAAACCAATGTTTACGGGCAGTGCAAATCGTGGCTCGACCATGGGCTGCAGCCCCGGGCTGTTACCCGCGACCTCGACTGGGGTGTGAAGGTTCCGCTGAAAGAAGCAGAAGGCAAGGTATTGTATGTATGGTTTGATGCACCCATTGGCTATATCTCCGCCACCCGCGAATGGGGAGAACAAACCGGCAAAGACTGGGAGCCTTACTGGAAATCGGCTGATTCTAAACTGGTACATTTTATTGGCAAAGACAATATTGTGTTCCACTGCATTGTATTTCCCGGAATGCTGAAAGCAGAGGGATCATATATCCTTCCGGAGAACGTACCTGCCAACGAGTTCCTGAACCTTGAGAACGACAAGATCTCCACCTCACGCAACTGGGCGGTGTGGCTGCATGAATACCTCGAAGAGTTTCCGGGCAAACAGGATGTACTGCGTTATGTATTGACCGCCAATGCCCCGGAAACCAAGGACAACGACTTTACATGGCGCGATTTTCAGGCCCGCAACAACAGTGAGTTGCTGGCTGTTTTCGGCAATTTTGTAAACCGTACCCTGGTGCTTACCCAGAAGTATTTTGAGGGCAAAGTTCCGGCTACCGGACCTGTGGATGATTACGACCGCCAGGTACTGGCTGAAATAGCCGGTTTCCCTGAAAAAATTGCCCAGAGCATTGAACTCTACCGTTTCCGTGAAGCCCTGAATGAGCTGATGAACCTGGCCAGGCTGGGAAACAAATACCTGACTGAAACCGAGCCCTGGAAAACCTTTAAAACTCAACCGGAGCAGGTTCAGACCAACCTGAATATCTGCCTGCAGATTTGCGCCAATCTCGCTATTCTTGGTGAGCCTTTCCTGCCTTTCAGTGCGGCAAAGCTCAACAAAATGCTGAACCTCGATTCCTCGAAATGGGAAAAAGCCGGAAGCGCCACCTTGCTTGCCGATGGACATCTGCTGGGTGAACCTGAACTCCTGTTTGAGCGCATCGAAGATGTTGCCATCGAGGCACAGGTAAAGAAACTCATGGATACCAAAAAAGCCAACGAAGCCGAAAATGCCACATCCACACCCGCCAAAACAGTGGTCGAATTTGACGATTTCGGAAAAATTGACCTCCGCATCGGCACCATCATCGCTGCTGAGAAAGTAGCCAAAACCAAAAAGCTATTGAAACTCACCATCGATACGGGCATCGACAAACGAACCGTCGTTTCGGGCATTGCAGAGTATTATGAGCCTGAAAACATCGTCGGACAACAGGTAACCATACTGGTAAATCTTGCACCCCGCAACCTGAAGGGCATCGACTCCCAGGGCATGATCCTGATGGCCGAAGACCACGATGGAAGGCTCAGTTTTGTAGCTCCGACTTCTGTGATGAAGAATGGTAGTGAAGTCAGGTAGTAATTTCGGATTGCGGATTGCGGATTGCGGATTAGCTCGCTGAGCTCCCTTCGGTATGTAGTGGATTTTGGAGTTATTAGCAAATTAGCTGATTAGCAGATTAGCGAATTAGTCGATTGTTGATTGTCAATTTTTTCACCATCCATTATTCCCGGAAATTTCAAATGCGGATTGCGGATTGAAATTACCTTCGGAGAACTCCCTTCGGTCGGTTGCAGATCTCGCCTGCCTCGTTAGAACGGAGTAATAACGAGGGATTTCGGAATAATGGAAGATTGGAATGATTGACTCCACAACATCCTGAATAAATGGATAGTAAAGACGCGATGATCGCATCTCAGGCCCGGGGCGATGGAGAAGTGGAATACTTACTATAGAACCAATGATGATTCTGAAATCGAATTTCTATGTGCCTATGATCTAACCTATGTGACTATGTGTTTAAAATTAAAGAGTGATTTAGAGAAAGGAATTTGTTCGTCAGATGATTAGCAGATTGCAAACTGATTTCGGATTTACCTTCGGTGAACTTCCCCTGTTGGCGCGCGTCTTATTTTCTGACGCGTGCAACAGGAATTCCCAATTTCCAAAATCCAAATTACTGAAAATCAAATCTCAAAATCAGCTAATCAGCTAATCGGCTAATACTCTTATTCAATAAAAAAATCGTACCTTTGCAACAATGTTGCATTTGAAACGTTCATACATCTGAAACCGGAATTTTATGCAGGCAATTGATATTTTACAACAACATCAGCTAAAGAAAACATCGCCCCGGCTGGCCATTATAGAGGCTTTGCAATCGGTGGACGCCCCATTGGCTGAAGCTGAAATCAGCGAAAAGATGGGAAGTCATTACGACCGCACAACTTTTTACCGCAGCATGCAAACCCTGGAAGAAGCCGGAATTATTCACCGCATTGTTGTAGATAAGCAGCTGGTAAAGTATGCCATGAATCACGTTGAATTTACCAGCAAAAATCAACCTGATCATGCTCATTTTTTCTGCAACAACTGCAAAAAGCTGATCTGCCTTGAAGAAGTACATCCGGGGCCTTACCGCTTGCCGACCGGATTTCAAACGAGTGAGGCAGAGGTCATTATCAAAGGATTGTGCAATAAATGCAGTAAATAACATTTCAACTATTCAGAATTTACTTTACCTTTTTACTAAACCGATGTTTGCCCGGGAAAATATAAAATCGTAATCGCACTTTTTCTCGTGCTGCTGCTGATGAACCCGCTGCTGGTTAAATCGCTGCACTGCCATCAGGATGATCAGCGGCATTGCAATAATTTTCCGGCTGAAGGAATAAATCCTGTACATCCCCATCATGAAAATTGTGAAATCTGCGGTTTTGAATATGTGAATGTGTTGCCCGAAGAATCCGCCTTCATACAGGTTCATTCGCAGGAAATCACAGACATTCTTATACCCTCCGCCGAACCCTGCCATTCAGCTTCACTCCTGTTTGCTTCTCCAAGGGCGCCTCCGGTATCCTTATAGTCCAACAGCAATCCTTTCTTTTTTCATTCTGTTTCCGTGCCGACTAATCACCGTGACCTTTAACCAGGATTTGCTATGCGCTATTCCCATGGCCAGAAATAACATCAGAACCATTGAAATTATTAAATATGAGAACCACTTTTCCTACAATTACCATAATTCTATTATTTATTTCTTTTTTTACCTGTTCAGCAGCTTCTGGCCGGAATTCAACCCCTGGCAAAGCAACCTTAACCGGAAATATTACTGATAAAACAACCCGGAAACCAATTCCGGGGGCAACGGTTTACATCCCCGATTTAAAAACCGGAGCAGTAACGGATTCGAACGGAACCTACAAAATAGAAAACCTGCCACAGACAAAGGTGCTGGTTCAGGTGAGTTTTATCGGTTACAACCTGGTTGCAGAATACATCGACCTGGCCGCAACCATGGTAAGGGATTTTGAACTTACAGAATCGGTAACTGAGTTGAAAGAAATTGTAGTAACCGGTCTTTCAAAAGCAGCTGAAAGCAACCGGACACCGACACCCATCTCTACCATTCCCCCGCTTCAGCTCCTGGAGACCTCTGCTTCAAACATCATCGATGCAATAGCCAGGCAACCGGGGGTTTCGCAGATCACCACCGGTGCAGGCATCTCCAAACCGGTAATCAGAGGGCTCGGGTACAACCGGGTAGCCACCATCAACGATGGAATCCGCCAGGAAGGTCAGCAATGGGGTGATGAACATGGAATTGAAATAGATGAATATTCCGTGAATAAGGTTGAGATTCTCAAGGGGCCTGCAAGCTTGTCTTATGGTTCCGATGCAATGGCAGGTGTAATCAATATGCTCTCTGCCCCGACACTTCCCGAAGGAACCATACAGGGCAGGATCCTTGCTAATTTTCAGACCAACAATGGCCTGTTTGGATATTCAGCTAACCTGGGAGGAAACCTCAAAGGATTTTTGTGGGATTTCCGTTACAGCAACAGGATGGCACATGCCTATCAAAACAAATACGACGGTTTTGTCCTGAATTCCGGATTCCGTGAAAATTCGGCACATGGAATGGTTGGTCTGAATAAATCGTGGGGATATACCCACCTGAATTTCAGCGCATACAACATGATGCCGGGAATTGTAGAAGGAGAACGCGACAGTGCGACCGGGAAATTAATTAAACCTGTTGCACTGAATGACTCCACAGAAGGATTTGAAATAGCAACTGACCAGGATGATAAATCATATACTCCTGAAACGCCTTACCAGAAAATACATCATTACAAGGCGGTTTTGAACAGCACTTTCATTTTGAAATATGGAAGCCTTAAATCATCTATCGGATTTCAGCAAAACCGACGTCAGGAATATGGCGACATTCTGAATAAAGACGATTACGGGCTTTACTTCCTGCTGAATACGCTCAATTATGATCTCAGATATAATTTTCCGGAAATAAAAAATCTCAGCATTTCCACGGGAATTAACGGAATGCTGCAGAATTCGCTTAACAAAGGCAGTGAATTTCTGATTCCCGACTATAACCTGTTTGACTTTGGCCTTTTTGTCATTGCAAAAAAAACGGTCGGTCAATTGGACCTCAGCGCCGGGTTGCGCTACGATACAAGAAATGTTACTGGCAAGGACCTCTATCTGAACTCATTGGGTGAAGAAGTCAGCAACACCGACACCAGCTCTATCCGTCAGTTCGCAGCCTTCTCTTCAAATTTTACCGGTATCTCCGGAAGTTTCGGTGCAACCCTGCAACTCTCGGAAAAGGTTTACACTAAATTGAATTTTTCACGGGGCTTCCGTGCACCTAATATTTCAGAAATATCGGCAAACGGAACCCATGAAGGTTCCATCAATTACATCATCGGCGATCCGGGCCTGAAAGCTGAAAACAGCTTCCAGCTGGATTACGCCGTGGGATTTAATGCCATGCATATAAGTGGTGAAATAGATCTGTTCAGCAATTTTATCAACAATTACATTTTTCTGAGCAAACTGCAGGGTGTAAACGGAGGGGATTCAATTACAGATGGTTACAGCACTTTCCGGTATGCAACGGGTAATGCTCAGATTTTTGGCGGGGAATTTACTCTTGATATTCATCCGCATCCTCTTGACTGGTTGCATTTTGAGAATACCATCTCCTATGTACAATCTGTGCAGAAAAACCAGCCAGATTCAGCTAAGTATCTGCCATATACACCGGCGCCACGGTTGACTTCTGAACTCAGGGCCAGTAAAAAGAAACTCGGGAAAAGTCTGGTCAATGCCTATACAAAGTTTGAAGTTGAAGTAAACCTTGCGCAAAATCACTTCTATGCTGCGTTTAACACAGAAACTGCCACACCCGGTTATACGCTGTTAAATTTTGGCATGGGTGCCGATGTTTTGGCCGGAGCCGGAACGCTCTTTTCCATCTACATCAGCGTCAATAATCTTACCGATGTGGCCTATCAGAGTCATTTGAGCCGACTGAAATATGCAGCAGTCAATAATGTTACAGGCAGAGCCGGTGTCTATAACATGGGCAGAAACCTGAGTTTCAAGCTGATTGTGCCGGTTAACATCAGCAAGAAGTAAAACAGGGAATTCCCCATGTCTCTTATGTAACTCTTCGTATAACCCTGACAGACAGCTATATAGAAATGTAGAATTTTGATGCCTGGAGAACACTAATATTTAAAAGTTATTTTTTGTCGGGCTTTGTTAAAAACATTGAGGGACTAATTTCTGACTTCTGTTGCCTCGGATGGTTTCGACTCCGCTCAACCACCGAGGATAATTCTTAATAACGATCATCAGGCAGCACTTAATTTTTGTCTCTGAGTCTCTCCGCGGTACCTGGCAACGCAAACGTTGTATGAAGCATGTCTTAGCAGACGCGCACCCACATAGAAGTACCCGGTGGTCGAGCGGTGGTAGTTGAGCTCTTTGCCGAACCAAGCCTGGACCATCAGGCAACTGGCAACGCCCCGTTAGCGCGTCCCTCATTATTTCCGTAACATAATCCTGAAAGTAGTCCCCTTTCCGGGAATGGAAGATTTCACAAAAATCTTCCCATCGTGATTTTCACGGATGATGCGCTGTGCAAGTGAAAGGCCCAGGCCCCATCCCCTCTGTTTGCTGGTAAACCCGGGATTAAAGATGGTGCGCTGCATTTTCTTGGGGATGCCTTTGCCGGTATCGGCTACATCAACATATACAAATTTCTCTTCATCCAGTATATCAATGATTATTGAACCCTGCCCCGCCATGGCATCTACGGCATTCTTCACAAGGTTTTCAATCACCCAGTCGAAAAGCTGGTAATTCAGCATGGTGAGAATGACAGAAGTCCGGGGAGGATTGATGGTGAAGATCACTTTATTGGAGGTCCTCTTCCGCAGATAATCTATTGAATTGTATACAACTTCTACAACATTTTCCGTTTTAAGATTGGCTGCCGAACCAATTTTTGAGAACCTTTCCGTGATGGTGTTCAGCCTGTTTACATCCTTCTGCAACTCATCTATGGTCTCACTGCCAACATCTTTGGTTTTCAGATATTCAACCCATGCCATCATCGACGAAAGCGGAGTGCCCAACTGATGAGCGGTTTCCTTGGCCAGTCCCACCCATACCTGGTTTTGTTCCGAACGCCGGGCGATACTGAACAAAAGGTAAGAAATGAGCAGAAATATGCTGATAATCGCAAGTTGAATGTATGGAAAAAACCTGAGTTGGGTAAGAAGAAATGAATCTTCATAATAAATGTAGTGCTTACTTCCTGTAATGTTGATGGCGATGGGTTCATTGTTGGAGGCCATTGCATCAACAGTGGCTTTTATATAAGCCGGGTCGTTTACACGGGTTGAGTCGAGCTTACCCCAGGCAACCACTTCACGACGGGTGCTATCGGTGATGATAACAGGCACTGAAGCCGAATTGTTGACCACTTCCCTGAAAAACGACTGCACCAGGTCGTCGAGCACAACTTTCAGTTCTGAGAATAAATGTGAGTCCTTGTAATAGAGATAGATCAGGTTCCCATGGTAATAGTCGAGAACTATCGGTGGGTATACCGAATACTCTTTCAGCAATGCAGGGGTGAGTTCCGGAACGGTATCGGGGTCAAAATCCACATTCTTCACCTGGTCGATCTCTCCTTTGGCATTGGCCAGAATAACCGGAATTGTGGTATTGCTTTCAACGATCTTGAGATAGATTCCAAGTGCCTCATCGTCTTCGGTCTTAGGGATTCTCACGGTTGTTTCAGCAAGCAGTTCTACCCGTTTACGTTCTTCAACCCTTAACCGGTCGAAAAACTGACCAGTATAATTAACCAGGTTGGCCCGTTGCTGAATGGCATTGGCCCAGGTGGTGATTTTACTCCGCTCATCCCTGGCAATGTTCTTTACCAACGAATTCGTGTACCAGAGTGAAACACCAACAATAACCAAAGCAGCAAAAAAGAGCCAGCGCTTCCATGTTTTTTTCTGCTGGTAAATATTGGTAACTCGCGGCTTGATCAGTTTACGGATATTCATATGTACTCAACATTGCTTTACAAAGATCGGATATTTAGTTTATGATTGACGATTGGGGTTTAGAATTGCAGGTTACAGAGTTTCAGAGTTTCAGGGTTACAGGGTTACAGTGTTTCAGGGTTACAGGGTTACAGGATTCAAAAGTTCTAAAGTTCAAAGGTTCAATAGTTAGAGAATTACAGAGTTTCAGGGTTACAGAGTGACAGGGGTTCAAAAGTTCTAAGGTTCATAAGCTCAAGGGTTCAATGCGCTGCGCGCGTTCAAAGGTTCAAGAGTTTCAGAGTATCAGAATTTCAGAGTTACAGGGGTGCAGAGTTCAAAAGTTCCAGGGTTTAAAGGTTCAAAGATTCAATAGTTAGAGAGTAACTTCGTTACTCTCTCAAAAAGCCAATTTCCCCTTGTCCCCATCTCCCCTTGTCCCCTTGTCTGTTGCTATAGAGACGAAATTTTCAATTAAACTCCATGCCCCATGCCCTGAGCCCTGTGCCCTGAGCCATCTTACTTATCTTCGTCCCACTCTATCTCAAACTTTGCGGATGTTTTGGCTTTGTTATCTGTCTCTGCTGATTTGTTTTTACTGAATTCCTGTTTGATGGCGTTGCGTAGTTCCTGTTTCTCTTCCTGAAAATCATTCGCAATTTTTCGGACTACCGCCCGGTGATCGTAGTTTACCACCGGATTGTCCACGGTGCCGGTCATGTGAAGAAATAAGCGGGTGCGGCCCAGGCCATCGTCTTCAATGGCAGTGGCGGGCGGAGGTGTTTTGCGGCGTTTGTTTTTCCTGAGATCAGACATCAAAACACTGAAATGATAATCAATATCATTACCAAAGGTATGTGAACCATAACCTTTCAGATTCAAAGCAGATGTTTGTATCGACATTTCCGGTATTACAACTGTTTTGCGGGCAATTTCAATACGGTTGCTCAGGGTTGAAAACTTCACGTTGCTAAGCTCTTCCTCATCCAGAAATTTTGACAATTCCTGAAAAGGCTCAAACTTAAGGAGTTCTCCATTGCGGATTTCAACATCGGCTACGGCAGCAACCGAAGCTTCATCGGTTTCAAGCCGATTGTTAAGGGTAGCGGCATACTGAACCGTTGCATCACCCCTGCCCTTCATATGCCTGCTTTGCAGGCTGGTTTGTCCGAAATCGTTGAATTCGTAAAACATCCGGGGAATATCAACATTGGTGAGTTTCGCATTGCAGATAACCTGTGCTTGGTTACCATAACGGCCGTTCAAAAGGCCTGTCGCAGTAGCTTTTCCGTCAAGGGCACTGAACCTGAGGTCACTTGCTCTCAAAACATTGTCGTCGAGCGACAGGTTTCCTGATGCTTGTGAAGCAGTGAATTTTTTATACGAAAATTCATTGATCGAAAATCCGGCCTTAAAGCTCACTCCCGGCGGGAAAATTGAAGACTGCCGCGAAGAGTCGGTTTCAACACCTGACTTTGTTATGAAATCTTCAAGCCTGAATATTCCGGCGTTGAACCGGATATCGAAGTGCAGGGGCTGTCCGGCAAAAAGTATATATCCGATCAGGTTGTCGAAAAAGCCGCTGATCTTCAACGTACTCTCTCCGACCACAGCGCTGAGTCCATCAACCCAGATCCGTCCGTTTTTAAGTTCAAACTGGCCATTGATGTCTTTAAGCTGAACCCCTTCATTTCCACGTGTGAATCCGGCCCCGCTCAGCCTCACAAGCCCGTTTGAGGCCACAGCCATCTGTTCCCCGGCCTGATATGCGCCCCGATAACTTATATCCGCAACCAGTTTCCCTTTCAGATCACTGGCTTCTCCGGGCTTCAGCAAACCCTCCAGTTCAGCAAGGTCCAGGTCGGCACTGAGTGATAAATCAATGTTCGGCTTACTAAAGCCTGTAAGTTTCAGACGACCCTTGAATTTTCCGTTCCGGGTTTCACCACTGAAAGCGGTGAGGTTCAGCACCTCGGCTTTCCGGCCCTGCGTGGAGGCAAAATTTCCAACCAGAACGATATCCTTGATTTTTGACCCTGTTTCGAGGTGTGTAAAACTACCCTTTGCGAGTTCAAATTCCGCTTTTATAAATGGAGATGATGTTTTACCCCAGGTTCCGGATATGGCTGTCTGAAAAGTCAGCTTTCCCCCGGGCTGATATGCTTTGTATGGTTCCGACAAGGTTTCAGGCAATGCCCTCAACACCTCAGAAATGTCAGCCTCAGTAGCATTTATATTGATATTTATGGGATTGTCTTCCTTCCCGTATCCGATGGTTCCCCTGACTCCGGCGGTGATTCCGGCAAACTGCACATCAGCATCGGTAATCTCGCATCTTTTCAGTAATTCATTCACCTGTATACTTCCCCTGATGCCGATATCGGAAGCAGGCGTATAGTTTATTTCACCTGAAACAAAACGCATGATCTTCGTCGCTCCGGCTATCTGCAGATCGTAACGTTCACCGGACATTTTCCCTTTTAATAAAAACTCAGGCAGTACCAATGCCAGGTCCGTTTTTTTTATAAGATTGCGGTAATTGAATGCAGTATTGATGATCTTAACCTGCTGCATATCAAATTTGACGTTTGATGTGCCCGGACTGCTGCTTTGTTTCCAGATATGAAAGTTGTCTTTACCGTCTGCACCCACCCAAAGGGTAACCGAAGCCTTGTCAATCACCAGGCTTCTGATTTTATAATTTCCTGTTAACAGGCTGAACAGTCCGATGCGGAGCGATATAGATTCCGCGTTTAGAAGACCTGGCGCTTCCTTCAGTTTTGGCGATGGCTTCATCGTTACATTTCTGAATACGACCGAAGCATTGGGGAAGCTTTTAAAAACAGTGAAATCAACCTGTCCAACCTCAACCGGCACCAGCAAATGGCTGTTTATTTCATTAACAACCAGTTCTTTAACCTTGTCGCCATAGACGATACCTATAACCAGTAAAACGGCGGCAATTAAAAACAGCAAACCTGCCAGTATGGCTGAGATTTTAAAAAGAAGCTTCCGGGAAGGTGAAAGTACACGCATTTCTATGATTCAACAAACCTTGTTACGATGAATTAACGGATTAAACAGCAATTCATTGCCCTTGTTTCGAAAGGGTAAAATAGTTTGAGTACTTCTTTAGGAAACTATAAGGTAATTGTCCCCAAATGTTCTTTTAAGATTCCCAAATATTAACCTGAATGTTGAAAAGACCTGACCGCCTCAACAATCCCATCCACATCAAACCCGCACTCAGCATACAACTCTTCGGGTTTGCCTGAAGTGATGTAACGGTCGGGGATTCCCAGACGTTTAACTGAAGCCTGATACCCATGGTCGGCCATGAACTCAAGTACAGCGCTGCCAAGTCCACCGGCGATGGTTCCATCTTCGACGGTGATGATCCGGCTATATTTACTGAAAACTTCATGCAAAAGCTTTTCATCCAGTGGTTTCAGGAAACGCATATCGTAATGCCCGGCAGAGATGCCTTCTTTCTGAAGGATTTCGCATGCCTCGACCACAAAATTGCCCGGATGTCCGATGCTGAGAATGGCAACTTTTTCCCCGTTCCTTATTTTCCGGCCGGTTCCCACGATGATTTCTTCAAAAGGTTGTTTCCAGCCGGTTGACATCCCCCGTCCACGCGGATAGCGGATCACAAAAGGCCCTTTGTTTTCAAGCTGGGCGGTAAACATCAGGTTACGCAATTCAACTTCATTCATAGGTGCTGAAATGGTGAGACCCGGAATTGCCCTGAAATAAGCCAAATCGTAAGCACCATGATGGGTGGGCCCATCTTCACCTACCAGTCCGCCCCGGTCGAGGCAGAAGACTACATTCAGCCCCTGCAGCGCCACATCGTGGATCACCTGGTCGTAAGCCCGCTGCATAAACGAAGAATAGATGTTACAAAACGGTAACAGTCCGCGGGCAGCCATGCCAGCCGAGAAGGTTACTGCATGTTGTTCCGCTATTCCGACATCAAAAGCACGGTCTGGCATTACACTCATCATCATATTGAGCGAACTTCCGGTGGGCATGGCAGGGGTAACGCCTACAATTTTATCATTCTTCTCAGCCAGTTCAATGATGGTTTTGCCGAAGACATGCTGGTATTTCGGGGGCAGGGTTTTGCAGGGCTTTTCAATGATCTCCCCGGTAGTCTTATCGAACATCCCCGGTGAATGGTAAAGTATCTGATCCTGTTCGGCTTTCTCGAAACCCTTGCCCTTGACCGTAACCACATGCAACAGTTTGGGTCCGGGTAGCTTCTTCAGGTCCTGCATCAGTTTGGTCAGGCGGATCACGTCGTGCCCGTCGACCGGACCAAAGTATCTCAGGTTAAACGCTTCAAACAGGTTGCTTTTATTCAGGATGGTTGATTTCAGCGCGTTCCCGATCTGTTTGACCACGGCTCTTGAGTTCTTGCCGTAACGGGTATTGCCACCCATCAGCTTCCATACCTTATCCTTCAACTTGTTATAAGCACGTGAGGTAACAATATCCAGCAGGTATTCGCGCATGGCGCCAACATTCTTATCGATGGCAATCCCATTGTCGTTGAGGATCACCAGCAGGTTGGTGTCGGATACCCCGGCATTGTTCAGCGCTTCCATGGCCATTCCGCCGGTCATCGATCCATCGCCGATTACCGCAACATGCTGCTCTGATATGTTATGCTGAAGTTTTGCCGCGATGGCCATGCCAAGTGCTGCGGAAATGGAAGTTGATGCATGCCCGACTCCGAAGGTATCGTATTCGCTCTCGCTCATTTTCGGAAAACCGCTGATGCCGTGGTAGGTACGGTTGGTATAAAAAACATCGCGCCGGCCGGTGATGATCTTATGCGCATAGGCCTGGTGACCCACATCCCAGATCAGCTTATCGTCGGGGGTATTGAAGGCGTAGTGAATGGCAACGGCAAGCTCCACCGTGCCCAGGCTGGCCCCCAGGTGCCCGGGATTGGATGAGATGACCTCTATGATAAACTGCCTGATTTCATCGCACAACATGGGTAGCGCTTCCTCGCTGAGTTTGCGCAGGTCGGAAGGCGAATTGATCGTATTCAGTAGTTTACCGGGTGTGGGCGACATTCAGTAATGATTAATGATCCGCAAAGGTAAGCATTTAAGAACCTTCAAAATATACTGCAGCGGCAGGGAATTGTTGTATACGCGGCTTAAACGGTAAATTATGCGGTTTCATCTTTCCGTGTGAAGTGATTTAACAATTTTTCACATAAGGCATTGAAATGTATTACATTTGCGGGCTGTATTCCAATCCGGAGAAAAAATGAACATAATCATAGCCGGCGATGGCGAGGTGGGATTTCACTTAGCCAAAATGTTATCCGGTGAAAATCACAATATTACCATTGTTGACCCGCACCAGGAACTGCTGAAGCTGATTGAATCGCACAGCGACCTGATGACCATCACCGGGGATTCAACTTCAATCAGAATTCTTGAACAGGCCAACATTCGCCGCGCTGACCTACTGATTTCGGTGGTTCACGATGAGAAAATCAATATAACCACCTGTGTGTTAGGCAAAAAGCTTGGTGCAAAGCGGACGATTGCCAGGATCAACAATACTGAATATCTTACTGCAGACAACCGCGAAATCATGCGTTCATTGGGTATTGATGCCATGGTTTGCCCCGAACGGATCGCATCCAAAGAAATAGTCAGACTGTTAAGCCAGACAGCCGCCACCGAAATTTTCGATTTTTCGGAGGGCCGGCTTTCTCTCTTTTTGATTAAGCTTGACGAAAAAGCACAGGTATTAAACAAGACGCTAACCCAGATTGCAAAGGAAAACCCAAGACTTGATTTCAGAGCCATTGCCATTCACAGAAACAACAAAACGATTATCCCGAAAGGGGACGATAGCTTTAAACTCGGCGACCTTACCTACGTTATCACAAAACCTGATGGGATTGACGACCTGTTGAGACTCGGCGGCAAACATAAAGAAGTAATCCGCAATGTGATGATTGTAGGAGGCGGCCGCATTGGCCGTAAGACAGCGCAAAGGTTGGAACGTGAAATGAATGTAAAACTGATTGAGATGAACAAGGAACGTTGCCTTAGCCTCATCGACCAGCTTGAACATACGTTGATTATCAATGCCGATGCCCGGGATATTGAATTGCTTGAAGACGAAGGGATCCGCAATATGGATGCTTTTATCGCCGTGACCAACGATTATGAGACCAATATCCTGACCTGCCTGCTGGCCCAGCGCTTTGGGGTAAAAAGAGTGATACCACTCGTTGAAAATATAGACTATATAGGCATTTCACAAAGCATTGGCATTGAAACCATTATCAATAAAAAGCTGATCACGGCATCCTATATTGTAAGATTTACCATGGATGCGGAGGTAACCTCTATCAAATGCCTGAGTGGAATTGACGCCGAGGTGCTGGAATTTGTTGTAAAATCAGGTTCCTATGTTACCAAAAAACCGATCAAAAGCATAGATATTCCAAGGGGAAGCATTATTGGTGGTATTGTACGCGGCTTAAAAAGCTATATAGCCATTGGCGATTTCCAGATTCAGGAAGGTGACAAGGTGGTTATCTTTGCCTTGCCCGAGGCCATTAATAAAGTACAGGCTTTGTTCAATTAGTCAGCTGTTTTCTTTCCGGAAAAATCATTTAAAAGCAAATGGCCAGAACAAACAGGGTTAACCTGAAAGTAATACTGAAAGTTACAGGTTTGCTTTTGGGAATCGAAGGCTTTTTCATGCTCGGTTGCCTTGGCTTTTCGGCCTGGTTTGACCCGTATTCACTTGAAGAATCCAGCCTTTTTAATCCAACCCACGATTTTCTGGCACTCTTTGTTTCCGGTTTATTCACCTCAGTCCTCGGGCTCTCTCTTTGGATATCAAACAGGGTTTCTTTCCGCAATTCCATTGGCAAAAACGAGGGATATCTGATTTTTACCATTTCCTGGGTAGCTATTTCCCTGTTTGGGGCTTTACCTTACATGTTAAGTGGTGTAGCTCAGAGTTTTACAGATGCTTTTTTTGAATCAATGTCTGGTTTCACAACCACCGGCGCAACCATATTCACCAATGTTGAAGCTGTTCCCAACGGATTGTTGTTCTGGAGAGCAACAACTCAATGGCTTGGAGGCATGGCAATTATTTTGATGTCCATTGCGGTACTTCCGTTTCTGGGGATAGGCGGAATGCAGCTCTTTATTTCAGAGGCCCCCGGATTTTCGCCTGAAAAGTTACATCCCAGGATTACTGAAACGATAAAACGGCTTTGGTTTATCTATCTCTCATTTACCTTTGTGCTTACTTTGTTGCTGGTATTGGGTGGAAATTCCTTTTTCGATGCCATTTGCCATGCTTTCAGCACTGTTTCTACCGGAGGTTTTTCCACCAGAAACGATTCGATAGCCGGATTTTCAGAATTCAGCAAGTATATTATAGCACTTTTTATGCTGATGGCCGGTATCGGAACTTCCATTCATTACTTTGCCTTCACAGGACAGTGGCGGAAAGCAATTGCGAGCGAGGAGCTGCGTTATTACTTTTCACTCATCCTGTTTTGTATCATTATTTGCACTGTAGCGCTGTCGATGCTGGTGCACGATACCTTCAGACCCGCCCTCGGCGAATCTGTATTTCAGGTTATATCCATCATCACCACAACAGGATTTGTGACTACCAATTACCAGCAGTGGCCGGCATTTTTATGGGCTTTTATCTTCCTGCTGATGTTTACAGGAGCCTGCTCCGGCTCAACCGGCGGAGGTGTAAAGATGGTCCGGATATTACTCCTGCTTAAAAACAGCACACACGAACTTAAACGGTTGGTTCATCCTCAGGCCATTATTCCGGTTAGGTTAAACGGCAAATTTGTTGGTGAAGAAACCATCTTCAATGTACTGGCATTCTTTCTGATCTACATCATGGTTTTTGCGACCGGGTCAATGGTTTTATCGTTTATAGGTCTTGATTTTTATTCAGCTATAGGAACTACAGCAGCTTGTATCGGAAATATAGGGCCGGGGCTCGGGAATGCCGGCCCCATGCATTCCTATGCAGACATCCCTGATGCGGGTAAATGGATCCTTTCGTTCCTGATGCTGATCGGTCGGCTGGAGTTTCTAACGGTTTTAATTCTTTTTTCACGCTCATTCTGGAAACAATAATCAGATATTCAAAACAAACCATTTTCAGGTAAATAACTATGTATCCCTTCCGTATTAAGCCGCTGGTAAAAATAATTGGTCTGATGCTGGTATTCGAAGGCCTGTTTATGCTTACCTGTGTGCCTTTTTCTCTGTATTATGGAAGCGCTGATCTGGTTCCAATCCTGATTTCAGCCGGTATTACAGCCGGAACCGGTGGATTGATGTGGTTTGTAAGAAGAAAATATGATGAACATGAAATCGGAAAGCGCGAAGGTTACCTGATTGTAAGTTTAACCTGGGTAATTATTTCTTTATTCGGGGCTCTGCCCTTTTACATATCCGGGGCTATTCCTTCGTTTACCGATGCCTACTTCGAAACCATGTCGGGCTTTTCCACCACTGGTGCTTCCATACTCCGTGACATTGAAATTGTTCCGAAAGGTTTGCTGTTCTGGCGAAGTATGACTCATTGGATAGGTGGTATGGGGATTATTGTCCTCTCAATTGCCATTTTACCATTTCTGGGATTCGGGGGTATGTCGCTCTTCTGGGCAGAAGTTCCGGGTCCTGAAAAGGAGAAATTACATCCACGCATTGCTGTTACAGCCCGCCGTTTGTGGGGAATTTATGCGATGCTTACCCTGGCCATGGTTATCATGTTGATGCTTGGCGGGATGAACCTGTTTGAATCGCTGTGCCATGCTTTCGGAGCCATGTCATCTGGTGGATTTTCTCCAAAAAACACCAGTCTGGCAGGATATTCACCCTATATTCAATATGTGGCTGTATTGTTCATGTTTCTTGCCGGCACTAACTTTACCCTCCATTATCTGATGTTGCGGGGGCGGGTTAAAAAAGCCATCAGCGGTATTGAATTCCGCACTTATCTGCTGGTACTCATCATTCCATCTATTCTGATTGCGATAGCTCTCGTGTTTGAAAGAGATTACGGTGCAGAACAGGCATGGCGTGCCGCGCTTTTTAATGTTGTAAGCATCGTAACCTGTACAGGATTTGCCAACGAAGACTATATGCTTTGGCCGAACTATGCCTGGTTTCTGATCTTCCTGCTGATGTTTGCAGGAGGGATGGCAGGATCTACTTCGGGCGGTATAAAGATTGTCCGTCATGTAATTCTTTTTAAGAATGTGTCCATGATTTTAAAGAAACTCCGGCATAAATCGGCTGTTATTCCGATCAGGCTCGACAATAAACCCATCAGCTCCCTGATTATTCACAATGTGCTTGCCATCTTTTTCCTGTACATGATCACTTTTGGTGTAGGTTCTTTTCTGCTTTCTGTTACCGGCCTGGATGTCATTTCTTCGATGGGTTCGGTGGTGACCTGTATGGGTGGCATCGGCCCCGGACTGGCAACCACAGGGCCTGTGGCCAACTACGCGCATTTGCATGATTTCGCCAAATGGGTGCTGTCATTTATGATGCTACTGGGCAGGCTGGAACTATTTACACTGTTTATTATTTTCCACCCGGCCTTCTGGAGACGGTAAGGTTCAAGTAAAAAGTAAAAAGTTCCGATTACGCAACAGTTTCTGTTTTCTTCAAAAAGCCCGGTGTTTTGGCAAGGAATCCGGGTTTCTGATTTAAGATGGTTCGACGTTTTGCCTGTTCATGAATCCGGGATTCCGATTTATTCTACCTTTGCACCGATTTATGACCCTGAAAACCGTTCCATCTTACCGCCGAATCTGGGAGATTTCACTTCCCATCATTCTCAGCCTGTTGGCGCAAAATATCGTCAATGTGACCGATACTGCTTTTCTGGGCCGTGTCGGGGAAGTTGAACTCGGCGCTTCAGCCATCGCAGGTTTGTTTTACATTTCGTTGTTTATGCTGGGATTCGGATTTGGTATCGGAGGCCAGATTCTGATTGCCCGGCGCAACGGGGAACGTAATTATGGCGAAATAGGCAAAATAACCGATAACAGCCTCTACTTCCTGATGGGGATGGGCCTGGTGTTATTTCTGTTGATTAAATTCTTTTCACCTGCAATGTTGCGACCGCTGATTGCATCCGATGCGGTTTACCAGGCCAGTGTCGATTTTTTGCAGTACCGGATTTATGGAATTTTCTTTGCTTTCGGTAATATTCTCCTCAGGGCGTTCTACATAGGCACCACCAGCACCAGGGTTTTAACTTACAATGCCCTGATCATGGCAGGTACAAATGTTATACTCGACTATGGTCTGATATTCGGAAATCTCGGCCTTCCCGAAATGGGCATCAAAGGTGCAGCGCTGGCTTCAGCCATTGCTGAAGGAGTTTCGGCAATCTACTTTTTTACCTACACCGTTAAAATGGTTGACCTGAAGAAGTATAACCTCTTCCGCTTTGCCCGTTTTGACTGGCAGATTGTCCGCAAAACCCTTGATATATCAATATTTGTCATGCTTCAGTATTTTATTTCGCTGGCAGCATGGTTTATCTTTTTCATGATCATTGAAAAAATGGGAGAGCGGTCACTTGCCATCTCAAACATTATCCGGAGCGCCTATATTGTACTGATGATTCCGGTTTTTGCTTTTGGATCAACAGCCAGTTCGCTGGTTAGCAATGTTATAGGCCAGGGTAAGCCCGATCAGGTAATACCGATTATCAAAAAAGTTGCCCTGCTCAATTTTATGCTGGTGGGCAGTGCTGTTTTTATTTCTGCCCTTATCCCTTCCCTGCTGATATCGGTGTATACTTCCAATGCAGAACTGGTCAGGCAGACCGTACCGTCGTTTTATGTTGTTATGTCGGCTTTGCTGTTGTTTTCATTTTCAAGCATCCTGTTTAACGGGGTATCCGGCACAGCCAATACCGCCACAGCCCTCACCATTGAAGTAATAACCATCATGATTTACCTGGTTGTAGCCTGGTTTTTGGCTGTTCACCTGAAACTGAGCATCGAGCTGGTATGGACCAGCGAATATGTTTATTTCCTGTTACTCGGTCTTTTATCCTATTTCTATCTTCGCTCAGGAAAATGGAGAAAGAAACAAGTTTGATCTCCGGTAATAAATATCATCCATCACTAAACACCGGTAAAAATTGACTTAAGTACCGGGTTTTTTCTTTGCTGTGATTATCTTTGCAGATTACACTATTACCTATGGCCTTGCTCTCAGTAGTAATTATCACCCTGAATGAAGAACGGAATATTGGCCGTTGTCTTCAGTCTGTCGGAGTGATTGCTGATGAAGTGGTGGTGGTTGACAGTGGTTCGACCGACCGTACTGAAGCCATATGCCTTGAGCATGGAGCCCGGTTTATCAGCCACACCTGGCTGGGATTTGCCGAAACAAAAAACTTCGCTAATTCACAGGCAAAATATCCTTTAATTCTATCACTTGACGCCGATGAAGCATTGTCGGAAAAGTTAAAAGCTTCTATATTGGCTGTAAAGGCCATGGACTCCTTAAAGACAGCATTCAGCATGAACCGCCTGACCAACTACTGCGGCAAATGGGTAAAGCACTGCGGCTGGTATCCCGACACCAAAACCAGGCTCTTCAGCCGTGAATATGCCCGGTGGACTGGCAAGGTCATTCACGAAAAACTTACTACGGATCCCGGCGTTGAAATTAAGCACCTTGAAGGCGACCTTCTTCACTATTCATACTACTCGATCGCAGGTCATATTGCCCAGGCCAACCGTTTTACCGATCTTACAGCAGAACAGGCTTTCAGGGAAGGAAAGAAATCGGGCATATTACAGATCCTGATTAAACCCCCGGTAAAATTCATCAGGGATTATTTTTTCAAACTGGGTTTCCTCGACGGGTACTACGGTTTCATCATCTGCCGCATATCTGCCCAGGCAACTTTTTTCAAATATATCAAGCTCAGGCAACTAAATGCAGGGGCTATTTCAAACAAGTTTAAATGAATCCACGACATATTATCATCAGCCGCACCGACAGCATCGGGGATGTGGTACTTACTTTTCCACTCCTGGGACTGATCAAACAAAAATACCCGGACATAAAGATCACATTTCTGGGCCAAAACTATACCAGGCCAGTGATTATGGCCTGCAAGCATGTTGACTTCTTTCTCGATTGGAACGAAATGCAGGGGCACTCCGACAACACCCAGATTACGCTGCTCAGAAGCCTTGAAGCCGATATTATTTTACATGTCTTTCCCCGCAAGGAAATTGCCATACTTGCCCGAAAAGCCGGAATTCCGGTAAGAATGGGTAGTACCGGCCGTCTTTACCACTGGCTCAACTGCAACAAACTAATCAGGTTATCGCGTAAAGATTCGCCGCTGCACGAAGCCCAGCTGAATATCCTGCTGGCAGAAAAAATTCTTGGCAAAATTCAGCTCCCTGCTGAAGAGATGCCGGCTCTGTATGGCTTCAACAAAATTGAACCTCTACCCGCTGATTTGTCTGCATTGCTTGACCCTAAAAGGATAAATTTAATTCTTCATCCAAAATCGAAGGGAAGCGCCCGGGAATGGGGTTCTGATAATTTTGCAAGGCTGGTTGCCATGCTTCCGAAAGAAAAATACAGAATATTTGTAACCGGAACCAAAGCCGAAGGCGACCTGTTGATTCAGGAAGGTTTTTTCAATAATCTCAGGGAAATAACCGACCTGACAGGAAAGATGAGCCTGGAAAAAATGATTTCGTTTATCAATGCTGCCGATGCACTAATTGCTGCAAGCACCGGTCCGCTGCACATAGCCGCTGCGCTTGGCAAAATTGCGCTGGGTATCTATCCGCCTATCCGGCCGATGCATCCGGGCAGATGGGCACCGATTGGGCAGAATGCCTCATTTCTGGTTGCTGATAAGGAATGCAATGATTGCACTGAAGGAGGCTCCTGCCATTGCATGCTCGGCATCACGCCGGCCCATGTGAAACAAAAACTGGAAGCAATGGTTAATGCTATTGTACTATAACCCTCGTTTATGGATGTAAGTGGCGATTGGTTTGTGATTGTGAATCCCAATGCCGGAAGGCGAAAGGGTGAGAAAGACTGGCTGGAAATTGCTGCCCTGCTCAACGAAGCCGGTATCAGGTTTACCAATATTTTTACCGAACATCCCAACCACGCGGTAAAACTTGCCAGAAAATACATAGAAGCTGGCTATCGTAAAATCATCGTCGTCGGTGGCGATGGCACACTGAACGAGGTTCTGAACGGTGTGTATACCCAAAAAAAGTACCCTCCGCAGGAAATTACCCTTGCCATGATTTCAGTGGGAACAGGCAACGACTGGGGCCGGTCATTCAACATTCCGATGGGCTACCGCGAAGCAATACAGGTGATCACCAGGTGTAATACCAAGCTGCAGGATGTTGGCCGGGTGCAATATCTACAGAATGATTTGCCTAAACAACGTCATTTTATCAACATGGCAGGCCTCGGATTCGACGCAATGGTGGCCAATCGGACCAACAAAGTAAAACAGGAAGGCAAAGGAGGACCATTTTCATACCTGATCAGCCTTTTGGCCAGCCTGATTTACTATCAATCGATCAAATGCAGCATTGTAGTTGACGGGCAAAAATCAAATGCCGATGTTTTCAGCATGAGTGTTGCCATTTGCCGGTTTAACGGGGGTGGAATGATGCAGGCCCCCGACGCCATTCCCGACGATGGCCTTTTTGATGTAACCATTATTACCCGTGTGAGCAGGTTACTGGTGATCAGGAGTGTTAAAAAACTCTACGATGGCACTTTCCTGAGGATGAAACAGGTACAAACCTTCAGAGGGGCAAAAGTTGAAATTGAATCAGATCCCGCATTATATCTCGAAACCGATGGCGAATCTCTCGGCCATACACCTATGCAATTCGAGGTTATTCCATTGGGAATCAGGGTTGTGGTCGGGAATTAGTGTCAAGTGAGAGTTAAGGCCAAGGGTTAGTGGATAAATCTGGCTAACTAACCTCACCTGACAAGGATTTCCAAACCAGAATCACTTATTTTTAACATCTAAACCAAGACACCCGTTTTTTGTTGAATCAATGATAAGTCTGCGCCACACCCGCAGTTTGAGCGTTTATCTTCTGATGTTTATTAATGGTCTACGTTGAAAAGCGCTGCGCGTCTGGCATATTGCATTATGCTTATTTTTTTGAGAATGCCTCAGGATGACAAAAAGGTTGAGGTTACAGTTTGGGCTTGATGATTTAACCTGTGCAAACCTATACCCCTATTTTGTATTTTGCTTTGCGACTTTTACTTTTTACTTTAAACTTTTGCTCCATGTCAGGCATCTACATCCATATCCCCTATTGCCGGCAGAAATGCCACTACTGCAATTTCTTCTCAGTTGCATCGCGCGCTACCATGCCCGCGATGGTACAGGCAATCTGCCATGAAGCAGAACTCCGGCAACAATACCCCGGCAGACAAGATATAGAGACCCTGTATTTCGGCGGTGGCACGCCTTCCATGCTGGAACCGCAACTGCTCACACAACTGATGGATTCATTAAAAAAGCACTTTGTATTTTCTGCAGAACCTGAAATTACACTCGAAGCCAATCCCGACGACATTACTCCGGAGAACCTCCGCTTATGGAAAACCATTGGCATCAACAGGCTTAGCATTGGTATTCAATCGTTCCGCGATGAGGACCTCACATACCTGAACCGGGTTCACGATTCCGCAAAGGCTATAAAATGTCTGCAACAGGCGCAGGAGGCAGGCTTTTCCAATCTCACCCTCGATCTTATCTTTGGAATCCCCACGCTGGATGATGCGGGCTGGCTTTCAAACATTAAAACAGCCACCGACCTGGGAATCCCACATATTTCAGCCTATTCACTGACGGTAGAACCCAGAACAGCCCTCGATGTAATGATCCGGAAAGGCACAGCGAAACCGGTGGACGAACAGCAATCGGCCAGGCAGTTTGAACTGTTGATGCACTTTATGGATGAAAAAGGATACCTTCACTACGAAATATCCAATTATTGTTTGCCGGGTCAGTATGCAAGGCACAATACAGCTTACTGGAAGGGAGAAACCTATCTCGGGCTCGGTCCGTCTGCCCACTCGTACAATGGCCAATCAAGACAATGGAATGTTTCATCAATTAAGGAATATCTGGAAGCCATCAACCGAAGCAGCATTCCTTCAGAATCCGAAGAACTGAGCATAGAACAAACCTACAATGAATATGTAATGACCGGCCTCAGGACCATGTGGGGATGTAACAACCTGGAGATCAATTTAAAGTTCGGAGCCCATTTTTCAGAGTACTTTACCGAAAACACTTTTCCCTGGATTAAAAACGGGAGCATGAATAAATCCGGAGACATCTATACCCTGACACAGAAAGGGAAACTGCTGGCCGATGGGATTGCTTCAGATTTGTTTTTTGTGGAAAACCAAAAAAGAAGTAAAAAGTCTAAAGTAAAAAGTAAAAAGTAAAGAAAGAAGTAAAGAAAGAAGTTCAAGAGTTCAGAAGTTCAAAGGTTTCAAGGTTACAAAATTCCAGAGTTACAGAATTTCAGGGTTAAGGGTTACAGGGTTACAGGATTTCAGATTCCAGGTATAAAAGTTCAAGGGTTCAAAAGTTCAAGAGTTCAAAGGGTTCAAAGTTACAAAACTACAGAGTTACAGAATTTCAGATTTCAGGTTACAGGTCAGTTTCAGGGTTTCAGATTTCAGATTTCAGATTTCAGGTATAAAAGTTCAAAAGTTGATGAAACGTGAAATCCTGCTAAAGGGCTAACAATCAATCCGGATTCATTGCCATTTGTTCCACATCATATTTTCGGGCTTCCATTTATCTTTGGCTCTCTGCGGGCCATCGGGATAACCGATTGGTAATACATTCAGGGGAATGAGGTGAGAAGGCAGAATCAGCACTTTTCTGACGATTTCAATCCGGTCGGTAGCCGGATAAACAGCAGTCCATACCGACCCCAGACCCATTGATCCTGCAGCCAGCAGAATATTTTGAGTAGCGGCAGAACAATCCTGAATCCAGAATTCCTGTTGCCAGGCATCCAGTGCCCTTTCCATATTCCCGCATACAACAATTGCTGCAGGCGCCTGAAGCAGCATCTTCGCATAAGGTAACCGATTGCCCAGTTCATCGAGCAAAACCCTGTCGTTGATGGCGAAAAAAAACCATGGCTGCCGGTTGACCGCCGATGGCGCTGCCATTCCAGCCCTCACCAGTGTTTCGAGCTGTTCTTCCGTAACTTTCTGATCGCTGTATTGCCTGACGCTTTTCCGCTCATGCAAAATCTCAAGGAAATCTGATTTCATAAGGATGTTTGAAAATTACAATTTGAACGTGATCAGTCTTTTAATACAATTTTCATGGATACCGGCTGGTGGTCCGACTCTTTAAAACCATTGGGGATTGTTTTGGCTGAAATCAATCCCAGGTTCGGTGAAAGCACAAAAAAATCGATCAGTGTTGTTTTGGTTTTACCATCCGTATAGGGGATATCAACATCGCGGTTTGTCGGATATTGCGGATCGTAGGCATACTGCCAGCCTGCCGGGAGAAAGTCAGCGGGAATCGGCGGTTGAATAGTTTTAACAAGATAATGATCAAGGATTGCCGTGCTGTCAAACATCGCCGGGTTCTGGTTCCAGTCACCGCCGATGACCACATAATTCCCCTTTGAATATTCTTCCAGCATAAGTGTTTTCAATTGCGAAAGCTCCTTTTCACGAATTTCAGCCGCATCGCCAAAGGCAGAATTATGTGTATTAATCAAAACAAGTTGCTTGCCATTTCCGGTTTTGTATCTGGCAAGCAGGTAGCATCTCTTCAGCATAAACAGGCTCATGGGCCAGGTATACCCCGAATTGAAAGCATGTCTTTCTACCATTACCGGCGTGGCTTTGCCCATCAGCATAAGCCCTGCCTGTACCTTACCCATTGGCTGCAGCACCGGCATCGGGACCCAGGCATTGTAGTTTAATGCAAAATAAGAATGGTAATCCGGGAATTGGGTGCAAAACAGTCGGTATTGATTGGTATACCAGCTTCTTTTCGCCAGGGTATCTACTTCCTGGAGAAAGATAAAGTCCGGGGTACCGAAAGTGCCCAACCTGTATGTGACTCCTCCAAGGTATTGATCGAAGGTTTCCTTTCCGGGCCTGACCATGGTTCCGCCTTCGTAGAAGAAGTCCATTCCGGCTCCCAACCCACAGTAACCAATGTTCCATGTAACCAATGCAATTGTATCAGCCACCTCTGTTGCAGTGTCCTTCACGCTGATTGCGTCAACAGGCTCCGGGCTATATTCGTTTGCTGTTTGCCAGGAAAAAAATACTATTATAATGATAATTAAGGTGATGGCCAACCACAGGATGAAACGAAGGATTTTTCCGGCAATCTTTTTCCCTGCCATAATTTCTATTTTAATACAAACCTATTAAAAAATCCGGTCATAAAGAACTATTAAACATAAACTTAAACCGCCACTGGAAATTTCCAATCATAGAGTATGTTGGCTGTAATCATTGGTATTTATCAGCGTCAGACTGATCTGAAAGCGACTTTCCTTAGGCTTGCAGCCTTTATTCACGTAAAAAAAATAAAAATTCACTAATTTTACCACCTGGAAACCTACACACTTCTTCAACTAAGATCAATGCAAAGTATTTTTGCAGGGTTATCCTGACAAGCTTTTCATGAATAAAACCTACTGCGATGCCTATACTCGGATCAATCATCAAAAGTGCCATTGAATTCCCCAGTAAAATCCCTCTGGATAAAATCAGGCGCGTCAAACCGGAAAAACTTCAGGAGGCAACATTAAAGAAGCTAATTCGTTCAGCTCAATATACATCCCTGGGCGAAGCCTATGATTTCGGAGGCATGCTGAAGAGAAAAGATGTGGTAAACGCTTTCAAACAGCAGGTTCCGATAAACGATTACAATTCCATCCATCAGCAATGGTGGTACCGTACCCTTAATGGTGAAGCCTTTGTAAGCTGGCCCGGAAAAATCAAGTACTTTGCGTTGAGCTCAGGCACCAGTGAAGCTTCCAGCAAATACATCCCGGTAACGACTGAAATGCTGAAGGCAATCAAAAAAACCAGTATCCGGCAGCTCTTCTCCCTGGCAAAATACGATTTGCCGCGCGATTTTTACGAACGCGGCATTCTGATGCTTGGAGGCAGCACCCACCTGCATTTTAACGGGACTTACTATGAAGGCGACCTTTCAGGGATCACCGCCGGGAATATCCCTTTCTGGTTCCAGCATTTCTACAAACCAGGTAACCGCATTTCGAAAGAGCGGGATTGGAACACCAAACTTGATGAAATCGTTAAGAATGCCAGAAATTGGGATATCGGGGTTGTTTCAGGCGTTCCGGCCTGGGTTCAGATTCTGATGGAACGCATTATCAGCTATTACAAGGTAAAAACCATTCACGATGTATGGCCTAACCTCTCCATCTATGTACACGGCGGGGTATCACTGGCGCCTTATGCCAAAACATTCGAAAAGCTCCTCTCCAAGCCGCTTATCTACATTGAAACCTACCTGGCTTCCGAAGGTTTTATCGCCTACCAGAGCCGGCCTGATACCAATGCCATGCAGTTGGTGCTCGACAATGGGCTGTTTTTTGAATTTGTTCCGTTTACCGATGAAAATTTTGATTCGGACGGAAATATTCTGAAGACATCAAAAACATACACCATCAGTGAAGTTGAGGAAGGTAAAGAATATGCACTGCTGATGACAACGTGTGCAGGAGCCTGGCGCTATCTGATCGGCGACACCATCAAATTTACTTCAAAGACATTATCTGAAATTGTTATCACCGGCCGTACAAAACACTTCCTGAATCTATGTGGAGAACACCTTTCGCAGGAAAATATGAACCGGGCAATTCAGTTACTCGAAGAACAAATGAATATTCCGGTCCCGGAATTTACCGTTGCCGGAATCAAACACGATAGCATGTTTGCCCATAAATGGTACCTTGGTACCACCGCTGATCTGAGTGCAATTGATGTAAAAGCTGTCCGCGACCGGATTGACCAAAACCTGAAGGACCTGAACGATGATTACCGTGTTGAACGGATCGCTGCCATCAGGGAAGTAATTGTTGAAGTACTGCCCTTGCACTTATTTTACGATTACATGAAGGTAATAGGCAAAGAAGGCGGACAGAATAAATTTCCCAGGGTCGTTAAAAACGAAAAACACATTCGATGGGAAGAGTATCTTGACAAAAAAGTGAGGAATAAGTAAATTAGTATGCACCCTCTTCTGGAAGGTATGATTCTTGGTTTTACCCTTGCCATTATGCTTGGGCCGGCCATGTTTTCGCTTATCCAGACCAGTATTCACCGGGGAATGTACCGGGGAATCTTACTGGCAGGCGGTATCTTCCTGAGCGATCTCGCATTGGTGGTGCTATGCTATTTAGGTGCTGTACAGGTGATCGGCAACGACCGTAACTACCTGATGTTCGGTATTATAGGAGGCCTGATTCTGGTTGTTTTCGGGGTTGTGACATTCCTTCGGAAAGTACATGTTACTGATGAAAATAACCTGATTGATGTTAAGATGCCCGGGCCTCTTACCTACATCTTCAAAGGGTTTTTTCTGAACTTTGCCAATCCGTTTGTCTGGCTCTTCTGGGTATCGGTAATGGTTACCGTAAGTTCAGGTTACGGCACAGACTCCTGGTCTATCAAAACGTTTTTTGCAGGCAGCCTGCTGACAATTTTTACAACCGATATCCTGAAGGTAATTATTGCCAGCAAACTTAAGCGGTATCTTAAACCCCGCCTCCTGATTATGGTCAATCATGCCGTTGGCATTCTATTGGTGCTTTTTGGAATTTACCTGCTGGTGAAAACGATTATAAATTTCTGAATCAGACTTTCATATTTACAATGATGGGCCAATCATATATTGTGGTAGGGACACGACATGTCGTGTCCCTGCAAATATAATAAATGAAAACAGCTGTGATAAAATCTGATATTATTCTGCCGAACTTATCTTTATATCCTTGATATTCAATTGAATATCCTTTTTGCCATTCCACTCATTTTCCTCTATGTGGTAGCAGATATCGAAAGGCTTGCCTGAATTGATGTAAGGGAAATGATCGCCCTGTTGGAAAGCAATGGCCGGAAATGGGTTGGAGGCAATCTCAGGATGCCCGATGGTGAGTTTTAAATGGTTTTTACCAACCACGCGGCCATAACCATTGTCAATCACCCCTTTGGTCTGGAATACAGGCGACATATTCCCGGGGCCGAAAGGGGCAAACTGCTTAAGCACCCTCAGGAACTTCTGGTTGATCGCATTCAGGTTTATTTCCAGGTCAATCTCAACTTCGGGGGTGAGCATATCGTCGGTGATCATGCGGGTTGCCACAGCCTCGAATTTTTCGATAAAGGCATCCAGGTTTTCGGGTTTCATCGACAAGCCGGCTGCATACTTATGTCCGCCAAAATGTTCGAGCAGGTCGCTGCATTCGTCAATGGCATCGTAAATATCAAAATCCTTGATGGAACGGGCCGAGCCGGTAATCAGGCCACTGGACTGGGTTAATACTATGGTGGGGCGGTAATAAGATTCTATCAACCGTGAAGCTACAATTCCGATTACCCCCTTATGCCAGTCGGGATTGTAAACCACCGTGGAACGGGCGCTCCGGAGCCTGGGCAGCGTTTTAATGGAGTCCATGGCCATGTCGGTGGTGGTGGAGTCGAGGTCGCGGCGGGTGGTATTGAAGTCGTTGATCTGTTCGCCGATGAGCTCGGCTTTGGCCGCATCCTGACAGATCAGCAGTTCAACTGAATTCCGGCCACTTTCGATACGTCCGGCAGCATTGATGCGGGGTCCTAGCAGGAAAACAAGGTCGGAGATGCTGAGTTCCCTGCTGAAAATAAAACTCTCGTTTCCTTCTTCCAGTCCGTTCAAAGTGCCACTGTTCATGGGAGCCAACCCGTTGCTGTCAACCTTTCGGTTTACATTCGAAAACTTCAGAATGGCTTCGAAACCCGGTCGTGGATTGTGGTTGAGCAGTCTTAGTCCGTAGTAAGCCAGAATCCGGTTTTCACCTGTAATGGGTACTATATCCGAGGCAATGCTTACCACCACCAGGTCGAGGTATTTATGGAGCACTTCAAACGGAATCTTTTTGGTGGCGGCAAGGGCTTGAATCAATTTAAATCCCACGCCACAGCCTGAAAGCTCCTTGAACGGGTAATCACAATCCAATCGCTTGGCATCGAGCACCGCCACTGCTTCCGGCAAAAACTCACCCGGGCGGTGATGGTCGCAGATAATATAATCGACACCTACTTCTTTCCCTTTTGCCACCTTTTCGATGGCCTTGATACCGCAATCGAGCGCGATAACCAACCCGAAACCGTTGTCGCTGGCATAATCCACACTCTTGAACGAAATCCCGTAACCTTCGCCATAGCGGTCGGGAATATAAAAGTCGATCAGTGAATGTCCGAGTTCATCTTTGAGGAAAGTATAAACCAGGGCCACGGCGGTGGTGCCATCGACATCGTAATCGCCGTAAACCAGAATCTTTTCTTTGTTTTCGAGTGCCCTGAAGATCCGTGCAACAGCCAGATCCATGTCCTTCATCAGGAAAGGATCGTGCAGGTTGCTGAGTTCAGGCCGGAAGAAAGCACGGGCCTCCGCAAAGGTGTTGACATCCCTTTGTATTAACAGTTCGGCCAGAGCAGGCCCCACACCCAACGCCGCAGCCAGGGAAGTTGCCTTTTCAGGATCACCTCCGGGCTTCAATACCCATCGCTTTTGCATTCTCAGTTTTTTCGAAGGGTAAAAATAGGAAATTCGGGGCAGAAACAGGAATAAAAAAATGCAGTTATGGGAGGATAAAGGCACAATTTTCATTGGCATATTTACCAGAAAAAGCCAAGTTGCTTATTATTGTATTAATATACAGTTCATTAGCTTAACAAAAGGGCGATTTTGAGGTTCGGTGAATTATTCCATGAAATCTAATTCAAAAAATCAACTGTTTTTTAAATTCTCCGGAAACGGATTGGGGCTGTACTGCCGCTTCAGCCAGCTGCTCAGACCGTCGAGGCCGGGGAACAGCACCCGCTCGGTAATATTGGCCTGATCGAGTTTGTCGCGGATTTCCCATTTTAGTTTTGCGGGGATAATAATCCGGTAGAAAAGATCCGGATGATCGCTGAGCCAGCGGTTCATAACCAGCGTGGCATTCGACATCAGCGAGAACAGGGCATGCTGGTTTACGATGCGTTCGTCCATAGAAGGGGGTTCGAGAAATAGCACAAACCGGTGGTCCGACATGGCTTCCAGTTTTTTCAGCGAGTTGCATTCAAGTTCCAGCATTTGCGGGGTAAATACATTGGAGCCCTCGTCCTTGATGATTTCATGTAGCCCCTTCGGTAGGAAATTATTGGATTTCACATAGTTCAGGCACCAGATTACCCCGTCGATGTCGAACTTCAAAATGTTGGCTGTGGCAAAATGCAATGCCACATAGGGTGAATAAGTCCAGTCGAGCAACCGGGTGGGCAGGCCGTGGTGCTGGGCAATGGCCAACAGGTTCCAGAGCGATTCACCGGAAACAGTATTGCGATGGGCGTATTTCCTGAAATTCCGGAGAAGGTGGCGTTCCAGATCGTGATAAGGCCCGCCGATGCGCATCAGGCTGGTTTTCAGCTCATACGAAGCGTCAGAAAGCCCCCGGTAAACATATGGAGACCTGAATCTTCCCAGGCTGCCGTCCCACGAATCACGGAAAAGCATTTCCTGCAGTTCGCTCCAGTTTGAAATTTTTATGTCAGTGGTTGGTTTCATTTATATATTTCGATGGGGAAGTTGGCAGTTGGCAAAGGAAGAGAAGCTCAAAGTTAAAAGTTCAAAGCTTCAAGTAAAAAGATGAAAGTTGGCAAAAGGCAAGAGGCAGTTGGCAAAGGAAGAGAAGTAAAAAGTCTAAAGTAAAAAGTAAAGAAAGAGTTCAACGGTTCAAGAGTTCAAGGGTTCAAAAAGAAGTTGGCAATGGGCAAAGGGCAGTTGGCAAAGGAAGTTCAAAATTTCAATGGTTTCCCGCCAAAAAGCGGGACTCCGCTGCGCTACGCGAAGGTTCATGAGTTCAGATTGAAGGTTCCTTCTCCTTGAGGAGAAGGTGCCCAAAGGGCGGATGAGGTGAAAAAGAGTTCAAAGGTTCAACAATTCAGTTGGCAATGAGCAAGGGCAGTTGGCAAATAAAACAGGCATAATTCACTTCGAACCGGAATAAAACTTAGCCTGTCTCAAAGAACCATTAATTTGCTAATCCGCTAATTCGCTAATAAACAATTACTCATTTCACACTTAACTTTCTTCACTCTCTTCACTTTTCACTCTTCACTTTCTTCACTCACTACTCACTACTCATTTCTCACTACTTTCTTCACTCTTCACTAAACTTGTCCCACCAAAAAACTAAGAGAACTCAGAAAGTCGATCGCATCGCCTCCACGGGATCCAGCCTCGAGGCCGACCAGGCAGGCAGAAAACCTGAAACCAGGCCGATGATACCCGAAACACCAATTCCAAGGGCAACATTTGCAAATGTGAGCACCAGTTTCATATCCATGGTGAGTGAAATCAGTGTGGTGATGATAAAAATAATCAGCAAGCCGACAATACCTCCGAAAATTGAAAGAAAAACCGCTTCAAAAAGAAATTGCTGAAGAATAAAGTAATTTTTGGCACCCATAGATTTCTGAATGCCTATCTGTGCTGTTCGTTCCTTTACGGAAACAAACATAATGTTGGCAATTCCGAAACCACCTACCAACAAAGAGAACCCACCGATGATCCATCCAACGATGGAAACGACACCAAACAACTGATCGAATCCCTTGGAAATCACACTGGTTTCATTGATTGAGAAATCATCCTCGGCACCGGGTTTGAGCTTGTGTACCGAACGCATGATGCCGGTCAGTTCATCCGACAATTCCTCATTGCTTACCATAGGCTTACCCCGCACCATAATGGCGGAACCGAGGTTATCGCGCTTCAGGTCGATGAAATTCCGGGCAAAGTTCACCGGAATCAGCACCTGGTTGTCGTTTGAATTACCAAAGCTTTTCTCTCCTTCCTTTTTCAGGAGGCCGATCACTTCAATCTGTTGTCCGAATACTTTTATCCGCTTTCCGATGGGTTCTGAGTTCTGGAAAAGTGTTTTAGCTATTTCATCGCCGATAATGGCAACCGGTCTTCCACCGGCCGATTCCTCAGCCGTAAAATAGCGGCCATCGGCAAATTCGATGGAATTGACCACGCTGTAATCGTGCGAAACAGCAACCACTGAGGTATTGTCGACCGATGAAGCCGCATGTTTTACGGTTCGGTTCATCTGAACCATGTAAGTACTGGCTTCCGCTGCCTGACTTCGGCGCTGAATCTCCTGCAGATCAGCCATGGTTGGTTCGGGCCGCTTCATATATTTCCACCAGGGATAATCTCCTCCAAAAGCCCATGGCCATTTCTGAACAAACAAAACATTGCTGCCCAGCGAGTTGATGCTATCGCGAAGGGTACGCTCAATGGAATCGAAAACAGTAAAAACAGAGATAATAGAGAAAATACCGATGGTGATCCCCAACAGGGATAATACTGTTCTTACCTTATTCACCACAATGGCACTGAGTGCAAATAAATAGCTTTCACGCAGCAAACGCACAAAAATAATCGACTGTTTCATCAGACTGGTTTTATCCCGATGTAAAAATAATCATTTAAGGACTTCTGTGCGAAACTAATTCTTGTTCGCTGCCCCGATTTTTAATAAACTTGCACAGGATTTGACCGGTCGGAATTGAAAGTCAGCATTTTTCACAAATAAGTGACAATCAATTGCTAAAAATTCCGTTAAAGTTATAAGACCATCAAAGTTTTTAATCATTTGACAACCTGACAGACAAAAATGAACGGGGAAATTAAAATAACATCAGCACTCATATCTGTTTTTTATAAAGACGGGCTGGAGCCATTGGTCAGGATGCTGGATAAAGCCGGTGTTACGATTTATTCTACAGGAGGCACATTTACTTTTATCGAATCGCTTGGCATAAAGGCACATACCGTTGAATCGCTCACCGATTATCCCTCAATTCTGGGTGGCCGGGTAAAAACCCTGCATCCGAAGGTATTCGGGGGAATTCTCGGCAGGCGTTCTCTGGCCTCAGACATTGCTGAAATGAAGCAATACCAGATTCCTCCGTTCGATCTTGTGGTTGTTGATCTCTATCCTTTTGAATCAACCCTGGCTTCTGGTGCACCACATGAAGATATCATCGAGAAGATTGATATCGGTGGTATCTCACTGATCAGAGCTGCTGCCAAGAATTACCGGGATGTATTGGTTGTTCCTTCATCGAAGCACTATGGAGAGCTGGAACAAATATTGACAGCGAACAATTGTACCACTACAATTGATGAGCGGCTGCGTTTTGCTGCCTATGCTTTTGCTGAGTCCTCTAACTACGATTCGGCCATTTTCAATTACATGGGTGAACAGTCAGGCCACCGAGAATTCAGGGGAACTGCCGGCGAAGCACGGAAACTGCGTTATGGCGAAAATCCCCATCAAAAAGGGGAGTTTTTTGGCAACCTGAACGAAGTTTTTGAACAATTACATGGTAAGGAGTTGTCGTACAACAATTTACTTGACCTTGATGCCGCAGTTTCACTGATCCGTGAGTTTACCGAAACCACGTTTGCCATTCTCAAACACAACAATGCCTGCGGCGTTGCCACAAGGCCGAGGCTTACCGATGCGTGGAAGGCAGCCCTTGCCGGAGACCCTGTTTCTGCCTACGGCGGTGTGCTGATTACCAATACCCATATAGATGATGAAGCAGCCGCTGAAATAAACCTGTTGTTTTTTGAAATCATTGTAGCACCCGGTTTTGAAAAAAATGCATTGGAACTGCTCAAAAGCAAGAAAAATAGAATAATTTTGCAGGCTAAATCGTTTGATTCTCAGCCAAAACAATTCCGTACCATTTTAAACGGCGTTTTGCAGCAGGACAGGGACCTGAAAACTGAAACAAGCAGCGATTTCAGGGTAGTTACCCAATCCGGGCCCGACAGTGTTGCCGCAAAAGACCTTGTGTTTGCCAATATTATTGTCAAGCACAGTAAATCGAATGCAATTGTACTGGCCAGGGGCGAGCAACTGCTGGGAAGCGGGGTAGGACAAACATCCAGGGTGGATGCCGTGAAACATGCCATTGATAAAGCAAAAGCCTTCGGGCTTGATCTGAACGGGGCGGTGATGGCTTCCGATGCCTTCTTCCCGTTTGCCGATTCGGTTGAAATTGCCCATCAGGCAGGAATCACATCGGTAATTCAGCCGGGAGGCTCAGTCAGGGATGAAGATACGATTGACTATTGCAATAAGAATAACCTGAGTATGGTGTTTACCGGATCCAGGCATTTTAAACACTAGATTCAGGTAAAAAGTCTAAAGCTTAAAGTACAAAGTAATATCCGATACCGCGATGGAACTTTTATTTTATCCAATGCGACATTTTACACCTGACACAACACTAAGAATAAGTTGCAGATTGCAGATTTTAATCACGAATTCTAAGAACTAAATATAAAATGGGACTTTTCTCCTTCATGACCAAAGAGATTGCTATGGATCTCGGAACTGCCAACACCATCATTATATACAATGATAAGGTGGTGGTGGATGAGCCGTCGATCATAGCCATTGAACGTAATACAGGAAAAATAATTGCAGTGGGCAAACGGGCCATGATGATGCACGGCAAAACCCATGAAAATATTAAAACCATCAGACCTCTGCGCGATGGAGTAATTGCCGATTTCCAGTCAGCTGAATACATGATCAGGGAACTGATAAAAATGACCGGTCCTACCCGCAGCCTGTTTCCACCTGCACTGAAGATGGTTATCTGCATTCCCTCGGGTATTACCGAAGTTGAAGAACGGGCAGTAAAGGATTCGGCCGAACAGGCCGGTGCCAAGGAGGTGAGGCTGATTCACGAACCCATGGCCGCAGCCATCGGAATCGGTATTGATGTACTTGAACCAACCGGTAACATGATCATCGACATCGGCGGAGGCACCAGTGAAATCGCTGTTATTGCCCTTGGCGGGATTGTCAATAATAAATCCATCCGCATTGCCGGCGACGACTTCAACAACGACATTGAAGAATACATGCGCAAGCAGCACAACATCAACATCGGCGAACGCACTGCAGAAGCCATAAAAATAAATGTTGGTGCCGCGATGACCGAAATAGACAATCCTCCGCCCGACTATCCAGTGCATGGACGCGATATGCTTACCGGTATTCCCAAGGAAATCTATGTAAACTACTCGGAAATTGCGCATTGCCTCGACAAATCGATCTCGAAAATTGAAGCTGCCGTGCTGAATGCCCTCGAGATGACCCCTCCTGAGCTTTCTGCCGACATTTACCGCACCGGGATTTACCTGGCAGGCGGAGGCTCGATGTTGCGTGGCCTTGATAAACGTATTCACCTGAAAACCAAGCTTCCGGTACATGTTGCTGAAGATCCGTTAAGGGCTGTCGCCAGGGGAACCGGTATCGCGCTCAAGAACTTCAACAAATTTACATTCCTGATCAAGTAAAGCCGGGAATTCCAAAGGCTGGTCAATCATTTGCAATGAACGCCTATGCGATATATTCTGGCATTTATCTGGAGGTACAAATACTTTTTTCTTTTCCTCGCACTTGAAATTGCCTCCATTGCTCTTATCATCAACAAGAGCTATTACCAGCAGTCTGTAATTACCAACGCAACCGATGGATTTACCGGGGGCATCTACAATACCTGGTCCGATATCTCCTCCTACTTTAAACTGAAAAAAGAAAACGAGCGTTTGGCCAATGAAAACGCCCGGCTCTGGCAGAAACTGACCGATAGTCAGCTTACAACCGATACTGCAACCAGGAGGGTAAAAGATACCCTTTACGGACAGCAATACACCTATACGGTGGCTAAAGTCATCAGCAACTCAACCACCTTAAGGAACAATTATATCATGCTTAATAAAGGCAGACGGCATGGTATTGTGCGGGATATGGCTGTATTTAATCCCAATGGCATCGTTGGAACCGTGGTTAGTGTATCTGACAATTTCAGTTGGGTAATGTCGATGCTCAACCAGCACACCAAGTTAAGCGCCCGCATCAACAGGCTTAACCAGATGGGCACCATCGTATGGAACGGCGGCAGCCCGGCCATCGGCACCCTGCTTGATATACCCGCTCATGTTAAGATTAAGAAAGGCGATACCATCTCAACCAGTGGGTTCAGCCATATTTTTCCGGAAGGCATCATGGCTGGTACTGTTGAAAAAATATACGTGGAAAGCGGTGACCATTTTTATACCATCGATTTCAGGTTCTCCGCCGACCTGAACAGTTTGCAATACGTTTATGTTGTTAAGAACCTGCTGAGGGAAGAGGAAATTGACCTGAGCAAAAACGTTGTCAATGAATAGTACATACGGGAAAGACATTCTCCGCTTTTTTGTGCTGATAGCCCTTCAGGTGCTGTTGCTCGACCATGTAAACCTCGGCGGATACATCAACCCCAGCCTTTATGTATTTTTTATCCTGTTGCTGCCTTTTGAAGTTCCGGGTTGGGTTCTGCTGATTTCAGCATTTCTCATTGGACTGGGAGTGGATATATTCAGCAATTCCACCGGGTTAAATGCCGCAGCTTCGGTTTTTATGGCCTATATCAGGCCCTGGGTAGTGCGCAGGGCAGGTGCACCTGCCGATTATGAAGGCAACCTGAAACCAGGAATCGCCGACATGGGGTTTCGTTGGTTTTTGCTGTATTCACTTATCCTGATTTTTGCCCATCAACTGGTACTTTCATTGCTCGATGCATTCAGGTTTGCTGAAATCGGAATGATTTCCATCCGTCTGCTGCTGAGTACACTTTTTACCCTTTCGTTGGTAATTATTGCTGAGTATCTGTTTATGCGACGGAGAAAATAAGTGAAGCTCAAGTAAAAAGTCTAAAGTTCAAAGCTCAAAGTTACTGGTTACTGGTTGCTGGTTACTGGTTATTCGTCATTCGTCATTCAGTTGGCAGTTGGCAATTTGCAGTTGGCAAAAAATTAAATGCTACTACACAACTCACAGTATGAAGTCAATCGTAAACCGTAATTTCATTCCATTCATTCGTCATTCTAAATTCGTCATCTTTCTCCTCTAAAATGGCCCGCCTTCTGCCATCGTCATCCAATGTCATTTAGGGGATTGTGCTCAAAAAACGCAAGTGCGGAGAAGCAAAAATGCGATTTCTGCTCAGCTTTGCGGTCCAGCCTTGAATCAGTTGTAAAATCGTCAGTCAAACTTAAACCATTCACAAACTAAATTTATCATTCGTCATTCGTCATTCCAAATTCGTCATTCTAAATTCGTTATTCTTCATTCGTCATTGATTCCGGAATTGACTACTTTTGGCTTTTAATTCAAAAAAATAACAAGACGATGAAAAAAATCCTGTACTACATTATGGCTGTGATGGTGATCAGTGCCTGCTCCGGCCGTAAAAGCAATGAATTTATTATTAATGGTGAAATTAAAGGTGATTTTACCGGCAATGTCTATCTGCAGAAAAGCAAGGATGGGCAGTTTGAGATTGTAGATACTGCCACAGTTGAAAAAGGCAAATTTATTTTTAAAGGAACTATCGACTCTCCCGACATGTATTACATTGGGCTTGATGAATCCCGGTTTGTCGGATTTTTCAATGAACCATCCGATATCAACATCAGTTTCCACATCGACAGTCTGATGATGCCCACGATCACAGGTTCAGAATCGGATAAAGCCTATCGTATTTATCTTACGAAGCAGGAAGAACAGCGATCGGAAGAGATCAGCATTTATTCTGCTTACAACGAAGCCAGCCGCACAGGCGATACAGCTAAAATGAAGGAGATTGAATCTTCTATTGAGGCTTTTGAAGATAAACAGAAGCAGGAAATTATGGACTATGTAAAGGTGAACGCTTCTTCATTTGTTGCCCCTTATGTTGCTATGCGCCATTCATATCAGTTCGACCTTAAGGAACTTGAAGAAATAATGGGCGCCTTTGAAGGGAAAGTAAAGGAATCGTCGTTTTCGAAAATGCTTGCCGAACGCGTAGTGGTTCTTCAGAGTGTAGAACCGGGTAAAGTAGCCCCTGATTTTACCATGAATGATGTTAACGGGAATCCGGTGACTTTATCACAATTCCGGGGTAAAGTGGTGCTTGTCGACTTCTGGGCCTCCTGGTGCGGACCATGCCGCAAGGAAAACCCGAATGTTGTGGCCGCTTACAATGAATTTAAAGACAAAGGGTTCGACATTCTTGGTGTTTCCTTCGACAAGGATAAAGTTTCATGGGAAAAAGCCATTCAGGACGATAAACTCACCTGGAACCATGTCTCCGACCTGCAATACTGGAACAATTCCGCCGGTAAGTTATACGGCATCATGTCAATCCCGGCCAATGTGCTGTTGGATAAAGATGGAAAAATTATAGGTAAAAACCTGCAGGGAGAAGACCTGAAGAAGAAACTGGCCGAAGTGCTGGCAGCAGTATAAGTAATCCGGTTCCAGATAATCATTTATTGCATTTTCATTGCAAATAAACAAGGGCGGCCGTTTTGGCCGCTTTTTTTTAATAAGTGTTAAATTGTGTGAAATCAGAATATGGTTAACCTCCGGGGATATCCGGGGCATGGCCAATTGACCGGCAGTTTGGTTTGCACGTCCGACAGAGTATCAGCGAAATGTATAATTAATAAGACATAATACTATAGTGGTTCGGATTTATCTCTTCTTCCTGAAAAATTCCGTCATCAGCATTCCACATTCATCAGCCAGCAACCCACCCCTGACTTTTGTTTTGGGGTGCAGCAGGTTTGGGCCGATGGTGGAATATCCCCGTTTGGGGTCAGAAGCTCCATAAACGATTTCACCCAGTTGAACCCAGAGGGATGCCGCGGCACACATGGGGCAAGGCTCTATTGTAACGTAAAGGGTGCATTCATTCAGGTATTTTCCGCCAATGTGGTTGGCAGCTGCTGTAAATGCCTGCATTTCGGCATGGGCGGTGGCGTCGTTGAGGGTCTCCGTCAGGTTGTGACCCCTGGCGATGACCTGTCCATTGCTTACGATAACAGCTCCAACGGGAACTTCATCGCGGGCTGAAGCTTTCCGGGCTTCCTGCAAAGCCTGTTTCATGAAAAACTCATCGTTGCGGTTGGATTTGTCTATTTCCATTTATTCAGATTATCTGTTGTTTATCCAGTGTAAAGATCAGAATTATTGAACTACACCTCACAGTAAATTAAAATCCGTATCAATTGTTAAGTTTGTCAAACAATTCAGCCAAAAGCTTGTTTAGAGGGTTTTCTTACAATGCCATTCGGCCGGTTTTGTATGGAACATCTATCATAATTATTTTGATACCTGTGAAAAAATGGGTAAAATTTGCTAATATTGCATCTTTCAACAGCATAGTAAAGTATTAAAGCGCGGATAAGAAAAGTATGAGGACATTTTTACTTTCAATTACATTCCTGCTTGGCAGTTTCTGGGCGGTATCATCCAATCATGCAATTGAAGAAACAGGCCAGCCTAAGCACGAAACCACCTCACACAGCGAAGAATTCAATGCCGGCAATATGATCATCGATCACATTGTCGACAGCCACGACTGGCATATTGCCTCCTTCGGCCATACACATTTCACGATACCTTTGCCAATCATCCTGATTGATGAGGGCCAACTGATGGTTTTCAGTTCCGCAAAATTTCATCATGCAGAAGAATCCTACAAAGGATATAAAATAGAGACAGACCGCAAGGCCGGGAAAGGTAAAATAGTGAAGGTGATTCCGGGTACTATGGAAACCGACAAAACTGCCTCCAGACCCATCGACTTATCGATCACCAAAACCGTAATCGGAATTTTTATCACCTTCATTGTTCTGTTGATTGTTTTCTTTCAGGTCGCTGCTGCCTACAAACGCAATGCCGGCCATGCTCCAAAAGGACTTCAGAGCCTGCTGGAGCCGCTGATCCTGTTTGTCCGCGACGACATCGCCGAACCCTCTATAGGCAAGCATTACAAGAAGTTCATGCCATTTCTGCTGACCCTTTTCTTCTTTATCTTTTTCAGCAACCTGATAGGGCTTTTTCCGTTTTTCCCGGGAGGGGCCAATGTTACCGGCAATATATCGGTAACGCTTGTGTTGGCAGTATTTACTTTCGCAATCACCACCTTCATTGGCAACCGTTCATACTGGCTGCATATTTTCAACCCTCCGGGCGTTCCCTGGTGGTTAAAATTTCCATTGCCACTGCTGCCTCTGATCGAGCTTGCCGGCGTATTTATCAAACCATTTGTATTGATGGTCCGTCTTTTTGCCAACATCACCGCAGGACACATCATCGTGCTTGGTTTTGTGAGCCTGATCTTTATTTTTGCAAACATGAACCCGGCACTGGGTTACGGAGTCTCTCCGGTTTCAATACTCTTCTCTGTTTTCATCAGCCTGCTTGAACTGCTGGTCGCCTTTATTCAGGCCTACGTGTTTACCATGCTTTCGGCTTTGTATTTCGGAATGGCAACAGAAGAGCATGAACATTCAACTGAAAAATCACATTAGTATTTTATTTTTACCGATAACCCTTAAAATCAATTAATTATGTCACTTTTAACAACACTTCTGCAGGTAGCTGCTGACCTTGCTCCGATTGCAAAAATGGGAGCCGCTCTTGGTGCAGGCATTGCTTCAATCGGTGCCGGAATCGGCATTGGCAACATTGGCCGCGGTGCGCTCGAATCAATGGCACGTCAGCCTGAATCTACCGGCGACATCAGATCTAACATGATTGTAGCTGCTGCCCTTATCGAAGGGGTTGCATTCTTCGCAATCGTGGTTTGTCTGCTTGTTGTATTTATTTAGTGGTAAAATATCCCGGAAGGGTAACGGTTGGTTGCCTTACCGGGATAATTTCTGAAAAAACATTAAACAAAACAATATGGAATTAGTCAGTCCCGGAATCGGACTCATTTTTTGGATGACCCTGGCTTTTGGTCTGTTGTTGTTCATTCTTGGCAAGTTTGTGTGGCCCCCGGTAATGAGGGGTCTTCACGACAGGGAACAGGCCATTGAACAGGCACTGCACGAAGCTGATAAAGCCCGCAAGGAAATGCAAGATCTTCGGTTCAGCAACGAACAGCTGCTGCGCGAAGCCAAGGATGAACGTGATGCCTTGTTACGGGATGCCCGTAAGGTGCGCGAAACCATTATTGAAGGTGCACGCGTTAAAGCCAACGAGGAAGCTAACCGTATCATTGAAAATGCTACGGAACGCATACAGTTTGAAAAGATGGCCGCAATCACCGATCTTAAAAACCAGATTGCCAATCTCTCGATAGAGATTGCCGAAAAGGTACTTGGCGAGGAGCTTTCCAATCCGGAAAAAGACAAGGATATCGTCCGGAAATCAATTGGTGGGATAACACTTAATTAGAATTTATGGATAATCCCAGGATTAATATTCGTTATGCCCGGGCATTGTTTGAACTTGCAAAAGAAAACAAAGCCATTGATGAAGCCCATGCAGACATGGCTTTACTGGCATTAACGTGCAGGCAGAACAGGGATTTGCAGATACTCCTGAAAAGCCCGGTAATCAATGCGAAAAAGAAAATTTCCATTATTCGGGAGATCTTCAGCAATAAAATGGGCAAAATCGCGATGAGTTTCATCGAGATTATTATCCGCAAAAGGCGTGAAGAACACCTCTACAACATTGCCATGAAGTTCGGCGATCTTTTTCGTGAACACAAGAACATCAAAAAAGCAGTGGTTACTACCATTTCACCGCTAACCGATGCCATGCGCAAAGAATTAACCGAAGTACTCTCTAAACAAACCGGGTCTTCCATTGAACTGACGGAGGAAATTGATCCGGCCATTATCGGCGGCTTGATTGTTAAGCTTGAAGGCATTCAGTTCGACGACAGCATACGCAAGAAACTACAGGCTCTTCGGACTGAATTTAGTATAAATACCTTTATCAGAGAATTTTAAAACTTAGTTAACAGATGGCAGAAATTAAACCCGCAGAAGTATCGGCAATCTTACGGCAACAGCTTGCAGGCTTCACCACAGAGGCCGAACTCGAAGAAACCGGATCAGTATTACAGGTTGGAGACGGAATTGCCAGGGTATATGGGCTCAACAATGTTCAGTCCGGCGAATTGATTGAATTTACCACAACAGGGGTTAAGGGAATCGTTTTAAACCTTGAAGAAGACAATGTGGGCGTGGTTATGCTGGGCGAAGGCACCGGCATCAATGAAGGCGATCTCGTTCGCCGTACACGTCGGATTGCCTCCATCCCGGTAAGTGAAGGCATGCTGGGCAGAGTCATCAATACCATTGGCGAACCCATTGACGGTAAAGGCCCGATAACCGGTGAAAGTTTTGACCTTCCGCTTGAGCGTAAAGCCCCCGGTGTTATTTTCAGGCAACCGGTGAACGAACCACTTCAAACCGGTATCAAAGCCATCGATTCAATGATCCCCATCGGACGTGGACAACGCGAGTTGATCATCGGCGACCGGCAGACCGGTAAAACAGCCATTGCCATCGATACCATCATCAACCAGAAGGAGTTTTTCGACAAAGGGGAACCCGTTTATTGCATTTATGTAGCCATTGGCCAGAAAGGCAGTACAGTGGCCAACATCGTTCAGACCCTTGAAGAAAAAGGCGCCATGAGCTACACGGTTATCGTGGCTGCAACCGCCGGCGACCCTGCTGCCATGCAATTTTATGCTCCGTTTGCCGGCGCTACCATCGGCGAGTATTTCCGCGATACAGGTCGTCCGGCCCTGATTATTTACGATGACCTTTCCAAGCAGGCAGTCGCCTATCGTGAAGTTTCACTGCTACTGAGGCGCCCACCGGGACGTGAAGCCTATCCGGGCGATGTGTTTTACCTGCATTCAAGGTTACTTGAAAGGGCTGCAAAAATTATTGCTTCCGACAAGATCGCCGCCACCATGAACGACTTGCCTGATTCGCTGAAGTCGAGGGTTAAAGGCGGAGGTTCGCTTACAGCCCTCCCGATCATCGAAACACAAGCCGGCGACGTTTCGGCGTACATTCCAACCAATGTTATTTCCATCACGGATGGTCAGATATTTCTCGAAACCAACCTCTTTAACTCGGGGATCAGGCCTGCCATCAATGTGGGTATTTCTGTTTCGAGGGTGGGTGGAAATGCCCAGATCAAATCAATGAAGAAAGTGGCCGGAACCCTGAAACTCGACCAGGCTCAGTTCCGCGAACTGGAAGCATTTTCAAAATTCGGCTCCGACCTGGATGCTGTTACCAAATCGGTTCTTGAAAAAGGTGCCCGCAATGTTGAAATCCTGAAACAACCGCAGTATTCACCAATGAGCGTTGAACAGCAGGTGGCCATCATTTTCTGTGGTTCCAAAGGATTGCTGAAGAATATTCCGGTTAAAAGCGTTCACGATTTTGAAACCGAATTCCTGCACAGGTTGGTTGATACCAAACCGGAACTTCTTGAGCTGCTGCGAAAAGGAAACTACACTCCCGAGATTGAAAAAGCGCTCGAAGAAGTAGCACTTGACCTGAGTAAAAAATATGAAGTTTAACGATCCAATTTTTCTGAGATGGCAAGTCTGAAGGAAGTCAGAACCAGAATCGCCTCGGTAAAATCGACCCAGCAGATTACCAGCGCCATGAAAATGGTGGCTGCTTCTAAATTGCGCAAAGCACAGACCGGCATAATTCAATTGCGGCCTTTTGCCCAAAAGCAAAAACAAATGCTGCAGGAGTTGAGTGCCGGTTCCGAAAGCCTTGATTCAGGCAGTTATAGCAATGTCCGCACCGGAAACCGCTTACTGCTGGTTGTGTTATCATCCAACCGCGGACTTTGCGGTGCGTTCAATTCAAACGTAATCAAACAGACCGTTGCCATTGCCTCTGGTTATGGCAAACCCGGCAAATCAAGCGATCTGGCCCTGATAACCATCGGCCGTAAAGCAACCGAGTATTTTCAAAGGCTGAACTACAATATCCTCGAATCACACGACGATCTGTACGACAATCTCACATTCAGCAATACTTCTGCTATTGCAGAGAAACTGATGCAACTCTTCAGGGATGGTCATTATGATAAAATTGTATTTGTTTACCACCAGTTTAAGAATGCTGTAACCCAGAAACTGCTCACCGAGCAATTCCTTCCCGTTGAACCTCCGGATGACGGGGACAAATCAGACTCCACAGCCACAGATTTCATTTTTGATCCATCAAAAGAGGAGATTCTGGAAGTTTTGGTACCACAGATTCTCAAAACACAGGTTTATAAAGCAGTACTCGACTCGTGGGCTTCCGAACTCGGAGCACGCATGACAGCCATGTCACAGGCTACAGATAATGCATCCGAATTGCTGAAAGACCTCAAACTTACTTACAACAACGCCAGGCAAGCCTCAATTACAAAGGAAATTCTCGAAATTGTCGGAGGAGCTGAAGCGCTGAAAAATCAATAATATTAAAACTTTAAGCAAAATTCTTTGTTTAATTGATTTATAAAAACTTTAAACATGATCTCAAAAAAAGTTGAAGAAGCCATCAATGTCCAGATTAAAAATGAAGAACATTCATCAAGGATCTATATGGCTATGGCTTCATGGTGCGAAACCAAGGGATACCGAGGTGCCGCAGAATTTCTTTACAAACAGTCAGATGAAGAGCGCATGCATATGCTCAAATTCATCAAATTCCTGAACGACAGGGGTGGTTATGCAATTCTTTCGGAACTTGAAATTCCGGCATCAAAGTATAAATCGCTGCTCGATGTTTTCAAACACGTAATGAGCCACGAGGAGTTTATTACCGATTCCATCAACAAGCTGTATGAAGTCTCGTTGAAGGAAAAGGACTATACAACCGGCAGCTTCCTGCAATGGTACATCAATGAGCAGATTGAAGAGGAAAGTACCGTTCACGGCATCCTCGACAAAATGAACCTGGTAGGCGAAGACAAAGCCGGCATGTTCCACATTGACAAGGAATTACAGACTATGGCAGCCGCAAAGACCATAGCACCCATCGCATAATAAACTTTCTGTCATAAAACAAGCGTAGGGACACGACATGTCGTGTCCCTACGTTATTTTTATGTGATGCCTCCGGATTTGTTAAAGATAATCAGATTCTAATTGTTATTTTCATCATATATTCGTGGAAATATTTAGGATTAAAAATCAGCCAGGATATAAAAAATCTGTAGGGACACGACATGTCGTGTCCCTACAGATTTTTTACAACATGCCCCTCCCTGGTTTTTGTTGATTCTGTTAAAACAAAGGAATCGTATCCCCTGATTTATTTCTTTTGCTTTTCAATTGATCTGCACAACTCAGCATACCAGGCTTCACCGTATTTTCGAATCAACGCAACTTTCAGAAAAACATAAAGCGGAACATTCAGGTGTTTCCCATACTTCAATGCCGGTTTGCAGACATGCCATTCGTGGTAATTCACTGCATCAAAATCATCGTAACGGCTGATGCGAACCGGATATAAGTGGCAGGATACCGGTTTCCTGAATTTTGATTTCCCGGCCTCCCACGCCTTCTCGATGGCACAGCCGGCAATTCCTTCTTTATTAAATACAACGAATGCACATTCGGCACCGTTTACCAATGGGGTAACATAATGTCCGTGCGCATCGTAGTCGAACACGCCCGTTTCTTCAACTACCCTGATTCCATCCGGACGCATAAAAGGCCTGATGTAATCCAGGTTGTCTTCCAGTTCGGAAATCTCACTTTCGTCGAGGGGTGCACCGGCATCGCCTTCCACACAGCAGGCTCCCTTGCAGACCTCCAGGTTACACACAAAGCAAACCTTGCCCAGATCGTCGGAGTTGAGGGTATTATCAATAGCTATCATGATGCAAAAATAGGTATTTCAGGGTTACAGGGTTACAGAGTTACAGGGTTACAGAGTTTCAGGGTTACAGAGTTACAGGGTTTCAGGGTTACAGGATTTCAGGGTTAAAAGGATCAAGAGTTCAGAGGTTCAAAAGTTACTGAGTTACTGAGTTAGAAAATCCGGTTAGTAAAGACGCGATGCTCGCGTCTCACGCCACTTTGAGGTTCTATGGTTTAGCTTCTGTAACGAGAGGTTCAAGGCCAGGGTGGCTGAGTGAAAAGCTTCCGGCTCCCCCTCGCTAATGAAGTAAAAAGTCCGATTTCCTTCTCCTTGAGGAGAAGGTGCCCGAAGGGCGGATGAGGTGGAGAGGGGGTTGGGGGGTGAGGTCCAGGGTTACAGGGTTACAGGATTTCAGGGTTACATTATTACAAGGTTAGCAGGGTCCTGAGTCCGGTGGTCGAGCGGAGCCGAGACCAACCGGAGTTTGGGGTTTCTGGGTTTCTGGATACTGGACATGCAAATAAAATATATTCAAAAAATTGCTTATGAACTTTGCTTTTATATCTTTGTCATTATAAACAAATTACATGATTGATATGCCGGATGTCCGGAATGTTTCCAGGTGGATGCTTTATGCGCTGCTGCTTTTGATCACTTCTTCTTCAGCAATACATACAGAAAAGATCCTGACCACCGGAACTGAATCGGCATGGGAATTAATGGAGAACTCCGAAGGGGTGAAAATATACTTCCGGTGGATCGACCTTCCGGATAAAGTAAGGATTCGTGAGCGTAAAGCCGAAATCATCGTGCACAACACACTCGAAAAAAGCCTGAAAGCCATTACCGGTGAGAAGGAAATTCCTGTCTGGATGTCCGGAATTAAGAAATTGTTTATTCTTCACCACGACAGACCTGAGAAATGGTATACGTATTCCCTTTATGGATTGCCCTGGCCATTCAACGACCGGGAGTTGATCACCCTGAACACCTTATCAACCAACCCGAAAAAGGATAGAATTCTGCTCGACATGCGAAGCAGCGATGAGAGTTATCCTCCGGCAAAAGGGGTGGAAAGGCTCACCCATTACAAAGCAAGCTGGGAGTTGTCAGAGATAAAAGCCGGACTGGTAAAAATGACTTTTATCGGCCGGTCTGAAGATCCGCCTGCTTTCCCCCGCTGCATTCAGGACCCGGTGATAAAAAAAGTTTTCTTCAGAAATATGGTCAGCCTCAATGAATTGCTGAACGGAAAATCGAAATCCGAATAAGGCAATGCCATTTTCTTCGATCTGACATTTTCAAAAATCAGCAAACTACCACTTTAAACCTTCCAGTTGCGCTTTCACGTCTTCCAGGGTGGGCGTTATTCCAAACATCAGGGTTGGTTCCAGGTAAAAGAGGCTGTGTTCCCTTTTGAACCGCTCCTCCCCGCCCCCGGTAATATTCAGCATAATCAGGGCATCTTTTTCAACCGATCCCTCTTCCAGGGAGTTTATCAATGAAGCTGTTGCAACCGCGGAGGCAGCATAAATGTCAATTCCCTCGGTTTGCAGAAAAAGCTCCTTCGCGGCCCGCGCCTCCAGGTTGGTAGCCTTCAGCACATCGCCCCCGGCATCACACATGGCATCGTACAGCCCTCCGGTGATGGGGTATGGCGGTTTCCGGTTCGACAGCACCTTGGCATCAATTTCGGTCACATGCTCACGGGCCAGGTCATCGTCGTAAGGCAGCATGGCGCGTGATCCGGCCTTCCAGGCTTCGTAGATCGGCAGAAAAGGCGCATTCTGCGAAACCATCAGTTTCATTTTATTGCTGCCGAAACGGCCGTCATCAATCAGCCTCAGGTTGGCTTCCCATGCTGCAATGGCACCGGTGCCACTGCCGACCGCCTGGAAGTAATAATCAGGAATACGGCCAATAGTAGTAACTGCCGAAAGTGTCGTGGTTCCCATGCCATCGCGGCGGGCCACGTTTTTGGCACCTCCTTCGGCCAGAAAACCTTCGCATTGGGTAGCCAGATTCGACAGGTGAATGGCATCAAAATAATCACTACCAAAAGCGGTGACGGCCAGTTTTACACAATCGTTCAGCGGTGCATCAAACCACAGGGCGTTGATGTAATCGTGAGGCACACAGAGTAACAAGGGGATATGGTTATCGGAACACACCTTCGCAAATGCCCTGGCGGTATTGCCTGCCGAAGCAACCACCAAAACCTGTTTCTGAGCTGGATTAAGGCGGCCACACACTGAATAAGCTTCGGTTTCTTTAAATGAGCAGGTCGTCATACCTGCCCCTTTTTCCGGCCAGTAGCCGCTGAAGGTAATCCACAGGTTGGTTAATCCCAGTTCTTTGGCCAGACCTTCACTTTTATAGGTAACGGGGGCGGAAGAGCCTTTCAGTATCCTGCTTACCGGCAGCCAGTCGGCAAAACGGTACAAGCCCCATGAATCATCCCTGAGGCGCAATTGTTTGTGATCATAAATAGCCCTGATCAATGCCGGTTTTTCTTCCCCCGTGGCATCCAGCATCCAGCCGGTGTCTTCAAAAATATTTCCGGTTGCCAGTGATTGCAGCTTGTAGGTGGTTGGGATGAATGTTTCTTCCATGCGTGGATTCTTTGTTGAGCGGCAAATTTAAGGAAATCCCTGCGATTTCGGATTTCGGAATTCGGATTTCCTGAAGTAGGGACGAGGGAAATGAAGTAGGGACGAGGGACGATGACCCTTCTTAATTCTTATTCTTACTTCTTACCTCATTTTTCGAATGACTTACGATTTCGGATTGCGGATTGCGGATTGCGGATGTGAAGAAAGAGACAATGAGAGAAAGAGAGATTTCCAATTTCCAATTTCCAACTACGGATTTCGGAATGGTGGAATGATGATTTCAGCAATGATGAAGATTTCAATATGGGATTTCTATGTGCCTAAAATCTTACCTATGTGTCTATGTGTTTAATAAATTTTGATAGTATGTACGCATCCCACAAGCCTTGTTCAAAAGCATTAGATATTAGAAATTAGATATTAGAAATTTTATCATGCCCTGAGCCCTGTGCCAAAAAGGACGAGCCTGCCCGCCGCAGCGCAGCGAAGGAGGGGGACGATTCCTACTTCTTACCTCTTACTTCTTACCTCATTTTTAAACTGACTTCTGACTTCTGACCTCCGACTTCTGATTTCCGACCTCCCACTTCTGACGACATTCTTCATTTTCTCCTCAAACCAGTTTTTTAACACATAGGAACATAGAAGAAAATAGACACATAGACAGTCTCTCACTCCCTCTTTCCCTCTCTCTCTCTTAGTCTCTCAGTCTCTATGTCCCTAAGTCAACCTCCTACTTCTTACCTCTTACTTCTTACCTCATTTTTAAACTGACTTCTGACTTCTGACCTCCGACTTCTGACTTCCGACCTCCCACTTCTGACGACATTCTTCATTTTCTCCTCAAACCAGTTTTTTAACACATAGGAACATAGAAGAAAATAGACACATAGACAGTCTCTCACTCCCTCTCTCCCTCTCTCTCTTAGTCTCTAAGTTTCTCAGTCTCTATGTCCCTAAGTCCCTAAGTCAACCTCCTACTTCTTACCTCTTACTTCTTACCTCATTTTTAGACGACCCGACCTCCGACTCTGACCTCCGACTTCTGACTTCTGACTTCCGACCTTGGACCTGCCAAATAACCCTTATCTTTACATCATAAAATAAACCAAATGATACAATTCACCCTCGAAGCCCCCCACGAATTTATACAGTTGAACCAGTTGCTTAAACTTCTGAACCTGGTTGAAACCGGTGGCGAAGCCAACCAATGCATTACCGAAGGCAGGGTAAAGGTGAACGGAACAACAGAATTGCAGAAACGGAAAAAGCTCAGGCCAGGGGATCAGATTGACTTTGAAGAACAAACCATTCTGATTACAGCTGAAGGGCACATGTGACCATTCTTCCCTTTTTTGTTAATTCTACATTGATTATCATTATTTTTGAAATCTGATCCGGGTTGTGTGGACACAATGTGTCATGTCCCTACCTGAAAATACAACTGCTTCAAAAAAGTATTGATCCGTTTTCTATGCACGATGACCTGTTGTTGCTCGATTCCCTTCGGCTGAATTTCAGCCAGGCCAGCCTGCACCTGATGAATATTTCCATCGGTTTTATCATGTTCGGGGTAGCGCTTGGTATAAAATGGGAGAATTTCAAAAGCATTTTCCTGAATCCCCGAAAAATTATCGTCGGGCTCAGCAGTCAGTTCCTGGCCTTGCCGGCGGTTACTTTTATAGCAGTATGGTTGTTGGGGAGTTTTATTACGCCCTCAGTCGCTTTCGGAATGTTGCTGGTGGCTTCATGCCCCGGTGGAAATATTTCAAATTTTATCTCCAGTGTCGCCAGGGCGAATGTTGCCTTATCGGTGAGCTTAACCGCGATGGGAACCGTGCTGGCCGTTATTTTCACGCCCTTGAATTTTGCCTTCTGGGGAGGGCTGTATTCAACAACCTCACCCCTGCTCCGACCTATCCACATCGACCCGTTTGAAATGTTTCAAACCGTCACTATTTTGTTGGGAATTCCGGTGGCTGTGGGGATCATCTTCTCTCAGAAACTGCCGGAAATTACGCGGAAGATTCAGAAACCGATTGAAAAAATTTCGATGCTGGTTTTCGCGGCCTTTGTTATTCTGGCATTTAGGAACAACTATGAGTATTTTATCCACGTACATCAACTGGATATTAATTATTGTATTTATTCACAATGCAATGGCTCTGATGACCGGCTACTGGTTTTCGAGGGCATTCAGGCTAAACCGCACCGATAGCCGCACGATCTCTATTGAAACCGGGATACAGAACTCAGGCCTTGGGCTGGTTTTGTTGTTCAATCCGAAAATATTCCCGCCGGAGTTAAACATGGGTGGAATGGCCTTTATTGCGGCCTGGTGGGGTATATGGCATATCATATCGGGCCTGGGGATAGCCACTTTCTGGTCCAAAGTACGTCCGGCCGAGAAATTTGCCGATTATTCAAATTAGGTTTATGCAGGATATCACCAAATCGTCTTTACGTTATACACTGTTGTACAGGCTGGTAAAAATCTTTTTCAAGCTTTTTTACCGTCGTTTTACCATTACCGGAAGAGAAAATATTCCGGCCGGAGTCCCGGTCATCTTCGCATCCAACCACCAGAATGCCCTGATGGATGCACTCGCCATGCTTTTTGCCGCCAACCGGCCCGTGGTTTTTCTGGCCAGGGCCGATATTTTCAAAAACGCCCGGATGGCTAAATTACTGAACTTCCTGAAAATCTTTCCGGTTTACCGCATCCGCGACGGTATTGAAACGATGGGGAATAATTCCCTGATCTTTGATAAAACAGTGCAGGTGCTGCAATCGGGTGTGCCACTTGGAATTCTGCCGGAAGGCACACACACCGATATAAAACATCTGCAGACCTTGAAGAAAGGCATCTGCCGCATTGCCTTTCAGGCCGCTGAAACCAGTGGATTCAGAATCAACATTCATATAGTGCCCGTTGGCATCGACTATGCCCATTACCAGAATGCCGGTACCCACCTGCTGTTGAACTACGGGACCCCGGTTGAAGTGGGTGCTTACCATGAACTGTACAACGAAAATCCGCAAAAAGCCATCGCCCGGCTGCGCGACGACCTTGCACTGGCCATTAAAAAAGTGATGATTCATGTTGAAAATGTTGATTTTTATCGACCCATCATTGCCTTATCCGAAATACTTACTCCTAATTACCTGAAAGACAAAGGACTGAACGACAACCGGATAGCTCGCTTCAATACATCTCAGGAACTCATCAGGGAGATTGAAACTGCCGCATTAGAAAACAGGCTGGATCTGCCCCTGCTTCTGGAGCAAACCAACAACTATCAGAAGCTCCTGGATAAATACAAGCTAAAGAACAAGTTGTTTGAATCCCCTGCCCAAACAGGCCTGATGCTGGTATTATCTGCGATGCTCTCCCTGGTTCTGCTGCCTGTGCACCTTTACGGGATGATTTTCAACTACCTGCCGTATAAACTACCCGTGTTACTGACACGAAAAGTGAAAGACCCCCAGTTTGTCAGCTCTGTTAATTTTGGATTGGGCTTTGTAACGTTTGTATTCTGGTACCTGATTCTACTGGTTATTCTGCTGGTATTCACGGGTTCAGGCCTGATTGCCTTGTGTATCTATATTTCGATGCCTTTTACAGGACTCTTCACATTCTACCACTACAAACACCTGAAAAAACTGGGTGGTAAGTTCCGGTTGTTCTTTCTTAAACACAGGCAGCCTGAACAGTACAAAAATCTTATTGAAGCCAGGCAAAAACTGGTTGAATTACAGGATCTGCTACCTAAAAATTGAGATATATCACCAGAACATGTTTTGGCTCTGATTAGCTTGCTTATAAGCTGCATTATCCGTAATTTTAGCAGTAATAAACTCCGATAAAACATGAAAAAAATCCTTTTCGGGCTGATAGCATTGGCTCTGATGGCCTCCTCGTGCAGGCAGACCATAGAAAAAGAAGTCAGAATTGTGAATGACTCCACGGTAATGGCACCCAGGGATGGTGTTTTACCATATTTCGAGTGGAACAAACGATCCCCAAAAAGTTGTAATGGCGCTGAAACAGGCTGTAATGATGGCAGAAGACAGGATGTGCTGGTTTATTTCGACATCAAAGGCATAGAGGTAGTGCTCAACGATGCGCAGGACATCAGTTACCCGACTTTCCCGAGTTCGAAGGAATCTCTTAAGATCCTTATGGATAAAGGCATTACGATCTTTGCCTGCCCTGCCTGTCTGAAAGCAGCCGGTAAAAGCGAAGCTGACCTTATGCCGGGTGTAAAGATTGCCGATAAAGAGCAATTCTTCTCCTTCACCAAAGGAAGAATCCTGACGATGGATTATTAAACACTCTTTACCTTTAAAAAATCCGGCAAAACAAGACTGCCGGATTTTTTTTTGCATTCAGGTAGCAGACTTCTGTGCGAATTGAATCCGCGAATTTTATGTCTGAATGCCATTAAATCCGGTTGATTTTATAATTACCAGGTTTGATTTTTTTTGAAAAAATTTATAATGTGCCGGGAAAACTGTAAAATTTCTTATTACCCTTTGTTTCTACTGACCAATACCGAGAAAGAACATCATAAACCGGAAAATAAATAAAGGAATCGTAACACCTGAAGATATTCTTTCATAAATAAGCAAGGCAGAAAGCATCAGGCGCAGCATTTTACTGTCGGACGGGGGACGGAAGAAATATCATTTACCGATGTTTTCGCAGATGAATTTGCAATTTCAATGATAAGTAATTGTGATTATATAAATTTCTAAGCACTTACAATTCAATACTATATTTGTTCCATTTTCACTCCTCAATATAAGGGATCGGCCTTCTAAAAATGGCGTTAAGAAAACTGGCAGCGAAAAAAAAAGAAGAAATGCAACCGACTAAACATAGCAGAGCTCTGAAAATTAGCGTACAACGGTTTAAAGTAGAGGGGAAACGTTTCAACCTCATTTCTTCCAGCCAAAATCGCTCGCCAGTTTTTAGCCATTTTTAGGAAGCCTTGAATTTTGGGTACCTTTTGTTCAAGCAAAAGGTACAAGAAAATCAATTATAGCTCTGGAGTAAACTTTTGGGGAATAGGACGGCTAAAGACGAAAAGCTAAACAACACAAAATCTGTTATTTAAATTCCATTTCAATGAAAATCACAACATCCTTGTTGCTGGCGGTCTGCCTGACCTTATTTCTGTCCTCATTCGGACAAAAAAGCAACAACCTGAACAGTCAAGGCGGAGAAACCTACTTTTCCTTTAAAGTTACGTCAAAAGAGGAACTGAAATCACTTACACACCAAATTTCCATTGACAATTACCGGAACGACACGGTATGGGCATATGCCAACAACCGGCAGTTACAGAAATTCTCATCAGCAGGATATAAAATAAACATCCTTTCTCATCCGGGTGATGGACCGGGGGTGGTTATGCGGGATCAGATAAAACTGTTGAAAGGAACAAAAACCACCTGGAATTTCTATCCGACTTATGACGCTTATGTGGCCCTGATGACTGATTTCCAGGCCATGTATCCGGATCTGTGCCACATTGAAACGATCACAACCCTTCCCAGCGGGAGAAAAATTCTTGTTGCAAAAATCTCTGACAATGTTACCACCGATGAAGCAGAACCGGAATTCCTCTATACTTCATCCATGCACGGCGATGAAACTACCGGCTATGTGCTTATGCTTCAATTGATTGAATACCTGCTTCAAAACTATGGTACCAACCCGGAAGCAACCGATCTGGTGAACAACATGGAAATCTACATCAACCCGCTGGCGAATCCCGATGGAACCTATTACGGAGGGAATAATTCGGTGAGCGGAGCAAGGCGTTACAACATAAATGGGGTTGACCTTAACCGCAACTATCCGGATCCGGAAGATGGTGATCACCCCGATGGGGAGGCCTGGCAACCTGAAACCGTGGCCTTTATGAATTTTGCCGGCCAACATGATTTTGTGGCAGCAGCCAATTTTCACGGAGGAGTTGAAGTGGTAAACTACCCATGGGATACCTGGGCTACCCGTTCAGCCGATGACGATTGGTGGCAGTTTGTAAGCAGAGAGTATGCCGATACGGTGCATCTGCATTCGCCTTCCACTTATATGGATTATCTGAACAACGGCGTAACAAATGGTTACGACTGGTATGAGGTTGCAGGGGGCAGGCAGGATTATATGAACTATTTCCACCATTGCCGCGAAGTAACCCTTGAGATTTCCGATGTAAAGCTCTTACCGGCTGCTCAGTTACCGGCGCACTGGAACTATAATTTCCGGTCGTTGATCCTGTATATGAAACAGTCTACCTATGGTTTCCACGGCCTGATCACCGACCAGGTAACAGGAAATCCTGTGGAAGCGAAAGTATTGCTGACCGGGCACGATGCCCTGAATACGGAGGTTTATTCAACACTCCTGAACGGGGACTATTACCGGCCGGTAAAAGCAGGAACCTATACCCTTGAGATATCTGCACCCTGTTACCTGACACAAACCTTTTCAAATCAAACGATTACAGACTACAGTGCCTTTTTACTGAATGTACAACTGGTTCCCGGTACCGGGGTAACGACAACTGTAGTTACAGAGATAACATCAAATAACGCCACTTCAGGAGGTAATGTAATTTGTGAAGGTTCATCACCTGTTACGGCAAGAGGTGTTTGCTGGAGTTCCCTGATAAATCCGACGATTGCCGGTCAGCATACAACCGACGGAAGCGGTGCAGGTGCATTTGTCAGTTATATCTCCGGATTATCATCCAACAGCACTTATTATGTGAGGGCATATGCCACCAACGTTCAGGGGACTGTTTACGGTGAAAATATTTCCTTTACAACGGGATGCGGAGCTACATCGCTGCCCTTCACCGAGAATTTCACCGGATCTTCTTTCCCGTTATGCTGGTCAACCAGTGTAACGGGCACAGGTGTTGTTCCCAACTGGAGTATTTCCAACACCACCAATGCCGGTGGAAGTGCCCGTGAAATGAAATCAACCTATCAGAACATCAACCCCGGCACTACCCGCCTGGTAACGCCTCCGCTCAATACAACCGGTCAATCGCTGCTGAATCTTTCGTTCAGGCACATGTTGGATGCTTATGGAACCGGGGCAACTTTGAAAATTCAGTCATCAACAGACGGCATTAACTGGACCGATGAAGCCTGGTCGGTGGCTGCCACTTCAGCCAACATCGCAGCCACAACCGTCAATACGACCATCATCCATAATCTTAATAGTCCATCTACCCTGATTGCATTTACCATTACCGGAAATCTGTATCAATATGATTACTGGTATATTGATAATGTTTCCATCTCGGGCACTTCAAGCAATTTACCTGCGGTTACGACAACGGTTGCATCACAGGTAACGCAGAACTCAGCAGTTTCAGGTGGTGTAGTCACTTCCGGCGGTGCTTCCGGGGTAACGGCCCGTGGTATTTGCTGGGGCACTGCAACAAATCCCGATACAAACGGCCTTCATACCAGCGATGGTACCGGAACGGGCACCTTTATAAGCATGCTGAATGGGCTGGATGCGTCAACCACCTACCATATCAGGGCTTATGCCACCAACAGTTTTGGGACTTCTTACGGCAACGATCTGTCGTTTTCCACATCCTGCGCTTCAATCTTTCCTTTTTCATGGATCGAAAGTTTTGAAAATGGCGGGGCAATCCCTCCTTGCTGGACCCAGGAAGAAGTCAACAGTTCCGGGCTAAGCTGGACTTTCATCACCGGAAACGGTTCAGGACACCCAACAACAGCGCATACAGGAATCTACAATGCCTGCCTGCAGGATGTCAGCCCTACTGATAACAAAACCCTGCTGGTGACGCCTCCCCTTGACCTGAGCAGCATCGTAAACCCAAACCTTCAGTTCTGGCATACCCAGGCCCTCTGGTCACCCGATCAGGATGAGTTGAAGGTTTATTACAAAACATCCGTTGATGGAACCTGGATTTTGCTGGCAACGTACTCCGATAATATCACGACGTGGACGGTTGAAACGCTCTGGCTTCCTGAAAAGTCAGATGATTTTTACATTGGTTTTGAAGGCAATGCGAAATATGGCTATGGTGTATGCCTCGACGATGTTCAGATAACCGGTACGCCGGCTACTTTGTTGGTTACACCTCAAAACCAGAATGTGGGTGCTGCGGCAGGAACCATTGAGTATTCAATTGAATCCAATTCAGCTTGGACGGCAGCCAGCAACCAGACATGGTGCAATGTTACACCGGCCGGAAACGGAGATGGTATTATTTCGGCGGTTTATGATGCAAACACCTCGGAATTTGCAAGAATAGCAGAGATAACTGTTACCGTGAACGGAATTGAGCCGGTGTTGGTAACGTTAACGCAGCAAGGGTTACAAGAGAAACAACTCAACCTCACCCTATTCCTGGAAGGATTGTTTAACGGCTCAGCAATGAACAAAGCGCAGAATGAAAATGGCGATCAGTTTGCGGATAATATTGCGGATGAAATACAGGTAGAACTTCATGAAGCCACTGAGCCCTACCTGATTGCGGGAGGGCCATATACTGCTGCGCTGCGCACCGATGGTACAGCACAATTAAGCGTTCCGGCATCCCTGAATATGGACTATTTCATCGTGATCAAACACCGCAACAGCCTCGAAACCTGGAGCAGCAGTCCGGTTTCCTTCAGCGGTACTTCAATCAGCTATAATTTCACAAGCGCTGCTTCCCAGGCATTCGGGAGCAACCTTAAACCGGTATCGGGCGTCTTTGTAATTTACGGAGGTGATGTAAACCAGGATGGCGTGGTGGATTCGGCAGATATGACCCCGGTTGACAACGATGCGGCCGGTTATCTGGCAGGTTATTTATCCACCGATGTGAATGGAGACGGAATAATTGATACTGCCGATATAACCATCATTGATAATAATTCCGCGTCCTATACCGGTGTGATTGCCCCGTAATCAGAATATGCAAAAAAACAGCCGGTGGATGTTGATGTCCAACGGCTGTTAAATTTCGAAGTTAACATTCCGGGTGTTTGTTTCCCCCTCTTATCCCCCTTAGCCTTCGACTGCGCTCAGGCACCGGGGATTATAGTTTACAGGTACTTATCGTTTTACATTCTGGATTGGTCAGAGCAACAAAAATAGCAGGAGACTATTTCAAAATCACCTTCAACATCACTTCTGTCTCATCAAATGCCTTAACAATGGTCCCGGCAGCCTCACCGCCGATCATTCCGGCGAAAGCAGGGGCATTCATGCGTGAAACATAGGTTTTGCCATCAGCTTTTTCGTAAACCGAAATCCGGCAGGGCAGCATGGGAGATACACTTCGCAGTTCATCTTTCGAAAGAATCTGATAAGCATGGTTTGGATTACATAACTCAATCACCTTCACAGGCATGACTTCCTTACCGTTTTTCTTCATGGTTTCCTGCAAGTCATGGGTTATGGTAACTTTCCACCCGCTTTCAACAATGGTTTTTGATAATAGGTCAACCGTTTCACTGAAGCCAAAACGGCTTTCGCTTTCGATCATTACTGCGGATTTTCCATAGTGTGTTTCTGTGCTGTAGCAAATATGCTGGTTGTAATCAATAAAACTGATAATATGAGTCTGGATTTCATCGTTTTGAGTTTTCAGGGTTCAAATATGTTTTTCAACTTGTTTTATCAAAAAATCTTTCGGTTTAACACCAACAAACCGGTCGACTTCCTTGCCGTTTTTGAAAAGAATAAGTGTGGGAATCCCTCTGACGCCCTGCTGTTGGGAAATTGACTGGAAATGATCCACATTCAGTTTGGCAACGGTGGCTTTGAAGTTTTCATTTTCAGCAAGTTCATTCAGCACCGGGCCCATTACCTTGCAGGGCATACACCAATCCGCCCAGAAATCGACCATTACCAGGCCTTTTTTGTCTGGGCCTGAAAATTCTTGTCGGTAAGGGTTAATATTTTTCGCTTTCGGGTACAGCTGCCATGTTTTTCATTCTTCTGAATGAATAAATCATATATGCTCCGAAAAGACCGAGTAATGCAAGGGTAACAATCAATCCTATTGACATATTATTGTGTTAGTGTTTCGTGTAATTCTTTGGTTTTCAGTTGATGTAAGTAATTGGATGCAGCCAGGGCGGCAATCGTGGCATCGCCTACGGCGGTGGTAACCTGCCTGTAACGTTTAACAATTGAATCGCCGGCTGCATAAACTCCCGGAATATTGGTGGCCATATCCGCATCAACAATGATTTCATTCCACTGGTTCATATTCACCAGACCTTTCAAGAACTCAGTATTAGGTACATATCCGATAAAGATAAACACGCCATCGGTTTTAAAGTTCTGAATCTCACTGGTAACCAAATTTTTGATGTCTACGCTTTCCGAGTTTATCGTCTCCCTAAACTTCACAATGGATGACTCCATGATGAAGTTGATTTTAGGATTGGATCTGGCCTCTTCCACCGCGTATTCAAATGCCTGGAAATGGTCAAACTGATGGACAATGGTAACCTTGGTGGCATATTTTGTAAGTGAAACAGCTTCTTCGAGGGCTGAGTTTCCGCCGCCAACCACAACAATTTCCTTTCCGGTAAAAAAGTCTCCATCGCAGGTAGCGCAATATGAAATACCACGGCCTTTGAATTTTGCTTCGCCTTCAACCCCGAGCGTGCGCGAACGTCCACCGGGAGTCAGTATTACTGAATCTGCTGTGTAGGTTTTCCCATCCGAAAGCGTTACCTCTTTGATATCACCTTCCAGGTTGAGGCTTTCGACAGAAGTGTTCCCTTTGATAACGCAGCCAAACGATTTGGCCTGCTTTTTCATGATGTTGGAGAGCTGGTAGCCTGAAATGCTTTCAACACCTGGATAATTGGCAATTTCGTGCGTAAGAATCATCTGACCTCCGGCAACTCCATCGGTAACAATCAGGGTGTTGAACCTTGCACGTGAGAGGTAGATGCCGGCAGTCATTCCTGCCGGTCCTCCACCTATTACAATAGCATCGAAATGAGTTGAATCAGTCATTGTTAGTTATTTGAGATTTTTGGGTTTCTTTGGGAAGTGGATTCAAGCTCAAAGTCTAAAGTCTAAAGTTTAAAGTAAATCTGGGTTTTAATATTTTGCTTTAGAAATTACGCTTCACTCTTGTGCAAATAAACTCTAATCACCCTGAACCTATCAGCTTTGGCATTATGCCAGTAGAAGTTGGATGATCATTATTCTATTTCCATCATTCCATCGTTCCATCATTCCATTATTTATCACCCTGAGCGGTCGAGCGAAGTCGAGACCAGTCGAAGGGCCATCACTTCGGATTAACCGGCTGTTACCGGTACAAACTCCTTTTCGAGGATGGTTTTCACCTGGCTCATACTCTGAATACTTGAAGTAGCTTTCACGAGTTTGCCATTCTTGTAATACATGGTAAAGGGAATTCCCATAAAGCCACGAACTTCAGGCACATTCCGGATTACGTGAGATTCGGGGTTGTCGAATTCCATATCGGCAAATTTAACATGAGGATATTCACTTTCAATGTCTTCCATGATTCCGTAAACAGGAATACACATTAGGGCCCATACGGCCACAGCAGATCATTACATTTTCGTGTTCGTTGATAAGCTTCTGATGATCAGCAGCTGTTATCAGATGGTGTAGGTTTGTGTAAAGCATAGTATTTGTTTTTTTAGGTTTGTTTATGTTAATTTTTTTAGTTTCAGAAGAACTGCCCTCTTTTTAGAAACAGAAAGACACAATCGGATAATTTGATTTTTTTTATCAGAATTGAAGTCAAGGGTCAATGAAGGTGAATTTGAAAACAAGATTTGCTTTTTTCTCCATCCTTCTCCTTGTCCCCACGTCTCCTTGTCCCCTTGTCTGTTCTCCTATCCCAGAATCCTGACCTCGTAGGTAAGCGGCATGGCCTTGCGGTAAACCGCCGATACACCACAATACCTGTCCTGGGAAAGATCAATGGCTTTCTTTAGCTTTTCCTCATCCAGGCCTTCGCCTGAAAATTCATAAATAAGATGCATGCCGCTGTAGTGTTTGGGATGCTCTTCGGTGAGTTCGGCTTCAATGATTATGTTGAAGGTCTTTGGTTCAATGCGCATTTTCTTCAGGATGGAGATGACATCCATTCCTGTGCAGCCTGCAAGCGAGGCCAGCATGAGTGCTTTGGGCCTGGCTCCGGCGTTGCTGCCGCCAACTTCAGCACTGGCATCCATGATAACATGGTGATCGCCAACCAACGCGTCGAACTGCATGTTGCCGTTCCAGGAAGTATTTATGGTTTGTTTCATTTTTACGATTTATTGATGCTGCAAAATTAGGCTACTGATGAATAGCTTATCTAAAAACGGGCTTGTTAAATAACAACAACCGGGTTGAGGTTGCTTAAGTATTTTGTTGAGGACCATCGGATATTGCTGAAAACAATTACTGCTGCCTACAACTTCACCGCCACCTGCATTGCAAATACCCTGGGCGGGCCCACATCGGCCGGGCGGGTCATATATTCACGGTTGAAGAGGTTATTGATGAAAAACGATAGTTTCAGTTTGTCCATGGGTTGCCAGGCAAAGCGCCAGTTAACCAGCACATCCCCGGTTTTGTTCTTCTCCCGGTATTCGCGCAGGCCAGGCAGGATAAAAATGGGCAAACCAACCCCATTAACCCTCAGAGAATCTTCAAAAGCCAGATCAATATTGACGATATAGCTGTGATAATCAATGTTGAATCCACTGGATAGTCTCTTGAAAGTAAAATCGGCACCGGCTTTCACATTGTGATAAAATCTGTATTTAAGGATGTTTTTACTGGTTGATGCTGTATTCCGGTGCACTTCAAAGTCATTATCTACCGGATTGGTGTAGGTGTAGCCTGCATTAAATGTAAAGGAAACGGGCCCTGCATTGCCTTTTCCGACGAAATTCACCTCAAACCCGGCAATGGTGGCATTGGTAATGTTGTAAGCCTTGAAACCGGTGTAATTAAAAAAATCAATCAGAGAAGGATTGGTAATTTCGGGCGGGTAGTGCTGTCCAAAAGTGAATTCAATCATGTTTTTATATTCTGTCCAAAAGATAGCGGCATCAGCATAACCCTGAATCGCGCCCAGCTGATATCCCTGCTTGATCCCGATTTCAGCATTCCAGCCATACTCGGGTTTCAGGGTGTCGTTGGGGAAGATTTTGAGCGCACCTACTTGCGTTGCCGCATATTTTTCGGCAATGGACGGGTAACGCATCCCCTGCCCGAAATTGGTGCGCAAAAAAGTAAATTTGCCTGCCTGATAATTTGCCCCTGCCCTGAGCAATGGTTTTGATTCCTGACGCTGGTTATCAATAGAGTACAATTCATAACGACCTCCCAGTGAGAAACTCCATTTCTGATGACGCTTTTCAACCTGAAAATAGAGCGACTGGTTGTCGGAACGGTGTTTTTCATTCCCGAAAAGATTGGAAGAGCTCAAAACATACATGGCGCTGGCGCCTGCAGTCAGTGAAAAATTACCAGCCCAGCGTTTCAGATATTGATACTCGCCAAAATATGAATTGTCGTAATTCCGGAGCGAATCACCGTCATAGGTGACTCTGTAATATCGTCCCTTTAAGGAATGCCGGCTGTTGTTGTCTCTGATCCAGACAAAGT
>JADJEQ010000015.1 GCA_016709025.1 Bacteroidales bacterium | reverse complement strand
TATGTAAAAAAGGTAAACGCTTGTATTTTTCTCAGGCTGAATTATTTGCTTGGGTAAAGTCCGAAGAAAGAAAACTGCTTCAGAAATCGCTGCTGAACAGATTCTTACATCCTTACCCATAAAAGGCGCCGGTAATGGAGTACAACCAAAATTATTGCGTAAATCCTAATGGAAGAGCGTCCCATCCGGGAATCTTTAAGATTGAAAGCTTTAGGAAATACAAACATCTGTTTCCTATCGTATTGACTTTCTAAATGTTTTGAAATGAAAAGTATTTTTTCAAATTCGACAAATGAAGGTCCTCTTGAACATTCTTACTGATTATTGTAACTGAATTACCCACATCAACTTTAACCTCAAAATTTACTTTAATAAAACAAAAAAATGGAAAACCTCATCATAACCACTTACACTAAAAATGAATTCCAGGAAATGATTCAACAGGCAATTGCTGAATATGAAAAGAAGAAGAATGTAGGTAATGATCTGAATAAGAATTTCCAGCATTGCAAAGCCGCACAAATTCTTGGGTCGAAGCACTCAAACAGTCAGGAAATTAAACAACAACAGGGAGACTCAAAACTACAGCAGATGGTCGTCGCGTCACCAACGTGCGATTCAGGATTACCTAAGTACTAAAAATAGGTAAGCAATGGGAGTAGCTGAAAAGTAAGAAATCTTCAAATACCTGAGAAAAACGATAGTTCCAAATTTGGGAATATTAAACCGTAAAAATAAAATTCAATGAAGAACGTGAAAAAAGATTCGTCAGTCTATGAAATCCACAAAAAAGCAACACTCATAAACCTTGAGAGCAGCACTCTCCTTGTTCCAATTTTCCTTCTGAACGGGATCTTTGAGAACAAAGATGAGACCTTTAAAAGAATTGCTTCTTTTTTGTATTTGTCAATATGCAGTTGACAAGATTCATTCCGGAGAATAATCCAACGCGTCATGACAAGGGCAAATATTAGTTTTGATGTCAACGAAGAGAATGTTAATCATGTATATAGAAAAGGAATGGTGCTATATTATGAATTCACATCCACCAATTCTCCAAGAGGAGAGATTGGAATGACAACCTTTCTTGATTTTGCCAATTCAGAAAAAACCGAGTTTGAATTGGGCCTTCATTTGTGTCCCGGTCGCTTTAAAAGTTATTCCTGTGAACCCTTATGAAAAATGTTATGATTGGAGTTTTTCTTCTTTGATGGAGTGTTTTTCATCGCATAATGAAAAAACCCTTTGGGTAAAATCAAGACAGAATCGCCAAATAGATTCCTATTTGATGAAACCCAATAGAGACAAGCTGATCAACTATTTGACTAATAAATGGCATCTTGCCTATGCCAGGACAGATGCAAGGGCTTTTTTGTCTCATTTAAGTTGAGTCAATATGAACTTTCCATGTTAGTTGGGAATATTCAATAAGTGTAAAGGGAACTGTTACATCAAAAGATGATAAGTCCTTGATTGGAAAAAATCAGGGAGGCAAACTTCAACCTTAATAATGCTAAAACTTGATTATACAAAGCAGGCAGATGAAATATTTTTCCCTATTCCGTGCTCCAATAACCAATAAAGTACCTTTTAAGAACGCTCAAATAAGAGATGTGTATAATGCGATCACGAATGAATCTTTCGAATCTCGGACTGTAAGGTTGTTGAGCATTTTCAGATTGTGAGGAAGCAAGGATTCAAAAGATTCAATTCTGATTTTGCCACTTTTTTCAGGGAGTTTTAATGAAAGGTCAGCTCAGGGACTTGTTCTGAGGTCACCTTATCTCTGTATTGACATTGACCATATTGGAAAAGATAAAATCCTACTGATTCGGAAACGAATTCTTGCGAACCTATGCCCGGCTTTGATGTTTGTTTCACCCAGCGGAGATGGGCTAAAGGTAGTATTTGAAATCAATCCTGAAGCCGGAACGCATTCAGAATACTTTCTGGCATTTCAATGTTTCTTTGAAGAGATTATTAGTGTGAAGATAGATTCAAGTGGCAGCGATATATCAAGGGCTTGCTTTCTTCCCTATGATAAAGATGCATATTACAATGAGTTTCCGGATGTCCAGGATAGAGCATTCATTGATTCATTTACTGCCAGTGATCGAGATTATGCTTTGTTGGCTAAAGAACACCAACTGCAACCTTCGGCTTATAACTTCCAGACAATGAAATATTTAACAAACTGATTATTTGGGTAAACAAATCCGTTTCCTTTATAAATGGTAGTCGAAACAGTTACATTTCCAAACTGGCCAATGCTTGTAATCGTTATGGCCTTTCTGAGAATGACACACTGACAAGATTGTTAAGTTTTTCAGAGACAGGATTTCGAAAAGAAATTCGAGTCGGTTGTTCGAAGCACATATAAACATACAGAACGGCATAATGTAGCATCTTTCCGTGAACCATTGTTAAGGAAGAACCGGTTACCCTAAAGGAAGAAAAGCAGGCTTGCCCAATATCAGAAAAAACTCCTCTTTTACCAATTAATGGTTTCCCATTTCATTTGCAGGAACTTATAAAAGAGTGTGTTAGGGTTTATGGAACACCCAGGGATTTCTGGGCAATTTCATTTCTTCAGGCTACTGCAATTGCTTTAGGTTGTAGCTATGAGATATCTGACAAATATTCAAATGGAGCATTGCTCTGGGTCGCATTGGCTGGTTCTTTCCGGATCAGGTAAATCTGAGCCTTTAGATATTGCAATGCGACCAATATACAAAGCTGAGTCTGCATTAGAAGAAAGCTATCTTAAAGAGAAGGCTGAATATGAAGAATGGTTGGAATTATCAAAGAAAGAGAAAGGAGAGCAAAGAATCGAGCCCAAAAAGTGCCTAAGAAAAACAATACATTGCCGTTGACTCCACTCCTGAAGGGCTAATTTCAGCTCATCAAGAAAATAGACGTGGAATCGCAATAGTCCGCGATGAGTTGATTGGCTGATTTTTAGACTTCGGGAGGTATGCAAGGAGCGGAGAAGTCCAAAACATGCTTTCAACCCGGAGTGAGAAATTTTTTAAAATTATCAGAAAAACAGCGATTCAAGCAGTATAGAAAACCATTTATTCCTGTTTTCGGCGGCTTACAACCGGCCAAATTACCTACCTTGCCAAAGATGATCGGGCACTTGATGGCTTTATGCAAAGATTTGTATTTGCATTCCCGGACGCCTTTTTAAACCCGATTATAATGATGAAACTTTGAGGCATGATTTCCTAAGCCATTATGAATCCTATATTAAATCCTTGTTGGCTTTTGAGTGTCAAAGAGAGCCTGTCCGAATCACTAAAGAAGCTTTGGACATCTACAAACAATTCTATAACAAGAATACGAGCTTTATAAACTCTATTTCATGCGAATACAAAAAGTCAGTTTATCAGAAGTTTGAAATTATTGTTTTAAGAATAGCATTGATACTACACGCAAGCCATCATGCTTTTGATAAACAAATCCAATTGCCAATACAACCAGATACGATGGTAGCTGCAGTTGAGATGACTGAATACTTTAGAATTACAGCCCAAAAAGTGAATCAGCATATTGGGGAAGGATACGCATCAAATGGATAGTTGACAATAAAAGCATCGCGCAATACCTTATGAAAATCGGTAAAATCTCGAAAACAAATCTGGCTATTGCTTTAAACACGAGCAGGTCTCAACTTGACCGGCTTTGAATACCAATGGTACATTGGCAATAATAGCAAAAAGCCTTATAGCTGTAGCAAAGTAGGTGTACCTTAAATGTACCATCCGGAATGAGCTGCAAAAATATTTTGGTACACCACTGGTACATCCTGTTGCAGTGTAAATGAGGGATTTAAAAGCGAGTACCATTGTACCATATTAACTAACTTTAAAAGAAAAACAATGATATTATTAGAATGTGAGTATTGTGGAGATAGTTATCAGGCAGAACGTATTTCGAGTAAATATTGCTCTGATTCATGTAAGTCGATGGCTTATCGAAAGAGAAAGGTCGATTATGAGCAGGCATTAATTGCTTTGCAACAGAAAAAGCTAATTGATCAGGCCCACGAGAAATGGTTGGCTGAATTTAATGAAAAGAACCGCCTTGAAAGTATAAATCGTCAGGAACGGCTTGAGCAGGAAATGAATGAACGCCTTAGAAAGGCTGAAGTTGAGCGTCAGGAAAGAAAAGAAAAATACGACAAGGAGCGTGCATTAAAGCGTAAGAAACATGAACAAAGGATGGCAGAAATAGAGAGGGAAAATAGTCAGAATGAGTTAACTGCTATATTGCTTGGTGGCCTGGCAAATCGTATTATTGAAAACTTATCTAAGAAAAATAGCAAAAAAAGACAGGATAATAGTTAGAAAATGAGAACATAGATAGTGATAAGTCATAATAATTTTCAAGTCTGCCACTGCCCTCAAAACTAAATAGCATATTATTTGGTTCTAGGCTAAGTTACAATTGAATAACTGACTATCACCATCAAATGTTAATTGATAGGCTTTAGTGCATAACATACCTGGCCCCTGTCCAAGCCGATTAATTATTTGGGTGGGTAACTCCGGATCTTGATGCAATAATTTTCGGAAACCTAGATGTTAATATTCTGAAAATCTGAATTTTTTCAATAATTTCTAAGGACTGATGGTATAATATTTACCATTAAGTTTACCAAATTTTTCGCTTTGATTTAATGACTTCCATCTTCTTTAGTCCAAATTGGGTAATATTTAGAGTCAACAAATTTTCCATTTTAATAATATCTGGAAGCCTTTTCAATAATGATGATAAGATTCCAACCTCTTCGTTGCTATTCTGCATAAGAAGAACACGCAGTGGGTAAGGAGCTTTTGTCCCAGAAATATATCATAGTATTTATTATTCGTGTGAGAAATATCACGCCTCATATCTTCCTTTCAAAATCTCGTAAGTTGTCCATTTGTTTTTAAAAACTCAATCTTTTATTTAGAATTGATAGTTGATGATTTCTTTATTTTTTGAAACTAAAAATATACTTCTATTGTAAAGAGAAATTAAGGTTTGTAATCCAATTTGAAAATTATGAAAGATTAGAGTTGAACAATAATAGATTTCGATCCTGTACCAGTAATCACAACCTTCTGTATCGCCCGAGTAATGGCTACATAAATCAGTGCACGTTCTGATAGAAGATATTCTTCTTTCTTCAGGTTATCGAACTCATTGTAAGACTGAGGTAGAAATGGGGCAGTGCGGTAATTGACATCGGCGAGGAATACAACTTTGAACTCGAGACCTTTCAAGCTATGGAATGTAGAAAGTTGAATACCTTCCATTGTTCCGCTTTGAGAGGTCAAATCGTAATACGGGAGATTGCTTGTGTGCAAGGCTGATTTTATTTCCCTGAGAGAATCTTTTAGCCTGGTTGCAATTGCTATTTCGGTATAAGTAAGTCCCTTACTTAAATTCTCTTTTATCGAGTTGACTATATAGGCTAATTCATCAGTTTTAGTGCTATAAAGATGGTACTGTGGCTTCTCGCCATGGAACAGGGACATATAACCATCGAGTTTCTCAAGATTCTCCTTCAAAGTTGTCATAAGAGTACCCCTTTACAATACTAATAGCTAATCGCTTAATTTCTTCAGTAGTCCTGTAATTGATCCTTAATCTTTTGCTTCTTGTACCTCTTACATTAATGCCAGCTGCTGAGAAATTTATTTTCCGTTGGTAAATCCTTTGATACGGATCTCCCACCATAAACAGGTCGTCATTTTTTTCTTCAACCAAGGCCCGAATAAAGCGCAATTCGATGTTTGAGAAGTCCTGCACTTCATCAACGATTACATTAGAAAAGGGTTTAATCTCCTGCATTGAATAATATAATGAAAGCTTGTTAAAGACTTCTGCCCTATCCAGGAAATGTTCCTCCTGCTTTTTAAGAAGATATGCTTCAACGGCTGACCATACTTCCATACGTTGTTTGCGGGTGATGGCCTTGCCCCGACCAATACGGGATTGATTGAAATACTTTTCGGGTGATAAAATAGCATGATAAAGGATGACTTCCTGGTATTCGGAATGCAAAAATGCAGCATCAAACTGACAGAGAGTCAGCTCCAATACTTCATCCCAAAGTTCAAGACTTGATTTTGTATTTGGAAAATCAAGAAAGCGTGACTCCTTAGAAATAATACCAGCTTTACTGGCTAGTTCACGAGCTAGTGTATCAATATTTGCAAGGTGATAAACTGATTCAGGTATATTCATTCCCTGAATAAGCTTGCCCAGATTTGCTGTTAAGGCTGTTGTGTATGTTGCAAAAAGAACAGGCTGAGATGCCAAGATGGTTTTTTCAGTGGTAAGAAATTTTAAGCGGTGCAAGGCTGCAACTGTTTTGCCGGTGCCTCCTCCTCCTGTAACTTTGATTGATCCTTTGAAACTGCTGTCAACAAGTTTACGTTGTGATGGATGCAGAAATATCTGCCATTTCTTTAATTCGCCATTTATCAGTTCTTCCAGTAATTCATCCTCAACTTCAATAAAACTGCGCTTGTTATTGATACTTTGTACCTGATCTTCAAGTAATTCTGATTTTACTTTTCCTTCTTCAATCTCGAAAATAAGCTTACTAATATCTGCTCCATCAGCCAGGTAGAAAAGGTTTTCGAAAGCATCAACAGGAAGGTTCTTTTCAACTGTATCCAAATCATCGAGGTTTTGGATATTCTTTTACCAGAGAAAGTGAAACTGAAGGCACTCCGATGGCTAATAGTTGTGCGTCAGTTAAATAATCATAAAGTGAAGATGAAGGAACTGTATCTGAAACAGGTAAAGGTGCAATTTTTTCATCAGGAGCCGTAAAAATCTGCACTGCCTGTGTATTCGGATTCCAAGTAATCATTTTATTCTGAGCCCAGGCCATTGCTTCATCGTGGGTGTCGACCCATAAAAAAGAAAAAATCATCACCGGATTCAGGTACCCTGAGTATTGCCCTGTACTTTTCGTCAATCCTGGCTGTTCGCAAGATTGATCGATAAATGTTTTTATAGGCTCCAGGTGGATTGCGGCTGAACGGGAATTTTCACGGAATTTCTTTTGAAATTCCAACACTTTATTTTGAATGGCCCGGGGAAGTTCTATGAATTTCTCAAAGAACTTGTCATATAAGAACAATCTCATAAGCCTAATAATTTTAATGTAAATTCTTCGGGGTTAATAATTCTATAACCTGTTTTCTCAAAAGCTACCCTATCCAGATCAGATAGTGGTCTTATTGCTATTTTGGCTTCTGAAAACCCTATTGCTGCTTCAGCAACCAGACCTTTTTCACTATCGAGGAAAAAGCTACCTTCGTGATTGAAATGAATGTTGTTGTTTATTAACAGTTCAACTAAAGGATGTAATTCGGGATCGAAATAATTCAATACTTCATCGTCATCTGGTGATTGGTCAATAATAGGAACATGTTCCGAGTCAATAATTAGAAATTTAATATCACAGAATTCCTGAACCAGGTTATAAATGCGCCAGAGATGCTGCCATTCTTCTTTATCAAGGCTCTCCCCATGTCTCTCACTTAACTGAATGGTTGCCTTAAATCCAAATCTCGAAGCCTGATTAGTAGCCTTGCATTATACAAACTGCCGATGGCTTGAGAAAGATTATAGAAATCACCCTTTGATTTATCCGTAACTTCTTTGTTTAAATCAATCGAATCCTCCATCGAGAGAATGGACTCCAATTCTTCATTGGTGAACGAAGGCTTGGCCAAAACTTCCTGAAATAAAGAGAAGAATAATGCTGTTTTTAACTTTTTCTGATAATCCGGCAATGGATTCATCAGGTGCCAAAGCAACCTATCCATTGAGTTTCTGGATTCAATTAATTCACTCTTAAATGAGTTCCAGTAAGGTATTTTTTGAAAGGTTTGTAAAGTTGTGCGAAACCGTGTGCGATCCAGTGACAATGAATCTTTATTTTCCTGATCAAACAGCTCAAGGTCATCCCATGTGAGTGTCCAGGTTGTTTTATCAGAGGATTCGATAATAGCCATGCGCCGGCGCATATCGGTGAAGAAGCGTTGATTTTCTTTTGATGCATGATATGTGTATCCATCAAAGGTAGATGGCTATACTTTTTACTGTTTCCAGAAGATCAGGGTCATCGACGGGAAATCCATCTTTTTGAATACCAGTGCATGAAATGTAGAAATCGGAAACTGTCAGGTACCGAACCCCCTGCGCAGTTCCAAGCGCTACCTGGGGACGGATGATGTAGCAAAATTTATAGTTCTCATTAACGACTACCAATTTATACGACAAAATCCCATCTTCAATAAATTCGTCGAATTGCCAACCTTCCGGACTTTTTTTAATTGCTATATTTCGTAAACTACGAATGAAACGTTCTTCAAGCTCACTTTCTTCGATTTTACCGGTACCAGAAAGAGCACTTAAACCATTATGGAGGTTTTCCCAGGCTTCTGCATTAACAACCAATTTTTCAAAAAACTTCTCAGCCCGGGCACGACTTAGTTCTTCACGCAAGTATTGGTTAGAATACGAAAAAATGCACCGGTAACAGCCATCCATTCCCTGATGTTGACAGGAACATTCCTTGATGGCTTTATAGGCTTCGCTGATAAGCCGGGTAAATTCTTCCGGGCTGAAGAGTTTTCCTAAATATCCTGTACCGCCCGGAATTTTATCATACAAGATCAAAAACCTATCGAATCGATTGTTTTGCTGATTAAACTCTGAATAACTTATTATTCTGAGATGTTCCGGATTGCCTTTGTAGTATTTTTTCAGACCCAGTTCCAGACCGGCTTTGAACATGTTTACCGTAGCATCGTTTTCAAACTCCTGAACCGGGAGCAATACTTTCAGAACTTCGGTTTTAATATTTCTAAAAAGGAAGACTTCTTCAAAAACTTCATCCGGTTTATCTTCATAATCATGTTCCTTGTGTTTGCAATACCCATAGTGAAATTTTATATCCCGAGCTTTCGGTGAAGATGTTGATTTGCCACAATACCTGCATGTGACAAATCCTGAAGCCGGAATTTCCTCAAGCTGATTGATAGTAAGTTTGCGGGCATTATAGGTATCAAGACGACCCAGGTTGACTTCGGTGATTTCAACGGATTTAACGTATTCAATACCAAAAGGGATGTTTTTCGTCGAGGATAGATTTATCGCGAACATTAACTGATTTTACAGAATTAAGCCTGACAAACTTGTGTTCATTGGAAACAGATGCCCATGAGGAATGCCCGCATTTTGGACAAGTTGCTTCTGAAACCATCGGATTATCAGCAATGTTATCGCAATTTGAACAAAATTTCTTAGTCAATAGAATTGACGGATCGTTCCAGTCGAAGGTATTAAGGCCGGAAATAGTGAGCTTGTTACCTTGTGAATAGAAATAGTTATCAGGAGCCAATTCGCGAATAGCGACTTCAGCGGAGCGAACAATTTCGACCTGTTCATCGGTTGGAGGAACAGAACTTCCTTTAGCCTGGCTGCCTTTAACCCAGGCATTCAGAGTAACCCCTGTTTCAGGGAAAGCATAATTGGGAAGTAGCCCTGTATTGGTAAGATGTTCGAGTACTGAACGCTTATCAATCAGCCTTTTAAGTCCCCAAAGCGCTTTCTTTTCGGCTTCAAGCTCCTTTCGTTCATCATCATTTACTCCCAGATGCTTTTCTTTAATGATCTTATCAATTTCCTTCCTCTTAATGTCAATGTTTCTATACTCTTCTTTTAATTTTTCGAAAACTTTCCGAAGCCTGAAATAAAAACTTTCATTACTAAGAACCAGAGCTATGTTATTCAGAACATCAGGATTGACTTCATTTTTGTAAATAAATGAGAAACGTGAGAGCAAAACTTTCTCGTTTGCTTTAATGTAACTGATTATCCTGTTAATGAGAAAGCCCGAAGAGCTTATGTCGGTATTGTAAATGCGGAGTGCAATAAGACGGCCCGGAATGGAATTTTCTTTCGGATTAGTTGATGACCATGAATCAAGACAAAAAGCAAAAAAGTGGCGAAGAAGGATGTCTTTCGCCTCAAGGTAGCAACCAGGAGTTGAGATATCGCCTTCCATCATTTCCTTAGGTTCCTGAAAATAGAACAGATCGTGTACCTTGTTTTGCACAAAGTTGGTGATAAGCGCTGATCCTGAAGTTCGACCGGCACGGCCAATGCGCTGCAGGTAGTTTGATGTTAAAGGGGGAACTGAATTATTGATTGCTGTATTCAAAGTTCCAATATCAATACCCATTTCGAGGGTGGATGTTGCCACCAGTGCATTAAGGGAATTGTAACGCGGTCTTTCCTTGAAATCAGCTTCAACCTTTTCGCGATCGGTACGACTCAGGTAGACCAGTATGTTCGGAAGCATAGATGCGAGGTGCCCTAACACGATTATAAACCAGTTGGTAGTAATTTAATTCAGCTTTATCCACGGGAAGATATTCGCCGGTACACCTGTAATTAAGGCATTTGGCACCAGCGGTTATGCTATCGTTAGAGGCTACAGAAAGGAACGAAGAACACTCGGAACAGCCAAGATGTTTTACCTTGTTTTGTACCAAGATTGATGAAGGCGTGAGGCTGTAATTATGATCAGCACCTTCGGAAAATTCATTCAAAATTCCCTGATACTTAGTTGTACGAACAGTTTTTCATAAAAATCATTCAGAATCTGAGGGTATGATGGAACCATGATGAATGATTTCTTGAAATAAGCATGGAACCAATTGGCAGTTTGCGTATTTGTCGTATCCAGCAAACCGCGGGTATGATGAGCTGAGGTAACTAATTTGGGAAACCTTGATTTAGGATGATACATTCTATTTAGAAAGTGCCTGTTATCGCGCATCCAATTCAGATCCCACAGCTTCAATCCCTCTTTACGGTATTTTTCCAGGTAAGGATGATCAATACCTCCTCTGATCCTTATCCGGTGAAGTAAACCACTAATAAATGCAGGAAATGCAGCTTCCGGAATCATGCCCAGACCATTCTCTTCCAGCCAGGATTTTAACTCCCCGTAGATTTCCTTGAGTGTTTGTTCCGGGAACAGAATGGCAGAAGCCCCGGTTTTTTCCAATGTTCGGCCAATACCGGCATTGAAACCAAACTCAGAAGCAATCTCCCAGGAAACACGATAATCAAATTCATTGCAAAAAGCGGTAGTAAATTTATGAGAAACCGGTTCCCTGAAGTCGTAACGCAGGTTTGTTTTGCCACGGTAGTCAGAAGGAAAGAACCTGTAATAATAAGCTTCAGGATCTTCTTCACCTGATTCCCAGTTACATGCTTCCAGTAGCTGATGAACTCTTTTTGAAGCTCATCAATTGAGACTGGTCTATTCAATTCATTGAGAACCCTTTGAAGTGATGACCGGAAAGTAAAACGGTAATTACGAGCCTCGATAAAGCCAGCCTGGTGGGCAGCGTCCTGTACACTGTTGGTGAAAGCAAGAACTTTACGGTACTTTTCATCGCGGCTATCGAGATCAGAAGCCAGAATCTGGCTTACCGTGATGGATGACATTGTAGCCACACGGGTGCCAATCATGCTTACCGTGTTTTCAGTATTGCATTCAGGGCATACATGCCGCGCTCTGCTGTTGAGTAGTTTGCGGACAGCAATTATCTTTACCTTGTTTTCTCCTTTGGTGTCATGAATAGACAGGTCGAGTCTGTTAACGTACCTGTCTGATAATAAATCAGTCGGTTCGTATTCTTCAATTGGCTTATGGGCTTCAGTTCCTGAATTAACAAAATAGATGTTTTTGTGGTTGCTGAAGAAAATGATCATAAATAGCGGGTAAATCCTGCTCAAAACTATTGCGGTTATCGTTCTTTAATCCAAGCCATCCGCTTGCCCCACATTCGCGGCAAAACCATGGCGGCAAACCCTTTGCTTCATTCTTCCCTGCAATTTTGTCTTTCCAGCTAAAAATAGGTTCTGTGCTTACTTCGCGCAGCAGACCACTCAGTTCCCTTATCCAAATTTGGATCTGGAGATAAAGGAAAGGGAATTTCTTAGCGCCTGCCATCTTCGCTTCAGCAATAAGTGCAAGCAAAGAATTAAGTGCCTCTTCGCGTGGATTAATGCCTGACTCTGTGACTGTTTCAGGAAGTTTACGGAATTCAACATTGCCATCTGCCAGTTTTTGTATCAGATCCTGGGTAGATATGATTCCAATTGATGTCAACTGAAGGATATCCTTGGTGATCTTGAATTTTTTAAGTTCAATACCCAGTGAAACATCATCAATTGATTCGGGGATCTGCCATAGTTTTTTCTGCCGGCGGATATAATCGATATAATTTTCGTTTTCTCCCATCCGGCTTTCGGTGATGCCGGCCAGCCGGGGAATGAAGATTTCAAGTTCATTATCAGGCAAAGGGAAAAACTCATCCACTGAAAGGCGTTTTTCGGAAATGATCGCATCTTCCCCAAAGGTTTCTCCAAATACTGTCTGAGCATATTCGCTAAGAAGTTGTTTTGCGCTATCACCAGAACCGATAGTAGCGGAAGTACCTATCGGGCATAAATGGTCTTTAGGGATATCTAATTTGAGCTTCAGGCGGCGAATGAGGTTTGCCACATCAGTACCTTGTGCCCCGTCGTATGTATGAAGTTCATCGAGAACCAGGAATTTGAGTAGTGAAGGATCTTCGAGATTGTATGACCAAAGATTATGGAACAAGTTACGCATAAGGCCATAGTCCAGCATCTTGAAGTTGGTAAGTAAGATGTCAGGAGGACTATCAACAATTGAGTCGCGGTTCTCAATGATGTTGGCAGGACCCATATCTTTTGGGTATTTTGCTTTATTCTTTCCTTCTCCGATAAATAGACCAGCCGTTATTTTCCCTTTGAGGCGTTCATCGGTCCAAATGGTTTCGGCCAGACGTTTTGCCTGATCAGTAGCCAGGGCATTCATGGGATAAAGGATGATAACTTTAATGCCCGGACGATGGCGCTGCAGGTAGCAATAATCAAGAACAGGAAACAGGAAGGCTTCTGTTTTCCCCAGATTGAACGACAAAAGGCAATTTTAACGAAATATATGGACCTTTGAAAAGTCCATTGTTATCATCATTCACAAACCTTAAGAATGCTTCGTTAACATCCCTCTCTTTAAAACTGAAGGTTGCTTTCAGGTACTCAATGATGGAGTATTTTATTTCGTAGGCCTGTTGGAGAGGGAGCATGATTAACGGTTTTCTACTAAAAAGGTTTTAAAAATATCAGTAACATCCATACATGAATGCAAGAAATTGAGTGTTTCATTTGATACAGAACTCAGTAGCCTGATATGTTCATATGTCACCAGGAGAGTTCCCATGCGAGATCTGCTCGTAGCCACATTGAATAGATTATCATCAAGATCAAATCCTGGATTATCGAGAGGCATATAATGCATAGTTAGATCTGTAGTCAATCCTTGAATTTTATGAATAGTATTGATTGTCATATGTTAATAGTCGGTTGACAATTTGCTATATTGTTCATAATATGCAGATTCAATTTTTATATATGGAGACAAAAGTGCAACTTCCAAACTTTTATCACTTTTCATCAGGTCATCGGCAATTTTGCATAACAATTTTATAATATCTTCTTCTAAAAATCCCATTCTTGATGATTGCAAGCGGACAATAGACGCTCCTCCATTTGGCTGGAATAGATTAGAATATTTTGAATGTAAAGATATCTTACCTTCCAAGTCAGAAATAGAAGACAACTTATTATCATAATAGATACCTGTAAGCATAGTAGCGACAGATGTTAATCTCCTTGTTTTAGTCAAACGATAAGAAAGATCACTATTGTTAAAAGCCAGAGTTTTCAATCCATCTATTATGCCATTGATTTTTATATGAATCTTAAGTGCCTGGTCTCTCCTGATTACAACTGGCGTTAATTGTTTATGATCGCCAATTACCAAAACCTTTTTGGCTATAGAACTAAACATTGCAATTGTTGCCAGATAAGATTGTGAAGCCTCCTCAATAATCAGTAAATCAAACCTTTGCTTCCTTCTATAATCTCAGAATGAAATTGTGACAGCTTGTAGTAAGTGGTTAGCAATAATTCACCATTTATTGGTGAAAAACTTTTGACATTCAATAGTGAAGGCAGCTTTTTGATTCATCATTCGAAAGGTTAGTTTTATATACCTTTTTCTGCTCTATAGCCTTATCTAACCCTTTCTTTTCAGCAATTTCAATCAATGCACGATTTGTCAATGCTGTTATTGCTACAGCATAATTTTGTTCCAGGAAATACCCACTAAGTTGTGCTGCCAGGTATGATTTCCTGTACCAGGAGGCCCCTGAATAATTGTGATATGATTATTATGTATAAGGTCAACTACATCCTGGAGTATTTCTGCATCATTATCAATATTGATTGGATGCCATGAATGTTCTTTCTTATCAACATCCAGATTTAAAATTGAATCCTCTCCATTCTTCTCAACAAATTCTTTCAATTTTAACAGATAATCGATAGGAGGATCTGTTTCAGCAATCACTATAAGTGGATGTTGTTGATTTGATAGGAAATTCTCCTTTAAATTTAAAAGAAGTTCAGAATCAAAACCATTTACTGCTATATAGGACCAATCTGAATGGTTTGATTTGAGGTAGTATTGGGTATAAATATCTGTATTCCTTCCAGAAAGTCGAGGTGATTGTGACTCCTGAAGGTTGTATAATTAAAATTCCAATTTGATGAATCCTGTGGTGCGTCACTACCGACAAGACATAATAGATAAGGTTGTTTCATACGGGGCACAATGCCTGCTTTAAACCTTAAAATAACATTTCCTTGTTCTTCCTGCACGCCCCATATACGGCCCACAAAAAGCCTTTTTTCCTGCATCAGAATTCGCATAGGAGATTTAGCATATCTCTCCCATTCATCTTCAAGTACCTGAATCTGCCATTCGTAAAATTCAATATGTTTGTTATTCGGAATAACCATAAATTAATCTATTGTTTCATCGCCTAAGTTAATATTCCGAGAATCATCATTCTCTTCCTTTCTCCTGATTTTTTCAAAGATAGATTTGTAGGCATTACTTTCACCCACCCTGATAATCAAGCGAATTTCACTTTTATCAAACTTGCCATCCAATATTGAGTCTATGGTGTCTGGATTTGAGGAAGCCTCAATTCTAAAAATTTGATAATCAGCTTTCTTATCATCGAGAATTTCGGACCTGGTTTTGCATAGACGGCAATCACTATTTTTATTACCTGTTAGAATGTAAAGATATGTATTGGAGTCGGCCAATTCTTTCCAGGTTGATGCAAGCAAATACAATAGACCAGTTTTAGCAGAACGGCATTTAACTGTTATCCCATTTGATGTTGCTTTTGAACCTCCAGGAGGATAAACAGGAAATAGTTGAGCGGATTTTTGAGTAAAATGAATATTTGCTTCCGCATCATTTACATCATAGCCTTGATCATTTAAATATATCAAAGCTTTAATCATTGAAACGAGATTCAGATCTTTATGATAACCACGTGGAATCTCATCCCCGAAAAGGCGAATTAGTGCTTGTTGTTCAAGTTCACTATATTCTATGGCATAGTTTGCCTGGTTTTTCTTTTTTTCATATTCTTCTTTTCTTTCATTAAGTTGATATCTAATTGAGTCCGGAAGCAGTCCTTTTAAGGAGTATGGAATATAATTTTCTTCATCGGCTGAAATATAAAATACTTCATTGACTTTTTCTTTATTTCCTTCGGTTAATGTATTCAGAATATGATCATTATAATAAATGTTATAAGGCAAAAGATTTTCATTATAAACTCTAATTTTATAGAAATCTTTCTCAGACCATTCTATATAAAATGGTTCATTGAAAGGGGACGAATTCTGAAGTAATTTCGACTCATCTGGCCTTTTAACAGGAGATGTATTGATGATTTTTAATTCAGTTCTGTGTTTTAGCGGGATTACATCATCAATTATCTGTTTTGAATTATTGAATAAAAGTTTAAGAATTTCATTTTTAAAACACCCCAACCAGAATGCATGAAATGATAATCAACCGCTGGATCCAATGCTTTCAATGAATAAATACACTGCTCATCTGAATACTCCGTAATAATCGGGACCAGTAAATCCTTCAACATTACCGACTTTGAAGCAAGCCTTTCATACAAAGGCTTTATAAATATGGATTCTATCTTATAGGTTGGATTAACTTTCTGCTCATTCAGCCAAAGAACAGTATTTTTGACTAAGAGATCATTTGCAAGATTACTGAGATATTTTGTGAATTCATCCTTATTTTTATCAATTAATGATTTACGGAGCTTTACTACAAAACTTTCCTGTCCGTTAAACCCAATATTATTTAAGAAGTTTATCTTTTTCTCAACTTCCCTTGCATTAACCCAGTTACTTAACCACAAAGGAATTCTTTCAGATAGCAAAGAATATTCCATATCCAGAATAAAAATTCCTGGTGTAAATCCAGTTAAGGTGAATGTTTTTACAAAGAAAAAATAATTCTTTTGGAAACAGAGTTCAAGGAATTCAATTATTGACTTTTCAAACTGACTCTGATCTTTTCCCCAGAAATACTTCGCAAAATCGATTTTGTTTCCGCATACATTAGGTTGGTTCGTTTCTTCGAAGAATAACCAAAGAAATAAAACCTGAGCTGGTTTGAAATAATCAATCGTAGATACGTTCAATTTCATCAAAATTTTTCGATGTTTTTTTGTTAGAAAGTTTGAAGAGTTTGCGTAAGTCCGTTTTGTTAAGATCCGGAAATGCTTCAACTATAGAAGTAACAGATGAAGTTTGATCTTTATATCCTGGTAATACTGAAGAAAGACTGAGCTCGTATTTATAATCTACTTCCCCTCTTTTGATCTGGAAAAATACATCATCTGATATGTTTCTCGATGAAATGGAATTCCCGTCAATGCTTATATTGGGAATAATTAAATCGAAATATGTTTCATCTGCTTTACCTAATTCCAGTATGATATCAATTATTTGATGTTCGTAAGATTCTTTATTGTAAATTATATCACTTGTAAGATTAATGACACCAAGCTTCTCAATGAAAAGTTTTTTTATTTCCGGTGTAACTTTTCCTGAGATGAACCGAACAAAAGATTTCGATGCCAGTCCCTTATCCAATAGAAAATTTAGCAGATCATTTCCTTCGAGAAGTCCAATAGCGTGTAGGCCATTAGAATACAATTCAAGCGGTAAAATGGAAAGCTTAGGAACAAAATGACTCTCCGTAATGACCTGATTAAGCGCACTATCAGCAGAGAAATATTGAATCCAATTGGTGGAAGGATAGATAACAAATTGACCATCAATAGACTTACTTATTATGCAAGACTTGAAGAAATCTTTTCAGTTTTTGTCTTAATCCATTCAATAAATATTGTCATATTCTCTTGTTCAAAAGAACCTACTTTATTTATCAATGTAGAAAAAGGTTCGCGTTTAGTTCCAAGCGAAAACAATAAAATATAAAAAATTGCATTGAAAGACGGCAATACAACATCTGTGCAACTCTCAATAATTTCCTTGATTGCAGTATAATCATCAACAGTAAAATCATAAAGCTTTCAGGACAGTAAACAGTACCTGGAAACTGAAAAGCTTTTAATTTAGGCACATACACCCACGGAATAATCGGGAATGGAATAGAAAAGTCTTTTGGTTTATCTTTATAGGCCTGATGCAAGAACTGATAAAAAGAATCAATCTTATCATCAGCCAGTTCTTTAGTGATTTCATTAAATAGTCCTGAATCACAGAGTACTTGCTTAAAAAGGCCATCATGTTGAATTAGGTATTTTGAGAATTCAACGCTTAAATGCTTTTCCTCCTCAGGGTAAATAACTAATTTGTCTATCCAAGGAGGCAAATTGAGGCATTGGTTAGAAATAAGTAAAGCAAGCGGCCTGAGCGGCTGACCTTCAATTTTGGACTTGAAAAGAGGGAGAGTTTTGGCATACGCTGTTTCACCGATTTGTGTTAATGATTTTATGAAAGTGATTAATTCATTTTTTTAGAGATGGATTTAATGTGCCTAGTTTGGAATTCTGGGAAATTCTCTCATAGAGCCTGGCGTCCTTATTCAAATATGATTCACCCTGATTGGTGATTGCCATAATATGAGAATATTCATCAAGAAAAAACTCCGAAAGCCCAAATCCCAAATTTAGTAAGATCGACTCTATGCTTTTAGTTTTTTGAATCCTTATATGAAAAGTGCTATTCCCGATAAAATGATTGAGGCTAGAAACATCATTATCAAGTCGGATTATTGGTAAATCAAGTACCCAATTATTAGAAACTTCATTTACTCTGATGAAGCTATCAAGCCATGATAGGAATGAAAAATATACATCAAGATTCAATATCTTTATTGTAGATGCCAAGAACTCTCTATTTATATCTAATTCGAGTTGTTTAATTAACAGTTGAGGCGAATACTGTTCAATATTTAGATACTCCCGGTTGACTATCGATTGATTAATCACTTCGAGAGGTAATTTCTTGTTCGATTGAACAATTTGTTCGAATAGATTTATACCTCGTTCCCCTAAAAGGGTAAATAACCCTGTCTCATCAAGAATAATCTCATCGCATTTTCTGGGAATTCCCCTGGTATCAATAATAAAAGCTAGTGTAGAAATAGCTTTTTTGATTCCTATATTAAAGTATTTATTTGCTGAGCCCTGTTCAATATTATCCTCTGGCAAAAAGTCGTCAGGCAATAAATTGAGATAGGAAGATGCATAAGTATTCAGCCTCTTATCATCTTTCACAACTTTTACCATTGCAATTCTGAAATCCATTCAATACATTTGAAACCAATCTGATACAGAAGAAATGATTCCATTTGTTTTCAATTTGAATAAATTCCCGGTCAGTTTTACAAACGAAGTCAGCATTGACCAGAAAAGGAAATGCAAACCTTTTATCAGAGGTTGGCAGGTAATTAAACCATATGGAATCTTCTGTTTGAAGTTTTGCTATATGCCTCCCATCAAGCATTGCGGGAAAGGAGATAACCGTCTGATCCAGGTGTGCTATTTTTTCAGGAATATTATCCAATGGCTTTCCATCAAGATCATTGAATTCGACCTTATTATCTTTAATTGTTCTCTGGAAACCGAGCCCCGATTCTCTAAAATCATCATTAGTTATTTTGGTATCAAAATCCTTTTTGATGTATGATGCAAGCTCGAATTCGCCATCATACACCACCAATTTACCAAACCTGTTTTTAATAGAAATATTTACCTGTTCAGTTGATTCAAAATCACCAAAGCGATTATATTTAAAACTCCTTGTATTCCGAAGGAACAACATAAAGCGAGGCTCTTTCAGGAGCTCGGTTATCATTCTGTTGTAATCCTTATCCTTATCGCTCAATATAGCCTCCCCGACCTCAAGAGCTATTGATACCTGATGTTTGCCGAAAAACGGTGTTTCCATCAATTCAGAAGGAGAGTTTTTCCAATTTACCCACAAAGGTTTTATTTGCCATGGATATTTTCGATATTTAAAAATTCCTGTTCTTTTCCCCGATACTCTTTTTCGAACTTCTTTTTCGCGTCTGGATTCAGACTTTCTATATACCCATTGTATAGTTGCCAGAAATCTTTATAGATGGGTTCCAGTTTATCGAATTTAAAGAAATAATCAGCTGATCTAATGAATACTCTATAAGAATCTGTAAAAACAGATTTAAAGCCTATACCCTTATATCCGGTCTTAGTAATATCAATTGCCTTAGTGCTTTTAGCAGCATCACATATTGCTTTAACGTCATTTCGATCGAAAAACTTGCCATTATGAAGGAACAATAGAAAATTCCTCAACAAAAATATTTCAATATTAACTTCGCTTTTATTGAAGGGCATGTCATCAGCATTCTGAATCAACTCAAAAATGAACCGTTTTGTATGGGTATATAATTCAAGTTCGTTCAGTCGAAGTTGATTCGCAATGGTTGATGCATCATCAGGAGTATGCCCTTTTTAAAAAACCAGTTCTTGATAAACAGCTCTGCAGGGGTATGATCATTACAGCAATAATTGGAACCTGTTCGTCAAGAATTAATAGGAATGGATTTGACTTTTCTCTCCTAAACTCAATACTTGCCAATTTGGTGCTAACTCTATAATACTCACCAACTGATAGATCATCTTTCAGCTAACTTAACCCTTATTGAAACATTCCTCTTAGTTACAGGTTTAGATAAATAGTTCTATCATTGACAATAGGTTTGGTAATATAGCCCATAGCCTAGTTCGAGGATGAGTAGATACTTCTAACCGACCTGAAAGACAATTTGTCTGTATGCCAAAACTTTTCAGAACTGACTCTAATTCAGCCGTTGATTTATTAAAAAGTTCTTCCATAATAATTGTCGTGAATGGATTTTTTCTCTAATATCATTTCTTTAAAACGACATTAATTGGTTAATACTTTCGGGATTTATTAAAATGAAGATTAAACAAAGTGTTTCAATCCTTTGGAATTGCCTTCTATTTTTTTTCCCTTGGAGTAGATAAATCTCACTTATTTCCTCAGTTACGAAGCATGCATATTTCTGATTGCAATAAGCCAAAATCTTAGGATTTTTGACAAAATAATAAATCCAGTCCTTTTCCAATTTTGTTTCTAGAAAATCATTAATTATTTGATCAAGAATTTCATTCGGAGGCAATTGAATGAATGATAAAGTCTTTCCATGGAAACAAATAAGCAATTCTTTAATAATCTGAGTCGAATTATTATCATTAAAAAAATCTTTCCATGAAGAATCACCATATGCAAAAGAATATCTATTGCCGCCAATATTAGTACTATATCCATCTTCCATCGAATAATCACCTCTTGTAAGTAATGCTCTTCTTAGCAAATCTGATGATTTGAAATAGAATTTTAAGGTGGTCAAAATAATCTTCAAATAGTAACAAGTCAAAGGATTTAAAATTTTCTGAAGTAGGTATATATCCTATACAACTCCATAGAAAACTAATCTTTCCATTACAAAATTTAAAATCCTCTGCATCCCAGAATGCCTTTTCCAATTCTTCTCTTTTATCCCGTCAGGCGGGTTTCCAAACAACTTTAATTTTACAACTTCTTCATGAGTTAAAATACTGTCATAATAGCTTTCTGCATAAATATCAGCAAGGCTGATAATATCAATTTTCTTAGAATCATTGAACAATCCAGTCAAACGAATAGCATTAAATATACTATTATAAGGTACTTTTGAAACATTAGGTAGTCGTGTAATATTAAAAAAGAACCTTGCAAAACGAAATGCCTCAGTAAATGTACATGCTTTATTTTGTTCAACATACATCAGTAGAGGTAGCAATTTAACGTAATCAATAGCATCATAATCTTTTGCCAGCCATGACTTATTGAAGAAAATTTCAAAATCGAAAGTTATAAGATGCTCTATTGCATCTATATAGCTTTCAATTAGCTCAAGGCTAAGACCAACTTTATTGAATTGCGGATTCTCAATTATATCCTTTATCAATTCTATCATTGAAATGGAAGTACTCTTACCTTCATTTTTTGCTATTTCAATAATTTTAATCCATCTTAAGAATTCATCAAACCCTTTTATCTGCATTCTTATTTTCACCTTTATTCTTCCAAAACAAGGCTTGCCATATTTCCCATTTCGAGCCCCATACATGTTTCTCGTGATCTGATTTCTCTTCAAGAAGTTCGGCTTTAATATTTTCATTGTTCTGAACGGTTTCACCCCTGCTATTCATGTATAGATAAAGCTCTTCTCCTTGTTCACTTTCATTCGTGTCAAAATACCAAAACTCAATCTGTCTTTCAAGATATTCTATCGATAATTCACAAGACGCAAGTTTTTCAGCAATAAATAAATAGTTGTTATACAAGGACCAAATTGTTGCGTCATTCTTGTATTCGCTATAGAACCAATACTGGTCTTCAACATCTTTAACATCTCCTCCTTTTAATAGATGATTAATGAAATTGATGAGAAAGTTATGTGAGTTTTCTCTAACTTTATAATCTATTTTTGGCTTGTTCTGAGCAAAATAAGAATTAGTAAATTGTTTCTGCTTGCCTGACTTGATATATTGGTTAATTAAAACTAAAAAAAGTGTTGTCACCATAATTGATGCTCAGTTATATCTGTTTCAGTCCAAACAGAGATGTCAGGTGTCATTTTATCAGACAGCAGTTTAGAAAATACGTCATATGTATGTTTGGGCACGAAACTGCCGGAACTAATTCGTTTAACGATATTAATTCTTTTTTTATCAAACATACCATTACCGTTTGAAGCATTGTCATTGTTCAACAATAACGCCATATTGCCTATACTATTCAATTTATCCGTTCTCATCAACTTGTAAACAAGAATTTTTTCTTCATCATTTAAGTTGCATTCACTTTTTTTTAGCTTTGATTTAATGGATTTCAATACATGTAAATTAATATCCCGGCCAAAGCGTTCTTTTAGTTTACCCTGGTTCTCCAGCCTATTACCAAGTAGCTTATTAATTAAATTAATATCATTTGATTCCAACTTATCTGGAAGTTTGTCTGGTGTTTGAGGGAATATATGTTCCAATGACCAATTTTCTTTCTTTATATTGAGCGAATAAAAGTCGAACTTCTTATTATCACCGAAGACACTGAGCGATAACAGTACTCTGTGAATTTCATCATCATTGACTTTATACTCGAGGTCGCTTATTTCTTTGGGAATCAATTCCTTCACTTTGTTTTTCAAATTAATGATCACCATAGATGTTGGTTCTTCCAGTAAAGGGATTAGATTTTGGACATTAAATATCGTTCTTCTCTTTGCAAAAATAAGAACCCAATGCAGTTATATATAGCCACATCATTATACCAATCCTTAAGAATGTGCTGAATTTTTTTAATGTTTCAAAGTATTCATTTGCAGTTGTTTGATCTCTTTTAATCTTTGATTGAAAGAAATTGAATAATGCATACTTATCATCCTTTGCATTATAATGAAATCCATCCTTAATCCCCAAAAGTAAAAGCAATTCTTCAATTGGATTTATAGTTTTTTTAAAATAAAATGCTCTGATTTCATCACTATTATTATGGCTACAATATCATCCCATTGCCGGCCCAGAATACCTCTTAATTCAAGTACCTCCTTGTAATTTCGCTTTTCAGTTCCTTTATGCTCCCTTGCAGCCTTTGTAAGAAATAAACCTTTATTAATTCAGAACTTGTCAGTTCTACTTTATTGGTGTTCAAATTACTGAAGATCTTTTCACAGCTAATATTACCCTTAATATCATTTAGTATTATCTTCACGTTCTCTTTTACAAATAATGCAAATGCATCATAGTTTTTGCTATTCTCAAAAGTATCATTCAAAGTTTTATAAATGTAATTTGCAGCACTATATAAGTAGTATATATCCTGTTCATTATTGTCTGGGTAAGTTTCAATAAACTTATCCCAATTATCTCCTAAAACTTTAAAAATTTGCTGTCCATCAATTACTTCTAAAACATTACTTTCATCTAATTTGCTTTCTTTGGTGGTAATATACTGAATGAAATACTCTTTACTATCCGATTCAAATGCATCCAGTAAATCCCTAATTAACACACAAACAGGCCCATTGGGAATGTCTGAGGCCCATTTATACCCCCCTTTGATAAGGAGCTATGTAATATTGTGTTGCCTGATGCTTTCCCAATGCACCGTGGTTATATCAGTGCTAAATATCTGCTCTACTGAAAATACTAGATCATTGCTCATTTTCTTGTTTTTTTTATTTGTGACTTAATTTGTAAACATCACTTTGGGTGATTCAGGTGTTGCATTTTATCCAATTACACTTCATTCTTCATAATAGTTGCCGTTAAAAGAAATATCATACACTGTCAACTTGAAAATTCCCTGCCAACAACGTCTGTTTGTCAGCTGCTAATGTAGGAACTGAAATAAACAACCTATTCTTTGCCCTACTAACAGCTACATAGTTTATCCTGTGCTCTTCACCTACTGTTGTTGTAAGATTGAGATTTGGATTTAAGATAAAGTCCAGGTCTTTTTCTTCTTCCAGAACCAACAAAACATTGTCAAATTCATCGCCTTTTGCTTTATGAATGGTTTTATGATAACTCATATCTTCAGGAATATTAATACATAAGGCAAGATCCTGAAATGTATGACCCTCATAAAAAGTTTTTGCTGCGCCGTTTCTCAGATCCGAAATTTCATTCTTTATTTCAGATTTAACAATAGTAAAAAAATGATAAAGGGATTCATCCTTATAGCTATCATATTTTGAAATAAGGGTTGCAATATGCTTTAATGACTCTCTTTTACTCCTGTTGGGGTCATCCTTAAATTTAAACTCTCTTGCCATTTCCTTAATCGCTTCTTTAAATTTATTCTCTCTGGCAAATTCAACGCTTTTAATACATGCGATTACGAGTTTACTTCTATATTTATTACCGGAGCCTGGTTTATCAGATTCAAATAGTTCCTCAATAAGTTTTGAATTTAAGGTTACACCTCCAATCTCTTTTTTCATGGCATTAGATGTAATATTAGTTCTTGATAAAGAATATATTAACTCATCGCTGCACTCAGATTTTGCTTTTATCAGTGCTAAACTCATACCCCCAACCAATATCATTGGTTGAACAGAAGCACAATTCCGGAATGGGATTTGAACGATGTCTGTTCTTAATTGATTTAATAAAGCAATTATTTCATTTGTACTTCTCCGATTATCAGACATCACATAGTCAACAATTCCAGGTAAGTTGAACGAGTGAAATTGTGAAGGATCTGCTCCTAAAATCCATAGATTGACTGCGCCTTGTCACCAATAATTCCAACAACAACCTCATTTTGGGCAATGAACTTAAGTATCTCAATTTGTATTGGGTTACTATCCTGAAATTCGTCAACAAAAAAGTAAGGGAACTTAGCCCGCAAAACAAATAAAACAAAAGGGAAGTTTTTAATTATTTGATAACTAAAGACTAGACCATCATCATGATGTACAACTACCTTTCCCCATGCCATTTTCTTATATTCACAGTACGAGGTTGATTTAATCGAATAACCATCTGCTTGATATGGACGATCTGTTTTTTGCTATCAGGTTACCGGAAGTGTCAAACTTCCACTTTATTGCTTTTAAGGCAAGTGCGATTTTGTCATCTTCATTAATTCTAAGCTGGCCTGTCAGGGTTTTCCACTCTTTTAAAAAACTATAATTTGAAATAATAAAGTCATCATGTCCGTCCATTTCCACGACGTTTAAACCATAATCAGCTGATATCAGAGATGCATAGGGCTTGAGAATATGTTTATATAAGAAACTATGAATAGTTGAAACTTCAACCCTTTCAGCTGATGTACCCAAACGTTTTAAAATAGTTTCAACTGCTATATTGGTATATGTTATACAAGCAATTTTCCTGGTTTTAGCCAATCGCTTTGAGTTGTACAGTACATTTTTAAGATGCAGAACTAACCAATATGTTTTGCCTGCTCCTGGTCCAGCCGCAACACGAAAATGATGTTCAATATCAGCGAGAACTGCGTCAGAGTTGATATTTATTATCGGCATATCCAATCAATTGCAAGTTTAATATATTCAGGAACTATAAACGCTTTATAATCTGTGGTTCCACGCTTTTCCAGATTTTGTTCCAGGGCGTATGATAATTCCAGAGCATTTTCCCCTTTACCAACTGAATTAAGGTAACGGGATGCAATGAGTGCTTTTTTCTTGTCATCTTCTCCCCAGATTGACACTGTAATATTATCCTTTATTCTTATGTTTTCTATGCTAGCTCTCAATTTTGGTGCAAAATCAACGATTGAATTACCATCAGCATAAAGTTTCATCAAGTACCTTAATTCTGACGGATTACTGATCGAGTCGGTAATTAATAATTCAAGAGTTGGGTTATGTATAATTAAATCATACTCAAAAGTCTTTCCTTTAAATTCGTCCTGACTAAAGAAAGCAATATTAGCATGACTATCAACCGGGTATTGGGTCGCGGTTGGATTTGATCGATAATCATAGGTTATTGGATCAAGATTTAATTCATAAGGGTAACATTTCTTGAATTTATCCTCCGCTTTTTTCTTGCTTTCAGGATCCCTATCTGTTATGCAAGCAATTTTCTTAGGTATAGTATTGGGTTTTGTGCTATCAAATAAATGAAGAAAATAATCGAAATAACGCTACCCACATTTATTACTGAAATATGATCATCCTCCAAGGACTTACTTTCGTATTGAGCGAATATTGACATTAACAACTGTTCTGCAATACCTTCAACCAGGATTACTTTTTGAGCAAAAAGCATGTCGGATTTTGTAGCATCAAGAAAGCGTTGAACATATTTCTTGCTTTGGGGATCGGGAAATACTTTACCGGGATATCCATTTTAGTTTCGCCATTCTCATTATGTAAACATATAATCATCTAATGAAACGGCCGAGGTTATGTGCGTTGAATGCGTTGTAACAAAATCTGTCTGACTTTTTCTTGTTTTTATTTTCTTTCAGAAATTTTAAAACTTGTATTGCATTGCAGGATGCAAATGGGCTTCCGGCTCTTCAATTGCTAAAGTTGTAAAAACCATTGAATTACCTCCCATATAGTCGCCATCTGAGTTGACCTGCATCTTTGCCAACAGAAGCGACATATATATCAAGTTATTATAACCAAGCCCGTTATGTGTAGCTGGTACTTTAATTCCTGTACTGTATTCAACGATTAGCTTTAAAACAGAATACATCTCGACTTCTGAAATGCTCCCCTCAAAATTTGGCTCTGCATTATTAAAGGATGCTCCGGTTTCTTTAGCATAGGAAAGTATCTGCTTTTTACCTTCCGTCATCCTATTTTGGAGATCTGCCAGTAAAAGATCAGCTTTTTCTGAAAAATCGATTTTTCTCTGTTTTATGTCGGAAGCTTTTTCAGCTTTTGGCTTGTCTGCTTCAGGCAATGATTTAATTTCATAATCCATGAAAAAATCAAACACATCCCTCAAAAGAGTATTGCGGCCCAGTAAGCATATCTCTTTCGACATCCCTGATAGCATCTAAAAACTGAAAATCAAATTTTTGTAATGATTCAGGATCTGCTACCGATTGAACCGCAGTATCACCACCCCAGATTTTGTAGGTATAAAGTCTGATAAAATCATATTTAATTATTTTCCAGGCTTTGTCTAAGGATTTCGGATCCGTATCTGAAATTCCAGTTAAAGCACTTATATAATCAGGATGTTCGCGTACAGGCAAGAAAAATTCATACGTGAGTAATGCTTCATAAGAAGCATCTAATTTTGTAAGCCAATTACCAATTGTTACGCAAGATCATCAGGCTCTTCATTATTTCCTTTGGCTGATTGTAAGAGCAATATTAATCTTAGGCGGATTTGCTTTAAGTTCTGTAAGTGTAGCTGTTTTATTAAAATTATCAACATCCAGACGCTTTGGCCTGTTGTTATCGATTACCAATGATAATGCTTTAATTAGATTCGTCTTTCCAGCATTATTATGACCAATAATAACATTCACACCTTCATTTAAATCAACTTTTTTGATTCTTGAAGTTTGAAATTCTTTATTTCAATTTTAGATATAAACATTTGCTGTTGCTTTTGTACAATTTTAAATCTCGAACTGCTGTTTCTTAATTGATTTTCAATAACTTCTTGTAAAAAATTATATTGTTATTAACTCAGTATTCAAACTTTTAGAATAAATTAATCGATCCGATTTGAAATCCAAATGAGGCCGTCTCGTTTTATCTCCCACAACTCTTCATGGTTGAAACAAATCCAAATACATGATTTAAAGGGATGTGATCATACTCAACATGTTCTATTCGATTGGTGAAAGCCTCTAATGCGGTCTGCATTTTGATTAACAAGATTATTGTTACCAAGAGCATGAGAAAATTTGCTTCCCCAGATCAAAATTGCATACTTAGGGTGATCTTCACCCTCATATTATAATTTACTAAATCACTAAAATCATTTGGGTTAATTCTAACTCTTCTATTTCTTTTAAACTTGATTTCGAAAAATATTGATTCTCCAATGTGTCTAAATCCTTTGGTCCTGATTCCAAATTCATCAGGATCATCAAAGGCATCATTACGAATTTTGGGTGGATTTAATAATACTAAATCTCTGAACCGGTATATGCCCTCTTGATTATAATTAGCGTAATGAGTAACTTCTGAATGAACAGTATAGGTTGAATTCTTATTGTTTTACTCAGCTCATTATACAAATAACACTGACGTCGCCTTCGGTAAGAAACAATCTGGGATTTTGTTGAAAGGCTAAATACGTCTCCTGAATAGCCAGATCAACAAACTTTTTCCAGTGCTCTAAAAGTACAACACGTTCCATAATGATTACTGTTTAAGATTAATTTTCCAATATCAAATCGATTGCTTCACTTTCGTCAAAAAACCTATTGATGTTTGTTGCGTTTGGATTTTCAGATGGGATAAATCATTCCTAATTGTCCTACATAATTCTACGAAAGATATTACCTTTCCCTTCTCAGTGAATGACATCCGTATAAAAATTTCTACTTGTTCACAGGAATCATATATGTTATATCTCCGATTTCAAAATCATTCTTTTGTACTTTTAAGCTCTCCAGTCCTTTCATCTTGGTATTTGAATGGAAATTTTATTTTTTACTCAAAATAAGTCTACTACGAAACTCTTCAATCATCGGAAGTAAAAATATGGATTCCAGATAGCCAAAGCTGCTTTTCCAATTCATCATCTTTGAGTGAATTTTTTAAAAATGCAGAATTGTAAACATGCTTATTATTCGCCTTGTCTATTATCCCTAGAGCCCATCGCTCCCAGATTTCGGCATCTGAAAGTAGATTTTCGGGTTTAAACTTAAAGTTAGCCCATCCATTTTCGATAGCAAATTGTTCCAAAAGTTCGCTAAAATTCTCAATGACATCATTGTCGGAAATGAGTTTGTCGCAAAGTCTACAGTCAAATTGAGATAATGAAATGATAATACTTTCAGGAAATCGTTTTTGTTTGCTATGATTGAAATTATGGTAATGCCTGATAGCAAGCGCCTGATCAAGATCCCCAATAACACCTTCAAATATGAACCTTGCCATACCTGGTTCAGTTATAAAATCATCATGCTTAAAACTTGAATGGATCAATCAAAACCAGCACCTTGTGCCTTTTTGTTTCCGTAAGACTGTTGAAGTATCGACCCAAATCACTCAGAAAATTCTTGAAGTCAGTTAATAAATCAAGCGGAATATTCTGAAGGACATGAATTGTTGCAGGATCATTTTCAATAATTTTAAAAATTGATGATGCCTTTCTGGGAATATAGATTCCTTTCTTCATTTAATTCAAAATGGATTCCATTAGCATTGATTCAACAGGCCTGCTTTCACTTCTGTCGCATTCATCAATATTGGTTTTCAGGTACTGGAATAGTATCGCCTTTTTCAAGTCTTTTTTAACTTCTGAAAGAAAACCATCAGGCGCATGTATTGGTAAAAACAATTGTTATTCTTGCCCGCCCAGATTTCATTTGAAATATTCTCAAGAAAGCCTGAGCAGGATGGAGTATCCCACCAACTATTCATCTTTCAGAAGGGATTTTATGAAATTATTCACTATAGTTTACTATCAATCAGATTGAGAGAAGTGAAGTAATCATGATCATCTCTTTCTTGTGAATTGTATCAGTATCTGCATTTTCATGAATATATTCTTCCTGGTAATGCTACCGTCCCATTCGTTCAACTCCCTGATTGAAACAATCAAATCTGATTTAATAATCCAAAATCCTCAAATAGTTCAGATTTATTTGACAGAAGGGTGTTTGATATTCTTTAATTTTTCATGCCAGGTCTCCAGTGATTCAATGATCGACATGTGGTATTCATCAAGTAATTTGTGCCAATTGAAATTGCCTCGAATATTTCAGAAATCTCAGCTGTTATGTATCCTGTTTCCCGAAACCAATCTGAAACTACGTCCTTATTCCATTGCGGAATATTGAAGATTTGCACCTTCAGATTCTCGGTGCGCTCAAATGATTTGTCATTTTTCGGGACAAAATTTCCCAAAGATTAGTTGAGTCGATAAGGAAAACTGCCGTTAAGGAAATTTTCCTTCGAATAATTCTATAATCTTATGAATACTTTCAAAGTTGTAACTCTTTGACTCTTCAAACAAAACCAGGTTATGTTTTCCGGCAACCTTTTTTCTCTATTGACTTCCAACTGCCTGCTTCTTTGTCAAAGGCCCCTTCAAATTCGGGATAATAAGATTTACTTCCTTCTTACGGCTTTTCAAGAAATCAGTAACATATTTGATTCCACCCATCATACTTCCCCTCAGAATGATGACTTTTGATTCAGGTTCAATCAATTTGTCGTAATAGAAAGCAGGGAAGGGACTTCTGACTTCCCTTTGCCCAATTGAATATATAATCCTGGAAGTTTCCCGTTTGAACTCAGATGGAATTTTCCTTTCCTTGTTTAAGTTATCGTTGATTTGTTTTTCATCTCCGATAAGACCAAGAAGGTTCGGTGTCCTAAGCGCTGCTCTGCCAGTTGGTTCAATTCTGAGTATTCCAAGATCAACCATTTCTTCAAGAAGATTCTGCACCTCTACTTTGGTGTTGGTACTTTCAAAACCTTCAGACCAATAAAGTATTTGCCATCTCTGAAATGTCTTCGACAGATAACCCTTCTGTATAAATGGAAGGATTGTTTATTGTTTCTGATGCAATTATGTTAGCAAGCAGGTCATATCTTTCATCAAGACCAAGTGTTAAGTTAAACTTTTCCTTTATCAACTCACGGCTTCTTTCGTAAGCCTACAATGATATCCTCGGCAGTAATGATAATTGGCAGATCATTAATCTGTCTTTTTCGAAAATAACATTAAGCAATTTACTACAGAAAATCTGAATAAGACTTGGATACCAGTTGCAGTGAGATAAAATCATAAAAACCAAGTCTTCAGATTTAAATTCAGCACCCAGTGTTTCAAAAGGTAGTTTTATCAGCAACTGAGCCTCGGTGGCCTCCTTTTCTCAAGCATGGGTCCAACACAAATTGGACTACCAAAATGCGCGAGTGGATTATTGGGTATCTTGATGGTCCTTCTTACATCATGCAATCCAGCCAGTACAACCTTAAACCGTTTATCAGTCTTTTCCATCAATCCTTTTAATGGTAAAACATGAGGCCATTCCTTTATTGAATCTTTCTCCAGAAATTTATCAGACTCATCCAGGAAAAGAATGATTCTTGATTCCTTATTTCTTTCAATCCATTCCTTGATCTTGGTAAGCAGGAATGTTAGTCCTGCATTAGCACTGTATTTGTCCGGTATCAAACCAGGAATGATATTCAGGTTCTCAATAAGCACAGCTGTTAAATCTTCAATAGATCTCGGTCCCAATACCACTTTCCGCAAATCTATGTAGATCGCATACCCTTAGTCGGTTGATTGAATATACGTTCAACCTCACGTTGTAATACTGTTTTCCCAAGTTGTCGGCCTCCATATATCAAACATGAAAAATCACCTATTTTATCAACAAGTTTTCTAATCTGGGACCCTCTGCCATAGAACATTTCTTCGGGCAGGTTTGAAGATGCTGTCTGGTAAGGTTCAGCAAATGCAAATGATGCTGCCAACTTAATAAAAGAAGGTAATTTACTTTCTTTAACACTGGTGAGAAAGATCAGCATTGCTTCATCAAGCTGCAGAAAAGTTGTTTTGCTTTTTCTGCTGAGTTTGGCCAGCGATAAACGATTCTTGTGATTCAGATAAAAGAAATTAAACACAAGGACAGGTCTGTTTGTGATTGGGATCAGTGCTTTGATTATCTCGAGTTGATCCTCCTCAGTTATGCGATCACGAAAGATTATTAAACGATATTTACCCTGAGCAACAGAGCCAAATTGAGGTAAAGGCGATTGTGACCTTCCTTTTAATTGGGGTGCAGGTAAAGTCAAAATAGAGTGTTTTCTTAGCGGCCGACGATTCAAGTTCATGATACAATCCTGAAATAGTCAAGGGATGACTTAACTTTAAAAAACCATCCTGATCGCCAGTCAAATCTATTCTCTTTAAAGATTGCCAATCCGAAATGATTGACTCAGCCTCCACAGTCTGAAATTCTGTATTATTTCCAAAATCAACAGGATTATATACACTTATTCTGATAGAATTTAACACTTGACTTAAATCAGTTGAACTTTCTTGTTTCAAATAATCCTGGAAAAACTCTGAAATAAGTTGCTTTTATCTTCTGCAAGTACAAATTGACCAGCCTTGGATTCTTTCTATTGATTCGTTGGAAAACCAGAATATTACCTTTTGAAAGTGTGTCAACTGTGAAAGGTTCTAAACCTTGCCTGATTTCGTTGGAATTACAGACTTGCTTTGCTTGATTGCCTCTCTTTAATTTGCAATGGACTTTTAACTACGTGTTCTATTTGAGATTTTCTAAGAGGGTAATTGATCCCATCGTTTGTGTTTTTATTTTTCTTCAACTTCAACTATAGCAGAAAAAGAGAATCCCTTTGACCATTAAGAACATAACTCCCTAATGCATAGCCCCGCCAATTTCAGTTCTGGCTTTTATCAATTCAAACTTGAGTTTATCAACAGTTCACTAGTATCTATTGAGGTGCTAAAAGAGTCTTCGTTAATAACGCCTGCAGAAATCATGCGATTGAATGACTCAAGATTTCCAGACTTTAAGTGTTCCAAAGCGATTTGTTCATAACTCCTTTTAGGACTATTTAAATAAAGTTGTATTGTTTGAGCAAGAGTTTCATTGTAAGCTCTTGGTCCCCAATTGATATCACTATCATAATACGGCAGTTTCAGTAATGCAGCATCGACAATTTTAAAAATGGGTGTTTGTTCAGTTTCATAACCTTGGCCAGTAAGCATTTTTTTCAACATTCTGTATAGCTATGCCAATGTATTTATCAGAAATCTGATCAAGAAAACTATCCAGGATAGATGAATTCATTGTATTTTTTATTCTTTCAAATTCATCAAGTATTTTTCTGATGAAATTGCCAGTAACATTTTCATCATGCTGTATATATTTCTCAGTTTCGTCTTCAAAGTAAGAGAGACCTTCTTCCAATAATGTTTTCAGGCTATCAATGTTATTTTCAAACCAGCGGAAAGCCTCTGAATTGTCAAGTGCGCTCTCTGATTAATTGCAGTCGCTTTCAACTCTTTTGATACTTCTTCTGCCACGCTGAATCTTCCAGATCTTCAAACAATAGTTTTCTTAATAAAGAACCCTTTGTTCTTTCTTAAAATCGTTAAGTTGTGTAAATCCACCCATCCTTTACCCAATTATTGAAAGCCAAAGTGTGGGATATTTAGCTTTATTTCTGTAACGATCTGATTGAGAGTGTTCCAACCAATCACTAATTTTTACAATATACTTTTCTCTGTTAACATTTAACCGGGCTTGACCATTCAATTGTCTTATCCTTTCATAGCTTAACATTCCGCTATTCTGGCTCATGAACTCACTGATCAATTTCTTAATTTCAGAAAATTCACCCTGCTTGCCTGCATATAGATCGTTGAGCAAAATTCCTGAACTGCTGGAATCGTATGCAAAAAAACACGGCCGCAAAATGGTTGCAAAAACCATCTGATTGATGAAATGGCCTTTGTCTGATTTCTCAAATACAAAATTGTATTTAAGATAATTGGGCTCTATTGCCTGCGCGACAGGTCCGGTTATTGTTCTGACATGAAGTGAAAGTGAAAGGTTTTGAAGAAGGTAGGAAGGTAATAACAATGCTTTCTTTAGCTTTTCATAACATAGTGCCAGATGATATGCCAGCTCAGGCTCATTTTTTAATAAAAGGTTTAAAATGGCTCTATCCTCTTCTGAAATATCTCTATTTACATCCTTTAATACTCTAGCTTCATCCGGAGACACCTCATCAATGGCATGGACTGAACTATCCTGCAGTGTAACAATTTTATCAGCCTCTTTTAAAGACTTATCCGCTATCTGGAATGAGAAATCAACTGGCGATATTCTGCTTATTTGAGAGGGGGGGGCGATAACATTCTCAATCCCCGGCATTATTTCCTGTTCCGGAACAGATTGTTCTTCCGAATTAATTGTTGTAGAAATATCCGTTCCCTTTTCATTTTCGAGAACCTCAATTTTTTCAATTCCTGTCGATGTTAAATTGAGAACTTCATTATCTATATATAAATTCCCCCGATTTATCTGTGTTGACAATTGGTCATAGAAATCCAATTTATTCTGAATGAACTGAATTTTAGCCCTTCCAGCAACCCATCCAGAATATCTTCATTGGGATCTTCAGCATTTCTAAGTTCAATTATCTTTACCAAAAGATTGAAATAATGTTTGTTAGAAACCATTTCAATATACCAGTCTTGTGTTCTAATTTCAGGAAATTCAAGTTGGTCATTATATTCATTTGAAATCGTTCTTAGTTTTTCAAGGTATGGTGTTGTGACTGATTTCCTGTTTCTTATTGATTTTATCTGTTCTATAAGGAAGTGAATAATCTCTTTTCTTTTTGAATTTCAACATTTCGTAATACTAAATTATTGTAAAGGTCCCTCAACTGGGGAACTGAATCAACTCTTATGTGGCTTTCTATCCCTAAAGAAAGGGCAACATGTTTTAAACTCATCTCGAGGAAATCAATATGCTTTTTAATAACCTCTATCCAGGGAATATAGCCATTGGATATGATTGATGAAATATCTGAGAAAACTGCACTATGTTTTTTAAAGATATCCTCTATTTCATTGAATAATTCTTCACCTCTGGTATCATCAACTGCTTCTTTCAATTTTACAGGCTCTTTATCATTAATTGATAATTCTTTATTTTCAACCTCTTTTACTCATTGCTTTCTGACAGTTCCTTGTGCAACTGAATTGAAATTTTCTTCCGGGTTCTGTTCAAGATCCTCTGTTTCTTCTTCATCTTCACTTCGGGCTATCAATTACAACCCAGCCAAGAAGGGATGCGGCAATTGTTGATTCTTCATCATTTAAGCCTGCTATTTGATGCCCATTAGGTCTGAAGTAAGCCAAGCCTTCGGTTGAATAAATATCCTCAACTTTAAGCTGTTGAATTTCAATCCTATTGCTATTAAAATCAGGCTCGCTAATTTTATATCCGAGAGAAATGAGTACTGCCTTTATAATCTCAATTGCAGCAATATGCTTTGAATACCAACTTTTAAGGAGTAATTTTGCTACCGTTGGTTCAATATGAAATTTGATTTTTAGTATTTCAGTAGTAAGCCTGCTGCAGCTTTGAAACGGCACTTTTCTTACAGAAGTAAATCCTGCTATCTTTAACTCTTTTGGGAGCTGTTTCCTAATTTCTTTGAAGTTGTTTTCATCAAAGCATAAACATTCGTTTATAAACGGTTTTATCGTGTTACTATCAATGTGGTAAGTAATAATTGAAAATCGTTTTTTCATGGCCGTATAAATTATCCAGTTTAATTATTATTTTCAAGCAATCTTTCAAATCTTCATTTCTTTGATTTAATAAAATAACCCTATTCAAAATTACGCGAAGTTATACGATTAACTGCCCGGATCCGACTCAATCTGAACATCCGTTGTTAAAACCCTGCCTTCTCCAACTGCCTGTTCTTCGCAGGAATGATGATCCGGTCGTAACCTTGATCTCTCAACCGTGGAACGAGGTGCACGATGAAAAGGGCCGCCAATCAAATAGTGAATTTTAACTTCGATGTCGGCAATTGGATCGGCAACAAGGCCAGGCATATTTCCGTAAATAAGGTTTGAATCTAATTTAAGTCTTGATTCAGCTTCCAGTTCTGATATTCTATGCTGTGCAGATATCCTTTGATATTTAGCCCCGGCTGCAGGCTCTGTTATTCCTAACCAGTTAAAATGGGAAATCAAGCAACAGATTGTCATAAGTAAAATGAGGATGGATAGTAAAGTCAGCTATTTCTGTTTGAAGTTGAAGGATATAAAACTTAGCAAAGCCACAATCAATTAATTTAAGCAGATCTCTTATTGGACCACCAAGGCTGTAATTAAGATACGTTCTTTAATGTGCCACTCTTGGTGTGGACTATAGTGCTTAGCTTCCAAAGCTGCTTTAATATTTGAATCTCTTGCATCCTTTATTATTGGCTTAATTCCATTACCAGGTGGTATCTGAAAACAAACAATATCAATATTCTTCCTTCTAAGAAATAAATTGTAGGTTTTACTTGACAAAACAATTAGGAATAGTGGAGCCATAGGCACCGTGAATGTTTTCTCTCTGATTAACCTGACCATGACGCAAAGTATTTTCATGAAGATGCTCATTAATAATTACCTGCCTCAAAACTTGTTCAATCAATGTTTTTGACATAGCTATAGATTTTAAAGAAAAGTAACACTAAATATCTTCTCAAAATTGCAAAATTTTGTTACAATACAAACCTCAACTCCTTATAGGTAAAGATGATCATTAGCTGCTGTATTTCTCTCTTATATTTTTAATGATTTTCTTAATTATGGAGACTCCTAAAAGGAATTCAGCTTGACTTAGCTCTGCTATCTGCCCGATTAGTTTCGAATCTTCAGGTAAATTCTTAACATAACTTTTGTTATTTCACCTGACCCGTGTTCATAAGCGTCTCTTTTCATAGATTCGTTTATTGTTAGCTTCTCTGAATTTTCAATGCCTTCATAAAGTGTCAACATCGAATTTTTTTAAGAAGTCCTTTGTATTTCTTGATTCTGAAAATTGGCCCTAGATTATATTTTTTCGGAAACCTTTTTTACAATAAGCTCAAATGTCGTTACCAGATCACCATACGCGTGCCTCAATGCCCTTTGAGGATTGTTTGAATTTCGGACTTCATTTAAAATAATCTGGAGATTTGCTTCATATATCATTGTGTTGTCTTCCTGCAACCCGGGCAATATCAAAAGTTCCATATACTTGAAAATTAGTATGGCATGATGGACATTCAATCTGAGAATCCACTTCTTTTCCAGATGGTTCCAGATCTTCTGTATTTGAGTTTTTTTACTGTTGTAGAGTTGTAAATTTATTGCCACGAGCCATTTTTCCAAACGCTCTATCCAATTCATCTTCGATATGTATCTTTTCCCAACCTGAAAAGCAATGCTATCGATCTCACTTTCTGTTCTTTGGTGAGCATATCATTCCATGCCTGCAACTCACCGCAGTAAGGGCAATGCAAATTATCTTTAATCTGATCGGCATCTATCTTGAAATATTTATCACACTTTTTGCATTGCCTACCAAGAAAACCATTGTCAGTCGGTATAGATATTCTATAGGTCAGGTTTCCCATTTTTGCATTTCAGTTACTGTTAAACTTAACTTTTAAATACCTTCTCAAAATACTCCCATGCCACCCTATAATCCTCAACCCTATCACACTTATCAAATGGTGCATGGTAACTTATTTTTTTGCCCTGGTACAATTCACTTTTAGTTATGGTGTGTTCGAAGAGTTTGGCCGGAGGTATGGTTACGTATTTGTTCCCATGCCGATCTATCTACACCAACCCCTGTAAAGGCCTTTGTAAAAAGTAAACACAATATTCCCTTTGGTATCGTACCAGGTATCATCTTCATTCTGTTGAAGTACAGGGAACTGGACATTATAAATCAATATTAACTCATCTAATGTTAAACCCAATGCCATGGCTGTAATTACATCAATCTCTACCAATGCCTGCCTACGTTCGAACCAGTTGCGCAAAGGAGAACTCCACTGCCATTCAGATGTCAAAGTGCTAAATTGCTTTAGTCTTGCATCAGCTTTTACTCCATTGATCCAAAGCAAATTCCGTATTAAAGATTTCTTCCCAAAGTGGAGCATAGTATTTGTTTAGGCAGTTAAGTTGAAGTGTTCGATTGAAAAGTTTAGATTTATATCTATTATCAATTCCTAAAGGGAATGCTTTTAGACGACTATCTGTAAGATTTTGTGTAGCAATAGTTTTAAGAAAAAAGTCCATTATTATAGAGGAAGTGATTCCTGTCAATTCCATTAATAAAGCTGCTTTTCTAAAAGTAATAGATATTGCTCCAAAAATATGTGTTGTATTTGGAATTAGAATGGCACCTGAAAGAGTCCTTTCAGATGCACTTCCAATCATCTTTCTAAAACCAAGTTTATAATAATCGATCCATCTATCATAAATTTCATTCCCAAAGTTCATCTTTTTTCCTGTTTTAAATCCTTTGATTAAACTAGGAAAACATGTGAATTCATAGTCTGAATATAGTTTTGTGGGCAACAAAATCATCATTAATACAATTGTGGTCAATAATATCATAATCTGAATTAAGGACACAAACTTGAGTTGGCGTTTTGTACAGGGATTTGAAACAAAAAATGCGGACCACTATATATCATTTCATATTGCTCAACAATTAGGTATTGGTACATCGACTAATTATGCCACCATTAACATCATTGGTTTCGTGCCAGCCTTCTGTAATTTTTGATTCAACGTCTTGAACTGAGGTGTTAAATTCACTCAATTTTTAAAACACTTATAATAGAATTAGAATGAATGGAGACGAGTCTAGCTGTTCCCACTCTTCTGAATTTTCAAAAGTCATTGCTAATACTTTTAATTCTCTTGTAGTAAAGTGAACTACCGATCAGAATGTGGTTTGATGTTCCAAACAAAATTGCCAGTACTTTCATCTTTGACTTTAATACCTCCAGTTACTCCTTTTTTGATTAAGAATAAATGATGCATCGATAGTTGAAGGGTGGTAAAGGTTTGAAATGAATAGAATGAGGCATCTGTTTTTTCCAGGAATAAACTTGAGTGCCATAAATGGTATTATGATGGACTTCTGCGAAAAGCGAAAATTCATTTGTATATTGAAAATGATATTTTAACCTTGGATAAATTTCACTTCGAAGTAGTTGCCCATTAGGGTCTTCATAAACTCCTTCAGGATGGAGTAAACCCATAAAGCCACGTTTCCCTAATAAACTAAAACCATTTTCCAAAACACATTTGTAGAGGTTGGTCTGTTGACCGGACCAAAAGCGGATAGTTTTGTCTTGCATTTAAAAATATTGATGCACATTCGACTTCTAACATTTCATCCAAATACATCGTTTCAAAATTGGTCAGCAAAAAAATCAGCTTGCATTGCCCTTACCCTTGGGAGCTTGATTCTTTTCTTATTGCCACCTCCGAAACTTCTCAGATAATACCACTCTCTTCAAATGTAATTTTCAACCAAGGCGGATTTCCAGCAATCAAATCAAACCCACCTCTTTCCCAAAATACATCCAGGAATTCCAACTGAAAATGGAAGAATCGGTATTTGAGCGCCAATTCCTGTACAATGGGTATGCGTTGGTTTTGATCAAAGAAATCGCGGTGGGCCGAATAACGCACAAATGCCTCACTGATGAAATTTGTGCTATCCGCTTCAGTTGAAGGAATTTCTTCAGGTTCTGGAGGAGTATCCTTCTCAATAATTTCTTCTGCCTGTATTTCTGGTAAACTTTCAGCAGTTGGAACTTCCGATTCCGGTTTCAGGGAAAGCTGAACAGTTACCGAGGCAAACATATTTAACTGAATGCCTTTATCTGTGCTTAATTCATTGGTTTTTCTGGAAAGCCTGACTTCAGCAGTCGCTTTGGCCAGATCGAGGTCAAGGATACCCGCAATATCCTGCCAGTATTGCTGCCGGGTTGGCAATTCTCCTGCCTGTCGCATATCCCAGAACCAAAGAGCACACCAGTAATCCATTACCATCTTCAGCTTAAAATAAGGAGCATTGTGCCTATTACGATAATCGGCAAGCTCTTCCTTTTCATGGTAGGTCTTTAACTCAGTCTGCACACCTTCAACAGGCACCCCGAATACCTGCAACCGGGTATGGGTCTGCCGGTTGATATGGCTCTGAAACTGGTAATACTCTTTAAGCAGTCCATCAATGATTGCAGAGATGCTTTGCAGCATTTCAAGTCAGAGGTGAAGATGGGCTTTATCCATTCCCGCTTCCATTCGCGGATCTTGGTGTTTTCTGCAGGATGTTCTGATTTTAACAGGTCAATTCCTGCGGAAGCCAGCATGTTTTTATCGGGCAACAGGAAATGATATACCTCGGTTTCTTTCCGGGTAATTCCTTTCTTTCCGATTTCAAGTTTTATCGAGTGTTTCCCTCATTCTTTGGTCAACTGGCGTTTCAGTTGTGTTCCGGAACTATCAAGTTCAGCCAGGATGGCATTTGCCGGGTAAGCTTTCAGCCAGGCCCCCACTACCGCATTTCCCACACCAAGACGGTTGCTGAAGAAAGGGGTTTCCATATCTTTATGGATCACATTGAGCCATAAGGAGAGTTTGCCCAATTCGATAGCAGTTGGATTGATGTCAACACCATAAACATTGTGCGTGGCAATGTAGGCTTTTACCTTCTGAGTTCTTCGCGGTATTTGTTAGGCGCAATACGCTGGTTCAGCTCATCCTGCCTGTAGGTTAGATAAGCCTCAGCCAGCTGGTTAATCATTTCATTATGAAAAGCCGCTGCCCCATGGCTGGTTCAAGAAGCTTGAGATTAAGCAGTTCCAGGGCTTCAATTTCTTTGTTATCGAGCCGTTCGAGAATTGGTTTTAGTGTATATTTAACAGTGCAGCGGGTAAGGACCTCAGGGGTATAGTATGAGGCTGATTTCTGACGGTCACGGCCTGAAAGACGATAAACAAAAGCACCTTTTTTCAGGATCAGAACTTCGCCCTGTTGATCCCTCAATACCTCATCATCCCTGAAATCATCCCGGCGCGAACGCGGAACCAGGTAGGTACCTTCTTCGGGTTTTCCGGCTTTGTGAACCTCAATATAATCCTGCTCAGCATAAAATCCGCGGTAAGCCAGCAGACTTTCATACACACTTCCCAATTGATTGATTCCAAGGTTGGCATAGGAGATACGACCGCGGCTGCGGCCCCGTTGCCCTGGAAAGCGAAAAGCGACGGATAATTTCCTGCCAAACGAAATTGCGGAATTTAACACCCTGAATATGATGCAGCCGTGTATCATCGAAGTGCGGAGAGTCAATAGACCGGACCCGAAAACTTTTATTGTTACCATTTTCATTTTCCCTATAGCCAGAACCAAGTAAATGAAAAAGTGAGAAAAGAGAATCGTGGAAGAAATAACCATTGCGGCTGCTGTCTGAATACATGGGAACCTGCTCCAGGTCGCGCAGCATTTCGAGTGAATAGCCTTTGAGATAAGCAGGGTCGTTGGTTGGAAGAATGTCCAACTCATTTCGCGACTCAGCATAAAAGATGAAAAGCAGGCGGTAAATGAGGGTAAGGCAGTCATCCTTCATTTCCTGCTCGAAGCTGTCGTCGGTTTCGTCGAAATCTTCCCCGGAAACCTGCTTTTTATAATACAATGCCTCATTGGCTAGCGCTTCAACCGCATGGATAATGCCTTCTTTCAGGTCTTTCGTAACCTCATATGCACTTTTGTGGCTGTCTTCATCCAGCTGATCGAGCAGCACCATATTGCTCTGGTGCATAGTGATTCCTTCGAGAGCAGGAAATAAAACAGGGCATAGAAGTTTCGCGAAGGAGAAGCCTGGTGTTCGGTAAAGAGCTCTTCGAGGTCAAACTTCAGGTAACTGCCCCGGTCCCATTTATCCTGTTCCAGCAGGAAAATGATATTCCCGGCAAGCAGTAAAATATATTTTGGGCGGTCGTGCTTTAAGAGAAACAAAGCAGATACAGCCTCGTTGATTTTGCTTGGCGATATTTTTACTCCTTCAGGAACCGTAAATACCCATTCCCATTGTTTGCGGTGATAACGTTGTGCTTCACTTTGAATTTCTTCGTTTCGATATTGTAGCATTGTTCAAAAGGCTGTCAGGATCTTTTTCTCCTTCCCTGATCATGGGCTGCATTTCCATAACCATAAGCTGAACATTTTCGCCCCTGTAAAAAATATGCCTTATTGGGAGTGCTTCGTTTTCATTAAAATGAAAAAGCCGTTCATAGCTTATTTCAGCATTTTCGTAACCAAGTTTCTAGTAGTAAGGTATTGAAATTATGTTTCGAAAATTTCTTATCTCTTGTCCGCAGACCACCTTCAATGATAAGTTGTTTAAACTTAAAATAAGCAGCGCTTAATGGTGAAATCCGTTTGTTGAATTCCCCTACCTGATCACGTGCATAACCGGTTTTGTCCAGCACTTTCGTAGGGAAATCCTCATCGAAATAAGTGGTAGAAAAGTAGTCGCCGACATTATCTATAAAACGGATCATTTTGCAGGAGGATTATAGAAAACAGCCAATACTTTCAGGAAGGCTTCATTCTGAAGTGATGTGAGGTCCTTGTAAAACCGGCCCGAAGTATTCAGGATGTTTTGATCTCTTTGGCTGTATTGTCTTTTTTGTTTTCAGAAAAACCGATTCTCCCATGCCTTCGAACTCAAGTGCAAGTTGTTGGAATGCGCCTGCTTCCCAGTTTGAGAGATGAGTCTGGTAATTGGTTAGTTTTTGAGACATTTTGCTTTGTAACTTCATCCTGGTGGGGTTGATATATACAACCTTGTGCCCGATCAATTACATCGGAAGTATGTTTTGCAGGTGGGAATGATTCATTGAATAAGTTCCGTATAAATAGTTTCCGATAACCTGAATTTATCCACAAACTCGTTGAACAGGAAGGGCTTCTAGCCAGGCTGCCATCCCAGTTCACAGCGATAACAAAGAAATCGGAGATTACCGGTTGGCCCAGGTTATTGGATACCTGTCCATGCATGATGTACCAGGCAGTTGCAACGGGAAAATGTTGCAGCGGGCAGCAAGCGCAACATCTTTATCTACACTGCCTTCGAGTTTGGTCATGTAATACCGGATAGCGGGATGCAGCTCGCTTAACACCTGGAACTTTGCCCAATCGCCTTTAAGTTTTCTTGCATCTTCAATCGCTTTGAACCAGTTCTTTATCAGTTGTCAGGCGAAAGATATCTCTTAGTTTGGGCATGGCTTCCTGAGGAAGATCGAATAATACTTCGTTCAATTCAGGAGTATTCACCAATTCGATGTAACCAGGGTCATTTACTTTTATATCGTTTCCGGATATCTGGCCTGAGCTGACTAATTGTTCAAAAAGATCCCTGAAAAAGAGGTCATCGTGCGAATAAATCGAAAGCGGTTGTTCAAGCGGTTGATCTGTGATGACAGATTCCGTATTATCAGATTCGTTGCCAAAAATAACGGAGAAGTCAAACTCATCATCCGGCTGAAGCTTATCGAGAAAATCTTCATCCTGCTTCATAAATGCCTTTTCAACCAATCGCTCTTCCTTGTTTGAGTTATACAATTGCATGACTGAACCGGCATCGCCGCGATTTATGAACTTCCTCTTCTTTGATTGTAAGTTTCTTAATGATTCGCAAGTCGGTATTGAGCCCTTCAATATCCGATTCCGCAACAAGATAATGGATGTATGGCGTTCTTTTCTGGCCATACCGGTCGATGCGGCCATTGCGCTGTTCGAGGGTAATCAACGACCAGGGAATATCATAATTGAACATCCGGTTGCAGAAGAAGTGCAGGTTGACGCCCTGGGAAGCTGCATCGGAGCAGATAAAAATCCGAACTGCTGTCCGTTTACCAAAATCATCAATCATTTCCTGCTGATCTACATCAGAAAGGCTGCCATGAAAGAAAGCAATAGCCGTCATCAGGCAAGTTGAAGTCCTGTTTTAGGTTTTCCTTAAAATACTCTATGGTATCAATCCTTTCCCGCGAAATAACATAGGTCATCTTGTTTACGGCCAGACCAGCCCAATTAAACAGGGTTTCCCTTAATTTACGATACTTGCTGTCCGATTTCTTTCCAGAATGTTTTCCAGCTTTGATTTCAATTCATTGAGGACAGCTAAATTATCTTCAAGATCATCAGAATCTGATGTGGCCGCAGTCACTTTTTCGATCCGGTGATTGATACTTACCAACGCAGCCTGGGGAGAAGAAAGAAAAGCCTTGAAAATGCCGATTGAAAAGAGAAAATCATTTTTGTTCTTTCCTTTCCGGATGCCATCCAGGGCATTAAATTTCAGATTTTGCTGAAACTTCAGAAAATCAATTTCATCATCGGTCAGGTCAGTACTTATCCTTACAATTTCCCTGTCCTGAAAATTTGCCCGGACAGCAGAATCTTCTATATCATTTTTGAACCTGCTGACATAATATTCTTCAATGTCAGCTTTGCCATACTCACCACTGCGGGGAATGGCAGTAGGTTCAATCATCCGGATGATGTTAGCGAAGGACTCCTTCCTGCCATTATGAGGAGTAGCCGAAGTGAGCACCAGCGCATCACATTGCTGTGAAAGGAACTGAGCAAGATCTCCACGCTGGCTGTCGATATTGGCAACGGTATGACATTCATCTATTACAATGATATCCCAATGCGATTTTTCAATGTAATGCCTGAATTTAGCATTATTCTTTAGGGTATCAATTGAAATGATGGTCTTATCGTAATACTCGAAAGGATTCTTGTTGGCAGGCAATTTTGTTTTGATACGTGAAATACCTTCGCTATCCAACCGAACCAAAGGAATCGCAAAGCGGTTCCACATCTCCTGCTGGAACTGAGCCAAAATAGATTTCAAGGCAAGCACCATGATGCGTTTGCCTTTTCCCCGCTTCATCAATTCCGCAATAAAAATACCCACCTCAATTGTCTTACCCAAACCAACACCATCCGCAATAAGGATACGGGGACGGGCAAGTTTCAATGCTTTCAACGTTGGGGTTAACTGGTACTCAGCCATATTGAAAGCAGCTTTTGGAGCGATGGTAATCTTGTCGGAATAGATGGATGAGTTCCTGATCTGGGTTTCGATAAACAGTTTTGTTTTGCGGTAGCCGCTGTCTATATCGGGAATAAGCCTGGTGAGGGCCGGATCGACAGTGGAAATACCGGTATCGATCGAACAGTCAAAAACAAAGGACTTCCCCTTCACCAACTCACTGATTCCCTGTGCATGTAACAGAAATGAACCATCGAAATTGGTATCGACTTTTGATATTAAAAAATCTTCGCCACGGGCTGTGATTTTTTGACCTTCGGAGAAATTCAATTGAGACAAAGTAGAAAAGTTTTAACCGGGCACTAATTTAGAGCAAACAAATTACAAATGCATTATTAAAGGATAAGGAATTATCCCATTAAATATTCATTCTTTCCAGTATCCGGTTGCAAACTTTTTCCGGACTGATCTGTGTAGTATCAATCACAAGGTCGTAATTCTTCAAATCAGAGAAGTCAATTGCATACAATGATTTCAAGCGTTTAATCTCCATTTCTTTCCTCATACTCAATTTAGAACTGGCATCTTCGATGTTAGTATATTGCTCAGATGAACGCTTTGCATTGAACACCCTAGCGGCAGCTTCCCCGATATCAACATATAGGAAAACCTTCAACGAATTAGGAATCCAATGCCAGGCTATTCTGGAATCAACTATTACCCCTGGTTCTGTTTTGTCCAATATCTTTGATTTTACCATCCAGCATATCATCATACTTCCGGTCTATTACCATGTGTTGATTTAGCTCCTGAACATCCATGCCCAGTTCAGCTGCCAGTTCACGTTGCAACTTTCCTATATTGATCAATTCCCAATTCAGGTTTTCGGCAAGTAGTTTTCCGACTTCTGTTTTGCCTGCACCGGGATCACCGGCCAAAGTGATTATGTTTTTCATTTACTCAGTGTTAATTTTCCAATTCAACTTCCCTGTAAAAGTAGTAATTTCCGCTTTTCGAGAGAAAAGCACGACAGTACATTTTTAGGTTCAATATTTGGATTGATAAGACCTAAAAAGATTTATTAAAAGGTGATTCCTCTTCCGGAGGAATTGATCTTTTCTTGAGTTTTAGAAGGACTTCTTTTTTAAGAAGGTTATCGATATACTGCATTTGATCTACAAAAATATCAAAATCTAAACAAAATGACATTCCTTGAAGAGGATTTTCTTTGATAATGGTCTTTTCTATTGGTTCTAAATAGTCTAGCTTTACCCTATTTGCAAGTTCGTCGTTTGCTTCTTTTATATCAACGCTTTTTATTTCATGTAAATAATTGGAAATAGAACATAAGGTCATGGTTGTTCCTCCCTCTAGCACTTTCTGAGATTCCATATGATTATAAAGGGCGCCATCATGCAATCTATTGACTATCCTGTCCATATCTTCACGCTGTTCACTAGAAAAAGAGTTTGAGGATATTACGGAAGGGATGTTCATGGAATTTTTCGACTCTTTCACCTTGAAATCCTCTTTTCTGCATTCAAGAATTGAGTTCTTTGGAATTCTCAAGGGATAAGCCTTGATATTACGACAGCCTTGCTCAATCAGAAACTCAATAGTGTCAATAAATGATTCAACAGTCTGTCCGGGAATGGCATATATGATGCTGACTTCATAATCAATTTGATTTTCCTCCAACTTTTAAGTACGGATTTAATTTTTATCAAGGTCATTAATCCTGCTAATTGTTTTCATTTCTTCAGGATGAATGGTTTGCAATCCGAATTCAAGATGTATCCGGTCTCTGTTTGATTTTACCAATTCAAAGAACTCATTTCCATGTTTGGTTAGTAAAGATTCGAATCTTACCTGACATGTAATTTTCAGAGTCGTTGATTTTAGAAGCTCCGCAAAATAAAACAGATAGTTTTTGCCCCAGTTAAAGGTACCATCAAGAATATTAATTTCTGATACTGTGCTCTCTTTAAATAATTCAATTTCATTGAGGAGACGATCCTTTGGTAGTTCCATAACCTTCACAATTGCATTACCCCATTCACAGAAGCCGCATTTATATGGGCATCCACGCTTTGTTTCCCAATACAACTTCTGTGAATAAGTATCTAGAACTTTGGTCAGATAAGGTGAAATAAGATCATTTGGCTCAGCCGGAATATTAACAACCTTTTCCGGGAAGGTGCGGCCTTCCGCTACGATTAATTTAATGCTGTTTCAGCATACCCCTTAATGAAATAGTCAACCCTTGGAAACTGCTGTTTAAGCTCATCATCATTCATTGAAGTGACTTCGTATCCACCAAAAATAATTTTACCTTTATAGTCCATCAGCATACTTATCAATAAAAGACAGTAATCTATTGTCCATGCCGTAAAACTGATTGCTATAAAATCAAATTTAGTAAAATGATCTTTTTACTCAATAAATCTTTCCTGATTGTATCAGTAATTGAATGATTACCCTGTGTACCATGCTTTGCATGTTCAAGGTCAATGGAATAGTGGGAAGTTTTCTGCTTTGCCTTTTTAAGACAGGCAACCATGGTTGCTACCGCATAGGGCATGGAAGGGTACTCATCCTTTTTGATATCGAATGTTATAAAAATGATACTGCTCATATTCAATAATTTTAGGCTAAAAGCATCTCAAATATCAAAGCTATAAAAAAGGAATAATTGCATCTCCAACATTCCAGTTATACCTCAAAAGCCTGCCTGTAATAATCAACCTTAAATTCATAAACCGGCCGGCTGGAATTTTCATATTTTGACTTGTTATCAAGATATAACCTGCATTTTGATAGTCCAACATTCGATGAACCGGAAGGAGAATAGAGAATTTTCAACTTTACCTTCCTTCCAAATACCTCATTATCCAGCATAACTTCCCTGTTTCCACGGATTTCAGAAGTAATTGCCTTACCTAAGATATCAACATAAAAGAGTTTAAAAGCGTTGTTTTTCTGAAAACCACTCGTGAAGAGAATTTCGAAATTTCCGATTCTTTGATCTGGTCAATAATATCTTTGTTTAGTTCGATGGGCTCGAGATCTTTATCCAAAGCAGTAGGATTAATGCGCTTGCATTGACGTATGGTATCCCTTACTGAAATTTTATGCTTCTCCAGAAAGTTTAATACATCCGGAAGTGTTATTGGATGTTTAAGTTCATCAGGAATGCTTCGCTGAGGATTTTCCAGATGCTCGACCTGTTGCCGTAAAAAAACGGAATCCCGAAGTTCTCATGATCATGGGGATGGATGGTTCCTACAATCAGTTTTTTGCTATCCCGTGATATGGGATACTTATCAAGATATTGGTGTATGGTTATCATAACAAGTTTATTTTATTGCCATTTTACATTATATCTTCGATCAACTTCATAACCTTGACGAAAGGAAGTCTTTTAAATTCCTGATTCGCAAACTTGATTATAAATCAATCAAAATTATGAAGAATAGGGGATTGATAACCTTTGATCCGGTTTAACATCTAAAAAATATCGTTGAATAATTTATCGCATTGTTTAGTTGCCACAATATCAGCACTTTGAATACTTTTATTGCATATAAATCATCAAATTTGTATATAAAATACATGAATTGTTTACGCTAAGTTTACTCTAAAGCTTAATTTCTGCATTGATAATCGAATATTCGATGATAAAAGTTACGCTAAATGATAAAAAAAACCAGAATGAAGGACATTTCTTGAAATATTTTACGAAACATCCTTATCCTAGTGACTGCACTGCTGAATTTAATATTCATATTCTTCATTGCTGTGTATAAAAGCATCCGGGAATAACGCGAAACGGAGTCTTTATTTATCTGTCAAACGGCATTATATCGTAGTAAAAGCATTAAGACACAGTAAACCAACGAAAATAAGAGTTGAAAAGAACTCTATCCTTTAATTTTATGTCTATTTTTCACACAGAAGCGTTATTGAGAAAAATTTCCTGCCAACTATTAAAATCCTGTTTGTTCTGGCTCTTTCAGGTTATTTTTTTTCAGTTCTGTTTGGTCCTCATAAGGACTAACAATTATTATCAACAGATAGAGAACTAAAATACTTTTTCAATTTTGGAATATAATCAGTTTTTCTTAACAAAATTTTTTCAATTTCATTTTTCATAATTATGAAATTATACCCCATTCCTTTATTAATGATATTTAATGTTTCCACATCTGGTACAACAAGTGTTGTTTTATGAGACAGTATATCTACACCGCTAAATATTATATAGTCAAGCATTTTCAATTTCTTAACTTGGGATAATGCATCTACTAAATCTGATTTATCCACTATTTGCTTTATGTTAATCATTTCAATTTGTGATATTCCAACCCTATAACTACCAAATTCAAAATCCTTAAGATTATTGAGAATTATTTGAAAAGATTCTAAATTGTCAAACGAAGATCGGGATTTAAAAAGTTTAAATATTAAGTCATCAGAGATACAAACAAACAATTTTAACCATTCATATGCATCTTTATCCCTTTGAGTAGTTGAGGGGGCTACCACTCATATGATGGTCCCAAATTTCAACAACTTTATCTAAAGGAATAGACTCTGACAATTGTAAAGGATGATGGGTATCAACTAGTATTATAGTTTCATACTCATTAATTGAAGAAGTGATTTTGGAAATTCAATGTTAAAGTGGTTAAGTACAAATATTGACTCATTGTCATAAGTACCAAAATGAGTTGGAATGAAATTCTCTCCTTTAAATGATTTATAGTAGGAAAGGGCAATCGATGAAACAACTCCATCTAAATCAGGGTTGATATAACTAGTAATACAAGAATGTCCAATAGAAATACGGGCTTCCCTTTAATATTTTCTGAAACAGCATCAATTTTAATAATTTTATTGAAATAAAAATTAAACTTTCCATCAAAAACAATTGCTGGAATTTTCCTTTCCCGTAAGATAATTCCGAAATGAGATAGTGCTGACCCTTCTTTGAATATAAATCAATTTTATCATTATTGTACTGCTTCAAAATTTCAAGCAGCGCAATATCTGGGGTTTGAGTTAGGAAAATGATTTCTTCATCATATGTAATATTATCTACTAGTATGTTATGAAGGTGTAATTCTAAACTATCCTGTTCCAGATCTTCTGGTTCAATATAAATTGCCCTCCAGTTCTTTTTCCTGCTGAGATCACACCTTCAGTTAGCAATTTTGAATCCAATTCATTGTTGCTTTGGTCGTTAACCATATCAATAAGATACGGCATCAATAAATTAGATTCTTCATCAAGCAACAACCCAAATTCAACAGCTTGATTACCAGTAGATAGGACTGGACTCAACTTCTTTATAATTAATGATAATGAAATACTATCAATAGAAATAAAAGAGTTACAGTTTTCCTTAATGACTGCTCCTTGCGAAATATTATAGGAGTATTCCTGAGTAACCTCTTTTTTGTGGAGTATTCCATAATCATCACTTAAAATATATTGAGATGTTGGCACAATACCTTTTGGAACAAAGTGACCTTTAGCAATTTCAAGTAGATAACCACCTTCAATTTTTTTTGCAATACCAGTAAATACAGGATCAAAAATTTCTTGGATAATAACTATACATAGCCAAGATACTTCATTACATTTGTAATAGATAGTTTGAAGGGTATCTTTGAGACTTTGTTTATCTTGGTATGTCCTAACTTCATATCGTTGGCAGGTCCTGAAAGAAGACTTTTGATTAGCAATCTCATTATCTGCAAAATACCTAATAATATTACCTGAAATTCTTTTTGGATAGATCAAAACTACACTATACCCCTTGCAACTTTTATCTGGGTGAATTTTTCTAAGCAATGCATCATCAATGAAGAAATCTTTACTATTTACAATGATATATGCATTAGATATGTTAATGAAATTTTCCTGTGCAATGAATCTTATTCTTACTTTATCAAAATCTCTTCCTTGAATAGGTATGTTTTCTCGATTCAAAAGATTGATTGGAATAATTCCAGGAATGGAAGGGAAAATTGTTGTGATAGGTCTGCATTGTAAAATAAATAGTCGATTGCTTATTGAATCAATACACCATTCAATATCCATCGGGCATTTTAGCTTTTCTTCAATCTCTTTTACTACCAAACTGAGCTCAACAATATGCTTTTTTCAATACTTGAATTTATGACGGGTACTCGGGTTTGTCTGAATTAAAGTTTACAATAAAATCGACACCACTAATTTTTCCAGATACTAATTTATCCCCCATTCCTTCAACGAGACTAATTAACACTTCTTGTTTTGAAGCAGTAATCGGATTTGAAGAAAATGCAATCCCAGAATACTTTGCATTTATTCTTTTTTGAACAACGACTCCTATACTTTGTGTATCTCCATCGTCAAATTTCTGAATGCTTTTAATGACATTTTCGATATTTAAAATCAATTTTCTCATTGAAACGGGTTCAACATAACTTTGAAAATGACCAGCAAAACTCTTTTCAGTTGAATCTTCATTTATTGCTGAAGATCGAATAGCAACATCATAAAGATCAGTTTCAATTTTAAATTGCTGTATTAGTTTCTTGAATAAGTCATCAGATTTAAGAAATGATCCTACAAAAGGCCATTCTTTTTCTGGTGAAGTAGCTATAAAAAACACTCAGGGACATTAAAATTATTGGCAATCAACCATGAAAGCCAATATGCCTTTCCTCCATAGATGTTTCTATCAATTATACCATCTGATCCGATTGTGATATTGTTAACCATTGATCAATCTCCTAACTCTTAAATCCAATTGATTACTTCTAATGTAGTTTGAAACAGAAGCGGGGACTAAATGTTCCCATGGTTCATCATCAGCAATTAATTTTCTTACGTTTTTCCAGTAGTAAACCTATCTTCCATTGATCTTGTCCACATTAGGTCTGTTTGTAATCCAAGTGCATTCAGGGTGTTAATCTTGTGTTTGCCCCATTCATCATATATAGTAATAAAAAATATAGCATCAATGGGCACATAGTATTTGATCATTTCAGGATAGTTGATTGGAAAGGGACTATCTCAAAATCCTTTCTATCAATCCCAGCTTCCATAAATGAATTTCTTAACATAATCATTCTTTCATAGTATGTAAAAGGATTTTCTTCTTCCGTTGATCGCTTTGGATCAGCCTGATTCTCTTTTGTTAATCCGGGGTCTGGATTAGTAATTCCTATATAGAGGAAATCACATCGTCTCTTACCTTCAAGTAGATACTCCATATGCCCAAGGTGAAGTCCTTGAAATCGACCATGTATTACACCGATGTTATTCTTTTCGATCATGATTTTATGATAAACTAATTAACTCATGAATGTCTTTGGAATTTCTCCAAATTATTTCGTAATAGAAAAGAAAAGGCTCAAATAGTGACCAATCTCCTTTATCTATTTCGATAATTAGGTGGGGGGCCTCCCATCCATTTTTATTCTTCCTATAATTGAATTCGTCCAAGTTATACCTAGACATTGCAAGCAAATTATTATCAAGAAATAACAAACGAAAACAAGGCACAAAATCATAGAATTTAACTTCAAGACATTGAAATTCTTCAACTAATTCTCTAAATTTTCCGGTTGAATTATCTTTTAAATTCTCACCACGAAGTGTTCTTAAAAATTTAAATCCTCTCCATTTGGATTTATCATTAGAAATCTAACTTTACCATTGGGTTTAGATTGTATTTTTCTTAAAAATGACTTAAATTCATCAAGATTCTCAATCCATTTTAGCCTAATATGCCGATAAAAAACAATGAATGCTTTGTCGCTTCCATACATTGCATTGGTTCAAAACGGGATGATGAAAGTTTATTAACAGTACCTGTTATTCCAAGTGAACGTAAATCTTTTATATAAGCGGTATTGTCGATAGAATTAAGCTTCTTGGGGATTTTCTCTATTCCTGTTCTAACATTGTAAAGAACACCTTGAAATTTACCGTAATGTGCTTCAAATGCTGCCCCAAACACATATTGACACAATCTGTTTAAATAAGGTGAAGAAAAGCTAGGCCCAAGTGCCCTCTTTCCTGTATAACAAGTCTTTTAGCGTTAAATAGTATATTCCTTTGGAGATTCCCTGGTTTTAATTCATAATTAGAATGCATCCTAAATTCAGGTGAATTCAATTTCACAATAAGTAATCTAATAGCCACTTCGATTCCTGGATGTTCCTCACCATCAAGTATTTTTACTTGAGCTAATTCAATTAAGTCATATATGTCTTTAGCGGATCCTGTTATAAAGCTCATAAAAATATATATTAAGATTAAGCTACAAATATATAACATAATATACAAAAAAATCATTGCTGAAGAAGATAGAAGATTGCCTGAACTTGACTGAATTCAGTTGGGATAACCAATTTTACTGAATTTATCCTGAACAGGACAACCTTGATGCTGAATATTTTATGATTTTTCTTTGTAAGAAAATTCATGCCATGGAAAAGCGTCAAAATACTCTCGGATTTTCAGAGAATGAACAAATAAATAAAAAATCGATCCTCTTCAAGGCATTGTTGCAGGAAGGTCTTATTGATAAAAAAGCCACACTGCCTATCCTTGAAACTATTGATGACAAGGCAAATTTGGAGGATATATACTTTGGAACAGGAATTTCTAATCCTCATGAATTAACTGCTGGCATCCCATTCGACTTTTAGTTTATCCTTTGTTAGCCAACAAACTTAGGAATAAGCTGGGTTCTGGTCACATCCACCATCTCATAGCCGACAACCATGCACTTCTTAACAGATTTGATCCAAAAACTGTGAGAAAAGTAGCAACTGAGTATAGGTCAGTTGTCGAAAAATTTATTGAGCGTTTAGGAATAACGAACTACCATATTTATCTTCGTCAGAGGTTTCAAGCAGACTGAAATTATAAAAACCTGCTTAAAAAAATTGCAGAAACTTCCTTGGATAGTGAATATGCGCGATTGGAAGCTGCAGATATACAGTATTTTGTCGAAACGCGCAATACTCTAATCAAACTTGGTTGGAAGTTCAGTGGGGTAAGTAAGTTTGATGAAAGCAAATTCGATGCCGAATACCATACTGCCTTTGGAAACGATCTCCTTTCCATTTATACAGCTAGTGGAAAGATTCTTCTTACACCGCCGGGATAAATGCAGTCCCTTATACACTTTCGAGTAGTGATATTGGTATCAGATTTATTATCGATAAAAACGAGAATATTATAACAAAAGCAGCATCGCAAACATGCTCACTGCAGACGATGAATGCTTTGCGCAATCATTATGTTTCAATCGTGCGATTGTTTGAGGAAAGTGTACACAAAATCCCTGAATCAGCTAAAACTGTATGGGAAAAACTGCATCATATAAACTGTTTTTTAACCCTTTAATTCCTATCCTTATGAAATCGAAGTTTTTACAAGAACTTAAGTGGCGCGGTCTTATTAAAGATATTACGCCTTATACTGAAGACCATTTCACTGATAGTGAAATGAATACCGGCTATATCGGTTTTGACCCTACGGCGAAATCCTTACACGTTGGCAATTTGTGTGCCATATATATGCTTCGGCATTTACAGCTTCATGGACATAAGCCCATTGTACTTCTTGGTGGTTTCACAGGAGGAATAGGCGATCCGGCAGGGAAAACCACTGAACGTAAAATCCTAAGTGATGAAATTGTTTTTCAATAACTTGAACATGTTAAAGAGAGTCAGTTTCGGAAGCTGCTAGATTTTGACTGTGGTAAAAACGCAGCAGAGTTTGTAGATAATAATAACTGGTTGCAACAATTTTCGCTAATCGACTTCTTGCGCGAAGTTGGCCGTTTTTTCAATGTTAGCTATATGATTTCAAAAGACAGCGTAAAACAACGCTTAGCTAATGGTCTTTCGTTTACAGAGTTTACATACCAACTTTTTCAGGCTTATGATTTTTTCTGGCTTTATCAACATAAGAACTGTAAACTACAAATGGGTGGAAGTGACCAATGGGGAAATATTACTGGTGGATGTGAATTGATTCAAAAGAAATTAAATAAGAGCGCTTTTGCACTAACAACGGACCTTCTGACCAAATCTGACCGTAGTAAATTCGGCAAAAGTGAAGAAGGCAACATCTGGCTAGATCCTGACCTCACCTCGCCCTATAAGTTTTACCAGTTTTGGCTTAATGTCGAAGATTCACAGATCGGGAAGCTGCTCAGAATATTTACATTCCTTCCTAAGTGAGAGGTCGAGCAACTGGAAGAACTGTATTCATCAAATCCCAACATGCTTAAGAAAGTGCTAGCTGATGATATAACGAGCAGGATACACTCTGTCGCAGTAATGGAAAAAGTTAGCAAAGCATCAACTTTTTACTGTTTCGTAACTCTACCCGCATTGATTTTGAAAATACGGAACTGCAATTACTTGATGAAGTATTTTCAAGTATTCCGGAACCAGTTTATCAACTCTTTGGAATACAACTCAGAAGCCATCGATTTTCTGATAGCCAAATCATACGGTATTTCGAAAAGTGAAGCAAAACGATTGATTTCTGCTAATGGTATCCAAATCAATAAGGATCGTGTAAAATTAGCCAATGCTCCAATTTCAGATCTGACACTTCTCAAAAACAAATACTTGTTGATTCAAAAGGGGAAATCCTTCGTTGTCGTTGAAGTAGTTTAAGCTGATTGACATATACATTGTTAAAGCAATAGTAGTTCGCTAGAACCTAAACAATAACAGCTCCGGCAAAGCTATAACTGCCAGGCAAGTATGCGGAAAAATCTACACGCCACAACTAAACAAGGCATTCCGTTGCCGACAACCTGAGTCGCCTCAAGTAGGCGATTCAGGCCAAAACGGAAAGTTCATGGTAGTATAAATTAAAAAACTAAGGAAAATGAAAACAACTTTTTACTTTTCAATAAAGAGGAATAGCTCTTCTTTAATAATGATAATGAGCATATTCTTTTTCTCGACATTAATAATCTCCAGCATTTCTGCCCAGCAGAGTGTTCAGTCTATTAGCGACTATGACATCATGTATTATGATGGACCTGAATTTTTTAGTTCTGACGTTCTAGGTGATTCGATTAATTATGGTGTTGAGCGGAAGATAAAAAAAAGTGCCCTAATTGAAGGGGTCGAATGCATCTATCATGTCAGTCAGGTAACCGAAGACCTGAAAATCGAAGAAGGAATGGTGCTTTGGATAGGCATCAGATCACCATTTAATTCTGATTGGTTGTATCTCGAACGGGATTTATTCAGTGATAGGTATAATCTTGCTATCCTCGATCACAACACTGCCGAGAAAACCATCATTTCTAATGAGAAAAACAGCCCTTTGCAAGGCTTGGTTTTAAAGCCGGTCTCATGGAGTAATCATGAAAGTATTGTTTATATGGAAGCTTTCAAATTTGATGAGGCTGAAGAGCACGAAGGCATCTATACATTCAATCTGAAAACAGGAGAAGCTCATAACCTCAATCTTTTTACTAACTATATGAGCACACCGATTTTCTCACCTGATCGCAACATGTTTTTTATATAGCGGTTCTTCAGATTTGATGAGAAATCAGGTTGAAGGAAAAAGCGACCTCCTGTTTCTTTATGATTTGAAAACTGAGAAAGAGAAACAACTTTATAAGGCAAAATCGGGAGTATTTGTTCCGGTAGGATGGACAACAAAGGGTGATCAGATGAACAATATACTTCCCTTTGATAGCCAAGAACGATCAGAAGGTTCAATAAAGAGTTTGCAGCTATTAGATTTTAACCTTCCCTGGACAAATGGAACGCCCTATTGCGTTAGTCGCACAGGTACTCCGCCTCCTTCAGGTGGGTCATCTTCCAATTATTATTGTGGATCACCCTATAGTGGCTATACTCCACATAGTTATGTAGCAACTGATTTTGATTCCCCGAATTTTGTTTCTGACAATGTCCTAGCTATAGCTTCAGGAACTATTACAACAGCCCAAAACTATTGTTCAGGAGGTGGTTTTGGGAAGTATGTAATTCTTACGCATACGGATGGAACACAAAGTTTGTATGCACATCTAAATAGTGTTTATGTGACAGTTTCCCAACAAGTTTCTAAAGGATGCCCACTGGGAGATGGCGGTAACACAGAGGTTCCTGGCAATAACCCCAACTGTACCAATCCTTCTGGTGGTGGTGATCATATTCATTTTGAATACCGAGTAGGGGGGGTGAAACAATATGCAACTTTTTCTGAGTGCAATTGTATTCCGAAACAGGCATATCAATACACTTCATCAAATGTGATTGGACCCTGTTCTAACACTTGTGGGGTTCCTACAGGTATTTATGCTTCAAATATCACTTCTTCCAGCGCAATAATATACTGTAATCCCGTGAGTGGTGCGACAAAATACAAGATTGGTTATAAGCCTAGCTACAACTCTTCATATTATTATTATGAAGTTACTAGTTTGCCCATATATCTTACTAATTTACAGTCGAATACGACATACAACTACAAGCTTGCAGCATATTGTCTGTCGTATGGTTGGTCTAATTACTCAGCCATCTACTCATTCACAACTTTAACCAATGGTTCAGGTGATCCTTGCTCGAATGTAATTACAATTGCTGGGTTGGGATCATCGAACGCCAAAACTTTACCGGTGGCTCAGGGGCTCCTGGAATACAAACAATGCAAATGCGTGGTTATACCTGCCCCGGGAAGGAACAAGTGTACCAATATTCAGTTCCCACAACTGGAATATATAGCCTCACAGTTTCAACTGCTTCAGGTGGATATGCTGACTTCCTCTGCAAATCTAACTCATGGTTCTACAGGCTGGTCATGTATTGATGACGTCAATTCTCCCGGCACTTTTGGCAATATGAACTGGTCTGCTGGCCAGGTGATATACTTGTTGGTTGATGATGAGAATACTTCCACCGGTACTCACATTTTACCTTAACGGTCCGGGTGGGGGTTCAGGTGATCCTTGCTCGAATGTAATTACAATTGCTGGGTTGGGATCATCGAACGCTAAAACCTTTACCGGTGGCTCAGGGGGCTCCTGGAATACAAACAATGCAAATGCGTGTGGTTATACCTGCCCCGGGAAGGAACAAGTCTACCAATATTCAGTTCCCACAACTGGAATATATAGCCTCACAGTTTCAACTGCTTCAGGTGGATATGTTGACTTCCTCTGGAAATCTAACTCATGTGGTTCTACAGGCTGGTCATGTATTGATGACGTCAATTCTCCCGGCACTTTTGGCAATATGAACTGGTCTGCTGGCCAGGTGATATACTTGTTGGTTGATGATGAGAATACTTCTACCGGCAATCACACATTTTACCTTAACGGTTCAGGTGGGGGGTCTTGCCCAGCCCCTTATTCAATTTTTGCTACTTCAATTACATCAACATCAGCTGTCTTAAATTTTACCGCTCCTAACGCAAATACGTTCGACTATTACCTAAAGCCTTCTTATGCGTCAACATATACAGTTTATTCGAACTACACATTTAATCCAGTTCAGTTTAATGGATTAATCCCGGGTACAACTTACAACTTTAAGGTCAAGTCCACTGCAGCAATGGCTCATCACCAATAAGTATGGTTTACTCATTCATTACCCTGTCAGGACAAAAGTCTGATTATCCTGATACTGACATTAAAATATCTGATGGTGTTGGCATGAATACAAATCTAATGGATTTTAGCAATTCAGATGCTATTAAATTAATTCCAAATCCTGTGAATGCTGGTCAGATATTGATTATTTAAGGATCTCAGAAAATGGATTTATTTCCATATTTTCAATTGACGGGGCACTTATTTGCACCAAAAGGATTGAGAATTATCAGATGCAAATTGACATTCCTTTCAAAATTGCAGCCCTCACTTTTACCTAATTAAAGTAATTACTGATAATGGAAGAAATTATTCAAAAAAATTAATAGTAGAATAATAGGGTGCTCTTCTTTAATAATCAGTGAGGCTGTCTCAAAAGGGCAGCCTCTTTAATATGCTGGATATCTACATCGAAGTATACATCTATTTGGCCACATCAAGACTGATACAGGCTTAACCTTCACGTGAATGAAAGAAGCCAAATGCACCAATAGCTGGCTGAAATTTCGTAATCTGTGCAGATCTGCCCAATAAAAAGAACATTACTTACGACTTATTTCTCCTGAATCCTTCCAATACCTATACGCTAAAGCCGAATCAGGAATCAAATACAGATATCTATGGTTAGGTGACCAAAGAACATACAGCAGATGCTTTGAATGGGTATTAGGAAATTATAGATTAATGGAATGAAAAGAGGTAGATGCTTTTTGAAAATACAATTGTTTCGAAAAGGAATTTCATAAAAATGGGGGAATAAGGGGCATTACATTAATGATGTCTCTAGTTAATCATAGATACTCATCATTTTGTTGTGCAAATTGTTGTGCAAATAAAAAGGGTTTCAAAACGAAATGTTCTGAAACCCTTGTCGTTGAAGTGGGCCCACCTGGACTTGAACCAGGGACCACCTGATTATGAGTCAGGTGCTCTAACCGACTGAGCTATAGGCCCGTGTGGCTGTTTGCCACATCCCCTGTTTTACTAAGGGATTGCAAATGTACAAAATAATCAAAATTTTACAGCAGTCCGGTTCATTTTTTTTAGTTTTGGCAACTGTAATCACTTTCAGGAAAACTATGCAACCAGAAAAAATCAATCTGCAGGGAATTAAAAACATCATTTTCGACCTGGGACAGGTATTGCTGAACATCGACCCAAACCTTAGCGCAAAAGCCTTTGTAAAGCTGGGAATCCTCGATGGAGTTGACTTCTGGGGAAGCAGGAGCAGCAATGAAATCCTGATTAATTTCGAAAAGGGTATGATTTCGGCCGGCGAATTCAGGCAAAGTGTCCTGGAAAAGCTGGTAGCGGGTGTCACCTCCAAACAGGTTGATGAGGCCTGGAATGCCCTTTTACTGGACCTTCCGGCAACCAGGGTTGAAAAACTCAGAATCCTCGCAAAGACGCACCGCCTCTTTATATTATCAAACACCAACCAGATCCACAATGAATGCTACATAAGCCGGTTCGAAGTGGAGTTCGGTTATGGGATGGGCCAATTGTTTGAAAAACTCTGGTTTTCTCACCAGATCGGCCTGGCCAAACCCGATCCTGAAATATTCAGGTATGTGCTGAATGATGGTGGACTAAAACCTGAGGAAACCCTTTTTATCGACGATACGCTGGTTCATGTGGAAGCCGCCCGCAGCGTCGGTATCAATGCCTGGCACCTGCTTCCCGGAACTGATATCTGTGAATTGTTCTGAAGAAAGGACGAGGGACGCACTTCGACTCCGCTCAGTGTGACAGGGACGAGGGACGGCTCCCCAATACTCCATGGTCTGTGCTCTGTACCATTAGTTTTCAGATTGCTTTGGAAATTAGACATAAGACATAGAAATACGAATTTCTTACTTCCTACCTCTTACTTCTGACCTCCGACTTCTGAAAATCAATCTATTGGAAATTAGAAATTGAAATTGGAAATTCTTTCATAGTTTCCCCTCATTCATCAACCGGTAAATCGTCGTTTTCCCGATATTGAGTTTCTGGGCAACCAGCCGCACCCTGTTGTTGTATTTCTGCATAAAATGGTTGATGATCTTTTTGTCGTATTCTTCCAGGGTAGTTTCTTCATAAAGGAAATCGGCAGAAGCACTCACCGTACTGAAGGTGATATCCGATTCCTCAATGGTTTCAGTATTGGTCATAACTGAAGCCAGTTCCATAATTGCCTTGAGCTCCCTTACGTTTCCCGGAAAGGGGTATTTCTGGATTTTTTCAATCGCTTTCGGGGAAATCGATAGCTTTTTCATTTTGTTCTTCTGACAAAAATCGTCGACAAAGAACCTGGCCAGCAGGGCTATGTCGTTACCTCTTTCCCTCAGGGGCGGCAGGTGGACCGGCAATCCCAGCAGGCGATAATACAGGTCTTCGCGGAACTCGCCCTTTCGAACAAGATCCTGCAGGTTTTTGTGGGTAGCCACAATAACCCGTACATCGAGTTTTACGCTTTCATTCCCACCAACACGGGTCACCTCCTCTTCCTGCAGAACCCGTAAAAGCTTCGATTGCATATTGAGATCCATATCGCCAATCTCATCCAGAAAAATTGTCCCCTGATTGGCCTCTTCAAACCGGCCTATGCGGCGGTTATTCGCTCCGGTAAAGGCGCCTTTTTCGTGTCCAAACATTTCACTTTCAATCAGTTCCTTGGGTATGGCTGTTACATTCACCGCAACGAAAGGCTTTCTATTTCTGCCAGATGCATGATGTATTGATTTGGCAACCAACTCCTTGCCGGTTCCTGTATCACCATAGATTGAAACAGTGATATTGGTTCTGGATGCTTTTTCAATCAGCGTAAACACCTTATTGATGGCTGGACTATTCCCTTTAATCAGGTTATTTTTCTCATATTTTCGCCCGATTTCCTCTTCAAGGTCAGCTATTTTCTGACGAAGCTTGATGTTCTCACGGATGTTTTTGGTAATGTTCCAAAGCCGTTCTTTGGTATCCTGATCCTTGAGAATGTAATCGTAAGCCCCTTTTTTCAGAAGTTCGATTGCGGTCGCCACATCCTGCTGTCCCGACACAATCACCACCGGTAAATCGGGATTAAACTCCCTGATCTGTCTTAACACTTCCAAACCTGTCATATCAGGAAGGTTATAATCCAGTGAAATCAGGGTTGGATTTTTATACAGATTTTTGATCAGTGTTTTTCCGTCTGCGAAAATCTCCACTTCATATTCCGGATTGAGCGAAAGGTGATGCGACATAATCTTTGCGAAGATAACATCGTCTTCAACTATAAATATCTTAAGCGGTTCCTGTGCCATCGGGTGTCTAATTTCGATCTAAGTTACAAACTTTTTTTCAACCGTACACAAAACGGGACATTTTTGGCATTTTGTCCCAATCCTGAAAACCACATGAGTTCAGCCGGGACTTATTAATGTTCGCAGTTCATGTCTATTTCCTTCAGAATTTCCAGCACCTGCCCAATGGTAGCTGCGGCCATAAGCATGATCCTGTATGGCTTAAAATCAGGAATGCCGCTGAAATAGTGAGCATAATGGCGCCTGATTTCGAGCAGCGCGGTGATCTCACCCTTCCATGCCGCTGAAGTCAGCAAGTGAGTTCTACAAACTTCAACTTTCTCGGCAAGGCCCGGAAAGGGTAAAATTTCACCTGTTTTCAAATAGTACTTCACCTGGTTGAAAATCCAGGGGTTACCGGTTGCTCCTCTGCCTATCATGATGCCATCAACCCCGGTTTGTGCTTTCATGGCTGCTGCCGAGGGTCCATCAATCACGTCGCCATTGCCGATGATCGGAATGCTGATCTGCGGGTTGGCTTTGACCTCTCCTATCAGGGTCCAGTCTGCCTTGCCGCTGTATAACTGGGCACGGGTGCGGCCGTGAATGGTAAGGGCGCTGATTCCGACATCCTGGAGCTGAAGGGCCAGCTGCACGATTACCTTTGATGGCTCATCCCAGCCCAGGCGTGTTTTTACAGTAACCGGCTTCCGAACAGTCTTTACCACGGCCTCCGTAATTTTGAGCAACAGCGGAATATCCTGCAAAAGCGCTGCACCCCCACCCTTGTTGACTACTTTTCTAACAGGGCATCCGAAATTGAGGTCAATGAAATCAGGATTGGCTTCCTCCGCCACACTGGCTGCCAAAACCATAGAATCCACATTATGCCCGAAAATCTGAATGCCGATTGGCCGCTCTTCTTCCAGGAATTCAAGTTTCTGCATGCTTTTGGCTGCATCCCTTATAAGACCTTCAGATGCAATAAACTCGGTAAAAACAACGTCGGCCCCCAGCTTCCGGCAGATTTGCCTGAAAGGCGGATCCGAAATATCCTCCATGGGCGCGAGCATAATGGGAAAATCGCCGACTTCAACCGTTCCTATCTTCATTTATGCTACTTTTACGTGTTGGATTCCTGAATATTTCACGCAAAATAACGAATTTTTATCCTGCCATGCGCCTGCAGCCTATTTTCCGGGATCTTTCATCCGGGTCCCGGTTCCTACTGTTGGTCCTTGTTGTACTTTTAAGCGGAATTCTTTCGCTTTCACTCACCTATCTTTTCTCTTTACTTTTCTGGGGTCGCGATGTTTTTTCCTCCTCCGGTGACCCGGATTCAATGAATCTCGTATTTATGCGTTTCACGCAAATGTTTAACCAGCTGGGTTTCTTCCTGCTTCCTCCCTTCTTGTTTGCATGGTTAAGCGAGCAATCCCCATATGGCTTTTTGGGTTTTACCAGACCTAAAAACATTCATCTGCTAGCATCCATTTTACTGATCATGGTTGCCGGACCATTCACAGGTGTCCTCACCGAATGGAATGAAATGCTCAGGCTTCCGGCTCAACTATCCGGCATTGAGGAATGGATCCGAAGTTCGGAAGTGAGGGCAGCCAGGCTTACCGAAAGAATAATGAATGCGCCCGGTGTTTCAACCCTGGCTGTCAACCTGGTAATGATCGGATTACTCACGGCCATGGGCGAAGAATTACTCTTCAGATCAGCCCTGATCGGCGTATTCAGAAAAGTATTCCGTGGCTTTCATTTACCTGTGATTATTTCTGCCTTCGTTTTTAGTGCACTGCACTTACAGTTTTTCGGATTTCTGCCCAGGTTTATGCTCGGATTAGCTTTCGGATACCTTTTCGTTTGGTCAGGTTCTGTCTGGGTGCCGATTACCGCGCATTTCATCAACAATGCCAGCATAGTGGTCGCCTCCTTTCTTTACAACAGAGGGATTTCCAGTGTCGCTGCAGAAGAGCTGGGCACCTCAGGATCGGGATTGTGGATAGGGTCATCGGTGGTTGCCTGTCTTGTAATCATGATCTGGGTTTACCGCACGAGGGTATCGCCCGTTAAACCAGAACAGATTACCTGACCATTGAATGCCTCTTCAGAGATCAGTTTCAGGGAAACTGCCATATACAATGAATAAGCAACAATCATTCTGACTCAGTACAAAGGATTTTAATAATTTTGCATGATAAAATTCTGATTTTCATGGATCATAAATTAACCCTGTATAATACCTTAAGTCGCAAAAAGGAACTTTTTGAGCCCATCAATCCGCCCCATGTAGGGATGTATGTATGCGGACCAACGGTATATGGTGATGCCCATCTGGGCCATGCCAGGCCCGCCATTACATTCGATCTGGTATTCCGCTACCTCCGGCATCTGGGATATAAAGTTCGCTATGTCCGGAATATTACCGACGTTGGCCATCTGGAAAATGATGCCGATGAAGGTGAAGATAAGATTGCCAAAAAAGCCCGTCTTGAGCAGCTCGAGCCGATGGAAGTGGTTCAATACTACACCGATCGGTACCACCGCGATATGGATCAGCTGAATGTGCTCAGCCCGAGTATAGAGCCGCGTGCTTCAGGTCATATCATCGAACAGATTGAAATGATCGAGAAGATTTTTGACTCTGATCTGGCATACGAGAGTGAGGGTTCCGTTTATTTTGATGTTGAAAAATACAACAAGCAATACCATTATGGTAAACTTTCAGGCCGGGTTCTGGATGACCTGATGGCCAATACCCGCGATCTGGAGGGGCAGGACGAAAAGCGTAACCCCTATGATTTTGCCCTCTGGAAAAAAGCCCAGCCTGAACACATCATGCGCTGGCCTTCCCGCTGGAGCAAGGGTTTCCCGGGCTGGCACCTCGAGTGCTCGGCCATGAGCGCCCGTTACCTTGGCGAGCGGTTTGATATTCACGGCGGAGGCATGGACCTGCTGTTCCCCCACCATGAGTCGGAAATAGCTCAAAGCGTTGCCGCCAATGGCATCGATCCGGTGAAGTATTGGCTTCACAACAATATGATCACCATCAATGGCCAGAAAATGGGTAAATCGCTGGGGAATTTTATTACACTCGGCGAGTTCTTCAGCGGCACGCACAAATCGCTTTCGAAAGCATACAGCCCGATGACCATCCGGTTCTTTATCCTGCAGGCCCATTACCGCAGCACCCTTGATTTTTCAAACGATGCACTGCTTGCTGCCGAAAAAGGCCTCGACCGGCTGATGAAGGCGTGGGCAACGCTGGCTAAACTGGTTCCGCAGGAGAAATCAAGCGTTGAGGTTAACCTGCTGCGTGAAAACTGCTTTGCGGCCATGAACGATGACTTTAACAGTCCCATCGTCATCGCCAACCTGTTTGAGGGGGTGCGCATCATCAATTCGGTAAACGATAAAAAGGAGAGCCTCTCGGCGGATGATCTGTCTCAGCTTAGGGATACATTCAATACGTTTATTGGTGAGATCCTTGGCCTGAAACAGGAGGAGACCTCTTCGGGAAATGATGCATCCTTAGAAGGTCTGATGAACCTGGTGCTTGATCTCAGGAAAAATGCCAAAACTGCAAAAGACTTTACAACTGCCGATAAAATCAGGGATGAACTTACCAAAATCGGAATCAGTGTGAAGGATACAAAGGACGGAGCAACCTGGAACCTTGAGTGAAGAAGGGACGAGGGACATGCACCCAAATGTGTGAGAGAATAGGATAACCTATCAGGTCTTCTACTTTTGCCTGAGCTGATTGGTGAGCTTTGGCTGGTGAATTTTGTCGAACCATCGTCGAACCAATGCCGAAGGCCGACCCGTATGGTTTTGAAAGCAGATTAAACAACTTCTTTCGCAACCATCAAAATGTCGCATTGAATGAAATAAAAGTTCAAAGACAGAATAAGCTTTCGCCCGAAAGATGGACTTTACTCACTTTACAATATAATAATCCCGTCAGTTGGGCAGGCTCCCCACTAACCACTCATTTCTCACTACTTTTTACTTTTTACTTTAACTTTTTACTTTACACCGCCCCCGCTACATCGGCAATTTAAATTTCATCACCACTTCCCCGGTTTCCTTATTGACTTCAATTGTCTGATTTTCCAGACCAAGGTCTTTCCCGGTAGCCATCTTAAACATTCCGGCCAGGAACTGCATCCCGCTGTTCATAACCTGTTCAATTTCTACAGCCTTCTCCAAAGCCGGTGATTGCGGCTTTTCCGGTTGCCTGGCAACTGTTGAAACTTCAGTAGATGACGTTTCTTCCGGCTCCTCAAGCAGATCAAGCACTCCCTGCTCTGCGTGGGGTTTAGTTTTCATCTCCGGCTCTGATGGAATGAAAACTGTTTCCGGTTCCGGCAACGGCTGATTTTCACTTTCGGCAATAAATGCTTCGAGTTGTTGAATAAACTGCGACCGGCCTTTCGTGGAGAAATCCACGAAATTGGTGGTGCTGGAGCTGTCGAGTACACCGTCGAACAGGTTTTGTTTAACCAGAAGCCCCGATGCAATCTGTTCCTCGATGGAGTTTTTAGTGATAAAGTTGAAGATAGTCAGCTTATTACTTTTCTGCCCCAGCCGGTCGATGCGACCGATGCGCTGGTTTTTTTTGGCAGGGTTCCAGGGCAATTCGAAGTTGATAAGTGTATCGGCCACCTGAAGGTTAAGTCCGGACCCACCGGCCTCGGTCGAAAGAAAAATCCTGATCTGAGGGTTGGTCTCAAACTTCCTGATCAGCTCTCCGCGCAATTTCACAGGCACGCTGCCATTAAGCTCGGCAAAGCCTATGTTGTTTTCGCGCAACACCTGGCCGATCAGTTTATGCACTTTTATCCATTCCGAAAAAATAATGATTTTTTTGTCGGAGTTGGCCACATCGAGCTTCTCCAGCAGCATATATTTCAGCTCTTCCAGCTTGGGCGATTCATTGGTTTCTTCATCAATCAGGTAAGTAGAATCGCATACCATACGCATGTTGGCCAACAGCAACTGCAGCTTTTGCAGATCGTAGGGTGTCATGAACTTTTTGCTGATAATACTGGCAATCCCCCGTGCAAAACCGGCATGAAAATCGGCCTGCAACGGTGATAGTTTAACAGGAATATTAAATTGCTGCACATTGGGCAACTGCTCCAGCACCTTGCGCTTTTCGCGGCGGATCAGAATCTTGTCGAGTCGTTTGTTCAGCTTCTGAAGGTCGAAGTAGCCATTGATTTTATTAAGTTTTACCGGATCGAACAGACAGTGTTGGTAGGAGAATTCCCACAAGGGGCCGAAAAACTGAGGATTGATGGCGCTCACCAGGGAGAAAATATCGATCAGGCGGTTCTCGATGGGCGTTCCGGTAATTACCAGCACATGTTTCACCAATAGTTTACTCACCGACGAAGCAGTTTTGGTTTCGTAGTTTTTAATGCGCTGTGCTTCATCAAGGATCAGGAAATCAAAATTTGATTTATTCAGTGCCTGACGGTCACGTAGAATAGTTTCATAGTTGATGATGTAGAAAAAATATTCCTCTCCATGATACAGTTTTTCGCGCTCATCGGGCAAACCATCCACTACCAGTGCTTTTTCATTGGTGAATTTCTCAATCTCCTTTTTCCACTGCTCTTTCAGCGAAGCAGGGCAAACAACCAGCGTTTTCCGGAAGCCAAACACCGCTTTCTTCTGAATGGCGGTTATAATCGCCTGCAGGGTTTTGCCCAATCCCATTTCGTCGGCAATTATTGCCGTTTTACGGAACAAGGCAAATTCAACTCCCTCTTTTTGATAGGGAAAAAGATCTGCTTTGATCAGCGAATAATCCGGAACAAAACCCTCTCTGAGCCGGTTCAGCATTTCTTCTTCGAATGCAGCTTCAATTTTCTCCTGCACTTCAGGCCGGATGCGGATCAGCGGAAAATCAACGGCTTCGGTCAGAAAGCCAAGGAAAGCCATGACTTCGCTGTCCTCAATAAAAGTTGCTCTTTTAAAGTAGCGTGAAATAAGCAATTGTTCATTCACAGGCATGATGTGGGGATAATGCCAGGAAATTTTATACTCGTTCAGCGGATCGCAGTAAACCTCAATAAACGGGTAAGTTTTGTTGAGGCGTTTATAAAGGGCATGATTCTCTTTGAGCTCTTTAAAAGCAAACATGATGTGCTTGGTGGTGCCGAGTTTGTTCAGCCTTGAATCCATGCTGTCGCTGTAACCCGTCTCGTTTACAAAATCCCTCAGGAAAACTTTGTATTTTACCCCGTTTTCGTTGGTAAGGATATGGTCACCATGAATGTTCGCGGCCCATTTGATATGGTATTTTGCATTTTCAGCTTTCGCCCGGCGCTCGTCCATCACCCGCTTGATCATGCCTTCGCGGGTGTATTTTTTATGCTCCACGGTTTCGCGCGGGTTCAGCAGGCTGAGTTCGTATTCAACCTGAAGCAGGGCTGCGTATGAGAATCTGTCCCAACCACTGCGTTCTCCTTCTTTTACAGGGATTACATCATCATCGAAAATATCCAGTTTCAGCCCAAACTGCCGTGCTTCCTGGGCATGGTTCACCATCAGCTCAAAATTCACCGATGATTGCGAAAGGATCTGGCAATCGTTGTTGTTGAAGAGGATCTCACCCAGAGCCAGCTCCGGTTTGTTGAGAACTTCCCTTACCTTTTTGATCTGGTTGAAAATAATTTCTCTGATTTCCATGCTTATATATTTTTGAAGAACTGTTTATCAGATTCCGGATGCCAAAAATACGGAGAGTTTATCAGCATCTTTACTAGGTTTTATTAACTGCCTGGCTTACTTTTTAACAACAGTAACAGAAATGCCTGAAAACTTGTTTTGTCAACCTTGAAATATTGGGAATGAAACCCATAGGGTTGGTTTTGTTACAAAAAATGTTTGAACAGGCCTGGTTTTTTGGGAAGAAGTGATATTACGAATATCTTCAATCAATTCGCATCTTTAACATTAATCCGGTAAAATTGATTGGGTTCATATCTTAATTCTTTCGTCAGATCAAACATCTATAGGTTTACAATTTATCTAAGGACAAGTGATTCCCTTTTAAAAAGCAAAATAAAGTGGAAAGTCGTTGATCAAATTATATTTTAACCACTTTAAGAACCTTCATTTCTTTACCGTTGATTATATATAAATTATACATGCCGGGAACAAGATTCATTTCATCGATGCTTATTGAAATCTCACCATTTGATTGAGGTAACGTAAAAGTTTTAGTAAATACAATTCTGCCGGTTAAATCATAAAGATTTACAAAAGCCTTTAAGGAAGTTGAATTCCTGAAAAATTTTATATTCAGCACATCTGTAAACGGATTTGGATATGCAATAATTTCTGTAATTGATTTTTCGTCAACTCCGTTACCATCTGCATTAATATTTATTTTCATTTCGCTGATGCCAAAGCAATTGCCCCCAAAATTTGACAATGCAGTTACCAAAACAAATTGCGCAATGGCATTCCCAAAATCGGGACCTGCTGTTCCTTCATAAAAAGGTGAGCCATTTGCAAGGGGGGCAGAAAAAGTGCCGAGTGAGCTCCATGTTACCCCATTAAGTGAGTAATCAACAGCATAGCCCTGCAATCCATATTCCAGATGAGCCGGATCGTTGCTGTTCCAGATCTTTGATGTTGTCAGGCTATAAGGTTCCCCAAAATTGTACATGATCCAGTGCGAAATTCCCCGATCAGGGTTAGGGCTTTGCGATGCGGAGCAGGATACCCATCCATCGTACCAGGAAGTGCTGTGCCTGTCAGGAATGCATTGTGCATTAATTGTTTTCGTAAGTAATACAATTGCTATGATGAAGAGAAGTTTTTTCATGTGGTTCAGGTTTCTACAAATTCATAAATCCCAAAGGTTGCCCTCCGCCATTTAAATCAAAGAAATTCGTAAGGTTCGGGAAAATCATATTGATGTCGCTGTTCGATAATCCGAACCATTTAGCCAGTTCGGCAAAGTAGAGGTCGGTGGCAGTGGTTGGAATTAAAACACCATCATAAAGGTCAAGGTCGCTGTTAAGCGCAAGGGTAGGGTAAGTCCCATAAAGCTTTTTGCCGATAACCGAACCTCCAAAAACAAAAGCATTTCCTCCCCAGGCATGGTCAGTCCCATTTCCGTTCGAAGTTAGTGTGCGTGCAAAATCAGAAATCGTGAATGAAGTAACATTTTCGGCAACATTCAATTCTTCCATAACTCCCTGAAAATAAGTTACGGCACCATTTAATATTGTAAGCCTGTCGCTGTGCCTTACAAGCAATTCGTCGTGATGATCCCAGTCGCCCAGTTGTACAAAGTAAATCTGTCTTGTTGCTCCTAAAGAATTTCGTGCAGCTATTGTTTTTGCTACCATGCGAAGTTGCCTCGAAAGTTCATTATCAATAAAAGGGGTGGTAAAATCAGGGACAGCATCAATTGCTGACTTGAACATAGAGCTTGCTTCATTCGAAGTTCTCACTGTATTAACATACGTATTTTTGAAAACATCGGAATAATCCTTTTCAAGCATTGAATTTACAGCCTGGGAGCGAAGCTGATGGAACAAATCGCCTGAGTTATAATCCCTTAAACCAATACTCCCTGATTCGTTTATTACATAAGGAATGATCTCCTGCCCGTATTGAAAAACATTGATGCCATTGAGCGAAATATTCATCGAAATATCTTCGTTGAGATTCACTGAATGAACCAGATCGGCGATTCGCCCGCCCCAGCCAATATTTGTCCGTTCGTGCGGGCGCCCGCTCTGCCATTGCTGCTGCTGGTCAGAATGCGAGAAAAGGCCTAAGGGCGTCTGAACGCTTTCATCATAAATCTGCTGTTTGGTTGTAGGCTCAACCAGTGTGCCTACATTACATATAAAGGCAAGTTTGTTGCTTTCAAACAGGTTTTGAATACCGGCAAGATCGGGATGCAAACCAAAATATCTTTCATCAAAAACCAAAGGATTAATTGCCAGGAGTTCATTTTGTGGGATGGCGAGATTTGAGCGGGTGGTGGCATATTCATTGTAAGCGGCTTCCGAACGCGGAATGAGCATATTGAAGGAGTCGTTCCCGCCATGTAAAAGAATAAAAACCATTGCCTTGTATTCTTCCCCCAGACCGGAATTGTCAAAAGCAGCGGCAGCCATTGCTTTTAGGTTGATAAGTGATGAAAATAAAGTAGTATAGCCAACCGCAGCACAGGTTTTTCCCAAAAATGCCCTACGTGTATATTGAGTTTTTCCCATGTCGGTTTATTTTAAAATTGCATAATCAGGACTAACCAGAAAAAGATACAGGGCCATTTTTACCCTGTAGTGCATATAATCTATTTCAGGATCTGAGCCTTCGATAGGATCAACGGCAGCTTTTATAGATGCCCGGGTTTCGGGGGAGAGTTGTCCTCTTGTAAATAATTTATCAAGCTCATTAATGAGTACTTCACTGTCACGGGCCAGGTATTTCAGTTGTGTGAAATCGAGTCTGGTGTTTTGCTCCCATTCTATTTCCCAATTATTGAAGACCGGATAATTCCATTCGGGAGTGGTCCACAAGTCAACTTCATTCCAAAAACCGATACTGGTAACCGAGTTATGGATCTGGAACTCGGGAGCCACAAGTCCGGCATTGGAAATTGGTCCGTTGGGACTAAAATCGGGGAGGAAAAAGTTGAAAACAGTTGGTGAAGCCAAAGGCATTTGCCCTGTCTGGGTATAAAAGTTATAACCAGTATTCCAATCCAGTCCGCTTGGGCTATTTAAGTCAATTTGCCTGCAGGCATTAAAATAGCGTACCATAGGTTCGGTTAGTTTACCTGAATTCGCCGCTGTGCTGTATTCGCAGCTTCTGGCTTCTTCGTCAAGCAATATGGCTTTGATTACTGCCCTCATATCGCCGCGAACGCCATTTGTGTTGTTAAAAGCCTGCACAACTCTTGATAGATATGCCGGCCCCGGGTTTGATTTTACCATTTGCTGTATCAACCTGCGACACAAAAAGGGCCCCGTATTCGGATGGTTGAACAGGTTGGTAACGGCGTCTTCTATGTCTTTCATTCCGGTTTGTCCAGAGGGAATAATAAGGCCGTTGAGCAGATGCTTTTCGCCGGGTTCGTGGAATTCTTCATACATTGCCAGAGGTACCTCTTTGTTGCAGAACCAGAAGTCAATTCCGAAATACGGATCTTCAACCCATTCATTTTCAATGATCTCAGCGGCACTCAATCCGGTAAAAACCTTTGCCAGTTCTTTAATGGTATAATTATCATACGTTGGAATTCTATTGCTTTGCTGGTCAAGTTTATAGCTGCCATCATCATTCAACTCATAAAGTCCGATGGTGAACAACTGCATTATTTCACGGGCATAATTTTCATCAGGATGAACATTGGTTTCTTCGTTACTTTTTGGATTGTTGTAATGAGAAAGATATCCGGCCATCATTGGATGCAGTGAAATTCCCATCAGCAAATCCTTATAATTGCCAAATGCCTGTTGTGATAAAAGGTCGTAATAGGATCCCATTCCGACACCATAATCACCCAATGCTGAATTTGATGAAATAATCACAATTTCGCTCAAAGCCAGTGCTACTCTTTGTCGCAGCAGATCTTCATTGTTCATATTATGCTGCCACCACGCATATACGAAATGCACTAATGAGGGCCCGAAGTAATCTTCTTCATTTCCACCATTGGCAACATACATTGCCTTAGCCTGTTCATAAATATCGGCAGTACTTTGTGCAAATGGCGTTAAAGGTTTGGTAAACTGATCATCAATCCATTGCTCATAACTTCCTGCAGCCACAGTTTGAATGTAGTTCAGCTGGCAACCGAACGTAGCCTGTGCCAGGAATCTGGATGTTTCAAGTAAACGGCTGTCCATCCCTTTGCCGTTCATGGTGTTTTCGGCTGTGGCCTTTTCATTCCATTCGTTTCGTTGCATTTCACTGCTGCTGGTTACTGTAATTCCGGCATTGTGTCCGGCACCCAGATAATCAGTGTAGGTTTGCGCATACATAAAAACACTAAAGAAGAAAAGTACTATAAAGGACAGAACATACTTCATCATAATGCAGGGTTTGGTTGAAGGTTCTTGTAACGATGATTACACTAAAATAATGGTTTTTTGGGGAAATGTCCCAATTTCATTTTTTAATTCTGCCAATCATAATATTGACCATTTCTGGTCGGATCATCGCCTGGCTTGTTCTGGTTTAATACACAAAATCCTTGCAAAGTCATTGATGGTATTCAGAACAAGCAGTTGTTTTTCAACAATCCAATATCTTAAAGCTGTTTTAAATTTAGTGGAAATATCAAATCGAAGCAAAACTTCAATTTTCCACCATTTTCAGCATATTAAAAACGATTCATTGAAGTTGTTATTTCAGACAATCTTAATCAGGGTTGGTTTTATAACAAATTATGAGTCCGCTCCGAAAAATCATTTGACCCTCTATTCCCCATAGGGGGGACTTCCTAATTCAATGATTTTCAGATGTTCCCCTTTGGGGTCAGGGGTCAAACATCTGAAAATCATTGAATTTCCTACTTTTCGGAGTGGACTCAAATAATGAAAATCAAATGCGTGTGGATATGAATACCGGATGGACAACAGGCTGCTATCATCAACAGATACAACAAAAAACCAGCCCGGACATGATGACCGGGCTGGCATGCTATTCAGGGAATGACTTCCCCCGAAGGAAAAGTTTACTTTATAAACTTCCGTTGTAAAGGCTGATAACCTTCCGAACTGATCCGGATTAGATAAATGCCTTTATTCAGGTTACTTGTATTGATGCTTATCCGGTTGTTTCCACCCGACAGGCTGATGCGTTCATTTGCGAGCACCCTGCCCTGCAGGTCAACAACATCGGCAATAACAGCTCCGCTAACGGCTGAGTTCAGTTCCAGGTAAAGGAGGTCATTGACCGGGTTTGGATAAGGATCGCCAGCCTGAAGTTTAGGCGAATCTATATTATTGTTGCCGAGCGTGTTGATGGCGGTTTCAGTTACAATAAAATTGACGCTTGCATTTGCAGAACCATCCGACAGGATCACAGTTGCTGCCTGGGTAGTTTTACCGGTCATCTCGGCATGAATGGTATATTCTCCATAAGGCAGATTGGTGAATTCAAAGGTGCCGTCCACGTTTGAGAAAGTACAGGCAATGGGGAGTCCGGTGCTGTTGAAGAGAACGATCTCAACATTGGCTGCAGGTGTGCCTCCTGTTTTGAATGTTCCACCCCAGTTGATGGTTCCGGTAATATTGCCATTGCCCTGACTCCAGTTAGTTGAAGATACCAGACTTACCGGATACCATCCGTTCGGCTCGCCGGTGGTAACTATGGTTGCTCCCTGCCAGGTAAGTGAACTTGCATAGTAAGTTGGCAGGTAATCGAAGAATCCGGGTGAATCCGGGGTCAGCATCGCATAGATGTAGTATGACCCGGCAGGGACGCCGCCAAAGTTATAGTTACCGGATGGATCGATCGTTGTTTCACCATTATAGGTATTGTTGACACCGATCAGCCATACAATTCCCTGGTTTGCCAGTGTGTTTCCGGCCATAACAATTCCGGAAATGTTATAGTCACCGGGAGCTTCACCACCAAAAATTTCCATGCAGTAGGTACTCTGGCATAATCCGGTGGAATCCCAGATGGTAAGACAGGCGTTGAAAATGCCGGGATACGCATAAGTATGTACCGGGTTAGGATCGGTTGATCCGGTTCCGTCGCCAAACGACCACTGTTGATTGGTAAATCCGGGTGCCGATGTATTGATAAACTGGTAACTGAGTGATGAAGTGGTTGAGTCGGACGGGAATGCGAAGAACGATGCCTGGCAGCCGGGCTGTACAATATCAACCCAGATTTCCTGGCAGGTCTGGTCCCAGCAGTAATTCAGGGTGTCCTTAATGGTAAGACAGGCCCAGTATATTCCGGGTACAGTATAGGTGTGTACCGGATTGACTTCAAATGACTGCTGACCATCGCCGAAATCCCAGAAAGTGAAAGAATGTTCGCCCTGTGACAAATCAGCAAAAGAGTAGGTGTATCCTGTTGGATCAGGAATTGCTGACATCACTGCTTCGCAATAACCACTGCCGCCACCCGGGAATATGGGCTGGCAACTCGTGCTTACACAGCTGTCTGAAGGATTCAAACCTCTGGTGGTAAGGCAAACATTGAAAACAGTACCCGGTCCACCCTGAAATGTGTGGGTTACCAGCTGTCCCATTTCTGTAGTACCATCTCCGAAATCCCAGAAAAATTCAGCCGGAGCACCCGAAATCAGGTATCCATCAAAAGTGTAGGTATTTCCATCATTCGTGGTGGCTGTGAAATAATTCTCACAGGGTGAAGGGATATAAATAAACACCTCCTGGCATGAAACATAGCTGCAGGTTACACCATCCGGTCCTGTACCGGTAGTGGTCAGACAAACCGTGTAAACCTGTGCAGGATCGGCAAAGATATGTGAAACAATTTGCCCTGATTCAGTGGTTCCGTCCCCAAAATCCCATGTCCATGATTCAATCTGGTTGTTGGTAGTTCCATTCATTGACCAGCCTTCAAAAGTATAGCCGGCTGTACCTGTTGAATCAGGATAATACCAGAAATAACTTTCGCACGGTGAAGGGATGTAAATATAGACTTCCTGGCAGGATGTAAAGGTGCAGGGTAGGCCATCAGGGCCTGTTCCTGTTGTGGTAAGACAAACGGTGTAAGTGGTATTGGGATCAGCGTAAACATGTGAAACCATCTGGCCGGTTGCGGTTGAACCATCCCCAAAATCCCAGGTCCATGAATCAACCTGGTTGTTCATCGTGTAACCTTCAAAGGTAAAGCTTGTATTGGTTGAATCAGAATAGTACCAGAAATAGCTTTCACAGGGCGCAGGGATGTAAATATAGATTTCCTGACAGGATGTATAGGTGCAGGATGTACCGTCGGGGCCTATGCCTGTGGTGGTAAGGCAAACGGTGTTCATCTCATTGGGGTTGGTGAATGTATGGGAAACAACCTGTCCGTTGGCTGTCGTGCCGTCGCTGAATTCCCAGGTCCATGAATCAACCTGGTTGTTCATTGCCCATCCCTCGAAAGTATAACCAGTCCCTGTTGAATCGGGATAATACCAGAAAGAACTTTCGCAAGGAGAAGGAATGTAAATGAACACTTCCTGACAGGAAACAGCAGTACAAACCACCCCATTCAGGATGCTTGTTGTGGTCAGACAAACATTATGAACCATATTGGTATCGGCAAACTGATGGGTGACGGACTGTCCGCTGGCGGTCGTACCATCGCCAAAATCCCATTGCCATGAACTGGCTTCACCATTCATTACCCATCCTTCAAAAGTAATACCAGTACCTGTTGAATCGGGCCAGTACCAGAAGTAGTTTTCACAGCCGCCCGGATTGGTTGATCACGCTTCTACGGGCATGCAAAAAGTACTGTTGCAAGTACTGTCGTTGCTGCTGATCATCAGGCAGGTGTTGTAAACACCGGGTTCGGCATAAGTATGCACAGGATTCTGCTCGCTGGAAATGGTTCCATCACCAAAATCCCAGACCCAGTTATCTATCGAACTGCCCGCCATCGGGAAGCTTTCATCTATAAATGAGAACGAAAGATTATCGTTTGAAGCGGGCTCATACCTGAACATAGCCATACAACCTCCAACCGGATCGCCACAGATACTGAAATCAATGGTTACATTCTCAATTCCGGGAATGAAAACCGCAGTTCCACTGGCCATCATGCCATTGCAATCCGCAGTATTCACCACGATAATGCCTTGTGATGCCCCGGGATAAGTCGGGATTTGATCGGTGTAAAAACCGGCTTCATCGGTCAAAACCTGGTTGTAGTAGCCGGGAGAGTTCATGCTGTCGACTGAAATATACATGATCTGTCCGGCCACCGGTAAACCGCTTGCCTGATTCAGAACATGTCCTGACAGAACAACGAATGGCTGCTGGGCAAAGGCAAGAGAAAATGCCAATGTGAGCATAAGCAGCGTAGTGATTAGTCTTTTCATCGGGTTTGATGTTAAATTTAAAGTGATTTAGTTTTATAGGCCTTGCAATAAAGACACAATCAGGACGAAAGGTTGCCTGTAAATTCAATATTATTTCCGGAATTTTAAAAAATAGTGCTAAGTCAAGTGATGCATAAAGAAACCAGGGATTTTTACCTTTACTTTAGACTTTTTACTTGTCACTTGACTCCAGTCTACTCTACTGTTTGAGCCATTCCGGAGTCTGGGTAAAATTGATATCAAAGATATAACTTCCCCAGAAATACATCAATAATGTGATAACAACTGCACCAACCAGGTTCAGAATCAGCCCGGTGCGTGCCATCTGAGCCATGCTTATCCTGGAGGAACTGAATACAATGGCATTGGGCGGTGTGGCAACCGGAAGCATAAAAGCCATGGAAGCTGAAATGGTAGCAGGAATCATTAAAAGTAAAGGGTGAATTCCGGTGCTGATGGCAATACCTGCCAGTATCGGAAGAACCATTTCGGTGGTGGCAGTATTGGAGGTAAGTTCTGTGAGAAAGGTAATTATCAGAGATATGGCAAGTATGATGAAGATAACATGATAGGAAGCAACCCATTGAAGATGATTGCCAATCCACACGGCCAGGCCCGATTCTTTAAATCCTGAAGCCAATGCAAAACCGCCGCCAAACAGCAACAGGATGTGCCAGGGCATTTCAGAAGCGGTGGCCCAGTCAAGGATTTTTTTTCCTGGTTCTGCCTTCGAGGGAATAAGGAACAAAATTATCGCCATAAAAATAGCAACGGTACCGTCATTGATCGCCTTGCCAGCCGGAAGAAACGAAGACCACCCTTTCATGCGAAAAGCACCGAAATTTAAATCCGCTATCAGCAGCCACAACAGAGCGAGCACAACAAATACAATAAAAACCACTTTTTCCTCGTATGTGGTTTTTCCTATGTCTGCGAGTTGTTTCCTGAAGGTATCCCGGTCAACAATTAATTGTGCTGCATTTCGTGGTTTGTACATCAGGTAAAGCACAAGCCAGGTGATTAAGAGAAACAATATTGAAAAAGGCAGGGCAAATACCAGCCAGGCTGTAAAGGAAACCTGGGGTGCTTCTGGGAAATAAATGTGAAATATTCTCACAAACGAAAGATTGGGAGGTGTCCCGACAAGGGTGGCAACACCTCCGATGGAAGCACTGTAAGCTACCCCAAGGAGTATCGCAACACTGTAATTGCCAATGCTTTTATTTTCAGATAATTCTTCAAGTTGATGGATAACCGAAAGTGCAATGGGAAGCATCATCATGGCGGTGGCCGTATTGGAGATCCACATCGACAGAAAAGCTGTGGCAATCATAAACCCCATCAGGATTCTGCCAGGCCCGACGCCCGTAATTTTAAGGATATGCAGGGCGATTCTCCGGTGAAGCTGCCATCGTTGCATGGCCAGGGCAACAAGAAATCCACCCATAAACAGAAAAATAACATCGTTGAAGTAGGATGCAGAAACATCTTTGGAGTCCATTACCCCGAATAAAGGGAACAAGGCAACCGGCAAAAGGGATGTTACAGCCAGAGGCACAATTTCGGTGATCCACCAGGTTGCCATCAGCAGTGCGATGCAAAAAGTGTAGGTTACTTTCGGATTTTCAGGGTCCAACGGGAAAAACAACAGAATAATAACTGCAATCGCGGGCACTACCAGAAAGCTGATGTAGTTTTTAATCATACCGGTATTTTGGGATTAATAGCCAGATGTCCATAAAAGTTACCCCAATTCAAAGCTGGTTATGCCGAAAATCTTAGAAAGATCGATGTCGGGGGTTTCACCTGTATACATTCTTGCAGTTTCAAATACTTTCTGCAATCCGGTTTTATGAATAATATGTCGGGCTGCCGTATTTACTTCGGGGATATCTACAAAATAACTGACTCCTGGTTCCAGCTGACCGGTGGCATGCAAAAGCAGGTGCTCAGCTATTTCGGGCGTATCGGCAAATAAGGGCCCGGCTTTAAATCCTGTCCTGCATTTTCGTAAAACCAGGTAACCTTTGATATCATTGTTTACACAGAATGTATATGCATAATGCCCGGGCTGAAAGATCCAGTTTCTGAGGAATCCACCGCGCTTTGCAGGAAAAAGGGGGGCATCGTATTTTAAAACCGCATCAATAGTCTGCGGCGTAATGAGTTCGATATTTTGAGTACTGATGTCTGAATACCTTTGACTCTTACCCTCATATCGTATATTCCGGTAAGCAAACCTGAATCCCGACTTTTTGTAGTTTTCCTGCTGATCAGTAACTCCGTCGAGGCCTGTATTGGCTTTACCGGCATATTCCATGGCTGTTTTCCAGAGGTCATAACCATAACCCATACCCCTGAAATCAGGATGGACAATATAAAAACCCAGAAATGCAAAATCCTGGCTGTACTTTACAAGAGAAATACATGAAACCGGAACGTCATCAATGGTACCGATAAAGAAACCGTTCGGATCTGTGTTATAAAAGCAATCTGCATCAGAAAGTCCCGGATTCCAGCCCTCTTTTGCAGCCCATTCAAGCAGAACAGAGGAGGTTTCGGATAGGGTGGCGCGTCTTATGAATTGTTTTCCTGCTGTATGACTCATATCCGGCTGAAATTTCAGCTAAAAATACCGAAATATCCTGACGGAAATATCCCAATAGCAGTTTAATACAATAAATTCGGATGAACGCTATTTCTTTATAAAACGGACAGACCTTAACCAGAAATTTTTTACATCCGAGCAGGTAATCACGTACAAACCGGATGGAAGATTGCCGGCATAGGTGCTGATGAGATTACCGCCTGTTTGAAGTACAGCCTTAAATTCTGCCACCACAGCCCCGTTTGCTGCAATAATCCTGAAATTACACTCACCTGCAGTTTCTGAATGCACTCGAATATTGATCAGATCGTCGACCGGATTCGGAAACAGACTGATTTCCGATTCCTGTGAAGCATGCTGGTCTTCAAACCCAAATACACCGGAGGAGGAGACTTCCAACTGTAATCCCTGGAATTGAATCTGAGTTCCGGAGAGGTTTACATCAACAACATTGCTGTATTTCCCCGCAATTTCAGCCCTGAGCCTGTAAGTGGTCAATGGCAGATCATTGAATTCAAAATACCCGAACGAATCGGTATGATCATAACTGACCACGGAATCGTTGTGGTATAGAAAAATAATCCTGTTGTTGAGATCAAGCGGCATATTGTCGATGCCCACAATGTTGCCGTTGATGGAACCTGGTCCCGTTTCCGGGAGCGTCATTTCAGTCATATGGATGTGGGCTTCGTAGAAATCGGCACCATCGAGCACAAAGTGCTGTGAGGCCAGCCAGGATTCTGTAACACCGGTGTAGCCGGGAACATATGACATGAACGAAGGCGACCCGGGCATCAGTTCGGCATGTGTTACATAATTGCCTTCAGGAACATCGAGGAAAAAATAATAACCATATTCATAAAATTGTCCCGATGCGACCTCTGTCAGGCTATTGCCGGATTTCCTGTACAACCTGACTCTGGCAACATCATCGATAAAATCCGGGTTATTGATCGGGAAATCGCCGGCGAAAATCTGACCACCCAGGTTACTGTATGAGGGGGTATTTATTGTCTGACAAATCGTGCTTGAACAATAGCCGCCATTGCCCTCTCCGCTGGCGGTAAGGCACACATTGTAGGTTCCGCTTTCAGCGAAGGTATAGTCAGGATGCTGAATAAACGAAATGGTACCATCACCGAAATCCCAATACCAGCTGCTGATGTTAAACCCGGTTGATTCATCTATAAACCAATAATGATTGATGTTTCCCGGGACAGAATCAACCAGGGCCGTAAAAGCTGCCTGGCAGGCTGAAACGGTATCACCGACAGTTATATCCAGGCAAAGCACATCCTGACAGCCGCTGAAATTGCTTACCACGGCCAGGCATACCTGGTATATTCCGGCTTGCTGCCAGGTGTATACCGGATTTGTTTCATGAGAGAACGGTGAACCATCGCCAAAATCCCAGGTCACCTGATCAATCAGGCCGGTGGAAAGGTTGGTAAAGGCAATGGTGTTTCCGCCCAACTCCTGGTAGGTGTAACTGGCTTCACACGAGGGCAGGGTATCGCCAACTGTGATATAGTCGCAGAAAGTACTTTCGCACATTGTATTGCTATTGTAAATGCTCAGGCAAACCTGGTACGTTCCGGGGAAACTCCCAGCTATGCACCGGATTCGGCAGGGATGAGGTAGTGCCATCGTCAAAAACCCATAACCAGGAATCCGGCTCTCCGGTTGAATAATCCAAAAAGGAAACAGTTTGTCCTTCGGGAATCCAGCCGAACATGGCCTTGCAAACCTGCACGGAATCCACAAACGTAACCAATTCGCAGAAATTACTTTCACAAAAAGTGTTGCTGTTCGAAATGTTCAGACAAACAAGGTAGGTGCCCGTAGTAACCCAGGTATGCACCGGATTGGGTTCATTCGACGAGGTCCCATCCCCGAAATCCCAGTAATAGGTATCCGGAAACCCGGTTGACTGATCAAAAAAGGAAGCGGTCAGACCTTCGGGAATATAGGTAAACATGGCCTGGCATTCTAATGGGTTCGTGTCAATCCAAACCTCAAGGCAGAAAACACTGGAACATGCCCCGGCCGAGTCTGACATATAGAGGCACACATTATAAATCCCGGAAGAAACAAATTCGTGAACCGGATTTTGTTCACTTGAAACAGTTCCGTCGCCAAAATTCCATGTCCAGTTGGTGGTGTTGGTCACTGGGAAACTCAGATTTTCGAAAAAAATCAACTGTGGGTTGGCTGGTTCCGGTCGATACATAAAGGATGCCTGGCAACCTGAATTCAGGGTGCAGATCTCAAAATCAAGGACGAAAAACAGATTCGGATTGGCAACGAAGGGGTGAAACTGAATCTCCTGGTTGCAATCGGTTACCCATACAATCAGGGTTTGTGTCGTATCAAACATTGCAGGCGGAATGATTGCAATGTAAAAACCATTTTCATCGGTATACTCTGTAAACAATGCCAGTCCTATATCGAGCCCGATCGAGACCTCTTTCCCGGATACCGGCAGACCGGTTTCAGTTGCGGTAATACGACCACTCGCATAAACAGGTTCCTGCGCATTGACATTCACAGCCAGAAGGATGCTCAGTGTCAATAGTATTAATTGTATTTTTTTCATAGTACTGTTGGTCACTATATTCCGTTAAACATTTTTAATAGACTGTATGTCAGTCCATTGACAAAACACATTCCCGATAGCTATAGGGATGATTTGCAGAGTATTAATTATCAATACGTTGCGTCTTTGCGTCATTGCGTGATTCTTAATATTAACGGACTATTAAGTTAAAATCTGTAAAGCAGTCCGGCCTTGATTCCGATGCTTTGTGGTTTGGTATTGTGGTTTTGGTATACGGGTCTCAGGTAATACTTGTAAGTTGGTTCTGCCAGCAGGGTTAACCTGGGCGATAGGTGCATTCCTATTCCCAGTCCGGCCGCTACCTGCCAGTTGGTGGAAACCCTAACTGGGCTCAAATTGTCAATCGAATTTAAGGTGGTTCCATCCTGTTCAAAGGCTGCCGCCGGCTCATCTGAACCAAGCATCACCGAAAACACCGGCCCGGCTTTCAGGCCGATGGTGAACAAACGGCCGGCATACAGCTGATAACCGGCCATCAGCGGAATCTGAAGGTATGAATAGCGGTTATTGGTTTTGGTTTCGAGTTCATGGCCGATGGAATCATACACGCCCTGTACTTCGGTATTAAACTGCACAGTTCCGGGATTTTCGGGGTCGGGTGTGAAAGAAACCACTTTATTGTAATAGCCGATGCTGTCGTACGAATTGTAACTGATCATAAACCGGCCGTTGTCCTCACTCAGGCTATAGGCAAGCCCGGTTTCCAGCAGCCAGGGCCCTTTAAAGGTTGAAAGGCTTATTCCGGCTGCCATGCTCTGCTTTTTATTGCCGCTGCCATAATCAATCCAATCCATGGATGCATAAACACCCCCGATAACCGGTATTCTGTTGCGTCGTGGCATACCCGGTTTTTCGGATGTTTTGTACCTGTTGTCGAACGGTGAAGCAACCGGAATCGTATTCCATCCTGCAGGCTTCATGTTCAGCCAGGAGATGAAATCACGGCGCAGGTCATTTATGGAATTGTTTTCAACCATGATCACTTTCGTGGATGTGTTTTCCACACCCGGATTATTTGCATTGGACTCCTGTATTGGCTGACCACCAACCAAAGCCCGTGAATCTTCGATGGGGATGGTTTCCGTTGGACTGATTGAAGAAATTTGTTCTGTATCTGAACCTTGAGTTTGATTTTCGGAAGGATTGTTCTGTGTGGATTTGGTTGATTTTAAAGAAGTATTCCCGCCATGCTCTGTTTCCGATGTGTTGATCACTGAGTTAGTTTTAGCAGGTAATTCCGTTTGCCGGATGGTTTTATTCTTCACAGTTGGGTCAGGTCCGTTACCGGTAAACCACCAGAGCAGTATCATTCCTGTGAAGAGCAGAGCAGCAATGCCAATCAGCAATGCCCTGCCGGAGCCGGAAGCCTGGGGAGCAGATGATGGTGCCGGTACCGGAATTCCTGCATCTATCCTTTCCCAAAGGCCGGGAGGTGGGGTGTGATTGAAATCGCCCAGCCCTTCCCTGAAAAGTTCATCCATCTTGTTTCGTTCGTCTTTCATGACTTCACGCTTATATTGCTGGTGGCCAGTTCGGCTTCTACCATCTGTTTGAGTTTGTTGCGGGCTTTCATCAGTTGCGTTTTTGAGGTGTTTTCACTGATTTCCAGCATTTCCGCTATTTGCTGGTGCTGCAGGTTTTCAAACACATACATATTGAAAACCAGGCGATAACCATCGGGCAAAGATTGAACCATCTGCAGCAGCCTTTCCTTTGGGATGGATGAAGCAGAAAATGATTCTGTTTCTTCCTCGCTTTTTGGCTCAGGTGGTTCAGCGTAGCTGTTTACAAACAGGTATTTCAGACTATCGCGCCTGAAATTGATGGCCTGATTCACAACCAACCGTTTCAGCCAGCCTTCAAAAGAACCTTTAAATCCAAAAGACGCCAGTTTTGCAAAGATCTTAATGAATGCTTCCTGCAACAGGTCCTCCGCTTCGGCACGGTTTCGGGTGTAGCGAAGACAAATACCAAACAGTACCCCCGAAAACCGTTGATACAATTCGTATTGCGCCTGCTTATTGCCTGATAAACAGTCTTTTATTAATTTATCATCACTTCGCATTCATTCCCTTGTGAATATGCAGACACAAAAATAGGGTTTGGGTTGCCTGATTGATGAAAAATATTGAAATAAATGAGTTGGGTAAATGAATTGTAGGGACAAGTTATGTCGCGTCCCTGTTACTTTCCGTTCTTCACTAACAAATTGATTTTCAATTTAAAATAATCCGGCGCAATATTATTATTTTATTTATGTTCTTACATCACAATAGTCCGTTAATTTTTGGTCTCACGCAAAGACGCAAAGACGCAAAGAATTGATTTTGAGCGACATACACTTTCAAAACGTATAAACCTAATTAGCTGAAGATCATTCGTTTATAAATTATTAACGGAGTATTGCATCAACGAATAAACTACTACCTTGAAAAAACTAAATTATCTCGTTTCACTGTTCTTAGTATGTTCATTTGTTTTTATTTCCTGCCAGAAAGACAAAGCAGAAATCAAAGACGAATCAACTAAAAACGATGCCACAAAAATTACTAAGCAATTGCTAACCTTTAAGCAAAACCTGCAAGTTAAAAGTGGCGAATTCTTACCTGCCGATAGCGCCGTTTGGTATCTTGAAGGCCTGTTGAACTTTGAAAAAGCCAACAACAACCATGTTTTTGGCGATGTTGACTTCTACCACGATACGCTTACGGTATCTTTAACCGAGGGGCAAATAAGCCTTGACGAACTGAACAATTTGTATACCACAATTGATGTCTGGGCTGAAACTTTACAGCAGCAAAGCGGCTATGAGGACTATACTTATGATATTGTTGACCTGAACCTTGAAACCACTGGCCTCAAAAGCGGTATGCAAAATCTTGTGGTAACACTTTCTGGTGGTGTGCTTGGGATTGGACTGAATTATTATCCATTTGGGCCAACGGATTATTGGTATTGGGGTTATGATTTGGGAAAATGCGGTGATTATCTGGGCCAATATGTTGGTAGAGATGCTGCTTCGGAATTGCAACGAAAGTTCATGAATCCTATAGCGGTGCCTGGAGCAGGTTATTATATTGATGTTGAAACAATTTCCGTTATAGGAGGCTTTGATTCGGAATTTGAAGACCCTGATAATCCTTATGGAGATTATATGCTTTTTGCTCAAAGTGGCATAGGTCCTGAACCCGTAATTGATTATTGTATATCCCCTGATGAGATGAACTATTATTTAAGTAAGTTTGATTTTATCAGGGATACAAAAAAACCTCTTACCAAGCAGTACAAAACTGTATATGTTTATGATACTTTTGTTCCTGCAATAGATGAATGGTATCATGTTCATGTTTATGATCTTTTATATGGAATAAAGATTGAAAATCCTGACTAATTATTTTACCATAGCCAGAACCTGAAATATCAATTTTTCGGGTTCTGGCTTAATTTCATCAGTATGAAAAAAAAATCATTATTTCTGATTATCTTGCTCTTTCTTAGCATTTCTTCTTTTCCCCAAAACACTTTTTTCAGGATCTATCCTAGTCCGGAGTATAATTCCGCCTTTTCAGTTTCAGAAACCCTGAACCATGATTTTATTCTATGCGGAAATAAGGAAACTACTCCTGGTAGTGCGTTTATGAATGCTCAATTATGGAAAATTGACACTGATGGCAATATTATTCAGGACACTAATTTTTATAGTAATCAGATTCAAACATTGTTTTCAACAATTAGAAAATCGGTTTTAAACGATAATGTCTTTTTTATTGTTGGTAATAAAGATTCTATAAGCAACGATGCCTCTTTTAATTCCATTAATCTCTGGAAGCTTGATGATAACTTAAATTTTTTACAGGAATATGAAGAGAACTTTGGAAATTCACTTTTAAACACCCCTCAGGGGTTTGTTAACATCAATGATTCAGTAGTTTTTGTGGTCTCAATTGCCCATATTATGGAATCACCAAGCCCCGATTTGTCATTATTAAAATTTAATCTTTCAACTGACTCCACATCTCTTTTTATTCCTGAACAGCATTTTTTTCGCTTGCCCACAGGAATTATTATGGATCAGTTAAACAACCTTATAAGAATACCCTATTACGGACCAACAGAAAAAGGCTCAGTAAAAATTATTTCATTTGATACGGATTTGAATATCGTTTCAGTATTTGAGCCTGAAATAACTTTTCGCTCTGCTGTTGGAATCACAAATTCTAATGACACTTCATATATTATTAATGGGAATGCAAGAAATTCGCAAGAAACTTATAGCCTTTTTATTTCCAATTTCACTTTCGGGAATGAATTAATAAATCAAACTGAAATTGAGAGCGATCAGGATACGCTTATTTATCCAGGTAGTGGAGTAAATACGTTGGTGTTGGATTCTTGTTTATGGGCTGTTGGCATCTATAATATGCACCCTGAACAGGGAGGATGGCCATATGACCCTTCATGGGTGCAATTAAACAGAATTAACAATGCTTTCGAACTTACAGAACAAAGGTTTTTCGGAGGGGATGCACATTATATCCCTTATGATATTATTAAAACCAGTGACGGAGGCATAATGGTTGTTGGAAACCGCTATGACCGTTTTGCATCGCCTGTACCCTTTCAAAAAGATCCATTTGTCCTTAAACTGAACAGCGAAGGCTTAATCGTAAATGTAGATAACCCGGAGCAGCCAATCGCACAGGAAGCCCTGGTATTCCCTAATCCTGGTAAGGAATTCCTGCAGGTAAAGTTAGCTGTTCAGCATAAGTCGGCACAGTTTCAGTTATTCGATATGGGTGGCCGCCTTGTGCTTGAAACCGATCTTTCGGGAGATATGCAACGAGTCGAAACAGCGCAACTCGGTTCCAGAGCTTATATCTACCGGATTACCGCATCAAACCGGGTTATAGGCAGCGGGAAGTGGGTGAAGGAATGATTTGAAAACGCGTTTTTAAGTAGGGACACGATATGAGTAGATAAATTGTAGGGACACGTCATGTCGCGTCACTGCTGCTTTCCGTTCTTCACTAACAAATTGATTTTCAATTTAAAATAATCTGGCGCAATATTATTATTTTAATTGTGTTCTTACATCAACTAATAAACTACTACCATGAAAAAACAATTGATTATTTTATCTATTATAATATTGTCCTTTGAAACAGCGATTTCTCAATCCACATTTTTACGAATTTACAATAGCCCGGAATACAATACAATGTATTCTGTTGCAGAAACCTCTGCCCAGGAATTCATACTCTGCGGGTACAAAGACATTTTTCAAGGAAGTAATTTCCCCAATGCTCAGTTGTTAAAGATTGACGCACAGGGTAATATAATTGACGAAAGGGTACTGGCAAGCGATCAGAATCAATCTTTGTTTTCAACTTTAAGAAAAAGTATTTCTAATGACAACATATTTTACCTTACAGGTAAGATGGATTCGGTAAGCGGAAATTCATTGAACCATCTGCTTAAATTATGGAAACTTGATGATAATCTGAATTTTGTATATGATTATTCTTTAAATTTCGGTGATTCTTTAAACAATATTCCGCAGTCTTTCGTGAATGTAAATGATTCGATAGTTTATTTTTTATCTGCTCTTTTTCGCCCACCTTTAACGACTGTGGATTTTTCTCTAATAAAATTTAATCTCCTGACTTATGCGGTGAAAAGCTACTTCCCGTCATGGCACACTTTACGGAATCCCGGGAATATTATTTATGATTCTTTAAATCATCAATTAAAGGTTCTTATAGCCGGAGCTTCAGTAAAAGAGAGAGGTTTTGTGCAATTGTTTTCGTTTGATATGGACTTAAATTACCTTTCTGGGTTTGAGCCGGATTATTACTTTACAAGTATTACCTGTAGAACTACTAACTATAACAGCGATTCTTATGTTGTTTCGGGCAACATTAGCACAACTACTGATGATAGGGGCCTCTACAACCTGTTTTACACCAATGATAATGAATTAATTGACTCAGTACTTATTTATAGTAATGCTGATACAATAACATATGCAGGTTTCGGTAATAGTATGCTGGTTGCCGATACCACAATGTGGAGTGTTGGAGTTTACAATCATGATCCCTCCACATTTTGGCAACCAACACCTAACTGGATTCAGTTAAGCCGGATCAACTCCGATTTTGAGCTAACCGATCAGTTTTATTACGGTGGCGATGGGGTATATTGGCCTTACGATATAATTTCAACCAGCGATGGAGGCATAATGGTTGTCGGTAGTTATTTTGAACCTAAAGCAGTGCCTCTTGTACTTCAACGAGACCCCTTCGTCCTCAAAGTAAACAGCGAAGGATTAATCGTAAATGTAAATAACCCGGAAAAGCCGATAGCACAGGAAGCTATTGTTTTTCCTAATCCGGGTAAGGAATTCCTGCAGGTAAAGTTAGCTGTTCAGCATAAGTCGGCACAGTTTCAGCTATTCGATAACGGTGGTCGCCTTGTGCTTGAAACCGATCTTTCGGGAGATATGCAACGGGTTGAGACCGGGCAATTGGTTTCCGGCGCATATATCTACCGCATTACCGCTTCAAACCGGGTTGTTGGCAGTGGGATGTGGGTGAAGGAATGATTTGAAAGCGCCTTTTTATGTAGGGGCACAACATGAGTAGATAAATTGTAGGGACACGACATGTCGTGTCCCTACAATTTATCCCCGGTCCTTCCAATTAATCCCCGATTCTTTACATACCATCATTTCTCCTTAACTTTGCAGATTGAAATTTCAGTTCATGAAACGAATCGCCATTTTTGCATCGGGCAGCGGAAGCAATGCCGAAAATATTGTCAATTATTTTGAAAACAGTTCAGTGGGCAGGGTGGAAGCCGTCTATTGCAACAATCCGAAAGCTCCGGTGATTCAGCGCGCCGGCAGATTGAATATTCCATTGGTTTTATTCGACCGGGAGAAGTTTTATGCCGAAGAAACAGTGCTGCGCGATCTGCAGTCACGAAAGATCGATCTGATTGTACTGGCCGGTTTTCTCTGGCTGATCCCCGGAAGTATTATAAAAGCTTACCGCGACCGGATTGTAAACATCCACCCGGCCCTGTTGCCGAAATACGGCGGCAAAGGCATGTTTGGCATGGCTGTTCACGAAGCGGTGATCGATGCCGGAGACGCCGAATCGGGCATAACCATTCACCTGATTGATGATGTGTATGACCGGGGTGAAATCCTGCTGCAGGTAAAATGCCCGGTCTTACCGGATGATACCCCTGAAAGCCTTGCTGAGAGGGTGCATCAATTGGAATACGAGCATTTCCCGAAGGCGATTGAGAAGATGCTGGAGTAAGGAGGGGCGAGGGGCGATGGGGACGAGGGACGCACTATTATTGGTTAAATTCCTGCCACTAAGAAAAAGACAAAGAGACAAGGGGACGGGGAGACAAGGGGAAAATTCAAGCTTAAAGTTAAAGTAAAAAGTTATAATACTAATTTCTTACTTCTTACTTCCTACCTCTTACTTCAGACTTCCAACCTCCGGCAATCCTACTTCAAATGCAAAAAGGTGGGGAGGCATGTGTTAAAAAACACCCCGGTGGTTGAGCGGAGCCGAAACCATCCGGGTACCGGCCTCCGACTTCCGACCTCTGACTTCCGACCTCAAAAATCCGCAATCCGCAATCCGCAATCCGCAATTCTACCGGGCTATCAGCAGATAATAATTCTTCTTCCCCTTCTGCACAAGCATATATTTCCCACTGAGCAGGTGTGAAGCATTTGCCGTAAAATCCTCGCCGACTTTGGCTTTGTTTACCTGTACACCACCATCTTTCAACATACGACGTGCTTCGCCTTTGGAGGGGAAAATGGCTGTTTTCTCGGCAACCAGCTCTACAATGCCTATCCCTTCCTGAAGTTCAGTTAGGCTGATATCAAATTGCGGAACTCCTTCAAAAACGGACAATAAAGTTTCTTCATCAAGTTTGTGCAAGGCTTCGGCGGTACCTTTGCCGAAGAGAATTTCAGAGGCTTCAAGGGCTGAATCGTAGTCGGATTCAGAATGTACCCTGATGGTAATGTCTTTGGCGAGGGCTTTCTGCAATACGCGCAGGTGGGGCGCGGTGAGATGCTCAGCAACCATGGCGTCTATTTCCTCTTTTCCGTAAAGGGTGAAGATGCGGATGTACTTTTCGGCATCGGCATCGGAGGTATTCAGCCAGAACTGGTAGAATTTATAGGGAGAAGTCCTTGCAGGATCAAGCCATACATTGCCGGTTTCGGTTTTCCCGAATTTGCCGCCATCGGCTTTGGTAATCAGCGGGCAGGTGAGGGCAAAAGCCTCATCCCCGGTCTTACGGCGGATCAGTTCGGTGCCGGTGGTAATGTTACCCCACTGGTCGGAGCCACCCATCTGCAACTTGCAGTTATTGTGCTGGTATAGGTGCAGAAAATCGTAACCCTGAACCAACTGATAGGTGAATTCGGTAAACGACATGCCATCGCCGGCTTCACCGGTCAGACGTTTTTTTACCGAATCCTTGGCCATCATATAATTCACCGTGATGTGCTTGCCGATGTCGCGGATAAAGTCCAGGAAACTGAACTCTTTCATCCAGTCGTAGTTGTTGACCATTTCGGCCTTGTTGGCATCGGAGGTGTCAAAGTCGAGCAGCTTCATCAACTGGGTTTTCAGGCATTCCTGGTTATGGCGCAGGGTGGCTTCATCGAGCAGGTTGCGCTCTTCCGATTTGCCCGATGGGTCGCCGATCATGCCGGTAGCCCCGCCAACCAGCACAATGGGCTTATGGCCGCATCGTTGCAGGTGTTTCAGCATCATCACCCCGACCAGGTGGCCAATATGAAGGGAGTCGGCAGTCGGGTCAATTCCCACGTAAGCCGATATCATTTCTTTCTGTAACTGTTCTTCAGTTCCTGGCATGATCGTATGGATCATGCCACGCCATTGCAACTCTTCAACAAAATTCATAGAATCATTTTTTGCAAAGGTACGGCTAAGCAGTGAATTGTTCAAGCAGTCCAAAGAAGAGGATATTGTTAGCCCGAAAAGGAATAAAAGCCTGAATTTCCAGAAGCAATTTAAATTCTCAACAAAAATTTATTAGCTTTGCCTAAATAATTTATTAGCTATTGCTAAATAAAAATGTAAACATGTACGAAAGAAAAGATTTACAGCAACTTAAGCAACGAATTATTGAACCACGGAATTTTGTTCAGGTGGTTTTTGGTCCAAGGCAGGTTGGTAAAACAACCATGGTTTTGCAGTTGTCTAAGCAATTACCATTTGAGTCGTTCGTGGTTAGCGCAGATAATGTTCCGGCGGCAGACCGGAGCTGGGTAAGAAATTCGTGGAATGAGGCCCGGCGAAAATTTGCCCTTTCGGGTCAGGATGAATTCCTGTTAATCATTGATGAGATTCAGAAAATAGAAAACTGGAGCGAAGCAGTCAAGAAGGAATGGGATGAGGATTCGATGGCAGCGCGCAATTTAAAGGTCATTATCCTGGGCTCATCTCGTTTACTTATTCAGAAGGGCCTCACCGAATCATTGGCAGGTCGCTTTGAAACAACTTATTTAACCCATTGGGCATTTTCAGAAATGCGGGATGCTTTCGGGTGGAATGTTATGCAATATATCTGGTTTGGTGGATATCCGGGTTCTGCTTCCCTGATTGAAGATGAATTTAGATGGAAAGCATATATTAAAGATTCACTCATTGAAACGAGTATTTCTAAAGACGTTCTAATGCTCACGCGTGTTGATAAACCAGCCCTGTTGAAACGTCTTTTCGAAATTGGTTGTACCTATTCAGCACAGATTATTGCCTTAAATAAAATTCAGGGTGAACTACAGGAAAAGGGAAATCTGACTACATTGTCAAATTATCTTTCCTTATTGGAGGGGGCAGGACTGCTAACCGGACTCGAAAAATTCGCTGGTGATATCATTCGCAAAAGGGCCTCACGCCCGAAGTTTCAGGTATTTAACAATGCTTTGCTAAGTGCCCAATCCTATAAAAAATATTCAGAAATTGCCAACGAACCGAAAGAAATGGGACGATATGCTGAGTCTGCAATAGGTGCTCACTTGCTGAATTCGTCGTTGAATAAAAAGTACAATCTATATTACTGGAATGAGAATAATTACGAAGTTGATTTCGTCCTGGAAAGTGCCGGAAGGCTCATTGCTATTGAAGTAAAAACCGGGAAAGACAGTAAAAACTCTGGCCTTAGCAAATTTGAATCGATGTTTCAGCCTCAGGCCAGCTTTATTATTGGTACGGATGGGATTCCTATTGAAGAATTTCTGGCAACCGATCCATATTCATTGTTCTCAATCTGAGTGTGGATGAGAAGCATTTTCTCTGTAACCAGGAATTGAAGATAAATTCAAAATCATTTAAATCCGCAATCCGCAATCGCCAATCCGCAATTCTCCGGGAGTAATTTCATAGCTTTGCACCATGATACTCGTTACAGGCGCCACCGGGCTGGTCGGTTCTTATTTGTTATATGATTTACTGAAGGCAGAAGAACCGGTTAGGGCAATTTTACACAATCCCCAAAGCCTGAACCATACCCGTAAAATTTTCAAAAGCCTGGGTGTTGATCCAGATTCCCTTATCAACAGAATTGAATGGGTGGAAGGCGACGTGCTGGATTATTTCTCTCTGGCCGATGCCATGAAAGGGGTACAAAAAGTCTATCATTGTGCGGCCATTGTCTCTTTTGACCCCGTCGACCGTGACCTGATGATGAAGATCAATGTGGATGGTACCGCCAATGTAGTGAATGCAGCCCTGGAAGCAGGGGTAGACAAACTTTGCCATGTGAGTTCCATCGCTTCCCTGGGCCGGACAGAAAACAGCGACATCATCGATGAAAAATCGCAATTCAAAACCAGCTCCTACAACTCAAAATACTCTCTGAGTAAATATGCAGGAGAAAGGGAAGTATGGCGTGGAACTGCTGAAGGATTGAAAGCGGTTATTGTCAACCCTTCCGTTATTCTTGGATACGGGGATTCGAATAGAGGTAGTACAAAAATGTTTTCCACCATTTATCGCAATTCATGGTTCTATGGCAAAGGGATCAATGGTTTTGTGGATGTGCAGGATGTGGTAAGGGCAATGATTGGGCTGATGGAAAGCAATGTACAGAACGAACGCTTTGTGGTTTCCGGAGGTGATTTCAGTTACCGGGAGATTTTCTCCATGATCGCCCGTGAATTTGGCAAAACCCAACCCCGGTTTGCAGTCCCTGGTCCTGCATTGAATATTGTATGGCGATTGGAATGGCTAAGGAGCAAAATCACCGGAGCAAAACCGCTTATTACCCGTGAAACAGCCAGAACTTCAAAAGGGAGCTTCTATTATGCCACTAAGAAGTTACACTGCACCCTCAACTTTGAATTCACTTCCATCGAAAAAACAATCAGCCGGACATGCCGGCTGATCAGTGAAGATATAATGAATTCCCGCTAGGGAGGATATTTTAGTTTACTGCCACTGTCTTATAGTGATCGTATCTTTCGAGCACGTCGTTCACAAAACGCTGGGTTTCCTTTCCACTTACCTTCCCGTATTTCACTATGGGATCGTTATAAAATTCAGGCTGTGATTTGGCAAGCAGACAATACTCTACATTGTCATCCCAGATCATTGGATTTTTATCGAGTTTCCCGGCAAGATTGTATGCGTCCAGAACATGAGCCAGTCCGATGTTGTAGGCTGCCAGTATAAATTTCTTCCGTTCTTCAGGATCGGGGACTTTACTTTTCAGGGCGTTGTCGAGATATTTGATCAACCTCACTCCGGCAGCAATCTGTTCGTGTGGTGCAGAACCTTCATGCACCCCAAATCTACGGGCAGTCGACGGCATAAGTTGCATAAGACCAAAGGCCCCGACCCGCGACTTAACATCCGTACGGAATTTTGATTCCCTGTAAATCAGGGCTGATAAAAGTCGCCAATCCCAGTTGATGCTGGTACTCATCTGCCTGATAACGTCATCATAATCAGAAATGGCTTTATTCTGTAATGGTTTACCCAATGCCAAATGCACATAACGGGGGTTCTCAAAATATTTGGTATACTGATATTTGAATTCCCGGCTGTCGCGGTTATTTTCAATCCACTGATTGATGGCTTCACGCAGATTAACAGAGCCTTTCCTTACAGCCCAGCTAACACCAATCTCAGGACTGGTAGTTGTGCTGACATCAAGGTCATTGTATATCAATGAATATGCATTCGCAGTGTTTTCAAAAGCAATGGTATATTCTACCTCTCCGCTTAGCACGTCCTCGATCAGGTTCCCAACATTTTTTTGCGAACTGGTATTAATCCCGATGTGATTACTGGTTGCATTTTGCAGATCAGACAGATAATACTGTTTTCGCGACAATGCCGACAAGGAGATGGTTTTGCCTTCAAGCTGGCTGAGGTCTGTAATCAGATGCCCTTTTACTGTTTTCATATCGCGCATTTTGCGCCAGTTATCGGGCTTTCGCTGAATAAGCACCTGGTGAGTCATAAAAAGGGGCTCTGTTTGCTCAATGGCGAAACGGCGGTCGGTAATAACCGGCATCTCCATGGCTACAATATCCACCCTGCGCTGTTGCAGGTATTGTAAGGCTTTGTGGTAATCCGGTTCAACAAGAATTTCAAGTTCAACACCCAGGTTGTTTGCAAACCTTTTCAGCATCTCATACTGATAGCCCCTTGATTCACCTTTGATTTCAAAATAATTGAATGGGTTATCGTCGGTAAGGGCAACCAGCTTTCCACGGCGGATAATGTCTTTCAATACACCGCCAACCTGATCGGCGCCTAAAAATTGTGATCCTGACGATACCGAGCATGATACAGGTACCAGCATGATAGTCATCAGGATAAATAAACTGAGGGTGTTATATATAATTCGTCTGCGCATTCAGTTGTTGTTGGTTAATCACTGGCCGGTTTGATGATTCATTTATAGAACCCCCGGTTATACAGCATGTTACGACTTTTAACACGAAGTGTAAAACCTTTTTACAAACGGTGTGCCAAAAGAAAGTAATCACATAACCATCTGACCAATGGAACTGGCAGGGAAATAATACTGAATCGGGATAATTTCTGAGGTTGGTGTATATAACAGCTTACTGTCAGTATACTTTAGACTTTAGACTTTATACTTTTTACTTGCTTTGTACTTGTCAGTTGGTCTTCCTGTATCGCCAAACGGCCAGCGATAGCATTGCAATTCCGTAAATGAACAGAATTCCGAGTTTGTCCGAAACATGCTGAATACCAGAGCCTTTCAGCATCACCATACGGATCATTGCAATAAAATAGGCAATTGGATTCACTACATTCAAATTTCTGGCCCACTGAGGCATACTCTCAACCGGCGTGAATAAGCCGCTCATCAGAATAAAAATTACCAAAACAAACCACGAGAGGAACATTGATTGCTGCTGGGTGTTGGTAACTGTTGATAAAAAAAGTCCGATGCCCATTACAACCAGAAGATAAACTGAGGCAATGAAGAAAATGAGGAAAATATTGCCCAGTAACGGTATATCAAAAATCAAACGGGCTGCCAGCAGCCCCAAAGCCAACTCAAACAGGGCGATGATCCAGAAAGGAATCAGTTTACCTGCAATAAACTGGTATTTTTTGATTGGCGTGACATTGATCTGCTCTATCGTGCCGATTTCTTTTTCACGTACCACATTCATCCCGGAAAGGAACATGCCGATGATGGTAACCAGCAGCACCAGTATTCCGGGGACCATGTAGGTTTTGTAATCCAGCTCAGGGTTGAACCAGAAAGACCAGCGAACGTCCATTGCTGATGCTGCTTCAGGCTGAAGAGTTGTAATTATGCCTTTATTGTATTCATTGATGATTGACACTGTATAAGCGCTCATCAGGGCTGCCGAACTACCGTTGATGGCATCGTTGATTACCTGAACCCGTGCCGGTGTACCCGTAACCAGGTTCTTTTCAAAGCCGGGTAACAATACCAGCATTTGGTGGGCTTTCCCATTTTGTATAAATTCCATTCCCGACCTGCTGTCGGCTCCCTGGCCAACAATGTGATAGAAGGGTGAGGATCTGAAATGTTCGAGGAGACTTCTTGAACTTACACTGTTGTCATTATCAACAACATATAGGTTAATGTTTTTGATTTCAAAGGTAACAGCATAGGATAGAATGAGCAGTTGAACAACCGGTATCACAAAGATGATGGGCAACATCATCCGGTTGCGGAACACCTGCAAAAACTCTTTCTGCACTATGTAGAAAATTGTCCTCATGTTGTGGAAATATCTTAGGCAAGTCTGATTTTGAACTTTTTAACGCTGGCAAGAATAAACACACAAGTCATCAGCAACAGGATCAGGGTTTCTTTCCAGAAGTAGGCCAAGCCCGTTCCCTTGAGCATGATTGATTTGATAATCAGGATAAACCACCTTGGAGGCATCAGGGCACTGAACCATTGTAACACCAGCGGCATATTTTCGACCGGAAAAATAAATCCTGAAAGTAAAATGGTTGGCAGCATCAGGGCAAACATCGAAAGCATCATGGCTGTTTGCTGATTGTTGCTGACCGTGGAAATGAATATTCCCAGCGACAGGGCCAGCACGATAAACAGGATACTTTCGGCCAGCAGTAGCCCAAGACTGCCTTTTACAGGGACACCAAAAACGAAATAACTCAGGACCAGAATAGTAATTGCGTTAATAAATGAAAGCAAAACGTAGGGCATTACTTTCCCGGCAATAATATGCAGAGGCTTTAACGGCGAAACCAGCAGAACTTCCATCGTGCCGAGTTCCTTTTCCCTGGCAATTGATATGGATGTCATCATGGCCGAAACCAGCATCAGCAAAATGGTGATGATACCCGGCACAAACATGAAAACACTCTTCAATGCCGGGTTGTACATCATCCTGATTTCCGGTATTATAACCGGACCATTGGTGGAAATTACCATGGATTGGTTGTATGCCGAGATAATTCCGTTTGCATAGCTCACCAGCAGGTTGGCTGTGTTGGGGTCGGAAGCATCTGCAATCAGCTGAATGGTGGGCTTTTCGCCCCTTTCAAGTTTTCTGGCAAAGTTGTCTTCAAAAACCACGACCATTTTATTTCTGCCTTTACGGAAACTATCTTCAACCTCTCCCTGCGAATTAAGAATCTCTCCCTGAAGGAAATAGCCGGAAGCAAAAAGCTTTTGTCTGATTGCCGTAGTAACCTGATCGTGAGAAGGGTCAACAACTGAAACTTTCACATCCTTCACCTCGTTGGTAATCGCAAATCCGAAGAGTAGCACCTGTACGAGGGGCATCCCGAAAAGGATGACCATTGAACGAACATCCCGGAATATGTGAAGGAATTCTTTAATTACAAACCGTTTCATAATAGGTTGTTGGTATGCCTTGATAACTGGCCATTTACTTCGCTTTCTTCAAAATCCACTTCACATTTCATTTTTTAAACCTAACAGGTTTACCTTTTTTTCTCCTCACTCCTCATATTTCATCTCTCACTCATCTCTTCCCTTTCTTCACTGTTCACTTTCTTCAAAATCCACTTCACATTTCATGTTTCTTTTAAAACCTAACAGGTTGGAAGAAAAGAAAACCTGTTAGGTTTATTTTCATCTCTCACTCCTCATATTTCATCTCTCACTCATCTTTTCACTTTTCACTCTTCACTTTTCACTTTTTTCACTCACTACTCACTACTCACTACTCACAACTCATCTCTTCACTTTTCACTCTTCACTTTTCACTCTTCACTGAACGTCGGGCCAGCTTTAAGAACACGTCATTCATACTTGCTGCATCGTACTGCATTTTCAGATTTGCCGGCGTATCCAATGCTTCTATTTTTCCGTCAACCATGATCGAAACCCGGTTGCAGTATTCGGCCTCATCCATATAATGTGTCGTAACAAAAACGGTGATCCCGGATGCCGCGGCCTCGTAAATCATTTCCCAGAACTGCCGGCGGGTAATTGGATCCACCCCACCGGTAGGCTCATCTAGAAATACAATTTCAGGGGTATGCATGATCGCTACCGAGAAAGCCAGTTTCTGGCGAATTCCCAAAGGCAGGGAAGCGATCACCGTGTTTTCAAGTTCGGTAATTCCCAGCCGGTTGAGCATTTCCCTGGTTTTCTCCTTTATGTTAGCCCGGCGCATGCCATAGATGGCTCCGTAAAACCTGAAATTTTCCGAAACCGTAAGATCTTCATAAAGGGAAAACCGCTGGCTCATGTACCCTATGCGCTTTTTGATCTTTTCTGTTTGGGTGAAAACATCGTAGCCGGCAACCCTGATTTTGCCGGAAGTCGGTTTTGACAATCCGCACAGGATTCTGATGGCAGTAGTTTTACCGGCACCATTGGCGCCAAGAAATCCGAAGATTTCCCCCCTGGAAACAGAAAAATTAAGGTGATCGTTGGCTACAAAACTGCCGAATTTCTTTACCATTTCCTCCGCCTCAATGGCAAATTCACTGGTATTCAATGCCGGTATATCAGGAAATACTTTATTCATTCTCTTTTCGCATAAGATCGATGAAACAGTCCTCTATACCCGGAGTGGCTATACTTACTTCTGTCTGTCCAAGGCCGGCCTGTTCAAGAAAAGTCCGGATCTCTGCCGGATCAAGTTTGCCCGGTTCAGCACTTGCATGCACAAATTCACCAAACATATCGGCACTCTGAATTTCAGGATGTTCTTTCAATTGCCGGATAAGGCCTAAGGTGTTGTTGCTCCTGATTCTGAAAAGCTGTCTGGGATATGCTTGTGTAATTGCAACCGGAGTGTCGGTAGCCAGAATTTTCCCATGCTGTATGAGTGCGACACGGTCGCAAAGAATGGCCTCGTCCATGTATGGGGTCGCAACAATGATGGTAATCCCTTCCTTTTTAAGCCGGATCAGCATCTCCCAGAATTCGCGGCGGGAAACCGCATCTACCCCGGTGGTCGGTTCGTCAAGTACCAGAACTACCGGTTTGTGGATTAAAGCGCATGACAAGGCCAGTTTCTGTTTCATACCACCGGAGAGTTTGCCGGCCCGCCGTTTGGCAAAAGGGGCAATCTGGTCGTATATATCTTTGATCAGATAATAATTTTCCCTGATATCGGCATTGAAAATTCCGGCGAAGAAGTTCAGATTTTCCTCCACGGTAAGATCCTGATAAAGAGAAAATTTGCCCGGCATATAGCCCAGAATTTTTCTCAAAGCTTTGTAGTCCTTTACAACATCATACCCTTCAACGATGGCCGTGCCGGTATCGGGCAACAACAACGTAGTCAGAATGCGGAAAAGGGAAGTCTTCCCGGCTCCGTCGGGACCGATAAAGCCGAAAATCTCTCCCCTTTTAACTGAAAAGCATAAGTCGTCAAGGGCCTGCGTTTTCCCGTATTGCTTGCCTAACCCTTCACAACGTATGGCGTATTCTGACATTTTGCTGGTTATTTCCTGATGGTCTCTTCTTTTGTCCAGACAGCTGTTTTGCCAAGACCCATCCAGGCTGCACCGATATAACCCCTGATCTTCAGTGACTTTCCGCTTTCAAATTTCATGTAGCAGTTGTACGTTTTGCCACTGCTCGGATTGTAGATGGTACCTTCACTCCATTCATCTTCGTCGGCATCGTAGGTAAAATCCTTTAAGATCTGCAATCCCATAACCTTGCGTGACTGAAGCTTTGTATCCGGGTTGTTCTTGTCAAGCTTTTCTTTGCCATTGGTCTCTTTGGGTTCTTTCAGCCAGACGATTTCACCCACGTATTTACCATTGCTGGCTTTGTGGATTTTAACCTGAGATTTTTCCTTACCTGTTTCATCATCGTAAGTAAGATAAAAGCCTGCAATGCGATCCGCTTTTCCGGCCTGTGCTCTGGCCACCGATGGAAAAACCATTGTAATGCTCATAATTACCAAAATTAGAGTCTGTTTCATGTTTACATAGTTTATTTTGTGAATATGTGTCGAAGATACTCTTATTTGACGAAAATAACCTCGGCGGGCATAGCGATTTTCAAACGGCCATCGTTCACAACGCTCAATTTTACAGCGTAAACCAGGTTCACCCGTTCCTCTCGTGTCTGAATGATTTTTGGCGTAAACTCTGCTGTCGGCGATACCCAGGTTACAACACCTTCCAGTTCACTCAGCCCTTTCGCGGCATCAATCATTACTTTTGCTTTCTGTCCGGTTTTTACTTCCGAAAGCATATCCCCACTGATATAAACCCGGAGATCCATGGTTTTCAGATCTGCAATCTTGTAAAGAGGTTTCCCGAATGCCGTTACTTCGCCTGTTTCGGCATAGCGGGCCAGCACAGTTCCTTCAACCGGATTCGAAAGATAACATCTTTTCAAAGCTTCATCCACCTGAGAAATCTGTGCATCAATGGCTTTCATTTCATCGGCAATGGCTGCAAGCTGCGTTTTAACACTGAGAATCTGCTGCTCAATTACCCGTATCGAACCAGTTACATCATCAAGTTGTTTTGGGGTTGCAGCCTGATCTTTTACCAGGTTTTCAATTCGCCTGAGATCATTGTTCAGGTTGGCTTTTTGCTGATTGTATACAGCTGCCTGGGCGTTAACGCTTGCCGAACGGCTTCCCACTGCCGACTTCTGAGACTGTAACTGCAGCTTTTTATAATGCAGGTCTGTCGTATCGATCAGGCCGACGGTATCGCCCCGCATAAGTATTTGCCCTTCCGTAACGTCCAGCCAGATAATCCGGCCATTGGCTTCGCTTGAGATGGTCGTTTCAACAGCCTCAAAGTTGCCGTAGGCATCTGATGCAACATTGTTTTGTTTACACGAAACCAAAAGACCTGTAATCATCATCATAAGTATTATTGTAGGTATTGCTTTCATTTTACCGGTGATTTTAATGACGTTATTTTCTTGTTTTCATTTCAGCAGCCCTATGGTTGCTATGAAGTTAAGCCTGGCGTATTGCAGCTGCAGTTTATGCAGGCTCATATTGAAACGCGCCTGTGTTTGCGCATTTTGTTCAGTCAGATATTCAGAAGAAGTGATGATTCCCTGGTTTAATTGTGCACCTGCCGATTTTTCAATGGATTCGCGCAATTTTAGGATGCGATGGTCTGCCGCGATCAGGGTTTCGGTCTTTAAAATTTCCTGATTGAGGTTATTCAACAGGATCCGCTGGTTTCTTTCGAAGTTTTCTTTCTGGGTTTCAATTACCTCTTTCTGAATCCCGATGATTTCAGACTCTTTTTTGTGTTGGTTCCAATTCCAGAGGGTCCATGAAAAACGTGCTCCGGCCATGGCAAAGGCATCAAAACTGTTCGACAACATATTTAATCCGGGCTTACCATACCCGATGGTTCCGAAGGCTGTTATCCGGGGCATAACCTTCAGCCCTGTCATATTTTGCAGTACACTGATTTTCTCCTGTTGAAGTTCTAGCAAATGATATTCAGGTCTTAGACGGGTATTCATCTGCGGAAGGCTGTCGAAAACAGGTTGTCCCAATTCCAGGTCAGGGCCAAAATTCTGCCCGGTGAGTTCACCCAGCCTGAAAATGGCAGCATCCCTTGAGTGTACCAATTCTGTGAGCATTTGTTCAAGCCTGATGATTTCTGCATCGAGCACTTCGGCATTCGACTGCAATATCATTCCGTTGGAAACGCCCGCCCTGATCGTTCCAAGCCGGGACTGTACTTCCGACATACTTAATTTGATCAGGTTCACATTTTCCTGAATCAGGAGAATGCTGAAATACACCTGATTAACAGTTTCCCGAAGGCGATAATTTTCAGCATCAACCGATTGCATGTTTACAAGGAGTCCTGCCTTTTCGAGTTCTTTCTGCTTCCTGGTCAGGCCTCCATCCCAGATCAACTGGTTAACATCCAGGTTCAATTTGTAGCTGTCCTTATCAAGCGAAGGGATAACCATGTTGGGAATATTGATGGGCAATGCGGTGACATCGCTCTGCCAGCTCAACTGCCCGCCAACCGAAACCTGTGGCAGGTAATTATCATTTAGTGCTGATTCCTGCAACTGGTAGGATTCATTATAAAGCGACCCCTGCCTGGAAAGCGGGTTGTGCGCTAATGCCAATTTGTAACACGAATCCAGCGTTAGCTGACCAGATAACTGGGCACTAACATTTCCGGAAACCAAAATCAGTGCGATAACACTTTTGATTATTATCTTCATTTCCTGGTTTTTATTGCAGTGATGATTGTCTGAGGAATAATCTGCTTTCTTTCTTCTAGAAATTGATCATAGGCATCATTATCCATACCTGCCATCCCCATAAAGACCGGCCTGGCTATAAAGGGGAATACACACATACTTATAAGATTGGCTATCAGATGTTCTGCCTTAATGGGGTACATATTCCCGGCTTTTACCTCCTCTTCAATCTGAATTTTGATGATATTAAAGTCAGCACCTGCATTCTTGAAATTTCCTACAAGCCGTATCGGATTTCTGCTGATTTCGTGGAATACAAATATTGCCAGATCAGGATTTTTTTTCAGCATCTCAATGTAATTGAAGCTGACCTTTTCAATTTTTTCGAAAAGTGAAACCGGCGACATCAAAACAGCAATTATTTTTGGAAATACAGTATTCAGCACCTCTACGAATATGGCTTCAAACAATTTATCCTTACTCCTGAAATAATAATGCAAAAGCGCTTTGTTAATGCCGGCTTCATCGGCAATCTCCTGCATCCTGGCCCCATCAAATCCTTTATGGGTGAAAACTTTCCGGGCTGCTTTTAAAATTATATCTTCAGTATTTGTATCTAATCCAGTCATTTAGATTTTATCCGATTGGTTTAAATAGTTGGTTTAACCGGATGGTCAAAAGTATAACAAAAAAGAACGCCGTGCAAATTTTTTATAAAAAATTTGCACGGCGTTTATAATTGGTTATTTATCAATGAATTCGTATGACAGCAGAATAGACTGCACCTGTTTCACCAGATCTCTTTTCTCCTCATTGGGGGCATAAACGTACCCGTCAAGTGTCACAACCATATTGTTTTTCTTGTCAACGAAAGTATAACTGATGAAAGGCCCGCCCATAAAATCTTTTCTAACTTCCCACAGGCCACGCATTTCGATGGCCAGCTCATTTTTGAGGCTTAGGGTTCTGCTCAGTGGAGAGATGAATTCATCGGCAATTACCATATAAGAGCTGTCGCTGGGGCCAGGTACATACAATTCAGTGAACTGATTTCGAATGGATTGGATTTTTCGGGGATTAAAAGCAATGGTATCGGTGTATGGATACGTATAGATGATCAAACCCTGGCTCAATCTGTTTGCCTCACGCCTCAACCACAGGAAGTTCTCCTTGTTTACCGCAACATAATAATCAGCAGGAACCTTCATCGAAAGATTAAATTTCTTCTGAATTAACTCATAAGCTTTAAGATTTATTGACCTTGAATAGAGTTTTTGAAGTCTTTCTACTTCCGCATTATCGAAGAGATTAAGAATTTCTGTTTTTTTCTCAGAAAAACTGCTTTTCAGAGTCTCAATAGATGGAGCCGTAATTTTAACTACCCGCTGGGGGGCAGCCCAGATATCGGCCCGTATTTCAACCAATGGTTCCTTAAAGCTACTATCAATTTCCATGATAAAAATATTCCGGTGCGACTGAAGCAAGCGGTTAAATTCATCCTCTTCAACCTGGGCAAGTTTATAGAGTGGTTCTGGTTGAGGCAGCCCCAATGCCGGTCCGGCAAAATATGAACGAACCGAGTCCCCGGCCGAACTTTTCCACAATGCCTTTTCTGCTACCATCAGGATTTCTGAAGGTTTACCTGTTGATCCTGCCTTTACCGGTTTTTCATCGCCGGCACATGATGTCAGAATTAAAGGAACAGATAGCAAAAGCATAAATATGCCGGGGATACTTCTGTGTTGTTTCATGATAAAGTTCGGTTTAAATTAATAACAAATATACCGGTTCTTTATTATTCAGGCATGTAAAAACAAAAAAAGCCGGGACTGTTTTAAAAAGTCCACGGCCTTCTGAATAGCAATCTTTTATTCCATTGGTTGCAATCAGTCTTATCCGTTTAGGAAACTACGGCAACTTTAATTTTTTGCCCGGGTTTAAGTGATTTTTCATTGGAAATATTGTTGAGTTTCTTTATCTGCTCAACAGTTGAACCATCGTGTTTCTGGGCTATTTTCCAGAGTGTATCGCCTTGACGAACAGTATAATATATAAAATCAAGGTTGTTGCTGCTTTGTTTTGGTTTAGCTGTCGGTGTGGTTTCAGCGGCATTTTCAGCGATCTGATCAGTAACTTCAGTTTTGCCGACGATCAGCTTGTCGCCCGGATGTATTGTTGAACCTTTTATTTTATTCCATTTTTTAATACTTGTCAGAGAGACATTGTATTTATCGGCAATTTTGCCCAGCGATTCACCGGATTTTACCTTATGGTATTTATTTACAACCTTCGTTTTAACTTCTGTATTGTTGGTGTCGTTATTCGCAATCTCCTGGCCTGAAGACCGGTTTACTTTCTCATTGCCGGTTAAGGTTGTGTCCTTTTCAGTTGCAGTTTTTGAATCCGAAGAAGCCAATTGTATGGGCAGAGAACTTTCCGGTCTGACAATCAGGCGTTGACCAATTTTGAGATTGGTAGATTTTAACCGGTTCCAGCGTTTGATCTCACTGCTTGAACAGTGGTATTTTTTTGCGACAGAAGCAAGGGTTTCGCCTTTTTTTACTTTATGATATTCAGCCTGGGTAACTGTTTTCATCATATTGAGCACCTGCTCTCTTTCGAGTTCCGATTGTGTGCGGTAAGCATACAATTGCGCCTCATTGTTCACAAAATCCGGTATGTTTTTTTTCTGAAGCCTGAGCGTATAAGTATTCCCTTTTGTTGCGGGAATTATACCGTTTTTAAAGGATGGATTTAAGAATTGAATTTCTTCAACAGGCAAATTAAGCATATTTGAGATTTGCCCGAAGGATAAAACATCCTTTATGATTACCGTATCAATTTCATAGTGATAAAACCGTGGTTGTACCGGTCTCAGGTTGTGTTCGGCAGCATAACTCATCACATAATTTACTGCAATAAAGGCAGGAACATATCCGCGTGTTTCAAGGGGAAGGAAAGGCCGGATTTGCCAGAAATTCATCTTACCGCCTGAACGCCTGATGGCTTTGTTAACATTACCTGCTCCTGAGTTGTAAGCTGCAAGAACAAGCAACCAGTCGTGATACATCTTGTATAGATCGTTCATATGCTGACAGGCTGCAATGGTCGATTTTATGGGGTCGCGCCGGTCATCAACCAAAGAGGTTACTTTCAGGTCATACGCCTTACCTGTCCCGTACATAAACTGCCATAAACCAGATGCACCAACCGGTGATTTGGCTACCGGATTCAATGCCGATTCAACAATGGCGAGATATTTCAGTTCAAGAGGCATATTATACCGGTCGAGGTGTTCTTCAAACAGAGGGAAATAAATCTGTGCCAATCCCATCACCCTTTCGGTGAGCGCTCTTTTCTTTACTGCATAAAGCTCAATATAATCTCTCACATATTGGTTGTATGTAAGATCAATGGTTGTGGCCGCATCAAGCTTTTTTATCCTGTTGTAATAAACAGAATCGGCATACACCGGGACAAATCCCGATGAAAACCCGAAAATGTTTTCAATCTCAGATGCCGATGCGCAATCATAACCTTCAAAATACTTAAGATTGGCCAGACTATCGAGTGAGGCTGCGATGAAATCGTCTTTAACAAATTGAAGTTGAAGATTGTTTATGGCAGTGTCACTCAGGGTGTTGGTCTCTTTTATCTGCCCTTTTACGGAATAGAAAGGCAAGAACACAATGAATGTGATGAGGACTACAAGAAGGCGTTTAATTTCCATAGATTATTTTTTCGATTTTCAACCAGATTCAGTTTGAACGATCCGTACGAAACTTAATAACTTTTCAGACAAAAGGAAAGCACTGGTTATAGATTTATATAAAACTGCATACACGTGCAGTCAATTATCCCTGAGTGTGTCTTCCGCAAAAATATAGTAAATTGTATTACCGGAAAACCTTCTTAAATTTTTTAAGCAACTATCCTGCCAGTGAAAATTTAATGGGCATGTTGAATTGAACTCTCACCGGTTTTCCCCGCTGTTTTCCAGGCAACCACCGGGGCATGTTCCGGATTACCCTTACGGCTTCTTCATCACAACCACCGCCAATACCTCTCAATACCCTGACATCATTAATGGTTCCATCAATTTCAATAACAAAAGATATATACACCGTACCCTGAATTGAAGCTTCACGGGCTTCATGCGGATAATTGATATTTTCGGCTAAAAATCTTATGCGCGCATCATCACCACCTGGAAACTGTGGAGATTCTTCCACAACTGTAAAAATCTCTGCTTCGGCAACTTCTTCTTCATTTGCCTCGCTTCTTTTATTACCAGTTTTAGATTTCCCGGTAGCCACCGACTCATTTTTGCCCAAAGGAGCTTTTAAATCAGCTGGCTTATTGGCATAAGAAGCCGATTGAGCCTCTTTAATGACGAAACTATCTGAGGATATTTCTGTTTCCCGCTGGCTTTCAGGAGATACTGATGGGACACCTTCCTCCACACCGGGAATTGCATTTTTATCATCCTCAACGGGTATAGACAATTCGGATAAAACTGACCTCTCAGTATCATAAACATCGTTTTCCACAATGATCAGTTCAGGAGCTTTCTTTTCAGGGGGCGGGTTAATACTCTTATTGCCTGGTAATACTTGTAATTCCGGTGAAACCTGATCCGCCGTCTCTGCCAGTATCATTTCAGAATCCGGAGTTTTAACAGCAGTAATTCTGTTATTTTCGTTGTGTTTAAGTTGCAGATATACCTGCCTGCTGCCAAATCCGATGAGTAAAAGCAATACAGCGGCAATCAACTCCGTCCGGTACCTGCGCAGAAAGGATGTCCTGGCCGGTTCAGGTTTTACTGTTGCCGGCCCGGGAGCCGTCGCTTTAATTCTTTTGGTAAAATCCCTGATTTCTTCCTGGCTCAGCCTGGGGAACCGGGGTCCTTCAAATCCGACAGTTCCTGTTAATACCGGTTCCTGAAATTCCTCCCTTCCGGCCATTTTAGTGCTTTCGAGGTTGAGCATTTCAACATCCTCAGAAAACAATGCCGCATCGGCCATTCCATAGCCTTCAACGGCAGCAGCGCACAGTTCGCATGATTCAAGATGGCTATCAATACGGGCAATATCATCCTCAGGAAGCATCCCCAGCTTGTACAGCAGCAGGCTGTCCTCTGTAAGGCATCCGGAAGGTGAAAATAGGTTATGTTCCCGCTCGAAATCCATTTTTAATTGTAAAAGGTTTTTTCCAAAATGATTTTAAGATTTCTCTTCCCGTTCTGAATAAAGCTTTTGACTTCATTCAGACTTAAACCGGTGGTTTCTGTAATCTGCTGATATGTTTTTCCGTCGAAATAAAACAGCAGGATACACTGCTGCTGTCCCGGCGACAAATCAGTAACGGCCAGATGAAGCCTTCTGATCCTTTCTTCGGTTTCATCTTCAGGGGTTAGATGCGAAAAACCGCCATTTTCCATAACTTCTACCAACAGATTTTCTTCCCATCTGATGGTGCCTGCTTCTTTCTTCTGTTCACGCAGAGTTTGGGCGCAATGACTTTTTGTTACCGTGAAGAGCCAGGATTTGAAATTATACACCTCGTATTTTTTCAGGGAAGTAAATAAGCTTTCAAAAACTCCCATTGCTGTATCGCGTGCCAACTCGCGTTCATGCAGGTATTTGTAACATACCCCGAGTACCAGATGGGAATACCGCCTGAATAATATGCCGATCGCTTCACGGTCGCCCGATTGACGAAAAAACTGAACCAGTTCTTCATCGCTCAGGTGGTCACCTGGCTTTCCATCCAATAATGGGTTGGGCATCGGGCAGTAATTACTATCAGACAAATATAATAATTGCAGGAAGGTATACAACAATTAGTTCCCTGACATATAAACGAAAATGGTTTTCAGAAAGTATGCATGCCGAATATCAGAATCCCGGGTTTTAAATGAATGATCGGGCTGCAATATTGATCATGCGCTGAGCGTTAGTATTACAAGGGATTCCGGGGATTACCCGTTACTAAAGAGGAAATTTTAGCAGGAATGATTGATTGAGAGAATTTTTTTCATTGGCTTATGGAAACCGGATGCTTTATGCATCTTCAACATAAAATCAATTCTCACTTCTCAACTTCAAAGCCATGGAACCACGGAAAACCAACAGAGCCGACCTTGAGCGCAAACGCCCGGTCTTTTTACAATTAGGTTTAATCATTGCCATCAGCGCCTCCCTTGTCGCTTTCGAATGGAAAACCCCCGATTACGGGAATACAGTACTTCCTCCACGGACGGGTTTTGAACCCGATGACGATTTTATTGAGATTTTCAAAGAAAAGAAGCCGGAACTACCCAAACCTCCGGCTACAACAATTTTTAATGTTGTGGATAAAACCACGGATGATTTTCCCGAAATCGAAATCAACATTGAGATTGATCCGGGGGGAAAGATTGAGCCTTACAAAATGCCAGAAGTGCTCCCCGATGAACCCGAAGCTCAGGACCCCGAGATATTCTATGTGGCTGAGGATATGCCCCTCTTTCCCGGCGGAGATGCCGCACTGATGAAATATCTCTCAACAAATACAAGTTATCCGACAGCAGCCCGTGAAGCAGGTATATCCGGGATTGTATATGTTACCTTCATCATTGAGACCGACGGAAGTGTTTCCTCGATAGCTGTTCTCCGCAGCGTGGCCGGTGGATGTACCGAAGAGGCTGTTAGGGTTGTAAGTGAAATGCCCACATGGACTCCCGGTAAACAACGCGGCAAACCGGTGAGGGTGCGGATGAATCTGCCAGTTAAGTTTACTCTGGTTAATTAAGAGTCCGGCTCAATCAAACAGTTATAATTAGAAGGCTTTTAGGTTGCAGGTTACCGAAAAGCCTTCTTTATAACACGAATCCTTTTATTTCTTCTCATATATAATACGCCGGAGTTACCACGGTGGAGCCCTGCTCATGTCCACATAATAAATATTTATCCAATAATTACAAATCTCAACTGCCATGAAACTAAACAGAACCCTGAGGCTATTGCGCCTCAACTTAGCAGGAATTACTGCCATTTTCTCAATCGGAGCAGCAAATTGCGCTTTAAGTCAGGAAACAATGCCTGACCGGCCGGATGTGCCCTATTTTGAAACATTGAACGGGGTGGCATCTGAAACACTGCCACTGAAATCTACTTCAGCCGGTGTTCAGATTGCGGGTGTAATAGCCCACGTAACCATAAAACAGGTATATCAGAATAACGGGAAACAAGCAATAGAAGCGGTATATGTTTTTCCGGGTTCAACCCGCGCTGCCGTGCACGCCATGAAAATGAAAATTGGCGAGCGGACCATAGTTGCAAAAATCGAGGAGCGTGAAAAAGCACGGAATGATTATGCACAGGCAGTCAGCGATGGCCGTTCGGCTTCATTGCTCGAACAGCATCGTCCCAATGTTTTTCAGATGAGTGTCGGCAACATTATGCCAGGCGACCTGGTAGAGGTAGAATTGCAGTACACCGAGAATCTTGTTCCCACAGATGGTATTTATGAGTTCGTATACCCCACAGTTGTCGGACCCCGATATTCAGGAGGCAGCGAAAACGTGAACCGGGTACCTGAATGGAATGCCAATCCCTACTTAAATGAAGGTGAACTTCCGGCTTACACCTTTCAACTTGAATGCAACATTACTTCAGGAATTCCGCTGAGAAATGTAAGATGTCCGTCACACAATGTTAAAGTGGATTATAAAGACAAAAAAACTGCAGCCGTAAAACTTGATGGAAGTGAACTTCAGGGCGGCAACCGTGATTTCATTCTTCAGTACAGACTGGGTGGCGATGAAATTGAGAGTGGCCTTTGGCTATACAGCGATGGGAATGAAAATTTCTTTATGGCTACCATTCAACCCCCCGATGTTGTAAAACAGGAATCGATTCCGCCAAGGGAGTATATATTTATTGTGGATGTTTCCGGATCGATGTACGGGTTTCCTCTTGATGTTTCAAAAAAGCTGATTTCAGATCTACTGAAGGGGCTGAAGTCAACCGACAGGTTCAACATCCTCTTTTTCGCCGGTGGCAGCAACCTGTTTGCCGAAAAGTCAGTTTCAGTAACCCCGGAAAATATTAACAAGGCTATGAGAATGCTTGAATCACAGAGTGGAAACGGGGGCACTGAATTGCTTCCTGCGCTTCGAAAGGCACTGGCAATGGAGTCCAATGGTGAATTCGCCAGATCGTTTGTGATAGCCACCGATGGTTATGTAACGGTTGAAAAGGAAGCCTTTGGTCTGGTGAAATCCAGTCTGAATAAAGCAAGTTTTTTTGCATTTGGCATTGGCTCTTCGGTCAATCGTTTTCTTATTGAAGGACTTGCTCATGCGGGTGCAGGGGAAGCATTTGTGATTACCGGGGAAAGGGAAGCAAAGGAGATGGCTGAAAAGTTCAGAAAATACATAAGCACTCCCGTACTCAGCAAAATCGAACTAACCTTTAAGGGCTTTAATGCATATGATGTGCAGCCATCATCAATTCCGGATGTTTTTTCCTCCCGGCCGGTAGTGGTTTTTGGAAAATACCATGGCACCCCATCTGGAAATATATTATTGTCGGGCATGAACGGTGCCGGTTTGTTCACTCAGACAATCAAGGTTGATGGTGTTATGCCCGCATCCGAAAACCAGTCACTTAAATATCTGTGGGCCCGCGAACAGATAAGAATGACCGATGATTATTCATACAGTTATGGAAGTGTTCCGGATAAAATTAAGGAACAGGTTATGGCGTTGGGCCTGAAATACAACCTGCTCACAGCCTATACTTCGTTTGTTTCCATCGACAGCGAAATCAGGAATATAAATGGCACCTCTACCACCGTCAGGCAGCCGCTTCCACTTCCACAGGGTGTAAGTAATTATGCAGTAGGGACGGGGTCATCCGGAGTATCCAAAACCAAGGCAAACCGGATGGAAACCACCATGGATGCTTCAGTGGAGGAAAAGGAAACCAACGGAGAACCGGAAATATTTCAGGTTGTTGAATCCATGCCAGAATTTCCCGGCGGGGAAGATTCATTGAAAGAATTCCTGAAATTGAACCTGATGGTTCCGGAAGATGCGCTGAAAAATCACATTTCGGGGAAAGTTATTGTTCAGTTTACGGTGAGTACCGATGGAACTATACAGGACATTAAAATTGTGAAATCGCTGGGATATGGCTGCGACGAAGAGGTTATCCGCCTTTTGAAATCAATGCCGGCCTGGATACCCGGGAAACAAAATGGGAAACCGGTGAAAACCACCATGATCCTTCCGGTGAATTTTTGATTTTTCGGTAAACCCCCGGCATTAACAAACAACACGTAAAAGAGACGTAACATGTTACGTCTCTTTTACGTGTTGTTACGTCTCTGTGTGCAGTTATCAACAGGTATGTTATAAGCAACATATATAATTGTATGTATGTGAAAATCAAAACCTTAATTAGACTGATTATATATTGTTAAGTTTTAGATAAAAACGGCAAAAACCTTTATTACGAACAAATTAGTATATACTTTTGCCGAAAATTTCAAGCTATGAAACCTACACATATAGAACACATTGGCATTGCTGTTAAAAGCCTGGAAGAGAGTATTCCGTATTATGAAAATGTACTTGGATTAACTTGTTATGCCGTCGAAGAAGTTAAGGATCAGCGGGTAAAAACTGCATTTTTTATGGTTGGGCAGACAAAAATTGAGCTTCTTGAGTCAACCGATCCTGAGGGACCCATTGGAAAGTTTCTGGAGAAAAAGGGCGAAGGCATTCATCATCTGGCTTTTGCCGTTGAGAATCTTGAGGAAGCCCTGGCAGAAACAGCCGGGAAAGGAATACAGTTAATTGATAAAGAGCCTCGCAAGGGCGCTGAAGGTCTACACATTGGATTTCTGCATCCGAAATCTACATTCGGGGTGTTGACAGAATTTTGCGAAAACAAGAACAAATAAACAGATACCAGATAAACAAACACCGCGGGATTTCAGCAAAAAGCCCTTTCGGGCTTATTGTTTTTCGCACAAAAACAAAAATAAATGGCTTTCGAAGACAAGATTAAAGAACTTCTCGACAAGAGAGAACTGGCTAAACTGGGCGGCGGTCAGAAAAGGATTGATTCACAACACGCCAAAGGGAAATTAACTGCACGTGAGCGCATCGAACTTCTTCTTGATGAAGGCAGTTTCGAAGAGTTCGACATGTTTGTAACACACCGTTGCACCAACTTCGGTCTTGAAAAACAGGAATTTTTGTCCGATGGTGTGGTGACAGGCCACGGGACTGTTGATGGCAGCGTGGTATATGTTTTCTCGCAGGATTTCACAGTTTTCGGTGGTTCTCTTTCTGAAACCTTTGCCAATAAAATCTGCAAGGTGATGGATCAGGCGATGAAGGTTGGGGCTCCTTTGATTGGCATCAACGATTCAGGGGGTGCCCGTATTCAGGAAGGGGTAAACAGTCTGGCCGGTTATGCCGAGATATTTGAACGCAATATCCTGGCTTCAGGGGTTATTCCGCAGATTTCAGCCATTTTTGGTCCATGTGCAGGCGGGGCAGTGTATTCACCTGCACTCACCGATTTCATTGTGATGAGCAAGGGCACCAGCAATATGTTTGTTACAGGGCCGAAGGTTGTAAAAACTGTAACGGGTGAAATCGTAACAGAAGAAGAACTTGGCGGAGCAATGGTTCATGGTTCAAAATCCGGAATATCGCATTTTGTTGCCGATGATGAGAAAGAGGGAATTGCCCTGATTCGTAAGTTACTGAGCTTTTTGCCTCAGAATAACCTGGAGGAGCCACCTTTGGCAACCTGTCCCGATCCGATTGACAGGCTTGAAGATTCACTGAATTATATTATTCCTGACAATCCTAACAAACCTTATGATGTTAAGGATGTGATCCATTCAATTGTGGATTGCGGTGAGTTTCTTGAAATTCAGCGTCATTTTGCGCCAAATATTGTAACCGGATATGCCAGGTTCAACGGTATGAGTGTCGGAATTGTGGCAAACCAGCCAAACTACCTTGCCGGTGTACTTGATATCAATGCTTCACGCAAGGCAGCCCGTTTTGTCAGGTTCTGTGATGCTTTCAACATTCCCATTCTAACCCTGGTTGATGTACCGGGATTCCTTCCGGGGACAGCGCAGGAATATGGTGGTATTATTATTCATGGTGCCAAGTTGCTTTATGCTTACGGCGAAGCCACAGTTCCGAAGGTTACCATAGTGTTGCGTAAGGCTTATGGTGGAGCCTATTGTGTGATGAGTTCGAAACACCTTCGCGGGGACATCAACTATGCATGGCCGGGAGCCGAAATTGCAGTTATGGGACCAAAAGGTGCCATCGAGGTGTTGCAAAATAAGAAGCTGGCTGAATTTACGGATCCCCAGGAACGTGAAGAATTTATCCGCAAAAGCGAAGAAGAATACAAGGATAAATTTGCCAATCCATACAATGCAGCCAAATATGGTTATATTGATGATGTGATTGAGCCACGCAACACCCGTTTTAGGGTAATCAGGGCATTGCAGGCGCTTGCTACAAAAAAAGATGTGAATCCTCCGAAGAAACATTCAAACATTCCTTTATAATCCGGCAGAGATGATAAAAAGTAATAAAACAATCAGATTCTCAGGCGCTCTTATTGCGCTTGTGCTTGGTTTGTTTGCCGGTAACACATATGCTCAAAGCACCCGCGACCTCAGGATTAACGAATTGCTGGTCATCAATGACTCAAATTATGTTGACGATTATGGTCAGCACTGCGCGTGGTTTGAAGTGTTTAATTCGGCTTACAATACGGTTGATATCGGAGGTTCGTATCTTACCAACGATCCGGCTAATCCAACCAAGTATTATATTCCTAAAGGTGATCCCATTACACAAATCCCCCCACGGAATTACCTGGTATTTTATGCTGACAATGTTCCTACCCGGGGAATTCTTCATTTGAATTTTACACTCGACGAAACGAACTATCTGGCGATTTATGAAGGCAATGGCAAGAATTTAATTGATGCAATCAAGTTCGGACCACAAAGTCCTGATGTATCATTTGGCAGGTTAACAGATGGAAACCATGAATGGGGATTTCTTGAGAAAACCACGCCACTGGCCAATAATTATACCGGTACGATAGTTTCTGCAGGTGAGAAATTTGTGGAAATGGATCCTTATGGAGTAGGAATGGCGGTGATCGCGATGTCTGTGGTTTTTGCTGCATTGATACTTTTGTATATTGTCTTTAAGAATACCAAAAGACTTTACAGCATTAATTTCAAAAAGTTGTTCAGCAGAGAACCCACGAAAGAAGCAGTTGCCGAGATCGCATCAGAAGTTGAAATATCAGGTGAGGTAAATGCTGCTATTGCGATGGCATTGTATCTGTATATCAGCGAACTGCATGATCATGAGGAAGCCATTCTTACAATTAAAAAAGTTTCCCGCACCTACTCACCCTGGAGTTCAAAGATTTATGGATTGCGCAATCAGCTGCGCTAGCCCGGTTCTGTTTAAGTACTGATAACATCTAAAAAGAATAAAAGAATGAAAAAGTATAAATTCACCATAAACGGCAATATTTACGAGGTTGATATTCAGAATATTGAAGAGAATGTTGCCGAGATTGAAGTAAACGGAACAACTTACAAAGTTGAAGTTGAGAAAGCTATGCAAACGACCAAGACACCACGACTTGTCAGGTCGGTGAGTGTGCCATCCACAGATTCGGCCCCCAGCATTGCCAAAACATCAAGCCCTGGTTCACCTAAAGGAACCGGTAGTATAAAATCTCCTCTGCCCGGAGTTATACTTGAAATACATGTTCGTGAAGGCGATACGGTAAAGGTTGGCCAGAAACTATTGACCCTTGAAGCCATGAAGATGGAAAACAACATCAATGCCGATAAAGAAGGAAAGGTTATCACCCTTAAAGTTGGCAAGGGCGATTCAGTAATGGAAGGCGATGTTCTAATTGTGATAGGAGACTAAGGCATGGAACATTCCGGAAATTTTCTGACATTTATTACAGACCATCTTCAGCAGTTTTTTACATATACTGCTTTTGCCAATGTAACGGCTGGCCACATTATCATGATATGTGTCGGCCTTGCTTTTATTTATCTTGCCATTGCAAAAGAGTATGAGCCAATGCTGCTTATTCCTATCGGATTTGGGATTCTGGTAGGAAATATTGCATTTTTACCAGGTCTAAAGATTGGTATTTACGAATCGGGCAGTGTACTTAATTACCTGTATTTTGGTGTTCTCCAGGGGATTTATCCACCGTTGATCTTCCTGGGGATTGGTGCCATGACGGATTTCTCAGCCCTGATTTCAAATCCAAAGCTGATGTTGATTGGTGCGGCTGCTCAACTTGGAATCTTTGGCGCTTATGCAATTGCACTCTTATTGGGATTTTCACCCTCAGAAGCCGGTGCCATTGCCATCATCGGCGGTGCAGATGGCCCTACTGCAATCTTCCTTTCATCTAAGCTCGCACCCGAACTAATGGGTGCTATTGCAATTTCGGCTTATTCGTATATGGCGCTTGTTCCTGTTATTCAACCTCCGGTTATGAGGTTGCTGACTACTAAAAAGGAACGCCTTATCCGGATGAAACCACCACGAAGTGTCTCCAAGGTTGAAAAGGTATTGTTCCCGATTATCGGAATGTTGCTCACCTGTTTTATTGTGCCTTCCGGTTTGCCGCTGCTGGGTATGCTTTTCTTTGGCAACCTGCTCAAAGAAAGTGGTGTAACCAAACGACTGGCCGATACTGCCAAAGGGCCAATGATTGACATAGTAACCATTCTGATCGGGCTTACTGTAGGTGCTTCAACTCAGGCAACAACTTTTTTAACTGCAAAATCAGTCGGTATTTTTGCCCTCGGTGCTGCTTCATTTATTATTGCAACCTTTGGTGGCGTTATGTTTGTTAAAATTATCAACATTTTCCTGAAAGAAGGCAATAAGATGAATCCGTTGATCGGGAATGCCGGTGTATCTGCGGTGCCTGACAGTGCCCGGGTTTCGCAGGTTGTAGGACTTGAATACGATAAAACCAACCACTTGCTGATGCACGCCATGGGACCCAATGTTGCCGGCGTAATCGGGAGTGCGGTTGCGGCAGGTATTCTGCTGGGATTCCTTTCGTAAGCCGAAGAATGGAAGAATGGAATGATGGAACAGTGGAATGATGGAATGGTGGAATCCAGCCTGTCGGCTGGTGATGAAGTCCAATGCATAAGGTAACCCAGGATCCACCAATAATATTCCATTCTTCCAATATTCCATTCTTCCAACCTTCCAATACACAATTTTTTCTATATTTACCCCAAATCCCAAACCCTCACGCATGCTCATCATCGGAATTGCCGGAGGCTCCGGTTGCGGTAAATCAACTGTTGTAAAACAGATCATCAAGAAACTGCCCAAGGATTCTGTTACAGTAATACCGCAGGATTCATATTATAAAGATAACGGGCACCTCAACCCTGAAGACCGGGCAAAGATCAATTTCGACCACCCATCGTCCATCGAATTTAACCTGTTGATCAAACATCTTGATTCACTCAAGGAAGGCGAAACAATCGGAATGCCCATCTACAGTTATCTTACCTGTGCCAGGGCTAAAGAAACGATTCCGGTTCAGCCGAAAGAGGTCATCATCGTAGAAGGCATTCTGATTATGTCAAATCCAAGGTTGCGGGAGCGAATGGACATAAAGGTGTTTGTAGACGCCGATGCCGACGACCGTCTGATGCGCATTATCCGCCGCGACATTGAAGAACGCGGACGCTCCTTCTCACAGGTGCTCGATCACTATGAGAAGTATGTTAAACCCATGCACCTGCAGTTCATTGAACCCACCAAGCGTTACGCAGATATCATCGTTCCCCAGGGCGGTGCCAACCATGTGGCCATCGATATCCTCACATCAAGGATTAAAATGAACCTCAAACAGGTCTGATTTCTTCCTTCAGTCCTACACTTGTCCTCATGACCAAGTACAGTTATAGGAGCGCCATTTTGGCGCTTTTTTTCTTTTATAAACTGCTGAATGTGAGACATATTGGCAGTTAAAGTGTCAAAATTTCCTTATTTCTTCGGTGGTATATAATTTGAAAAGGGGGAGATGAAAACTAAGTTTAACAATTTAAAAATGGAGGGTAAAACCATGTTACCAATTTTGAAAAACAAGAATTTATTCCCAAGTATCGTGGATGAATTTTTCGGAAGGGATTATATGCCCAACCTGTTCGAATTTCAAACCGGTATCAATATGCCTTCTGTCAACATCGTTGAAGGTAAGGATGATTTCCGGATTGAAGTTGCTGCTCCCGGCCTGAATAAGGGAGACTTTAAGATCAACCTCGAAAACAATGTGCTGACCATTTCGTCGGAGAAAGAGGAAAAGAATGAAGAAAAGGAAGAGCGTTATATGCGTCGTGAATTCAGCTATACTTCCTTCCGTCGTTCTTTCAGCCTGCCTTCGTTGGTTGAAGCCGATAAAATTGCCGCTGTCCACAACAATGGTGTCCTGAGTATTACCATTCCCAAGAGGGAAGAAGCCAAAGTGAAACCTGCAAAGCAGATTGAAGTTATGTAAACGGTTTTTTTGAGATTTATTAAACTGCGGGGCCGTTGCATTGTGGGACGGCTCCGCAGTTTATTTTCTCATCTCTGAAATTCAGATAAAAGTTGAGACGGGATGCAGAGAAACCCCGAAAGGTTTTTACATTTGTAGTGTATGTATGCGGTAATTGATGTTGAAACCACCGGAGGTAGTTTTGTCAACGAAAGGTTGACAGAAATAGCCATATACCTTCACGATGGCACCCGCATTGTGGATGAGTTCAGCACCCTGCTCAATCCCGAACAACCCATTCCTTATATGATTACCCGGATTACCGGTATCAGCAACGAGATGGTGGCCAATGCACCCAGGTTTTGTGAGGTTGCCCGTAAAATTGTTGAAATGACCGAGGGAACCACTTTTGTGGGGCACAATGCTTCGTTCGATTACAACTTTATCAGGCATGAGTTTAAACGACTGGGCTACAATTACCGGAAACCGACCATCTGCACCGTAAAAATGAGCCGGAAACTGCTACCCGGAAAGCAATCGTACAGCCTCGGGAAACTTTGCCAGGAACTCGGAATTCAGATTGAGAACCGCCATCGGGCTGCCGGAGATGCGTTGGCAACTACCCGATTACTGGAGCTTTTGCTTCAGGCAGACCGGCCTGCCATTGAGAAACAATCAGGATTTTCAGTACCCGACATGATCAGGGAAGTTCCGGAAGAGGCCGGGGTTTATTACCTTCATGATGAAAGAGATAAAATAATCTACATCGGCAAAAGCAAGAATATGTTCGGGCGTCTGTTGCAACACTTCCGCAACAACGATACGGTGAAGGCAGTGGAAATGCGCAGCCGCGTGGCTTCAGTCAGTTATGAATCAACCGGAAGTGAACTGATAGCCCTGTTGCTGGAGTCATCTGAAATCAAGAAACACAAACCCCTCTACAACCGCACACAGCGTCGTTCAATCTTCAGTTCCGGTCTTTTCTCGTATGTCGATGAGCAAGGCTACATTCGTCTTTCCATCGGGAAGAACCTGAATGGCCACCAACCTATAACCTCCTTCACTACCCAGGAACATGCCCGCAACTACCTCTACGGTCTTGTAGAAAAATTTGAATTGTGTCAGAAACTCTGCGGCCTTTACGATACCGAAGGTGCCTGCTTCCAATATGGGATCAGGCAATGCCGCGGTGCCTGTATCGGGAAGGAGACGCCGGAGCAGTATAACCGGAGGGCAGAAGCTGCCATACGGTTGTCGGGATTCAGTTACAACGATTTCCTGATCATCGACCGGGGCCGTCATGCCGATGAAGCCGCCGTGGTTAAAATAGCCGGGGGCCGTTATATCGGTTTTGGATATACCGATACAGGTGAAACCGGTACCGAAAACCTTCACAGTTGCATCAAACATTTCGATGACAACCGCGATACCCGGCAGATTATCCGCAATTATCTGAAAAAGAATCCACGGACCCGGATTTTAAAAATCAACAACAACGACTTTTCCTGAAAATTATGTTTAATTACCCATCCGTGAGTTACCGTTTATCGATGATAATACTGGTAATTTTTACAGTTACTTCCTGCAAAACAGTGAACGTAGAGAAGCCAGCTGAAACATACCAGTACGAAAAAGCTGAATTACAGCCTTCGCTGATTGGTTTTTCAGCAGAGGCTAAACTAAGCGACATCCAGAAGGAACTGAACCGTGAATTCACGGGATTGGTTTACGAAGACAACAGCCTCGACGATAACGGGGGTGATAACGTGATGATTAAAGCCTGGAAACAGGGCGATATAAAGCTGGCGATGAACGACAACATCATCATTTATAAAGTTCCATTGAAACTGTGGATAAAAGCCGGTTTTAAAACCAAACAGCTGGGGATAACCCTTTCCGATTACAGGGAAGTAAACGGGGCGCTGGCACTGATGTTTCGTACCACGATAACGCTGAATCCCGACTGGACGGTGAGTACTAAAACCGAAGCCAGTGGATATGAGTGGATAACCGAGCCGGTTGTAAAAGTGGCCGGATTAAACATTCCGGTGAAGTTTGTGGCCGATCTTGTACTTCAGAGCAACCTGAAAACCATCAGCAATACCATTGATGAGAGCGTAAAAAGTTATCTTGATCTCAGGCCCTATGCCTTGCAGGCATGGAAGTCGCTGAACGAGCCCGTGAGCTTGAACGATGAATACAAATGGTGGCTGAGGATCAAAACATCGGACTTCTATGCTTCACCCCTCACTTCGAAGAATGGCATCATCCGGCTTCAAAGCAGCGTTAAATCGGTGATTGAAACAATGGTAGGTCAAAAACCGGTTACACCTTCTCCTGGCCCGCTACCCAAATTACAGATCAGCCCTGAAATGGCCGATCAGGTGGTTGTGAATGCTTCGGTTGATATCCCTTTCGGGGAAATAAACAGCCAGGCCGCAAAATATCTGAACGGACAGACCTTCACCCAGGGGAAACGATCGGTAAAGGTTGAGAATGTTACCATCTATGGCAGCAATGGCAAGCTGGTGGCCGAAACCAGACTTTCGGGCAGCCTCGAAGGCACCATCTATTTTTCTGGTATTCCGGCGTTCAATCCACAGGATTCAACATTGTATCTGAAGGATTTTGATTTTGATTTATCAACGAAGAATTTCCTGATAAAATCCGCGGCCTGGATATACCAGGGTGGATTCAGGAATATGATTGCCAAACAAATGGTGTGGCCATTGGCGGCCGATATCCGCATGATTCATCAGGAACTGAATAGTAGTCTGAAGGCTTATCGCCTGGCCGATGGCGTTACCCTGAACGGACAGGTTACCAGGCTTTCGGTTGGCGATATAATGATTTCATCCGAAGGGGTGAAACCATTTATAAGTGCTGAAGGAAAAATCAGGGTGGTATTCAGTGGGTTTGGGGCTGCAAAGTGAAGAGTGAGATGAGTCAGGTTCGGGAGATGAAAGTGGAGTGGAATGATGGCCCTTCGACTACGCTCAGGGTGACAAATGGGATAGTGGAATACTGGCCCTTCGTCTTCGCTACCATTGACGAATATAGGGAAGTAGTTGATTATCTCTTTATTACATTGTTAGTTTGGTTAGAGGAAGTATCATGAATAATTCCTTGTTATTTAAATGAATGTCACGCTGAGCGTAGTCGAAGCGCATCGCACTGTCTTTTTTTTCCGCATGTGCTGGACTCAGGATGACATTGGTGCAGGGCATTTTTGATTAGAATGTCATAAAATATTGCTTTTTATGAAATTAATTACACCTCAGGGTGACAACTGAAATAATGGAATAATGAGCCTGCTCGGAACGGTAAATAAAAAGATTATCCTTTCTAGATCAGACTGCAAGACAGCTGGTGCGCCGGGCCATCGAATATTCAATAGATTAAACATCACGTATTCAAAAAACTGAAAAATCCCGGCCAGTTTGACCGGGATTTCCTCATTTAATTAACCAAAAAAGCAGTGTTTATTGCCGGCTTACTGAGATAGGCTTCCCCTGTCCGGTCTGGAGTAAAACAAGAATCTCTAATTCACATGAACAACATTTCCGGAACCGGAAACATGGCTGTCGACCGCCGGGTAGCCTTTAAAGTAAACGCTCCCGCTTCCGCTGATGTGCGCGTTCAGGTATTCGGTAACCTTAACCTCTGCCTTGCCGGATCCACTGATGGCAACATCCGAGGTTTCACTCAGCAAACCAAAACTGTAGATATCGCCTGATCCCGATACCGTGAATTCCTCATTCAGGGTGGTTCCTTCGATCCACATTTTCCCGCTGCCGGAAATAGAAGCCTTTACATTATTGGCAACTACGGCTACGTCAACATTGCCAGATCCGGAAATACTAATATCAAAATCATCGGTAACGATTTGTGTTTCTGAATAGAGATTCACCGAACCGGAAAGTCGTATTGTATTGAACATAGCCGAGGAAATGTAGATTTTGATGGGTTCGTGGTTTCCCAGACCGGCACCGTTTTCTAGGCCGATTCTCAGTTCACTGCCTGAGACATAGGTTTCAATGGCATCCAGTATATTGCCCTGGGCTTCAATGGTAAGATCCCTTTCCTGGCTCTGATAAATATATACATCGGCAGGGATAGAAACCGACAGATCACGGTGGATGGGAACGTCCCTCGTTTCGCTTAGCACCGGACCGGTTCCTTGTATGTTGTGCCACGAATCAACCTCGCAGGAGGTCATTATCATTGCTAAAGCTGATACGAATAAAAAGAGCGGGAAATTTTTCAAGCGTTTCATAATTCCTGGTTTTTTAATTTTTATAATTCATTGATTGGTCGCTAAGAAAATTCTATGCCAGAATTGATAAATTGTCGTCTGACTTTTTAACGATGCAAAAGTGAGTCAGAAAAACAGATGGTAAAACTTTAATCGGGTGAACCGTTGGATAAGGTCTATGAATAGCAATAACAGGCAGTTGAACCGGAATGGCAGGGCTGCAGAACAATATTTGCAGGAAAAAGAAAATAAAAAAGCCCGGTTACAGATTAACCAGGCTTTTTAAACATACTAGTTCAAGGCAAGGGGAAAGGGTTTTGGGGGGAGGGGGGGGGGGGGTTTTTTTTTTTTGGGGGCGGGGGTGGGGTTTTTTTTTTTTTTTTTTTGGCCCCCCCCCCGGGGGGGGGGGGGGGGGGGGGGGCGCAACCGGGGCGGGGGCCCGGGGCGGGGTATTTTTTTTTTTTTTTTTTTTTTTTTTGGGGTTTTTTTTTGTGGGGGTGTTTTTAGTGGCCCCCCCCCGGGGGGGGGGCCTATTCAACGAGTTTAACAAAATTTAAACAGTTTCTATAGGTTCATTGATTAATTCACGAACTGATCGGCGTAATAGCGTGCCGTCAGTTTCTCACCTGTAGCTTGTTCTATCATGTCGTTCCAGTAAAGACTGGCTCCCGGCATAAAAACTTTATCGGTTAAATAGCTGCCGGCTTCCTTGTTGCCGAAGAAGCTCTGATTCCGGAAATCGTCCGATTTCACAATATTGGCTGTTATGTAATGGTTCAACTGAGAAGCAAGCAGTTCGCCCAACAGATAATTGTGGTAATAGCAGGGTGAAGTCGCGATGTGAATTTTACTCGCCCAATCGGGTTCGTTGCGATCTGCCGGACGTTTGATCATCTGATATTTTTCAACGAGGTCCCACCAGAGGGTGTTCAGATCCTGATCGGGATTCTCGTACAATGATTTTTCGAAGCGGTACATCACCTGGGCCCAGCGGCTGAAAGTAAGCTGCTCGAGGCGGAGAACCCGGAAACTTTCAATCGCTATTTTAGTTTTTTCCGTGCTGTCAATCAATCCCATATCCTGCATCCACTGAGGGTTGGCGCCCATCCTGCCAAACAACATCGCGATGGCTTCCGTGGTGAAGGTATGCGAAGGATTCCGCAGGCTGAAAGGCAGGTTCCGGTCAATATACTTATCGTAAACGCCATGTCCGAACTCGTGCATCATCGTATTCATCCAGTTGTAATTGGGTTTGATGTTGCAAAGTATCCGGACATCACCCTTGTTGTCGATGTCGATGCAGTATGCATGCTGGTTTTTGCCCGGTTTTTCATATAAGTCGCTGTTGGCGAGCATATCGCTGATGTCGAGCCCGATGCTGGTATAGTAATCGGTGGTGAGTTTTTCAATGTTTTGCTCCTTGTAATATTTGTCGAGGTCCACACTGTAAATGGCGGGTGCTTCCTGGAAAAAGCGGTTCTGGTAATGCCAGGGCATCAGTTGATCCTTGTTGATTTTTAACCTGTTGGCCAGATAGGTATCGATTTCATCTTTCAGGCCTGTAAAAGCATCGCGTGTCAGGTTGTCGAGTTCATCGAACAAGGCGCTGATATCGTCGGGATTTTGCTCACTTAGTTCAAGGCTCATGGCATGGTAGTTTTTGAAACCGAGTTGTTTTGCGATTTCATTGCGCACCTTCACAAGCTCAATAATATCATTGGCAACAACCGGCCCGATCTTCTTATGCCCTTCCCAGGCTGCCTTAAGTTCAGTGCTGTTTACCGATGTTTTCAGCAACTCTTCTATTTCATTGTCACTCAGTTTTTTGCCATCAACATCGGCACGGAAGTTTGAGTATTTTTTCTCGATCTCAACTTCCATTTTTATACGCTTTGCCAATAAGGTTGTATCAATCTGATTGCCGAGATAAGCCGAATAGAGCACATCAAGCTGGCGTTTCAGCAGGGTATCGTTCATTACACCTGCATCTTTTATCCGTTTGAGCAACGCAAAATCATCTTTATTGGTGTATATGCTGTTAAGTTGAAACTGCAGTTCTTCAGACCTGGCATAATCTTCGTCTTTCCCTGAGATGGAGGCGTTCCAATAGGCTTCATACGCCGCTTTTTGCAATGGCTCAACCCGCGATTCCCAGCTGGCAATAAATGCTTTCAGTTCTTTTTCCATTTTTTCGTTTTTGTTGCCGCAACCACTGGTTATCAGCACAACTGCTATCAACGAAAGCAGCAGGTTAATTGTTCGTTTCATATCAGGATTTATTATATTTCAATGGCTCTGCCGTTTAAAAGGTCTACGGGTCTCTCTTTCTCCGTGTCTCCCACTCCCTTTGTCCTTTCCACGGGAGTAGAAACGTGACTTACTCGCTGAGCACCTGCCTCGAAATCACAATCTGCTGAATCTCAGAAGTTCCTTCGTAAATCTGGGTAAGTTTTGCTTCACGCATCAGACGTTCCACATGGTATTCCTTTACATAACCATAGCCTCCGTGAATCTGAACGGCCTGGGTGGTGACTTCCATGGCAATTTCGGCAGCATAGTATTTGGCCATTGCACTTGCATATCCGTAGGGTTTATCCTGGTCTTTCAGCCAGGCGGCTTTCAGGCACAGGTTGCGGGCATTCTCAATCTTAACAGCCATATCGGCCAGTTTGAAAGCAACCGATTGATGATTTGCGATTTCGGTTCCAAAAGCTTTGCGCTCTTTCGAATATTTAACCGATCTTTCGAAAGCTCCTGATGCAATGCCGAGTGCCTGGGCGGCAATACCTATGCGGCCGCCTTCGAGTGTTTTCATGGCAAACTTAAACCCGAAGCCATCTTCACCGATGCGGTTTTCCTTTGGAACTTTTACGTCGTTGAACATGACCGAATGGGTATCGGAACTACGCATGCCCATTTTATCTTCGTGGGGACCGACGGTGATGCCGGGGGAATTCCGGTCAACAATCAGCACATTGATGCCCTTGTGACCCTTTTCACGATGGGTTTGGGCTATTACAAGATAGGTCCCGGCGGTGTTGCCGTTGGTAATCCAGTTTTTGGTGCCGTTTACCAGGTAATAATCGCCCATATCCTCGGCGGTGGTGCGCTGAGAAGTAGCATCAGAGCCGGCTTCGGGTTCCGAAAGCAGGAATGCACCGATTTTTTCTCCGCGTGCCAGTGGTTTCAGGAATTTTTCCTTTTGTTCTTCGGTGCCGAATTTCTCAATACCGTAGCAAACCAGTGAGTTGTTCACCGACATGATTACACTAACAGAAGAATCCACTTTCGAGATTTCTTCCATGGCCAGCACATAGGAAACCGTGTCCATGCCTCCTCCATCGTATTTAGGATCTACGAGCATGCCCATAAACCCTAACTCTGACAGGGCTTTTACATGTTCTGTAGGATAAATGGCGTGGGTGTCGCGCTCAATCACGTCTTTAATCAGTTCGCGTTGTGCGTAATCGCGGGCCGATTGCTGAATCATCAATTGTTCTTCGGTAAATTCGAAATTCATGGAAGTTGGGTTTTAAATATTTCTAAAAATTTCTGAAACGCCTTTTAAACAAAAAAACCAACATTCTATATAAGTAGAATCGGGTTGTAATATCGCAGGCAGATATATGGTTGATTAATAAATTTTAACAATACTGGCTTACATTATTCACGGATGATGCTGCTAAAATAACATATTCAACTATATAAATTTATCGGAGCGAATATTTTTTTGCAAACGATTGCGAAAGAGCACAGGGCGCAGGGCGGGCAGGGAGCAGGGCACAGGGCATGGAGCATGGCCAGAAAAATCAGGATTAGATTCCATAGCAGCCGACAATGGGACAAGGGGAAATGGGGACAAGGAGAGAAAGGCCCATTCTTCCTTTTGTCTCCCACTACCCCGACTACATGATGTTTCGGCGGGCAGGCTTGTCTCCTTGTCTGATGAACAATGGCAGGATTAACCAAAGAATGGCGCAGGGCACAGAGCGCAGGGCACAGGGCATGGGGTACAGAGCATGGAGCACAGGGCATGGAGCATGGCCAGAAAAATCAGGATTAGATTCCATAGCAGCCGACAATGGGACACGGAGAAATGGGGACAAGGAGAAGATAAGTTCCCTCTTAGTCCTTGTTTGGAGTTACCGTCACTTCTTTCCCCCTGTCTCCCACTCCCCTTGTCTCCTTGTCTGATGAACAATGGCAGGATTACCATAGAATGGCGCAGGGCACAGAGCAAAGGGCATGGAGCATGGAGCATGGGCTGGAGCAACGGGCATGGGCATGGCAGAACAATCAGGATTAGATTCCATAGCAGCCGACAATGGGACAAGGGGAAATGGGGACAAGGAGAGACAGTCCCATTCGTCCACTTATCTCCCATTCTCCTTGTATGACAAATCGCAGTAAGAGTTAGCCGGAATAGCACAAGGCTCAAAGGGACTTAAAGCGACCCTGAGAAAATTACCTGGCCCTCCTCCCCTGTAACCTCCTGCTGACAGCGATCAATAAAAACAAAATCATTCCAAGTACTGAACCCCGGGCAATGTAATCGCCATATTTTACATAGAAGGTAACTTTATCGTTGGCGTTGAGGATTTGCCTGATGGCTGCCGGTTCCCAGTATTTGGTGGGCTGAAAAACATCGCCACGCTGGTTAACAAAACAGGAGGTGCCGGTATTGGCCGACCGGGCAATGCTGCGGCGGGTTTCAATGGCCCGGATGGGGGCGAAAAGCATATGTTGCCGGTGTCCGGCCGTATTGCCCCACCAGCCATCGTTGGTGATGATAAAAATCATATTTGCGCCGTTGCGGACAAACCCAGCCACAAATTCACCATAAGCCGATTCATAACAGATAACCGGGCCAATTTTAAGGGTATCGTTGATGGTGTAGGGTGTCCGTTCAACATCAAAACCCAGTTGGCCGGTGGTTCCTCCCAGATCGATGGCAAAATCGCCCAGCGGTTTCAGCAGCCAGGGAAAGGGCATCAGTTCAACACCCGGGGTGAGTTTGGATTTGTGCGTTCGTTGCAGATCCGGCAGATTTCTGATCAGAAAAGCGGTATTGTAGGCATCGTAGTAGCCTTCCCCACCCCTGAACTGCCGGGCGGTTGTTGGAATCACATCTCCTTCACTGTAGGAGCGATAGGTTGAATAACCCACCACCAGACCGACTCTGGGAAATTTTGTCAGTAACCCGGCCCTGAACATATTGATGGTCGGCTGGTTGTTCAGGTCGTTTTCCCAAATCATCTGTCCGGATGACCAGTTGGGCTGAACCATGGATTCCGGGAAGACAATAAAATCAGTGAGGCTGTCGGCTTTGGTTTCAGCCAGTTTCGAGGCATTTTCAATGACCTGTGAGGCCGGCAACTCGTATTGTTCTTCGTAGGGATCGATGTTGGGCTGAACCACCACCACATCGACCGGGGCATGCTTTTCGGTATAGGTGTAATACATGATCGTGGAAGCCACAGCCGGAACTACGATTAATGCCGCCAAAACCATCAGCGGCCTTATGGCAGCTTTGAGTGATAATCCGTTTAATGATCTTTTTACCAGCTTAAATACCAGCACATTCGCCACCAGAATCCACAAGGTTCCCCCGTACATTCCGGTGTATTCGTACCACTGCATCCATGAAGGCCAGGCGGCAAAACCATTGCCCAGGCTCATCCATGGCCAGTTAAGGTCCCAGTGATGGTGAAGATGTTCATAGGATAGCCAGATGAAAATAAAACCCAGGTAACCCTGATCAGGATTTTTCAGGTTTCTGCGGATAAAGTGAAACAGCCAGAATACCAGCGACATGCATACAGCATTGACCAGGGTTGCCATCACAGCACCAAACAGCGTGGAATTGTAAATCCACCAGGTGGTTAGTGCATTCCAGATAACAAAAGCCGGGAATACTCTGAAAAACACATGAAATGTGCTGTGCTTCAACCTGTTTTGCAACAGATGGTCTTCAAGTAACAACAGAGGGGCCAATCCGAAAAAGAGTAAAACAGGAAAACCGCCTGCAGGCCAAGCCGCTGCCAGGAGTAATCCAGACAAAACCGGCAGTGATAAACGAAGGTACTTATTCATAGAAACCGCATATAGTGGGCAAAGTTATGATTAATCCAAATCCGGAAAAAGAAATAATCGTTAACTATGCCTTGGGAGTCCGGGTTTTAACCTGTTCAAAAAAAAGAAAAACCTGAACGATCAGTGATCGTAATAATAATCAAACAACCCTCTTGTTTGTTATATATAAATCCGGTTCTGTTATCTTCGTCAACAGCGGGAAAATAATCTGAATCAGGTTACAAGAGTGCACAAAAAGTTATATATCATTGTATTTTGGTTCGCGGGAAAGCGGGCAGTAAACCGGTGTACCAAAACAGGAAATCAGCATGTTGATATTTTGCATTCCGGGAATGCAGAAATCAGCCAATGAATTGATTTATTTGGTGTTTTACAGAGAACGACTATTGGGAAAATATTCAGGTTTTACAGTGAGCAAGGTATTACCATTCCTTATCCTCTTTTTGCTAACCGGGCTTAGCTACGGGCAGACCAATGTGCCGTGGTTGCTGGAGTTTTCGGCCAAATCCTCAGAAATAAGCAAAGCGGAACAGTCAGGGGCTAACCGGCTTGCCGACTCGCTTGGCTTTCTCAAGCGCATGGAGCGGGAACAGGTTTTGATTGAACTTGCCGGATTTTTTAACGGGATTCCCCGTTACCGGACCACCCACAATATAACTGCCGCTGCCACAACTTCGACTTCTGCTTTATGGCCTGGCGGGGGTGCCGGGCTTTACCTCACCGGTTCAGGAGTTACCCTTGGCATCTGGGATGGAGGCCCCGTTAGAACCACACACCAGGAATATGGCGGAAGGGCAATAGTAAAGGATGGCTCCACTGCAACAGCAGGTCATGCAACCCATGTGGGCGGAACAATGATTGCTTCGGGTGTAACCCCGGCCGCTATAGGCATGTCCCCGGCAGCCAGCCTGTGGTCGAACGACTGGAACACCGATATTTCGGAAATGGCGGCACGGGCGGCAGAAGGACTTCAGGTTTCAAACCATTCTTATGGTTATATAGCCGGCTGGTCATTCAACACCAAAGGGGATTCACGATGGGTATGGTATGGCTATGAACCCTACAGCACTACTACCGATTACGGTTTCGGGGCTTATGAATCAACCTCGCATGATTGGGACAATGTTGCTTTTAATGCCCCTGATTACCTGATTGTGAAATCTTCGGGCAACGACAAGGGAGAAGGACCTGCTTCACAACCGGTTGAGCATTGGGTATATAATTATACTTCCAATAGCTGGGTGCTAAGCTCCACGGTAAGGGATAAGGACGGGGGCACTGATGGTTTCGATTGTATTTCCTGGCAGGGCGTGGCAAAAAATATACTCACAGTGGGTTCGGTCGGTGATATTCCTTCAGGATACCAGCAACCCTCAGATGTTATTCTGCAGAGTTACAGCAGCACCGGCCCGGCAGATGACGGACGTATAAAACCCGATATTGTTGCCAACGGATCAGGACTTAATTCATCCTATTCAACCAGTGACAATTCTTATTCTATTTTATCAGGAACCTCTATGGCAACCCCCAATGTTTCGGGTTCGGTGGGATTGTTGATCCAACATCATTTCAATCTAACCGCATCCTATTCCATTCGCTCAGCCACCCTGAAAGGGCTGATTCTTCATACTGCCAGCGAATCGGGCTCCAACCCCGGTCCCGACTACAAATTTGGCTGGGGCCTGCTCAATACTCAAAAGGCGGCTTTGCTTATGAGTGAGGATGCTTCAAACGGATTTAACTTCAATATCCGCGAGCTTAACCTTTCGCAGGGCGAAACGATACTGATTCCTGTTTACACCAAAGGAACAGAACCGTTAACAGCGACCATCTGCTGGACAGATCCACCTTCAACCGTATATGGTCTATCGCTGAACGATCCGACACCCATGCTGGTAAACGATCTGGATATGCGGCTGATCAGCGATTCGGAGGTAACTTACCTTCCCTGGAAACTGGATGTCACCAATCCCTCCGCTGCCGCCATCAATGCTGATAATGTGGTTGACAACATAGAGAAAATTGAAGCCGGAACGCCTCCTGTCCAGCGAACCTATCTTGTGCAGATTACCCATAAGGGAACCCTCGTTAACGGACCCCAGCATTTTTCGCTGATTCTCAGCGGTATTACACAGGCTCCGGAAGTGACTGAATGGAACGGGGCAATTGACGGCGACTGGCATACAACAGGAAACTGGAATTATGGAATTCCCGGCGCTGAAACAAATGTTACCATCACCGGCACTTCATTAAATATTCCGGTTATAAATACCACGGCCTGGTGCCACAATCTGACGATAGGGCCGGAAGGAGCCCTGACCCAGATTGCGGGTAATACATTGAATGTAAAAGGGAATATGCTGGTGCAATCGTCGGCTTTAAAAACAGGATCCTATATCGGAGATAACCCGGCCGTTTCAGGAACCATGGTTATGGAGCGTTACATCAATGCCTATACAAACGCCTACAATGGCTGGCACCTGCTTTCATCCCCGGTTCAAGCCCAGCCCATCGGGGATTTTCATACAGCCGGTTCGGGGAATGATTTTTACAAATGGGATGAAGCCACCGGTTCATGGATAAACAGAACGGCTACAGGAGGAATTCTCAACAGCTCTTTCGAGGAAAACTTTGCCATTGGCCGGGGCTACCTGATTGCAAATTCAACCATTGGTACTTTGCCTTTCTCCGGTCAGTTTAACGAAACAGAAGTCACAATAAATGGTCTGACAAGGGATGAAGCCAATGATTATCCGGGATGGAACCTGATCGGCAACCCATTTCCTACTGCACTTGCCTGGAACGATGGTGTTAATTGGATCGTGCCCGGAAATTTTGCAGGAATTGCCAAGGTCTGGGAGGAAACAACCTCTTCATACAAAGACATTGAAACGGGAGATCCGATTCCCTCAGGAAATGGCTTTATGGTTGAACTGCTTTCAGGCGGCCCGACTTCATTAACCATACCACTTTCAGCCAGGATGCATATCAGCCAGAACTGGTACAAAACATCACAGAACCGTTTGACTCTGACTGTCAGTGACCTGGATAATTCCACCGCCCAAAAAACGGTGATTTCGATCCGGAGCGGATCTGCCGAAGCCTATGAAAGTAATTCCGATTCACGCTTCCTTCCTGGTTTTGCCCCGGCATTTTACTCTGTTGCCGCAGACGAAAACCTTTCAACCAATACGATCCCGGTAATCCCTGACGGAAATTTTATTCAACTGGGATTTATCAGAAATGAAGCAGAGAATTTCAAAATCGCAGTTACTGAAATGAACCTTCCATCAGAACCTGAAGTATACCTTTTGGATGAAAAAGAAGGCCGGGTAACCGGGTTAAAACAGAATGCGGAATACCATTTCACCGCTTCTGAAGGCGATGATCCCCAAAGGTTTAAACTCTATTTCGGTAAAACCGGCAATAATAATTCCGATACAATCGATGACTTCCGGCTTTATTCTGTCAACGACAGAATCATCCTGGATTCAGGAACTGAGTTGAATTGTGAAATCAGGATGGTGAATACTTCAGGGAAAGCAATCCTGCAAAGTCAAACCGAAGGGAAAAGCCTTATTTCGTTTGATGTTTCAAATTTTCCTCCCGGAATTTATATAGTGAGCCTGATAAAAGAAAATAAAGTTTATAATAAAAAGCTGGTCCTGAACCGGTAATTCACTGATTTGAATATATTGGAATTCAATCTAATCGGCTTCGGGTCAAATCTTTACTATCGATCAGTCCTTCCTTTTTGTGCCCTGTAAGACCATTAAGAACCAAATTTAAATTTCCATACGTAAAATCATTCTAAATAATTTAGGTGTTTCACTTATTTTTAGAAACATATGAAGCTAATTGATAATTTTGTGCCCTGAAAACACATTGCAAGTATCGCATTATCAAGATATTTAAATAACAATTCCAACAATCACAACGGAGGATAATATGGCAATTACCAAACTGGACCAGATGTTTGAAGTCCTTAAATCGAAAACAAAAAAAAGGCTGGTGGCAGCTTATGCCAATGATTCACACACCATTGAAGCGGTAAGTGAAGCTGTTGACAAGGGCATTGTGGACGGAATCCTGGTGGGTGATGAGGAGACCATGCGGAAAGTATGCGCCCAGTTGGGCGTTGACCCGGGCAAATTCAGATTTGTTCATGAACCAAACGAAAGCAAGGCGGCCGTTGTGGCTGTTAAGCTGGTGAACAAGGGTGAAGGCGATCTTTTGATGAAGGGTTTGGTAAGTACCGATAAATACATGAAAGCCATCCTGAACAAGGAAGAAGGCCTGATGGATCCCGGGGCTGTATTAAGCCATGTAACCGTGATAGAAAACCCGTTGTATCATAAACTGCTGATCGTGGGCGATGTGGCGATTATCCCGTTGCCGGAGTTCAAACAGAAGGTAGCCATTCTGAATTACTTAGTGAATACCGCCAAAGCTCTTGGAATTGAGAAACCTAAAGTTGCTGTGATAACCGCATCGGAACAGGTACTGGCCGGCATGCCTTCGTGCGTTGATGCTGCGCTTTTATCGAAAATGGCCGACCGTGGACAGATCACCGGTGCCTTTGTTGACGGTCCGCTTGCGTTGGATGCTGCCATTGATAAGGAATCGGCCGATATTAAAAAACTTGCCGGACCTGTTGCCGGGGATGCTGATTGCCTGCTTTTCCCGAACATTGAGGCCGGAAATGTATTTTATAAAACCAATACCAAACTTGCCGGAGCCGAATTGGGCGCTTTTGTTGCCGGGGGCAGGGTTCCATGCGTGCTTTCGTCACGTGGCGACAGCGCACAAACCAAACTTTACAGCATTGCTTTGGCGGCTTTAATCGCGAAGTAGTCCACTTTTTAAATCGAAGCATATGGAAGAGCTCCGCATCCTGGCCATCAACCCCGGGTCAACGTCAACCAAAATCGCCGTTTTCAGCGGTGCTAACCCGGTTTTTGTCCGGACCATTGCCCATTCTGCCGAAGAACTTTCAAAATTTGACAAGATCACCGATCAATACGCTTTCCGTAAGGAGATCATTTACAAGCAACTGGAAGAGGCAGGCATTGAGATGGACAGCATCCGTGCCGTGGTTGGGCGTGGCGGACTTACCAAACCCATCCCTTCCGGGGTGTACGAAGTAAATGAGATCATGAAGCAGGATATGGTCAATAGTCCTATGGGTGAACATGCCAGCAACCTGGGCGGGTTTATTGCCGACGACATTGCCAAAAGCCTGCCCAATGCACGCGCTTTTATTGCCGACCCGGTGGTGGTGGACGAACTGGAACCCCATGCCCGTGTTTCGGGGCATCCTGAATTTCAGCGTAAATCAATATTTCACGCTCTCAACCAGAAAGCGACCGCCCGCCAGCATGCGAAATCGATCATGCGCAAATACGAAGACCTGAACCTGATTGTAGTTCATCTCGGTGGTGGCATCAGTGTGGGCGCCCATAAAAAAGGGATGGTGGTAGATGTAAACCAGGCGCTTGACGGAGAAGGGCCATTTTCGCCTGAACGCAGCGGAACTTTACCGGCAGCCGACCTTGTGCGGGCCTGTTTCAGCGGGAAATTCACCCAGAAGGAACTTCTGCAGATGATCAAAGGCAAAGGCGGCATGACTGCTTTCCTGGGAACGAACAACGCCTATGACGTTGAAAAACGTGCCGAAGCCGGTGACGAGAACGCAAAATTTATCCTTGAAGCCATGGGTTACCAGGTAGCAAAAATCATTGGGGCCATGAGTACCGTGCTTAAGGGTGATGTTGACGGAATACTGATCACCGGTGGTATCGCCCATAGTAAATGGTTTGTAAACCAGGTGATTGAGCGCGTTTATAAAATCGCCCCGGTGCATGTTTATCCCGGTGAGGATGAAATGCGCGCCCTGGCAATGAATGGGTTGATGGTTTTAAGAGGCGAAGTGGAAGTGAAAGAGTATAGGTAGATTAAGCTCAAAGTCTAAAGCTCAAAGCTCAAAGTAAAAGATCACTCCGAAAGCTGTTTTTTAATATCAAACTTTAATCACTATAACTCATTGTCTTTAGTGATTTGTAAAAGTCTCAAGTTATACTTTTTACCTCCTTTACTATTTACCATTCTTCACTTTTCACTCTTCACTCTTTTCACTTTTCACTTTAAAGCGATTCCCATCCATTTCCATATATTCCGGTTAAATAATTCTCCTTTTTCACTTCCGTAAAGTTCAATAAAGGAGCCTGTGGATGGCTGATCAGGTATTTCGCGGAACTTAGTTTCAGGTTGATAGAGGAAGGTTGGTTCCGGGTGAAACTGGAATCCGATCACATTGGGATACTTTTCGTGCACCAGGGCCTCCACAACTTTTCCATCCATGCTGGTTGCGGCAATTCTGAAACCCGATCCAATGCGGCCGGCAGCCTGGTGATGGCTGCTCAGCACAAACGGGTAAGGGTCGGAACCTGGCATGAAATCCTGCATCCTTTCGGGCATCAACATCTTTATCCTGTGAAAGTGTCCCCAGATCAGTTCATTATCCGTACCCAGGTTGGTGTTGTAATTCCGGTGACGGGCATCGGGATCGGCCTTCAGCACCTGTTCGGCCGTTTCCTGCCGGTAAACCACGGTAGGGATATCCTGCACCAGGGTACCGCCTGTCGCCACATTCATGGTTTGCATCCCAAGGCAAATGCCCAGAATCCGGTAATCAGGATTTTGCTCCAAAAGCGGAACATAGTTTTCGTCCTGATATCCTCCCAACAGATGAAAGAGGAAAGAAGCTTCAAATGCGTGACGATGATAATCGGAGATTTCCGTCAACAGGTTGGTTTGCTGCTGATAAAGTACAGGTGGAATATCGGGTCCGCCGAAAAAAATAACGCCCTTTGAACCGGAAAAAACCAGGTTAAAGTCATCGCTACATGGGTTTTTTGAAAATTCCGCCTTCCCGATCGTGTCGGTACAGGCATGTAAAAATACGTTCGTCCTGCCCGATTCTTTTATAAATTTGGCTGACTGGCTGAAATCATATCCCTGGGAGGAATAATAAAATCCAACCAGATGGTAATCGTCAGGCAAGGGGAAAATCTTGTTATCAACCAGGTAAAAGATCGTTTTCAGGTTGTTTTCGGTGGGATTCATAAGCACAATACACCGGTGCCCCGCAGCTGCCGGCGTACCGAAATACTGTTGGGCTGAAAGCGAAATACTGAGCAGAATCAATATAAATCCAAACGCTGTTTTTCTTCATATTGCACGTTTTAAAAAAGATCTCACGCAAAGACGCAAGAATTCTCAAATGTTATTCAACTTAGTTTAATATTACATTGTTTGTTTGGTTAAAGAAAGTTTCATGAATGATTCCCTGGTATTTAAATAAATGTCACGCTGAGCAGTCAAGCGCATCATAGTCATCCTTCGACTCCGCTCAGGATGACATTGGTATGGGGCATTTTGGATTAGAACGTCATTGAATATTGCTTTTTATGAAAGAAATTACCCTTCAGACCGATAGTCATTTTGTGAGGAATCGAAGGATATTCATTTATTTTTATTCTAAAAGCATAAACCAAAACTAAAGGATAATGAAATGTTATTTTAAAAATCTTTAAGTGAAACGTGTTATTCTCACCATGAGAGATCACACCTGACACTTTGCGTCTTCGCGTCTCCGCGTGGGTCTTTGACGAATGAGGTTCTTTTTCTACCAACAAATTCACCCCTTCCTTTGTTTATCAGGCTAAAATACGAATTCTATGCAACTTTACGCGATTCCGACCGGAAATCTGAAACTCGACGGTGGCGCCATGTTTGGTGTGGTGCCCAAATCCTTATGGAGCAAACACTACCCGGCCGATGAAAACAACCTGATCAACCTGGCCATGCGCTGCCTGCTGGTAGTGGATGGTGATCGCAAAATTTTAATCAACAATGGCATCGGCGACAAGCAGAGTGAGAAGTTTTTCAGTCATTACGACCTGAATGGCGACGATACCCTGTTGAAATCACTTGCAGCAGTTGGTTACAAACCCGAGGATATTACCGATATGTTCCTCACCCATCTGCACTTCGACCATGCCGGAGGAAGCGTTAAATACACGGCCGACCGCAGCGGGTTTGAAACCGTCTTCCCGAATGCGACTTACTGGATCAGCGCCCCCCAGTGGGACTGGGCCATGCATGCCAACCGCCGCGAAAGCGCCTCCTTTCTGAAAGAAAACATCAAACCCATTGAAGAGAGCGGAAGGCTGAAGCTGTTTGATTATTCCGGAGAGTTATTCCCCGGAATTGAGGTCAGGTTTTACAACGGCCACACCGACGGGCAGGCCATTCCTTTTATTAAATACAAGGGTAAAACCATTGTGTTTACCAGCGACCTGCTGCCCACCGCGGCCCACCTGCCTCTGCCCTGGGTTATGAGTTACGACACCCGCCCGCTGATTACCCTTGACGAGAAGGAGCTTTTTCTTGAGGAAGCCGTTGACAAAGGATATGTACTCTTCTTCGAGCACGACCTGTACACCGAATGCTGCACCCTGGTGCGAACGGAAAAGGGGATAAAGGTGGGTGAGGTAATGAAAGCTAAAGAACTTTGATTCGTTAATCCTGAATATTAAAATATCACTACTTTCCGCACCGCTCTTGTGTTGTTCTTCAGAAACATACTTATAAGATAGATACCTCCGGGGTAAGTATGGAGGTTAACTTCTACCTTTCCCGAATTCAACTTGTCCGAAAAATATACCAGCTCTCCGGTAACACTGAAAACGGCAACTGACGTCAGTTCAGCACCTGTAATACGGAAAATTCCCTTTCCGGCTGATAAACCGAAATGGTTGAATTCAACGGCTCCGGATTGATAACGCCGGTAACCGGGCTCCCCAGTTCATGCTCCCTGGCCCCGAGGTCGGGTGATGATCCGGCCGGGTTCGGGCGGGGATTCAGGTCAAGATCAAACAGGGGAGCAGCAAGATTGGGATAGGAAGTGATCGTGTCGATCCCCGCACCGATGCAGGGGCTGTTGTCGGAAAGACTATATGCAACCGTATCGGCAAACAGGGGGTTCTCCGACAGCAAAGGGCCGATGATATGTTTCTCCGCGTTGCCTGAAATGCCGGATGCTCCGTTTCTGATAAGTGAATGAATCAGGTACAAATCATTCGTAGGACCCGAAAAGGTAATTTCCGTATCACCCTCCCCCCAAATGATTGAATTATATATACGGGCTTCAGGAACACTGATGTACAGATTACGAGAAGGCCCGTTTGCGGCAATGGTCGAATTGATGATGGTGAGTACCTGATGATCCATGGTGCTGATTGCACCCCGTGTATTACCAGCAAACAAGCTGTTTTGAATATCCAGCCAACCTTCATACATTGAGGTAATACCCTCTCCCAGGTTCTCCCGGAAAATGCATTCCTTAACGCTTAGCCCACCACCAAAGGCGCAAATTCCGCCACCCGGCCATGGGGCTTCATTGGCAACAAAATCAACTTGTTGTATAAGGGTGTTGCAGTTTGCCAGGCCAAGCCCTCCTCCGAGAAAAGCAAAATTATTGAGCAATGTACCCCTGATAAGATGAAGTTCGGAATCTCTTGCAAAGATTGCCCCGCCTTCCGGATTTACGGGCGGAGTTGAACACAACGCCTGATTATTGGAAAAAGTGAAATCGCTGATAGTAAGGTTTGAAGAATAACAGGCAATGCCACCGCCCTGTGCGTACTGATTGTTGCCACATTCAGCGGTGTTGTTCACAATATCAGTATGGTCTATCTGAACAATGCTACTGTTAATCCATATCGCGGAGCCGGCTACTGACCGTCCGTTCATGATGGTAAAACCGCAGATTCTGGTTCCCGTGTCTGCGTTACCCACAGCAATTAGGCGACCTGTATTGCTGCCATTCAGGGTGGTTAGCCGGATGTACGAAGTATCACCGGTTGTAAGGAACCACGACCCCAGGGTGATGCTTTTGTCTGAAATGGTCAGATGCTCATACCACATGCCCGGGGCGACTATAACAGAATCACCTTCTGCGGCTGCATTGATTCCCTGTTGAATCGTCGGATAGTCTCCGGGTATATGAATTTCATCTGAATATAGGTTCTCTCCACATATCGTTGCCATAAGAATCAGAAAAATGAAGCGGATTGATGTAATTTTCTTAATCATACTTTTAATTTTAATAGTAGTAAATCATGTAAAAAATGAAAATAACCATTCCTGTTTTTTCAATAACACTTTAGAGATACTTTAAAGACAATCAGAAATTGCTTTACCCCTATTCAGAATGTCAAAATATTTTATATATTTTCATAATATCATGTATATATCTAATATTTTAGTTTGTTTAAAATGCAAATACATCGCCAGTCTGAGTAAATAATGTAATAAAAATATCAGATCTGCACTTTGACTACCGGGCATTTATTTTACATCAATCCGGACAAGCATATTATATATACAGGAAAATCTATATATTTACACTTGGTTCTATCCCCTATTGTTTCACCTGAAAGTATAAGCCTTGTATCGCATCGAATCAAAAACCGACATCAATTCTCCGGAATTCAGGTCGAACCTGGAAGCCTACCAGCAGCTGCTGGGCCAGTTCCGCCAACGCCTTTCCGATACCATTCACGGAGCCCCGGAAGCTGCAGTTCTGAAGCATAAAGAACGCGGCAAACTGCTGGCCCGCGAACGGATTGATCTGCTGGTGGATCCCAATACACCCTTTCTCGAGCTGTCGGCGATGGCCGCCAATGGCATTCACAACAATGAATTTCCTTCAGCAGGCATAGTTACCGGTATAGGCGTCATCCACGGCCGTGAAGCCATGATCGTGGCCAACGATGCCACCGTGAAAGGCGGAACCTATGTGGAGGAAACCATCAAGAAGCACGTTCGGGCGCAGGAAATTGCGATGGAAAATCACCTGCCCTGTGTATATATGGTGGATTCCGGCGGCGTTTTTCTGCCCGAACAGGCGAAGGTTTTCCCGGATAAATACGATTTCGGCCGGTTTTTCTTCAACCAGGCGCGCATGTCGGCCGAAGGCATTCCGCAGATTGCCATTGTGATGGGATCCTGTACTGCCGGCGGTGCATATGTACCTGCCATGAGCGATGAAACCATCATCGTCCGCAACCAGGGAACCATCTTTATCGGAGGACCTCCCCTGGTAAAAGCCGCTACCGGAGAAGAAGTAACCGCCGAAGAACTGGGCGGGGCCGATGTGCATACCAGCATTTCAGGCGTGGCCGACCACCTTGCGGAGAATGATCAGCATGCCATCCGCATCTGCCGCGATATCTTCCGTACACTGAAACCAGCCAGCCGTCAGCCGCTTGACCTCCAACCCATTGAAGAACCGTTTTACAATCCCGAAGAACTATACGGGATTGCTCCGCTCGATCTTCGCAAACCGGTTGATTCAAAGGAAATCATTGCCCGGATAGTGGACGGCAGTCGCTTCCATGAATTCAAGGCCCGCTACGCCCCCACCCTTACCACCGGTTTTGCGCACATCATGGGTTTCCCGGTCGGGATACTGGCCAACAATGGGGTGCTTTTCGGAGAAACCGCGCTGAAAGGGGCTCATTTTATTGAACTGTGCACTTCGCGCAATGTCCCCATCCTGTTTTTGCAAAACATTACGGGTTTTATTGTTGGCCGTGAATATGAGCGCCGGGGCATTGCCCGCGATGGCGCCAAACTGGTGCATGCCGTGGCCAACGCCCGGGTGCCTAAGTTTACGGTGGTTTTTGGAGGCTCTTTTGGAGCTGGAAACTATGCCATGGCAGGCCGGGCTTACGAACCACGTCTCCTGTTAATGTGGCCCAATGCAAAAATTTCGGTGATGGGCGGCGAACAGGCTGCCGGGGTGCTGATCACTGTAAAGGAAGAACAACTGAAAGCCAAAGGCAAAACCCTGCCCGATGATGAACGCGAAGCCCTGCGACAATCCATCCTGAAAAAGTATGAGGAAGAAGGCTCGGCATACTACAGTACTGCAAGGTTGTGGGACGATGGCATCATCGACCCGGTGGACACCCGCAAGATACTGGCCATGGGCATTTCGGCTTCGATGAATAGGCATTGGGAACAGACCAGGTTTGGAGTTTTCAGAATGTAATCGGAGGTCAGAGGTCAGAAGTCAGAGGTCGGAAGTCAGATATGATATTATTTCAAATAAGTAAGTTAATCAAATAAAATCAATTACAATGGTTGATCGCGCCCCTATCAAAACCTTTATGGATCTTGAGATATATAAATCAAGCCATCAACTTGCAATGAAGCTATTCTTCCTCTCAAAGAAGTTCCCTATAGAAGAAAAGTACTCATTAACAGATCAGATTAGAAGATCATCAAGATCAGTAGCAGCCAATATTGCTGAAGGATGGGGTAAACGAATATTTCCTCTACTATTTAAAAAACACCTTGTCGACTCACTGGGTTCACTAGAAGAGACGAAATCATGGCTTATGTTTTCCAGGGATTGTGAATACGTTAATCTACCTGATTTTGATGAATTATTCAAAGAGTACGATGAATTGGGCAGTAAAATCTGGAAATTACACGAAGTCTGGAAAGATAATAATTAATCTAACCGACTTCCGACTTCTGACTTCCGACTCTGACCTCTGACTTCATTTTCACAAGAAAAAACAAATCATGAACACAAAATTCAACACCTTAGAAATCCAAATCACGAACCAGGTAGCCACTATTTGGCTAAATCGTCCGGATATCCGCAACGCCTTCAACGAAGTGATGATCAGCGAACTGATCAAAGCCTTTAACGAAGTATCATCCCTGGAAGAGGTTCGGGTGATTGTAATGCGGGGCAGGGGCAAGTCCTTCTGCGCCGGTGCCGACCTGAACTGGATGCGCGATGTGGCAACTTACAGCTATGAGCAGAATTATAAGGAGAGCCTGCAGCTTTCTGATTGTTTCTACACCATTTACAACTGTCCAAAACCAACCATTGCGGTGGTTCACGGGGCTGCCATTGGCGGAGCAAATGGATTGCTTTCAGCCTGCGATATGGCTGTGTGTGACGACGAGACTGTGTTCTCGCTTTCTGAAGTAAAAATCGGTATTGTTCCGGCCTGTATATCGCCATATGTGATTAAGCGGGTGGGTGAATATGGCGCCAGGGAACTGATGCTGACCGGAAGGCGCATCAACGGAAAGGAAGCCGAACATTTCAGACTGGTTAACAAATCGTTGCCCACGGCTGAACTTGACGCTTACCTGGCCGACCTGATTGCCCTGCTGATGAGCAGTGGCCCCAAGGCAATGACCCAATGCAAAACCCTGATCGATCAGGTATCCAACAAAATAACACTGCAAGAAGCCCTGGGCTATACCGCGAAAATGATCGCCGAAATCCGTGCCTCGGAAGAGGGACAGGAAGGGATGGCGGCTTTTCTGGAAAAGAGAAAACCTAAATGGAATATCTAATTTTTCCAATTTCCATTAGGTCTAATTTCCAAAGCATTTATTTTCTTAATATAAACAATCTAAGAAATATATGACTTAAGTGAGCGAACTGCAGTTTTCGGTGAAAATATCATCAAACTCTGCAATTCATTGCCAAGAACAGTGGTGACAACGCCTCTGATTTATCAGTTGGTAAAGTGTGGTACAAGTGTTGGAGCCAATTATGCAGAAGCTGATAATGCAGAGAGTGATAGAGATTTTCGGCATAAAATAGGAATATGTAAAAAAGAAGCAAAAGAAACACTATTTTTTCTTAGAATGATGAAAACTGCAACTCCGGAGATGATTGAAAAACTTCAGGAACTTCATCAGGAAGCAAATGAATTGAACCTGATATTCAACTCTATTTATAATAAAATTCATGTCACCAAGTAATTGAATTTTGGGGATTTTGGAAATTGGAAATTAGACCTTGGAAATTTAAACGACTTTCAAAAATGAAAACAATAAAACTCCTGGTAGCCAACAGAGGCGAAATAGCCTTAAGGATACAACGTACTGCCCGAAAAATGGGCCTCAGCACCGTAGCTGTTTATTCGATATACGATGCTGCAGCGAAGCATGTGCTGAACGCGGATGAATCGGTTTTACTGCAGGGTGAAAGTCTGGCTGAAACGTACCTGAACATCGATGCAATCATTGCGGCTGCAAAAAAGACCGGAGCTACAGCCATTCATCCGGGCTATGGTTTTCTGTCTGAGAATCCATTGTTTTCAGAAGCCTGTGAGCGCGAAGGAATTGTATTTGTTGGACCTTCAGCAGAATCGGTCAGGGCAATGGGTAATAAAATTGCTGCCCGTGAAGTTGCGGTGAGATTAGGCGTTCCTGTTACGTCCGGTATCACCGGTTCGCCGGATGAACTGCTCAGAAATCATGGCAATGTCGGGTTTCCGATGCTGATAAAAGCCGCTGCGGGTGGCGGAGGTAAGGGAATGCGCATCGTCCGCTCAGCAGACGAACTGGCAGCAGCCCTTGAAACCACTTCGCGTGAAGCCCTGAACTACTTTGGGGATGGCACCATTTACATTGAACGCTTTGTTGAAAATCCCCGCCACATCGAAGTGCAGGTATTGGGTGATCAGCACGGTAACATGGTTCACCTGTTCGAGCGGGAATGTTCTGCTCAGCGTCGTCACCAGAAAATCGTTGAAGAAGCTCCTTCACCGACCCTGACGCCGGAAGTCCGCAGGAAAATGTGCGAATCAGCGGTTGCACTGGCTTCATCCATCGGGTATTACAGTGCCGGAACCATCGAGTTCCTGGTCGACAGTGACCTGAATTACTATTTCCTGGAAATGAACACCCGCATCCAGGTGGAGCATCCGGTAACGGAAATGACCACCGGCGTTGACCTGGTGGAGGAGCAGTTAAGAATAGCCACGGGAGAACCACTCCGGTTGAAGCAGGAAGAAATCAGTCAGACAGGACATTCGATTGAATGCCGCATCTATGCCGAAGACCCGTTCAATAACTTTATGCCATCTCCCGGACAAATAAACATGTACCACGAACCCGCCGGGCAGCACATCCGGGTCGACAGCATGGAAATTGAAGGGGAGGGGCTTATTCATTCATTTTTTGATCCGATGATCGGGAAACTGATCACCCGGGGCGAAAACCGGGAGGAAGCCCGACTGCGCATGATCGGCGTACTCGAAAACTATGTGGTGCAGGGCATCCGCACCAATATTTCTTTCCTCGGTGGTCTAATGCATCATCCGGCCTTCACCGGAAACACAATCACCACCCGTTACATTGATAACCATCTGGACGATCTTATAACCTTCGCAAATGAACTGAAAGCCGCCATTCCGGCCGAAGTTCCCTTTATTTCAGGATTGTTGTTCAGCCTGTTACTGAAAACCGGAGAAAAATCAAACATCTGGCAAACCATCGGTTACTGGCGTCATTTGCCTGAACCTGTTGTGCTGCTTGATGGTATAAAACAGGATATCAGATTTATCGGCCTGAAAGGTAACGAAATGGAGTTTTCGCTGAATGGAAGAACAGGCCAGGCATCCCTTCAGGGTGACCCGGGCCGGCAGAGACTCTGGCTCGAAGGGGTTAGCCATGCAGTCTTTATTGGCCAGGATGAAAAAGGCAGGTATACAGTTACTTATAAAGGATTCGAATTCACCGTGGAACGCCCGGATATGGCAGGCCCGGACAATGTAAGTTTTGCGGAAACCATGGGCATGAACATTGACCCCGGAAATATTGTTTCTCCTATGCCCGGCAGGGTACTCAAAATCAACGTATCAGCCGGCGATGTAGTGAAAAAGGGGCAGGTATTGATGGTGGTTGAAGCTATGAAAATGGAGAACAATATCCTGAGTCCTGCAGATGGTGTGGTTGATAAACTACTGGTAAAGGAAGGGGATATGGTTGACGGAAGTGCAAGGTTGGTGCATTTAGTGGAGCATCTCTAAAGAATCACGCCAGGACGCTAAGACGCAAAGATGTTTTTCATTATTAAAAAATAGTAAGCTTTTTTTAACCGTAAAGTCAAAAAAAGAAACTCTCCATGAAGAAAAAAAACACAAGTATAAAAACCTCTTTTATCCATTAAATCTGTTTTTTATGACAGAAAATGAAATTGCTAAAATTGTCTGGGATATTTGTTTCAGGATTCATAATGTTCTAGGACCTGGCCTTTTAGAATCTGTTTACGAAGAAATCCTGGTTTATGAATTAAATAAATTGGATTTGTCTCTTGAAAGGCAGAAATCGATTCCTGTAGTGTGGGAGAGTTTGAAGCTGGAAACAAGTTTTAGAGCTGATGTTATTATTGAAAATAAAGTTATTGTGGAATTGAAATCTATTGGTGAGATTAATCCGGTTCATCAGAAACAGGTGCTGACCTATCTGAAAATAACTGGTCTAAAATTAGGCTTGCTGGTTAATTTCAACTCAAGTCTTTTAAAGGATGGTTTCCAAAGAATTGCAAATCATCTTTAACTAATGTTTACGCCAATGCATTAAAATCCTTCGCTTCTCTCCGTCCCCGCCTGCCGTTGGGCAGCCTGCCTGCCGCAGGCAGGGTTTGCGTGAGAGACGAATGAACATCAATTAACCTTTGCGTCCTTGCGTCTTCGCGTGAGAGACGAATGAACATCAAAAAAACTTTGAGACTTTGTGTCTTAGTGGCTAAAAAAATAAAAATATGGACTACAACTTAAGTGAAGAGCACCGGATGATCCGCGAAACTGTAAGAAGTTTTGCCGAACGTGAAATTAAGCCAATCGCACAGGATCTGGATGAAAAGGCTGAGTTCTCAACCGATTTAACCCGAAAAATGGGTGAACTGGGGTTGTTTGGCATCTACCTGCCCACCAAATATGGCGGCGAAGGGATGGACTACCTGGCTTACATTATTGCTGTTGAGGAACTTGCGCGGATAGATGGTTCCCAGGCGGCTACACTGGCTGCCCACAATTCGCTGGGTGTAGGTCCTCTGTATTATTATGGTACAGAGGAACAGAAGATGAAATATCTGCCCCGGCTATGCACGGGTGAAGCCTTGTGGGCGTTTGGATTAACGGAACCGGATGCCGGCTCCGATTCCCGTGGTTCAAAAACAAGGGCTACCATCGAGAATGGCGAATGGGTGATCAATGGTTCGAAGATTTTTATCACCAACGGTTCAGCAGATATTTCGATTGGCGCCACGGTTCAGGCTGTTACCGGTGAAAAGCATGGTAAAAAAGAGTTTACCACCATCCTGGTTGACAAGGATACCCCCGGATTTACCCGCAGAACCATGCATGGTAAAATGATGTGGCGTGCCTCGGATACAGCCCAGCTCTTCTTCGACGATTGCCGGGTTCCTGAAGAAAATGTGCTGGGAAAAATCGGGGATGGTTCAAAGATTATGCTTTCAACGCTCGATTCAGGCCGCTTGTCAATTGCAGCCATGGGACTAGGTTGTGCCCAGGGAGCCTTTGAGCTGGCACTGGCTTACGCCCAGGAACGCAAACAATTCGGGCAGGCCATCTCAAAATTCCAGGCCATCGCCTTCAAGCTGGCCGATATGGCCATGAAGATTGAACTGGCGCGCAACCTGCTCTACAAAGCCTGCTGGCTGAAAGATACCCATCAGCCCTTTGCCAAGGAGGCGGCCATGTCGAAGCTCTACTGCTCTGAAATTGCCAGGGAAGTGGCCGACGAAGCCGTGCAGGTTCATGGTGGCTACGGACTCATGAAAGATTACCCCATCGAACGTTTCTACCGCGACCAGCGCCTGCTTCAGATCGGTGAAGGAACTTCGGAGATACAGAGGATGGTGATTTCGAGGTATATTGGATGCTGAAGAAAGAGACAAGGGGACAAGGGAGGGACGGAAGTTACGGGGGACGCTGAGAGTGGGTAAGGGATGAGGGACACGGGAGAGGGAGACGTTGGAAATATTAGTTTATCAATCAACTTTTGATTTATGAAGATTTTTGCTACCGCGACCTGAGGGATATCAGGCTTCCTTGGGCTTCAATGAGGATATTTAAATTCTAAAATCTTTCCCTGGAAAAATGTATTGGATGAAATGATGAGTCGATCTTCAAGAAATGTTTGACCAATATCAGGATGCCTGGAGAAGGAAAAGAGCCTTATTGCAAGACTAAATGGCTCAGATACTGTAGGCTACAAAACCAGGTCTGGCTTGAAGTGGGGTTGCGCAGAGGTTTCTGAAAAGAATTTAGCGATGATTTCTCCGGATTAGTCGAATGAATTGTTGCAACTGGGAATCAAAAGGGTGGTACCGAAAAAGCAGTCACCTTTTAGCACTGGAGATTATTAGCGCAAGAATACTGAAACTTGATGACATTATATCGATGGAAACCAAAGCGATACAAACATTGGAGAACAAAACAAAACAATTCTTCTTAACAATTTTGTCCCCTTGTCTCATGATAAAAAACGAAATCATCAAACATCAAGAAGGTACCATTTCTCCCCTTGTCCCCATTTCCCCTTGTCCCCTTGTCACATGAAAAGAAACGAAATCATCAAACTCACCGAGAGTCCCCGCGATGCCCAGCAGGGCCTGCCATATGTAATTACCCCGGAGAAGCGTGCAGCTTATATCAATGCATTGATGAAGGTGGGTTTTGATGTGATCGATTTCGGGAGTTTTGTGTCGCCGAAAGCTATTCCTCAGATGGCAGAAGCAGGCAGGGTGCTCTCGATGGTCGATAAAAGCTTAAGCAACTCAAAGCTTATGGCCATTGTGGGTAATCTTCGCGGAGGCAGCGATGCCGCTACCCAGCCGAAACTGGATATTATCGGGTTTCCATACTCGACATCTGAAACTTTCCTGAAGAAAAACATCAACGCCGATGGACAGCAGGCAGAAGCCATCATCGACGGGTTACAGCACATTTGTGCCGATAATGGCAAGGAACTCCGGATCTTTCTGAGTCTGGCTTTCGGGAATCCTTACAACGATGCCTGGGACATCAACATCCTGTCGAGGCATACCGAAAAACTGGCCCTGAAGGGAATTACCACCATAACGCTGGCCGATACCATCGGCATTGCTACGGCACCATTGATCGGCGAAGTTTACGAATCCCTTCTCAAACGGTTTCCCGGGATGGAGTTCGGACTTCACTTGCATACCCGCCCGGGCGAGTGGTACGCCAAACTCTCATCTGCCTGGAATGCCGGCTGCCGCTGGTTCGAGGGCGTAATCAGCGGGGTAGGTGGTTGCCCGATGACAGGCTATGATCTGGTCGGTAACCTTGATACACTCAGCCTTATTTCATTTCTGGAAGAAAAACAGGCAAATCATCATATCAATACCGGCCTGTTGTTGAACGCCGTCCGGTTGGCAGGTGAATGGAACAGTTAACGATTTAATAAAGACTGCAATGAAATTTCTTTATAGTTTTAAACCAGTTGTTCTGCTTATTTTCTGTTTCACATTTATCAGCCTTTCCATAAAGGCACAAAGCAGACACGAATGCGAGCCGGGCGAATTCGGCCACAATCTACACACCGGGGAGTTTTATCTGATAAGGGGCATTTCGCTGTATGTTGAAGAATATGGTAAGGGAGAGCCCCTGTTGCTCTTGCATGGCAATGGCGGTTCCATTGCAAATTTTGCATGCCAGATACCTTACTTTGAAAAGAAATACCATGTAATCGCCGTCGATAGTCGTGCACAGGGGCAATCTGCGGACAGCGGGGATTCACTGAGTTTCGAAATGATGGCCGATGATTTCAGTGTGCTGCTCGATTCACTTCATGTCGATTCCTGTTATGTTCTGGGATGGAGCGATGGCGGTATCAATGGTCTGATGCTGGCCATGCGGCATCCGGAAAAAGTGAAAAAACTGGCCATCACGGGTGCCAACCTCTGGCCCGACACTACTGCCATTAATCCTGTGGATTATAATTGGATGGCCTCAGCCTATGAGGAACTGGGTCGGCAGCAACAAACACCGGATATAAAAAATACCAGAAAATTGATCTTGCTTGACCTGACCGAACCCCACATTACCAAAGGTCAGCTGCAGAAAATCCAATGCCCAACCCTGGTAATTGGCGGCGACCGCGATATAATCCTGACAGAACATACGGTCTGTATCGCCCGGTCTATCCCGGATTCATATTTGTGGATTATACCGGGTTCAGGCCATGCAACTTTGGTAGATTTCAAGGATCAGTTTAATAAAGAGGTCGGTAACTTTTTTAATACGCAGCAGTGATCCGGATAAATACCTGGTTTCCATGTTTTATTGCCAGGCCTTTCGCTCCCATCAGGCAGTTGAGCCAATAAGTACCCTTATTACGGGAAAAGTAAGCCTACAGAAGTTTCCTTTTCTCAATAATTGAGTTTATTTCAATGCAATATAGGTTTTGAGATTTCCGCAATTAAATGTTTCCCCCTCAGCAATCTGAATTTTATCATATGCCGGGGAATGATAATTTCCTGTACCATACCAACCAATCAAATCTTTCTCAGATGGACTGCCATTCTCATCAACATCCTTCCACAGCAATACATAATAGTCTCCAGCGGTAATACCATCGATATTAAATACTGCTTTTACGCCCTGGCCTGCCACTGTAACATATTTTGCCGGATAAGTTGTTGAAGGATATTGATCAAAGAGGAAAACCTTAGCGCCTGACAAGTCGTCGCCGCCGCCCTGAATTTCGGCTATACCGGAAATCTGAGTAACCGGGGCTGTCACGGTTATTGTCATTTCATCGCTGCTTGTCCCGCCATTGCCATCGTCGGCTGTAGCGGTGAGTTTATGCTGCCCTTCGGTTGCCGGGGCTATCCAGAATGCCTGATTCCCGCTACCTGTTATCGTTCCACCCGTGACCTGATAACTGATGGTAAGTTCATTCTGATCGGGATCGCTGGCTGCGATGGAAACATTCACAATGCCATTTGCATTTATGGTGGATGGTTCCATTTTAAGAATTGTGACAGATGGTTTCGAATTATCCTCATCCTTTTTGCAGGAAGTAAATTGAAGGATAGAAAATGAAACAGTTGCAATTACCAAAATAAGACTGAGCTTTTTCATGGCTTTTGATTTTTAAGGTTTGTCGGGTTAATTTTAAAAATCCTATCAAAAACAGGCATTCTCAGAAACAAACAATATTAAGCAGAACAATGAGAATGGCTTTTGCTCTCCATCTCAGATTGTTTGCCTTGCGTCTCAGATTGATGGCAGGAGCATTATTTTCTTAAACTACTTGGGTTCTGGCCGAATGCTTCCCTGAAAGCCCGGCTAAAATGGGAGAGATTTTTAAATCCGACTTCAAAAGCAACTTCTGAAACGTTTAAATCTGTTTTTATAAGCAGTTCTTTGGCTTTGAAAAGGCGGAAATTAAGCAGGTACTCGTTGACTGTTCTATCGGTCAGCGTTTTGAATTTTCGGTACAGCTGAGCACGGCTCATGCCGATTTCATTGCAGAGTTCGTGAATGCCAAACTGATCATTATCAAGATTTGCTTCCATTATTCCGCGAACCCTGGTTATGAAATGATCCTCCACTGCAATTGATTTACTTTCTGCAACGGGTAATGCCTCCATGGTGGCATAGCGCAAACGGAGCAGATTTCGTAACTCAATTAGTTTTCTCAGCCGGATACGAAGTTCTTCTTCATTCATAGGCTTTGCCATATAAGCATCAGCCCCCCTTTCCAAACCAGTCAGCCTGGAAGCAATATCTGCCTTTGCCGTTAGCATAACTATGGGAATATGGCTTGTGCGCTGGTCAGCCTTCAACTTTTCGAGCATAGCAATTCCATCCATTTGAGGCATCATAACATCGCTGAGAATAATATCAGGGATGTATTCCATGGCTTTTTGCAAGCCTTCGCTACCATTGGAGGCGATCTCAAGATGGTAGTCTTTTTCAAGAATGGCGGTCAGGTAATCCACCAGATCGGGACTGTCTTCAACAATCAGTAAAATCGGCCGTTCGGTTTCAATATCATTTAATTCCGATGATTCTGATTTAATTTTAGGATGAAACTCCCGCCCTCGGCTTGTAATCTCGTCCTTTAAGCCTGAAAGCCAATCCATTTCCTTCATTAGGGCATTGTTTGAAACAGGCAGTAAAACGGTGAAGACTGTACCAACCCCAGGTTGACTTTCGGCTATAATATTTCCATCCATTAGCTTAACCAGTTCTTTCGTCAGGGCTAGTCCCAACCCTGTTCCATTGTCAAACGGTGCCGTGTCTTCCTCGATGCGGTAAAATCTTTCAAAAATATGAGGGAGGTGCACTTCAGAGATTCCGGAACCATTATCCTGAACCCGGATGAAGAATTCAATATTTTTTTGAGGAGATAAGCCTGCACTAAGTTCTACCTGGCCGCCTTCTTTCGTAAATTTTATGGCGTTCGATAAAAGGTTAGTCATAATATGCATCATTTTATCGGAGTCGTAATCCAACAGAAAATGTTCCATATCTGTCTTAAATATCAGCCGGATATTTTTACTCATTGCCATTGAACTGAAACTCTCAAACAAATAGCGGAGTTGAAGCACAATATCCTGTTGAAACAGATGTAAGGGCATGGCTCCTGCTTCAAGTTTTGACAGATCGAGCATCTGGTTTACAAGGTGGAGCAGATTCTGGGCATTATTCCTGATTTTTTCAGTTCCTTCTTCAATCCATTCTGCTGGTTTTTCCTTGATTAGTCTGGCCATCCCAAGAATAATGGTTAACGGTGTTCTGAATTCATGGGTGATATTGGTAAAAAGTTTTGTTTTTGTCTCGTCAAGCTCTTTGAGTCGCAGTGTTTCAGCCTGTTTTGCATCTGCCAGTTTTTTCTTTTGGTTTATATTATTCAGGATCAACAATAAAGTGTAGCCAGCCTGCCAGGAAAAATTAACAGTAAAAAAGAGAAGGTTCTTTTGTGGAGTCATCTCCGGCAGGGGAGATAAGCGGGGCTGAATCAGCGCTGTAGTGATGAGGGTCGTAAGGTAGGTAACAAAAAGGATTACAGTAAGCCGGTTGTTTTGATAACTGGTTGACATGAAAAGGACGGAAATGCCGGAAAAAAGGAGGCCGGCAGAAGTGAGCAATCCACCCATAATGATCATGAAATAAAATGTGACCCAAATCAGTGTAAATTGAATACTGAAAAAAAACCAGTCAATATGTTTCTTAAGGAAAGGCATGATTATCAATGCGGGAATTGTCAGCGAGAGCAATGCAAAACCATAGTTGACAATGACAGGCAGATCAAGCAGGTAGCCAAGTAGTGTCATCGCAGAAATCGCGACTGCACTGCCCATACTAGCGAACCAGATATTTAACTTCATGGTCAGCATACTCTCATCAATCCCCGGAAAAGAAAGTGCTTTTGCAGCCCGGGTATTCAATCTGTCAACAATTGATTTTCTCATAATTCCACGTCAGATTTAAGGTGTAATCAGATCACAGAACCAGCGATTGGCATGAATTTCAATATTTCTGTTATTGTGAGAGGAAACAGCCGTTGATCAGGGCTAAACAATAGTGAGACAGGTATATAAAGATACAACAAATTAAAGTTGTGTAAAACTTTCCTAATGATTAAAAGAATTTTTCTAACCTTTCGTGAATGACTCACAAAATGTTGTACTTTCAAATGCAAAATTCAGAATATGAAAAAGGTGGTTAACAATGCCCGTGAAGCTATTGCCGGGATTAAAGATGGAATGACACTTATGGTTGGTGGATTCGGTCTTTCCGGCATTCCTGAAAATACGATTACTGCGCTGGCAGCCTCCGGAATTAAAGGATTGACATGCATTTCAAACAATGCCGGGGTAGATGATTTCGGGCTTGGCTTCCTGCTTAAAAACAGGCAGATTCATAAAATGATTTCCTCCTATGTGGGGGAAAATGCTGAGTTTGAGCGGCAGTTGCTGAGTGGCGAACTTGAAGTAGAGTTAATTCCCCAGGGCACCCTGGCTGAACGTTGCCGGGCCGGTGGCGCAGGTATTCCGGCTTTCTTTGTTCCTGCCGGTTATGGTACTGAAGTTGCCGAAGGCAAAGAAGTATGGGAATTCAACGGCAAACCTCATCTGATGGAACATGCGCTTACGGCTGATTTTGCCATTGTTAAAGCCTGGAAGGGCGATACCCATGGTAACCTGATCTACCGCCACACCGCCAATAACTTTAACCAGGCGATGGCGACTGCAGGTAAAATCACCATTGCCGAAGTGGAAGAACTGGTGCCTGCCGGTGAACTGGATCCCAATCAGATACATACTCCGGGCATTTTTGTGCAACGGATTTTTCAGGGAAGCAATTATGAGAAGAGGATTGAGCGGTTGACTGAAAGGTAGGAATTTCAGAATTCGGATTGCGGATTACCTGCGGTGAACTCCCTTCGGTCGGTTGCGGATTTTCCAATATCTGACCTCTGACTTCTGACTTCTGACTTCAAAAAATAAACCAGAATACATAATATATCAAAGTATGGCACTAACAAAAGAACAGATCGCGCAACGCATCGCGCAGGAACTGAAAGACGGGTATTATGTTAACCTTGGAATTGGTATTCCGACGCTGGTGGCCAATTATGTGCCGGAAGGAATTGAGGTGGTGCTGCAATCGGAAAACGGGATGCTGGGTATGGGGCCTTTCCCGGAAAAGGGCCAGGCCGATGCCGATATGATCAATGCCGGAAAACAAACCGTAACTGTATTACCCGGTGGCTCCTTTTTTGATTCCTCCACCAGTTTTGCGATGATCCGCGGCGGGCATGTTGACCTGACCGTGCTGGGTGCTTTTGAAGTGACCGACAAAGGAGATATCGCATCCTGGAAAATCCCTGGCAAAATGGTAAAAGGCATGGGTGGCGCCATGGATCTGGTGGCATCTGCCAAAAACATCATCGTGGCCATGCAGCATTGCAGCAAGGATGGAGAATCCAAGTTACTTCAGGAGTGTACCTTACCGCTCACCGGAGTCAGGTGTGTGAAGAAAATCGTGAGCGATCTGGCGGTTATTGAAGTAACAGAATATGGTTTTAAACTGCTCGAGCGGGCGCCTGGTGTTTCGGTCGACGAAATCCGCAAGGCGACTTCAGGACGGTTAATCGTGGATGGGGAAATACCCGAAATGCGTTTTTAATTTTTACCCGGGCAAACTAAATGCAACTCGATTACATTGACAACATAAATGAATACGGCGACAACATCGTCAGGCTCTACAATTTCGATAGTGCCGAAGCGGATAAGTTCCGGAAGATTGTTCATCAGACTGTGGTTCTAAACAATCAGCCGCTCGACCTTTCAACCATTGATTTTATTGAGGCCCGCAACTGCAGGCTTACCCTTCGAATATCGGACGAAGATGAAGGAATTACCACCTCCGGTAAAAACCGGTTCTATTGCGATCTAACCATAGCCGGGTATGAAAAAATGATTGTCCTGCTCGATCAGTTTTGCACACATGAAACAAAAGGTTATCAATATTTGTACGATGTTGACAGCCAGACCGATTTTTTATTTTCGCCGGCAGGAAGCTGGTAAACCAAGCTCAAAGTAAAAAGTCTAAAGCTTAAAGTAAGAATCTGGGTACCTAAAGTTGGGACTCATCCTACAAACCCTCTGCCTTCTGGGCCCATTGAAAATAGAATTATAAATTTGAACTTTTTCTCATTACATTCTTCATTAGATTTAAAGTGAACATATAAAACTACGAAGAATTCTGTTCAATATCTTAACCTTAGTCTCAACCTTCAACCTCAACCTTAACCTTTACCTCAACCTTAACCTCAACCTCATCTATAGTCCGGATCCATCTCCGGCGTTCTCAAACCCGCAACCTCATTGGCCATCAGGATAAAGACATTCCAGCACAGGCCGCGCGTAGAAGGCCACCAACTGTCGGTAGTCGTATATTTGGTTGGAATAAATTCCTTGCTGAACGGCCACTCAGGATGTAGATAAATCTCCGCCCAGATCCTGTTCTCCATCAGGATTTCCGCATTTTCCCAGCCATGTTTCATTCCAGCTACATAGGCACAATACTCTGCCCTGAACCAGCTTCCGCCATTGTAGTAGAAACCATCGCTTTTCCCATTGCTGTAGTTTTCCTCCCCGAATTTTTCAAAAGGCTGATAGTCTCCGGTTAGATAGGAAAACCCGGGAGCTTCCTTTGTCAACCTTACACAGATAGGGGCGGTTGTCCCGAATTCCGGATGCGGTGAGCCGGATACTTTATTCAGCACCGGAATCTGGTCAAGGTGGTTTTTTACCATTTCATCGGTGAGCAAAGGCCGGTTGAATAACCAGAGGGAAAAGAACTCGGGTTCCAGGTCGGTGAGGGTGATGATGTCGGGGAAGTTACGGTCGAACAGGAGGTGTTTTCTTTCCTTGTCGTAAAAATTGCGGTATTCCTCTTCTGCCTTTTGGATATAGTCTTCTGAAATATCAAATCCCAACTCCTTTATTGTTCTCAAGGCAATGGCCAGCATGCCCTGATTGACCCCCAGCCGGTCGGTTTTGGGATTGAAATCAACGATATCGACCTGGCTCAGCGAAAAACGGGCGGTACATTTCCCGTCGCGGTCGGCATCAAATTCGTTCAACACATAATCAACTGCTTTCTGAATCTTATCCTGCGGAAGCGTAACCCCAAACCGGCGTTTGTTCAGCATGGCCCAGATCAGCCACTGAATGGTCGCTTCGTTGTCTTTTGCCTCCACCGATCCCATGAATGGGGTGATGATGGTGCCAATTCCGCCTTCCGGCGTCTGGGTTTTACCCCATTGTTCCCATATTGAAAGGTTCAGCGCCTTGTTGTAGGTTGAAACCGTGGCAAAAAATGAGTCCCGGTTGTACATGTCCGGTGCATAATTCATATTGGGCACATTGAAGGGCGTAAAATCGCGGGTATCGGTGATCCAGGTAAGCATATTGAAATTGGCATACAGCATTTTCTCAATCTGCGATCCCTGAAAGCCCTTCGCTTCAGCCAATCGCGACTGCGAGGAGATCATAAACTGCTGTTGCGATTTCCATGGTTCCACAAAAACATAGGTGGTTTTCTCTACCTTTTCGCCCAATGGGAGCAGGTTGTAGGGCTCTGATTGCGGCTGATGCTCAGAGAACAGCAGATTTCTGATCTGAAGCCGGCATTCCTTACCCGACTGTGAGCCAATGAACATGGCTACACTGTCATGCTCAATGTATGGAACCAGGATGCTTCCTTTAAACTGAGTCCATTCCTTTTCGTTGGCCGGAAAGTTATCGATGTACTTTACCCCCTGTTCCAGTTCGATGGTTTTCTGTCCGTTTTTGACCCTGAACAGCTTCACCGCCACGCCGGTATTTCCTTTGCACAGGAATGAAATGGTATATAGTTTCTGATCCTTAAAGGGTGTGATGAACTCAACCCCTGCCCTGCCGCCCGGATGGCCGGTGATGGTGATCAGGCTATCCTTCCACTGAACTTCCGCGTTGCCTTCTTTTTGATAATTATCCGGTAAAGTCAACCAGGTTTTTGACCCGGCATCCAGGTTGAGTATCTCGCCGAATGTTTGCCTGATGTAATGGTTGTTTTTGGCCTGTTCGGAACTGGTGGAAACTTCAAACAGATTGACATCCGGCAAACGCCGCATCCCAACGAATCCTCCGCCTCTTCCACTGAAACGGCGGCGGGTGTTTCTTGTAAACTGATTTTTATAACCGGCATCGGTCAGGAAACCAACCACATAATTGCCGGGTGTTATGAAACCTGCAGATGGATAAATTTCATGCACAAATCCACCGGGAAAATTCTCGTATTCGAAACTGACATAACGCAATGGTTTTTCAGCCGGCCTTGAAGTTTGCTCCAAAATATAATACATCCCCGGCATGGAAGGCTGAAACAGCTCAACAGACTTCTTCACGATATTGGTATTTACTACTTCGTAGGTAACCGCAACCATAAGGTTTGCATCAAACTCAGGGATATAGGAATTCCTTTTCAGCGTAATGCGTTTTTCATTTCCTTCCCATTGCTGACCTGTCCAGTCAGGTAAATCTGCAATGGTACTCAGGTCGAGGTTGCTCAGTTGTAATGAAAATTCCCCGGAGCTGGTAACAAGTAATTCTGAGGCATTGTAGATTTCAACACGGAAACCGGTCTTTTCATCGCCCGCAATTCTGAGCTCCAGCGATTGACTATAAGCCGTTGTAACTGCTATAGTTATCAGGCTAAGCAGAAAGAACTGCAATTTGTATCTGAGGTTTAACATAATCTGCGATTTGAGTCAAGAAATTGGTACAATTAGAATTGATTCAGCAAACAGTAGTGTCATGTCTTTATAAATTATTTAGCTGTTGATCAAACACATAGGCAGATAGAAGAACATAGGCACATAGGATTTCTAAGGTTTCTTAATCTTAAGAGCTTATAAATGCCAGATCAATTAACAGTTCCAATTCAAATTTAAACTGATAATTAATTTACCTGATAATTATCTTCCGGGTTGCTGTATGACCATCTTTCGTCGCAACACGAAGCAGGTACAAACCTTCAGCCGTACCGGGAATTTTAATGCTGATCCCTGAATGCCGTTTTTCAACTGTGCAATCCTTTAGTTCTCTTCCATCAGTATAAAAAAGGGAAATCCCAGCGATATCCGTATTCCCGTTCAACTCTACAAAAATCACATCTTCCGCCGGATTCGGCCAGATTCTTGCATTCATTTCATTCTCTTCGATTCCTATGGGTGTTGCCCATAAAGTTTTTAGCTTTTCAATCTGTGGAACCGGTATTTCCCTATCCCAGAGCTTAAATTCATCTACGCTTCCGCGAAGCGAATAAAGCGTTTCTGTGTTATCCATCCGCCCGATGGTAATTGGCTTAGTGGATGGCTGAATAGTCCCTGAAAAGTCTTTAAACGTATCAAGGTTGCCATCCAGATACATTTCCATCGAGTAACCCGTATAAAGAACGGTAACATGATAATAGCGGTTCAGTTCTATTGGTGTTGAACCATCCAGATCGGATACTCCCGTGCTTGTTTTCACCGTCCAGCGCAGGTAACCTTCCGGAGTAATGGAAAGCTTGTAACGCTGCTGCCATGAACCATGTGAGATAATAAACCGTTCCGATCCGAACTGTTCACACTTCACCCAACAACTCAGACTTACGGCATCTACAAAGTTCAGATCGGCGTGATTCTCAGTATAAATGATGTTTGACCCCGATGTAAAACGGTAAGCCAGTGATGGAGCTCCCCGAGCATCCTCTGTTTTGGTAGCTCCGGAAACGGTGGCATGGAAGCGATCGGCAACTGCGTTTTTATTGTCTGTATCAAAGGGATACCAGATCAGCGGTGTTTGAACAGCCATCATCGTATCTTTCACCAATGCCCCGGTTGAAACAGTGGTGGAAAGCAAATCCTGATTCGTAACTGTCAACATAATGGTTCCCACCGATGGCGATTCCGGTGCCTGCCAGGTAACAGGGTTCCCGAAGGTCTGATTCAGGGTTCCGGCGCTTGCACTCCAGTTAAATTCCAGTATTTCCCCAAATGCCGGTTCCACCTGGGCGGTAAACGTGTTTTGCTCACCAATGACCGTGTATTTGAATGCCGGCTGAATTCCATTCACCACCGGTGGAACTGGAATACGGTCAACAACCTGAAGATGCAGGGTGTCTTCGGCGGTCTGTCCGTTGGCAGTAACCCTGCATTTCAATACAATTTCCGCCGGATTTGCCGGAGCCGTAAGCACAGCCTGTGACAGGTTCTGACCCGCAATTGGCACATCGTCGATAAACCACTCAAACTGAACCGGGTCTCCGTTGTTGATGTTTCCAGGTTCACAGAATGCAGTGAAAGTAGCGTTTATTATTAATGGATTTTGTTCCGTTGAAAGCGCTTTGATGCGCAGATTCTCTGAATAATCATATTGATAATGATAATCCAGGACATTATCTCCGACCATTAGTCTTCCATTGTTGCTTTGCGGCACCAGTCCGGCTGTAAACAGGCGGATAAGCCTGGCTTCGCTGGCAGGAATAGTCAGTTGAAAACTGCCTGAAACTGAGGACTGAATAATCGTTTCGGTCAGGGTTTCATAAACTCCGAAAGTGCCTGGTGGCAGGGTAACCGACACCTGCTTGCTCACCGTTGCCGGATTAAAGTACAACCAGGAAGGGAATTCGTTTTGTCCGTAAAAGTCGGTTTTATTGAGGTCGATCTGAAGGATTTCCGGAACATTGGTTTGCTTAACAACGGCGGCCAGGTATCCTACACTTGAACCGCTGTAGAGCGACAGGTTGGTCGCTGCCCATCCCCCTCCGATCGCATCGCCGGTGGCAAAAGGTGTTTTTCCTAACCACAGTTCTTTCATTGATTCATGTGGAATGCAGGCATCCGGATCGTTGGCCAGAGACCAGGCATAAGAATCCTGCAGGTTTTCGGGAAGGGCATTGCGATAAAACAGCCGGCTGGCGTTGGTGACATTCAGCAACCATTTGGCAATGGCCTTTGCATAGCGTTTGTCGTATTTGGGCAGTGGCGCCAGGGCAGCTGCCTGTTGAAAACCGTTCATAATAAAAGCGTAGTCGTTGCCCCCATCGTTGGCTTCGCCGATCAGGCCCGAAACATCGTAACCACCCCAGGTTCCCACGATGGAGCCCCAGCCGCGCAAATCGCCCCGGTCGAAACACCAATCCAGCATTTTTTGTATCGGATAGCTCGTTTCTTCAACGGCATTCATGCGCGCGGCTGCAAGCGTTCCGTAAGGTAACTGGAGTTCATAGGAGGGATTGGTCTCCCATCCTGCCAGAAAATCCATGGCAAGCTGGGCGCCTTCGAAATAATCCCGGCTGCCTGTTTCCAGGTAAGCATTGTAAAGCAGCCAGGCAATGCTACCGGCCGATTCAGGTTCGGGAACACTTTCATCCAGCGGTTGACCTGTGGCCAGGTTAAAAGCCCGGTAGTTCATGTTGGGGATACTCCATGGCGTGGTACTCCCGCCAAGCTGGTGCACGGCCCACAACCAACGGTCGGCCACGGAGGTAAACTGGGTGCTGAATTCCGGAGCAGCATCAGGATACAAAGATTTTAGCTGATAAAAATAAACATTGGGCACCAGATCGTACCACCAGTCGCTGCCTGAAGTGGTTGAATAGCCGTTGAGGTAAACATTTTGTCCGTTCTCCAGGTTAAAGAAATCCTTTGACATAGCCACCCAGTTCATCCCGTTCTGGTTGCTCTTATCAATGCCAACGAGTGAGCCGCCGATGATGGCCGGCATGATGTTGATGGCTTCGGCCTGGTTGAGGTGGCCATCTGCACCCACATAAGAATCGAGGAATATGGGTATATTATCGGGATAATTGAACTGGCCGATGGTCCCCAGGCGCGAAAGCGGAAGATATTGCCCGGTTTTGGTCAGATCAAATACATACTGATCGTAATCCAGGGACACCTGTCTCCAGTCCCTGATCTGCAGGGGAGCCGGTAAATCAGGCATCTGGCTGATACGGCTGATGTTAAGTTGCCCGGATTGAGCAGAAACCTGCAACGAGCATAGGATGAAAATGAGATTCAGCAGTTTGTGTATCATGATTTTCGGGTTTTATCGTTTTGTTCCGGATGAATGCCGGAAAATTAAAAAGTCGTTGGTCTTCAGAGCCGGATTTCCCATAAGTACTTCGCTGCCAGCCGGAAGTACAATGGTTGAGTCATTCCCAAAGTTGATGATTACCGTGATTTGATCATCCTTATAAACACGGGTAAACTGAATCTGTGCATCCTTGAGTTCAAGGTTTTCATAACTGCCAACCTGAAGGGTTTTTTCCTTGTTACGCAATGTAATCAGGGCTTTGTACGTGTTCGTAATGGAACCTGTGAATGCCAGGGATTGTTCCAGATTCACTTTCAGGTAGTTATCGTGTATTTTTATCCAGGGTTTGCCTGTCGTGAAGCCTGCATGGACACTTCCGTCCCATTGCATCGGGCTGCGCGACTTATCCCTGTTGTGCCTGTTTGCTTCGGACAGGGCTTCCATTGGGGTTTTCCCGGCTGCAAGGGCCAGCTGATAATGGGTTTTTCCCTGGATATCCACCATTTCATTCATGGTTTCGGCCACTATGTTTTGCATTCCGGTTTCTTCGCCGTAATAGATAAACGGAACCCCTTTGGCCGTGAGCATCAAAGCTGCAAGTGCTTTGGCCCTTCCGGGATCTCCATCTGCCAGGCGATCGATCAGGCGTGGCATATCGTGGCTTCCGAAGAACAGGGTGGGATAACCGGGCATCCTTTTCTCCATGCTTTGCAGTTCATTGAAGATCCGCTCAGCCGAGAATTCCGGAATGCTGCCAAAATTAAAGTTGAAAACCACATCCATCAGTTCCGGTGATTGGTACTGACTGAGAATCTCCAGCTTGTCGCTCCCGATTTCACCAACTACGAACCTGTTGTCGTATTCATTGACGGTGGCTTTTATGACACGCATGGCCTCCATCACTCCCGGTTGATCAATGTCGTAAATGTGCTGCTGACTACCATCCTTCACCGGATTATCGCTGAGTATACCATCCGTTGTCAGGAAGTTGATGACATCCATACGAAAACCATCCACGCCAAGCTCAAGCCAGTAGCGCAAAACGTTCTGAATTTCTTCGACCACACGCGGATTCGACCAGTTGAGGTCGGCCATGCGGACATCGAACTTATGATAATAATATTGAGCAGTCAGACTATCGTATTCCCAGGCTTTTCCGCCAAAAAAGGATTCCCAGTTGTTGGGCTGATCGCGCCAGATGTAATAATCACGGTAGGGCTGATCGCGCGACTTCCTGGATTCCTGAAACCACCTGCTTTCAGTGGAGGTATGGTTGACCACCATATCCATAATCACCTTTATATCTCTGCGGTGTGCTTCATTCAGGAAATTTTTAAAATCATCCGGGGTGCCATAAACCGGGTCTATTTCTGTGTAACCTGCCACATCGTAACCGTTATCGACTTTGGGAGATTTCAGAAACGGCGTTAGCCAGATACCTTTAATCCCAAGCGATTGAAGGTAATCCAACCTGGATGTCATACCGGTAAAATCGCTAATCCCATTGCCATCGCTGTCCTGAAAAGAGGGCATATAGATCTGGTAGAAAACCGATTCTTTCCACCAGTTTTCAGATTCACCACCAGTCAGAGGCTGGGATGAAACCGGCATGCATGAAAGGAAGAGCAGGAAAATGAGGATGTTTCGGATCATACTTTTCAATAGGTCGGGCAGTTTAAGAATCACGCAAGGACGCGAAGACGCAAAGAAAAAATTGCTAAAAGTCAGAATTCAACGTTCTGATTCGATAATTCATTGGCTTTCCCATATTAAAACCCCCGGGAATTGACAATTATTACAATTTTACTAAAAATCACGCTGGTTTTCTGTTGGCAGATAAAGACCAAAAGGAATGAAACGAGTCTATTTGGTAAAACCCTGTTTATCTTCCTGAATTTGCATTGAAGTTTAACATTTGCCATGTAAGGGAATGCTCAACATTTGAAATTCTCAGGAATAGTAAAAAAGTTTGCGTCTCCTGCCAGCCGGCAGGCTGGTTCGCGCCTTTGCGTGAGTCTTTGTATTTTGGACCGATTAGGAGCAAGAATCTGTTCAAAAAAGGGGAAGGCCCGACAAGCCACCATAAAGTTATGCCGGACCTGTTGAGCCTTTCCCCCACACACACATTGATAATTAACCAACCAACCAATTATGGTTTTTCATCGTTGAAGAGTTTTGCAACCTGGCCATCAGCCAACGCTATGTTGTAAATTTTCAATTCATCAATAGCGCCTTTGAAGTATCCGAGGTTGTCGGCATTGGTCCATTCCATGAAGTTAGCGGCCAGTTCGGCATCGGTAGCTACACCACCAATGATAAACGGCTGAGGATCAGGACTGGCAAGGGTTTGGGTAAGTGGGCCTATGCCTTTGTCCGATTCTGTCCAGGTTTTGGTAAGCAGTCCATCTACGTAAAATTTCAGTTCTTTGGTTGTACCATTTACTGAAACTACCAGGTGTGTCCACTGGTTAACTTTAACAGAAGCGTCCAGTTCATTATCGGCATCGACAATACCACCATCCACTTTTTTGTAAGTAAAGAACGGTTTACCACCACCCTGGGTCTGAAGTTTGTAACCAGTCCAGTAGTTTTGTGATACGACATAGTTGTGCTCGTAAATCTCACTGGGTTTCACCCATACTGAAATGGTTAAGTTAGCAGGCAGGAATGCAGTGGTATAAGGAACTTCAAGGTGAGCGCCTTTATTCAGGAGAATGGCTTTACCACCCTTTACTCCTTCGGTCCAGCTCGGCATCATGGCATCTGCACCAAGTATCACAGTATTGCCTTTAAAGAAGGTTCCTACATGCTTAACTGTTGAGTAGGCTGTAGCTGTTGTGCCCGTTCCTTCGTCGAAATGCCATCCGGCGTTGAGATACAGTGTTTCATCAATAAAGCCGTATGCCTGTGAGTCTAAAGTATTCATTGCTACGGTTAACTGGATTTCCAGGTTATCAATCTCTGCCTGTGTCAGTGGTGTTGCAGCCGCTGCCTTTATAGTTGTCAGGGTTGAGTTATAGGCTGTAATAGCTGTTTGCGGGTAGTCGGCAGTAGTTGCAGCAGCAGCGATTGCTTCTGCTTCTGCGATCAGCGCATTGAGTTCGGTTTTGTCGCCCTGAACGATTTCATCATCGTCATCTTTGCAGGAGGCAAGGATTAATGCTGAACCTACAACGAGCATAAGCAACAAAGTTTGCAATTTCATTAGTTTTTTCATTTTGTTTGTTTTTAGTTGGTGATTAATTAGGGTTGGTTGATTGGAATTATCATGGATTAATTGCCTGATTGGCATCAATTTCCGCTTGTGGAATTGGTAAATACCGCTTGGTTTCGTAGTTAAAATCCGGCCCAAGCGCGGTTTCAGCAACTGTTTTTCCCCAACGCATCAGGTCGAAATAGCGGTGAAATTCCTGGGCCAGTTCTACCCTTCGTTCATTGCGAATGGCAGTTTTAAGTTCGTTATTGTCTGATGTGGTTACATCCTGAAGCAAATCATCAGGCGGGGTACCATTGTAACTGGCCCTGGCACGCTGTCTTACTTTATTAAGATTGGCTTTCGCCGAATCGGCATTGCTGGTTTCACTGAATGCTTCAGCTTTCATCAGCAGTAAATCGGCATAGCGCATGTATATGTAATTCAGGTCGCCATCGCCCTTGAGTGATGAGGATATTTCAGAAAGTGGCTGCTGGTGTTTTTTGGTAAGGAAACCTGTGGGTGACCAACCTGCACTGAACAATTCTCCGTTAAGCCAGGGCTGACCATCGCGGCCAATGGAGGCATCGAGTCGTGGGTCAACTTCACCGGCATCGTTTTTTTCGAAAGCATCAACCAGACTTTGCGTAGGCGCATTGAAATAATACCCGCCTTCCTGTGGAGGTGCGAACCATTGGTTCAATGCACTTCCGGTGAATGGATTCTGATTGGTCAGATGCTGAATCTCGAAAATAGATTCTGCACTGTTTTCGTTTGCCATGTTGAAATTATCAGCATATTGAGGCAACAACCTGTATAATCCCAGGGCCTCAACCTGATGAAAATAGCCAATGGCCTCAGTCCACTTACCCTGATAGAGGCTTACTTTGCCCAGCATTGCAAGGGCAGCACCCCGGGTAACACGACCGATATCGGAAGAATTATATGTTACAGGCAATCCGCCCACGGCTTCCGTCAGGTCTTTCTCTATCTGAAAATAGATATCAGAAACCTCGCTCAAAGGAACATGGATTGCTTCCTGTGATAATTGTGGAAAGAGTTTCAGGGGAACTCTGCCAAAAGTATTCACCAGGTTGAAATAGCTGTATGCCCTTATAAATTTAGCCTCCCCGATGATTCGATTTTTAAGCGCTTCATCCATCGGAACTTCCGGGACGTTGGCGATCACATTGTTGGCACGGGCAATGGCTTCATAGGTATAAATCCAGTAATTGCTGAGAATGCCATTGTTGGCATCGGCAGTAAACTCATCGATGTAGGTAATTTCTGCCTGATCGCCGGGATTGCCTCCTTTTACCGCATCATCAGAAGCAATGTCGCCAATCACCCACAATGCATTGTCGAAACGTGTGAATGCAATGGCATGATATACCCCGTTTACAGCCTGCATGGCCTGTTTATCATTTTTGTAAAACGTTTCCGATGAGAAACTTCCTTTCAGGTCCTCAGTCAGAAAATCCGTGCAGGCGCTCAGGAATGATAATGAAACCATTATAAACAGCATAGCCACAGAATGCTTTATACTTATGGAAAAATCAGTATTGATTTTCCTGATCTGATGCCTGAAATTTGCCAAAATGTTGAATATATTTCTTTTCATAGCCCGGTGCGATTAAAATGTGATGTCAATTCCAAACATGATGGTCATTGCTGAAGGATAGGTTCCCCAATCAATCCCTTTTGCAAGGTCACCTTCATTTTTCGAGTTATCACTGACCGTCATTTCAGAATCAAGCCCTGAAAATTTGGTTAAAGTCAACAGGTTGGTACCCGATATAAATACCCTGGTCTTTGCGATCTTTGCGATTTTGAGCACTTTCTCAGGAATGGAATAACCAATCTGCAGGTTTTTCAGCCTCAGGTAAGAACCGTCTTCAAGAAAACGGGACGAAGGCCTGGCGTTGTTCGATTTGGTGGCCCACGATGGTCGTGGTTGGGTATCGGAAGTGCCTTCCCCGGTCCATCGTTCGTCAAAATAGCGTTGTGTTACAGGGAATCCGCGATAAAAACCTTCGATATCCTGGTTGATCTGGATATATATTTTATTCCCATATGTTCCCTGGAAGAACACACTTATATCAAAATTCTTATAATTAGCGGTCATGTTAATGCCGGCGGTAAGTTTCGGGATGGCACTTCCAAGATGCACCCTGTCGTTGTTGTCGATGTAACCATCGCCATTCTGATCTTTAAATTTAACATCACCCGGGTGAATGTTGCTTCCCTGATAGGCCGACAACAGGATTTCGGTTTCGTTCTGGAAAATCCCGTCCATTTCGAGCATGTAGAATGAGCCAATGGGTTGTCCAACTTCGGTTTTGGTGATTTTCACCCCTGTTTCGACCGTTCCCTTATCAGACGGAGCGACCAGATCAAGGACCTCATTGTGCAGGAAGGCGATGTTTCCACCGATGGTGAAACCCCATTCTTTCAAATTCTTGCGATACAATGCCTCCATTTCAAGACCGGTGTTCAATACCGATCCGTTGTTGATCCAAGGATCTTCAGCATAACCCACCGAAGGAGGATTGGAGGCTGTAACCAGCATATCATCCGTTACTTTATAGAAGTAATCAATTGAGAGGGCCAATGCACCTTTCCAGAGCTCTGCGTCAACACCTCCGTTGTACTGGTAACTGGTTTCCCATTTCAGGTTTTTATTGCCGAGTGCACTTTGTGCATATCCACTGTTGGGCACATTACCAAACGGATAATCGTAGTAGGGCGAAATTCTGTCGCTGTAGGCATACAGGCTGATCTCCTGATTTCCGATGGCGCCATATCCGGCACGAAGCCTGAGATTTTCGAGCCATGAAACATCCTGAAGGAAAGCCTCCTGTTTCAATACCCAGCCTGCAGAGAGAGAATAAAAAGTTCCCCATTTGTTCTCTTCGATAAACCTCGAAGTGCCATCCCTGCGCAGTGTGGCTGAGGCGTAGTATTTCCCTTTGTAGTCATAATTGACCCTTCCAAAAAATGACGCCAGCGTTGAAGCCCATTCACCAGAACTGGTCATTTTGTTGCCAAGTCCGTTGCCGATATAAATGAGTTCCTCTTGTTCTATGGGGAAGTCAGAATCGCTGGCGTACATGGATTTTCCTCCGTTTTTGATGGCTTCAAATCCAAGCATGGCCGAAAAAGTATGCGATTCTCCAAAATTGGTTTCGTAATTCAACAGGTTGTTTATCATCCAGTTATAGGTGCGTATGTTGTTGATGTCCAGTCCGTTCTTGGCATTCACGCGGTTCAGGGTTCCCCAGGTGGGGCTGAACTTGCGGCTGTTCGAATTGCGGAAATCCATCCCGACATTGGTAGTAAATTTTAGCTTCTCCGTGATTTTAGCCACAAAGTAAGCCTTGCCGAGATAGCTGTCGTCTTTTCGGGTGTTGTCGTTTAATTCGCTCATACCAATGGGATTGTATCCATCTCCCAGGAACGAATCAAACTTCTGTCTCCATTCACCTGTAACAGGATCGGTAAAGTATTCTGCCGGACGGTCAACATAGCCGCCATCTTCAAAGCGAACCGGAATGGCCGGATTGCGGAAAAAAGCATAGCGAATAACGCTTCCGCCATTTCCACCGGCGCCATCACCCGAACTTCCGATGATATCGTTGCTCGAAAGCCCGACCAGCATGCTTACCCCAACAGTAAGCCATTTGTTGGCCTCCGTATTTGCATCCAGCCTGACTGTTCCACGGGTGTATCCCGAACCTTTAATAATCCCCTTCTGGTCGAAGAATGAAGCTGACATCATGTAATTGGTCGATTCTGAACCTCCTGAAAGGGAAAACTCGTGTGAATTAATGGGTGCCATCTGGAGCAACTCATCTACATGGTTTACATCGGCGAATCCGGCAGCATCTTCTGATGAAATAAGAGGTCGGTGCAATGTGGCCGGAAGAAATGCATTGTCGTTGGTAGCCGCTTCGTTGTAGATTGTAATATAATCGGCCGTATTTACCATTGGAGTTAGCCGTGTTGCTCTCTGAATACCTGTCTGCCCGCGGTAGGTAATCTTGTTTTCACCTTTTTGCCTTTTTTTGTTGTAATCAACACAATTCCGTTGTTGGCACGTGATCCGTAAATGGCCGCTGCAGAAGCATCTTTAAGAACAGTCATGCTCTCTATATCACCGGGTGATATAATATTCAACGCATCGGTGGTGGCTATACCATCAACAATGTAAAGCGGATCATTGCTGGAGTTAATGGAACCGGTTCCACGGATGCGGACCGAAACCCCTTCACCGGGTGCGCCGGTATTTTGCGTTACCAACACTCCGGCTGCGCGGCCTTGTAATGCCTGGGCGGCATCTGCAACGGGCAACTGAACAAGATCTTTACTGTTTACCGTAGTAACGGCGCCTAATACATTTCGTTTTTTAGCGGTTCCATAACCGATTACAACCACTTCATCCAGCATGGTTTGTTCGGGACTGAGTTTAATGTCAATCACCGCGAGGCTGCCTGCCACCTGTTCCACCGGCGTGTATCCGATGTAAGAAAATAGCAGAATGGAGGTGGCTGTCAACTGATCCGATGACAGCTTGTACTTGCCATAGATGTCGGTGGTTGTGCCAATAACGGTCCCCTTAATCTGTATCGTAACACCAATCAGGGTTTCGCCCGTTTTGGCATCGGATACGGTTCCCTCCACAACCTTTTGGGCATAAATCAGCCCGGTTGCCAGAAGCATCGTTACCAAAAGTATCAGTCTTTTCATATTGTCGTGGTTAGTTGATTTCACAATATTGAGTCGCTTTTTTTTATTTGTATGCGATAACCGTTTCGCCGGCCATCAGCTTTGATCCGTTTGTTCTAATTCTTGTTCCGGCAGGAAGGGCAACAATCAGCACTGCTTCTCCTGCGGGAATATTCAGAGCAATATTGCCGTCGGCGTTGATCGCAAGCAGTTTTTTTGAAATGATGTCGAACAAATCAACTTTGGTTTCAGAGGTCCAGGTTACCTTTTTTGCCTCAGGATACGGGTTGTAGTAAAGGAAAACCGGGTACCTGTTTTCGGCATAGAAGTCGGTAATATTGCAGTCCAGCGCCAGTATTCCTTCAACATCGGTAGTGTGAACGATGGCCCCGAAAACACCGGCAATGGAGGTGCTGTAAAGACTGAACATCGATTCTTCCGGTTGTCCGGGAGTCCATTTGGGCCCGTCGCCTAAAGAAACCGGGGTAACGCCCTTCAGAGCCGGTTTGTTGTAATCGTCCATTTTACGCACGCCTTCATAGCCAATAATTCCGTTGGTCAGGTTCTTTAAATCAGGCAGCCACTGATGGGAATCGTCTACCAGATCGGGATAAAAGAGCCGCGATGCATTCACTGCATTCAGCATGTATTTTCCAATGGCTTTTGCGTATTTGGGTTCATATTTTACCATGGGAACCAACGGCCAGGCCATTGCAACGGAATTCATAAAGAACCCATATCCTCCCCCATCGGTAATGCTGCCCTGCATTCCGGAAACATCAAATTCGCCCCACTTTTCGGCAATCACCCCCCAGCCATAGCGGCCAGTCTGGGACTGGCACCCGTCGAAGGTGTGGTTCAGCAATTTGGTGACATCGTAATTTGTTCCCTGCTCGGCATTCAGACGGGCGGCAGTGTAGGCACCAAAAGGCAGCAGAATTTCATAAAAACGGCTTTCCTTCTGATTAACCAGGGCTTCTGTGGCGCTTTTAGCCCCTTTCAGATAGCGTTCATCACCAAATTTCTGATAGGCAGAATAAAGCACATAGGCATGTCCACCGGCGACATCCTGCTGCCAGGGAATATTGTTGCGCATCCCTTTCATTTGGGCATAGTCAAAGTAAGAGAAATCGTAATTGCCCTGAAGTGTGGAATCTGCTTTATAAAACTGTTCGGCAACCGTGCGCTGGATGTTTTCAGTATTCTCAACACCCGGAAAAAGCGCTGCAACCCCATAATAAAGCACATTCGGATACACATCGTACCACCAGTCGCGGCCATAACCACCCCCGGCCATGGCAACTGCAGGATTGGTGTTGTTCATCACAATGTTCCATTTTGTGTCGCTGTTGAAATAGTTCTGCGACATTTTCACGAAGTTGTACCCGTGCTGACTGGTTTTGTCGATGCCCAGCAATCCGGCGCTAACCAGCGAATTCATGGTGGTAAGTGCTTCGTGAAATTCTCCGTTGTTCTTCCCCGGCCCCTGGCGTACATCGCCAATCACGGTGTAGAGCCCGAAAGTTACCTGGTCGATGTTTCGTTTCGAACTGTCGAGCCAGATCAGCGGACCATAGGATGCTGTATTGTTGAAATCGAAAACAAGGCTGTCGAATTGCATTGCTTTTTGCTTCCAGTCAATGATTTTCAAAGGCTGTGGCAAATCAGGCATCTGATCGATGCGGGCAATGGATGTCTGGGCAACAGGTATTCCGTTGTCCGTTTTACACGAGACCGCAATAAAGATTGCCGCAATCAGCAGTATGTATAATTGTTTTCTCATTTTTCTTCCAGATAAGATTCCTTCATAATGTTTTTTGCCAATGGAATCGAGATCATTTGCAGCAAAGCCACGATGATCAGCGAGTACCTGAGAGCAAAGGATTCGGAAACGTAAAAAGCCAGGAAAATAAACAATCCCAGTCCGGTTACCCTGCCGGCATACAAACCGAATTCGTGGTTCAATATGTAGGCATATTTGTTGCGGTTCTCGCGTTTAGAAACCACATCAATTACCTTCATCATAATCGGATAATAAGCCAGGTCGTGTAAAGGCTGGAAGAACACCTTGCACAGTACAAATACCATCACCCCGAACATTGACAATTCGATTCCATTCACAATGGTTCCAACCAGAAAAAGGGTGATCCCGAAACCGAATATCAGGATGCGGTGTTTGGGTTTTGCAAAACGGCCAAGCAGGTAGATCAGGATGGCTGTGAGACCGCCGCTGATGCCCTGTATCAGTCCGAGTGAACCTTCCTTGCCCACGTACTTCATAATGAGCATGGCAGGAGCTGTAACCAGGAATCCCTGAACCAGACCTTTAAGCGCTGCCAATAGGATCTGCTTGTTCCAGAGCTTATCGAAGCGGAAGTACAGGAAGTCTTTTTGTACCGGATTTTCGAACCTGCCGCGGGAGAGTGAATAAGTGGCGAGCAGTGTAATAAGGAAGACCATAAGGGTTACGATGCGGTATCCCTTATAGATGTCGAAGGTGATTCCAAGGAATTGAACACCGTCGATCGATGCCAGTAAAACCCCGATGATAACCGGTACACCAATATTCGCAATGGTGAAAAAGAAAGATTCAAGGCCAAAAAAGTAGTTGCGGTTTTCGTCGGCGGTTGAATTGAGGGCCATCAGATACCGGTTGGTCCAGAAGAATCCGGACGCGGCACCAATGAGTGTACCGGCAACAATCAGTCCGGGAAGCGCAATATTTTCCACAAACATCATCCCAACCATGGCAATACCGCTCAGCAGGATTCCAAAACTATACAGATGCGCTACTTTGAAACTCTTCAGCAAAAAACCATTGGCAAGCGAAGTAATAATAATGCCAGTGTACATGGCAACCTGAAAAATGGCCACATAGCTGGTATCGGCAAAAAACCGCATGATGTATGCCGCCATAAATATTTCTACCACCGGCAGTACCAGTGCATACAGCATATTGGTGATCAACAGCACCCGCATGCTGTGTGGCATGGTCTGGAAAAAGCGGAATTCGGCGGTTAGTTTCGAGAACATAAAGTTAAGTTCAAAGTAAAAAGTCTAAAAGTGCGCTCGACGAGGGACAAGTTGATCTTATTGAGAAATCGAAGACAGGCTTGACGGTTTTATACACTGTTGCAATCAGGTATAGGTGTGTGGCAAGGATTTCCCTGATGGAGAACCGGGCACCGCAGATAACCTCATCGCTGGCACCGTAGTACATGAAAATATCATCACCTTCCACATAGTGACCGTTGGTGAAGACGACATTGCCAAAGAAACCTGTTTGTTCGTAGGTTTCAATGGGCTCCATAATGGGTTCCACGCTGCGGGCAAGTACTTTTGAAGGGTCGTTTAGGTCGAGCAACAGGGCGCCAAGGCAATAACGGTGATCTTTATTTGCGCCATGGTAGATCTCGAGCCAGCCTTTTTCGGTGCGGATGGGTGCTCCACCGGCTCCTACCCTGGCTGAATCCCACATTTCAGGTCGTACGGTTGCAATGCACTTATGCTGCCCCCAGTAAATCAGGTCGGGCGATTCGGCCAGCCAGATGTAATTACCACCCAGTTCGGGACTGCTGGGGCGATGCAGGGCGTAATATTTTCCGTTGATCTTTTCTTCGAAAATCGCGCAGTCCTTATTGTGGGGCGGGAAAATCATGCCTTCACGGCTGAAGTTCTTCCAGTCTTTGGTGCGGATCAGGCCAACGCCAACGCCAAACTCAGATACTTCGGTAAATGAGAGGCTGAATCCATCGGCCATGGTGGCTACCCGGCAGTCTTCTATACCGAAAGTCTCCAGCTCTCCTTTACCAAAAATTGGCGGATAACCCTCCGCTTCATTAAAATGAACCCCATCCTCACTGCAAACAAGTCGTAAATAGGAAAGTGTCGTAAGATAATCCTTCTTTTTATAATTGATTACCCGTGGATCTGAAGCGTCCAGATCGGGGTCATTTTTATCGAAACTTAGAATTTCAATTCCGCCTGTACTATTATATACCGGGAAACTGATTTTTCCGTCAATCTGCCTGGGCCGCTCTGCCACACGCAATAACAGCCATATTTTACCTTCATAACGGAAAACGCCCGGATTTAACAGGCAGGTTATTTCCATCCCTTCAATGCCTGGCTTTAAATCGGCCGGGCGAAGGAGCGGGTTTTCGGGGAAACGTTTTGCGAGGTCCATAAGTATGAAGTAAAAAGTAAAAAGTCTAAAGTAAAAAGTGGTGAATCAATCGTTGAACGTCGTTGTATTATTGTGGATCTGTAATTCTGAAACAGCGAATAATATTGACAAAAACAAAATTACAATCGATTGCGGAAACGGGTGTCCGCTCTGTTCCTTATCTTGTCCGGTGGGTTACAAATGCAGGTGATTTAAGGATATATCGCTATAAAAATGTCCCGAAAACAAGCGCGGGTAGGAAAATAGTTTATGCCTTGAGGAAATGTTAAGTGGTTTGAGCAGCGTTAAAATGTCAGAATAACCCCATCATGTTCGTTCTCTGACCTGTTTCTTTCCAGTGACTAATTTTTGCATTTCGGTTTCCAAATGAGCATTCAATGCATTATGCTATTAATCAGGTTTTTGTATCCCCTCTTATCCCCCTTAGCCTTCGACTTCGCTCAGGCACCGGGGGATGATCACATTATAATATAATTGCTACTTGTCGGTTAGCATGACGCTCGGTTAAGAGGTTCTCCCCCTGTTTTTAGGGGGAGACACCTGCCCCGCTGCAGCGAAGCAATTGCGGGGGAGGGGGTACTCACTAAACTGGGAAGGTAATTTTGAAAGTTTCTCTGAGGAAGAATTGAGGTATTCACCTACTGGTTGCCAGTGTTTTATTGGCTATCTTTGATTGGCCCATTTTTAAGGCCTTTGGGAGGGGTTGAAACATGGATACTCAATCGTTCCCGGTAAATAAATAAACGCTATCGGGTACATGGTTTTAGAAAGAAAGAGTGTACATTTAAAAAGAAATTCTGCCAGCCGGAATAAAGCACAAAAAAATGCCCGGCCAGCTCTCACCCATTATTGCCAGCGCCCATAAGATAAATGACAAAGATGCTCTGGAAACTGTTGATTTTTGGCGCATTAACGTCGCTCATTCTGGTCTTTTTGCTTTATAAAGGATTTCTAAGATTTAATTATCCGGATTATCAGGAATTTCCAATTCAGGGAATTGACATTTCACACCATCAGGGCACCATTGACTGGACCAGATTGAAACAGCAAAATATTTCCTTCGTATTTGCCAAGGCTACCGAAGGTGGCGATTACAGGGATCCGGATTTTTTGGACAACCGGACCAACGCGCAAAAGTGTGGTTTTGCATTCGGGGCATATCATTTTTACCGACTTTGCAAAACCGGAATTGAGCAGGCTGATAACTTCATTTCCTTTGTTCCAAAATCTGACAGAAGCTTACCCCCGGTGGTTGACTTAGAATTCGGCGGGAACTGTAAAACCGCCAAATCTAAGGAACAAATAATCACGGAAATCCAGCAATTTATCGACAAACTGGAAGCGCATTATGGACAAATCCCCATAATCTACACGACGAAAGACTTTTATAGCCAATATTTACAAAACCATTTTTTGAACAACCCCATATGGATTCGTGGCATTTACGGCAAGCCTGAGCTGGTGGATAAAAGGGAATGGTTATTCTGGCAATATGCAAACAGAGGACGCTTAAATGGAATTGAAAACTACGTGGACTTGAATGTGTTTAACGGAGACAAAGAAAAATTTGAAAAACTAACAGAATAAACGAATGATAAGTTTGCCTGAACGCTATCAGGCACATGGCTGTAAAGAGAAAATGATACGTTTAAAGGAAGAATCTGCCGGCCCGAATGAAGCGTTTAAAAGCGAGGGCCACAGCTCATTCTCATCCATTCATGCTTCATCTGGAAGAAATGGTTTGTTCAATTTATTGTAATTATTGGACATTCGCCAATTAGGTGTCCAATATTTTATGAAAATGAATTATGATTCTATCTTGGTATATTTTAGAAGAATAGGTAGATTTGGAAAATAAAAAAATAGCTGAATGAAATCTGACGAAACCCACATGAATTGCATTCGCAACCTTTTATGTAATTAATTTTCAAACATGTGGGTTCCATCCGACCGATAAAATCCAAATTATTTACGGATGAAATTATAAACCTGTTCTCTCAGTTTGAATCCGCAGCCTCCGAATTAGGAGGTGTTGAATGCTGGAGTGCAAGAGAATTGCAAAATCTGTTGGGATACAGCAAATGGGAGAATTTTGAGAAAGTAATCCAAAAAGCTAAAGACGCATGTAATAATGCCGGAGAAGAAATGGCCTATCATTTTCCTGACATCAGGAAAACGATACCCATGCCTATAGGTGATGAAAAAGAAGTAGAATGGTCGATGTGCCATTGAAACAGTCTCACCTCAAAGCCTTAACCGAACGTTCACAACCTACAACGGATTTTAATGTATGACAACTTTTCAAAGAACGGATTCAGACAGTTCAGATTTTCAGGAACTTGTCATGTTACTCGATGCAGACCTTCAAATCCGGGACGGGGCTGAACATGGTTTCTATGCTCAGTTTAACAAAATAGCCAATATCCGGAATGTTGTTGTTTGTTATATAGACCATCAGCCGGTTGGTTGCGGTGCATTTAAGGAGTATGACCAAAAGAGCGTTGAGATAAAACGAATGTTTGTAAGGCCTGAATACAGAAATCAGGGTTTGGGTCTTGCAATTTTAAAAGAACTGGAAAAATGGGCGGCGGAATCAAACTTTTCGGCTGCAATCCTGGAAACAGGTAAAAAACAACCCGAAGCAATTACGCTGTATCAAAAGGCAGGATATAGAATCATTAAAAATTTCGGGCAATATGAGCATGTTGAAAATAGCGTTTGCATGACTAGGGATCTTTTCTAAACCATCGGGCGCACATTCCCAGAATTGGATTTTTACCCTCCGGAAATTTAAACTTACTGCACTGTTGCTTAATAAAAAGATTTATCTTCCACAGTCGCACACTAGCGCTAAAATCCCGGGCATAAATACTGGCAAAACACTCAACTTTATGAAAACAACCATCCTTTCAATCGTAGCCGTTCTAATCAGCATTCCGGGCTTTTCGCAGATGAATTATCCCATTCCCATGGATAGTACGTCGGAGTGGAGAATGGGTACTGTTATCTATGATCCACATACCAATTACTTCAGATCATCCGATTACAGGGTTTTTATATCCGGAGACACAACGATCAATAATTATGTATACACCCGGCTTATGTGCTCAGGATTGAGTTCATTTACGTATCAGGGACAAACTTATTCCATGTCATTTGAAAATGCTTTCTATGCCTATATCCGCTCCGATTCTGCCCGAACCTATGAATTTATGAACGGGCAGGATGAATTGCTGTACGATTTCAGCCTTCAGGTCGGTGATACCCTGCCTATGACCACGCTTAACTGGTGCCCGACAGTCATCATAACATCGATAGATACTGTGCAGGTTGCAGGCAAATACCTGAAAAAGTTTAATATCAGTGATCCGGTAAACGGAGATTTGACTTCAACATGGTTTATGGAAGGTATCGGAAACGAGAATGGCTTAAATTCTCCTATCAATATAACAATGAATGGCGGATCCTCATTTGAGTGTTATGCTGAAAACCATGTACCGGTTTTTCCGGAGGGCAGCACCTGTGACTTAACTGTTGATGTTGTTGAAAAACCTGTTACGGACGAAACAACGCTCATTTACCCCAATCCTTCAGGCGGTATCTTTACTGTTGCAATTAACGCCATCTCTGAGAAAGATCTTAATGTAACGATCACGGGAGTGTCGGGTAATTCGATACTTACCGAAACGTGGCATATCAACCAGGGGTTGAATGAAAATATCTGCAATTTATCCGGCGCCTCAGCAGGGATTTATGTTCTGATTATTCAGGATGGCAATTCGTTTATCCGCAGGAAAATTGTGTTGACAGAATAGCTGTTTAGTATGGGAGAAATAACCTATGGTAATTTCAATCGATAAGGCCGAATACCTGGGAGACTTTAAGATAAAGTTCGTTTTCTCTGATAAAACTAAGCAGATCATTGATTTTCATGATTTCCTTTACAACGCCAGAAATCCAATGACGAGAAAATATCTTGATAAACAGTTGTTTGGTAAGTATTCTGTCCAATACGGAGATATTATCTGGAACGACTATGAAATGTGCTTCCCGATCGGGAACCTGTATGAGGGAAAAATTTAAGCAGCTGCATGATTGCCTCCACAATAAGCTGATTCCTTTTAAGTATTTGTCTTCCCCTTCTGCCGGTATTCCGACGGAGAACACCCAAATGCCTGGTTAAACAGTTCGTAGAAATGGGCCCGGCTGTTAAACCCCGTCTGATCGATGATTTCACTTACAGTTAACGAGGTGGAAACCAGCAGAACAGAAGCCTTCTTAACCCTGCGTTGATTCAGCAGGGCGTGGGGCGTGGTTCCCAGCACCGACTTTGTTTTGTTGTAGAGTGATGATTTGCTGATGCCCAGCCTTTCACTCAATTTGTCGGCCGACAGGGACTCGTCGTCGATGTTCTCGTCGATGAAATCGAGCATTTTCTGAAAGAAAGGATCGGGAATTTCTTTAATCAGCGTGGCCGTTTCCTGCTGATGCCCGAATTTTCTGCGTATGCTTTGGCGGAGGGTAAGCAGTTTCTCAATCCTGATTTTAAGATGTTCGGGATGAAACGGTTTCGGGATGTAGGAATCGGCACCAGCCTGCAAACCCTGGATGCGGTCCTCAATTTCCGCTTTGGCCGTGAGTAAAATCAACGGCAGGTGGCTGGTGTCGAAATTCTCCCGGATCTTGCCGCAAAGCTCAATCCCATCCATCTCAGGCATCATGATATCGGATACAATCAGGTCAATTTTTTGCTGTTCGAGTACCTGCATCGCTACCCTGCCGTTCTCAGCAAAACTGAGATGATAGGATTGTCCGAGCAGATCGCTCAAAAGTGACAGGATATCCCGGTCATCGTCAACCAGCAGAATACGGGGCTTCCCGCCCGTTGTTCCGGGAATGGCCAGGGGGTCTGCCGTCATGGTTTCGTCGATAAACACCAATTCCTCCCTGTCACCGGATGTTTCGTCGGTTAATCCGGAGGTGTTTACTTCAAGTACATCGGGGAACCGGCAGATAAACCGCGTTCCGGCATCCGGTTTACTCTCAAAGGTGATCGAACCCTGCAGCAATTCCACAATGCCCTTGGTCACCGCCAGGCCAAGCCCGGTTGACCGGTAACCGGGAAAACTCCCCTTCTTCTGGGCGGATGAAATCCCGAAAGGCTCAAACACTTTATCTTTAAGTTCCGGATTGATCCCGATGCCATTGTCTTCCACTTCGGTGGTAAATTCATGCTCACCACAGGCAATTATCACCTTCACATAGCCACCGGGGCGGTTGTATTTTATGGCGTTGGAAACCAGGTTGGTCAGAATCCGCTGGTATTTATCGGAATCGGTATTCACCAGAAACTCATTTCCACTACAGATAACCTCACAGGAAATTTCGTTTTTGCCGGCTAGCGGTTCCAGATCAGAAATAACCTCCTGCGCAAGTATCCCCGGGTTTACCTTGCTGATGTTGAGTGGCTCTTTGCCCTTCTCCAGTTTCCTGAACTGAATGATCTCGAGTACCAATTTCTGCAATTTAAGGCTGTTGTTGTACACCTTTAACAGCCGGGGGTTTTCGCTGACGCTTTTTGTTTCGGCGATCAGGGTATGAATGTGCGATGAGATCAGTGTGAGGGGTGTCCGGAACTCATGGGCTACATTCGTAAAAAACTCAATTTTATAATTTTGAAGTTCCTTTTCCTTCTGTTGCTTGTATTCGAGCAAAGAAGCCTCTTTCCTGCGTGCCTCCCGCCTGCGGTATGAGCGGATTATTAAATACTGTATGCCCAAAATCAGCAATATGTAGCCTGCAATAGCCCACGATGTGCGCCAGAAAGGAGGATTAATGGTTATTTTAACCTCTTTGATCTGTTGCGACCAGTTGCCGTTCTCGTCGCTCACCCGAAGCTGGAGTACATAATTACCTGACGCCAGATTGGTGAAACCAATGGCCTGGTTCTGCATGTTTACCACCCAGTTGTCATCAAAGTTTTTCAGTCTGTACGATATCCTGTGCCGCTCTTTGCCCCAGTACACCAGCGGGGAAACATAAAACGTAAGCGCGTTCTGGTTGTGTTTGAGTATAAGACTGTTTTGAAGGTTCATACGGCTGTTCAACACTCCCTCTTCCGCAATTTCAACCAGCTGGTTTCTGATGTACAAGTCGTTGATCGCGACCGGGGGAAACAGGGATGCGAACTTGATTTCACGGGTTTGAATAATGTCAACACCCATAGTCCCGCCTGCATACAGCAGCCCGGTTTCCCGGTCAAAAAACGAAGCACCGTCGCTGTATTCAACATTGATCAGTCCATCGTTGGTATTGAAACTCTTAACTGTCCTGTTTGCTGGGTCGATACAGGAAAGTCCCTGGTTGGTGGTTGCCCACAGGCTTCCCTGGCTGTCCATCTGAATGGCATGTATGGACGTACTGGAAATGTCTTCATTCAGATTGAATCCTGAAATTTTCGCCGGACCGTTCAAACCGGGAGAAATCGAATATATTCCGGAACTGCTTCCGACCCAGATATTCTGCGCGCCATCGGTAAACAGCGCCAGGATGTCGTCGTTTTTAATCTCTCCGGGATGGGTGTTGCTGCTGAACTGCGCAAGTACACGCTTGGTGATGGTATTGTACTGAAACACCCCAAATCCCCGGGTTCCAATCCAGATAATTCCCGGCCGCTCCAGGGTAAGTGCATATACAATCTGTTTTTGCCGGCTTCCGGGTCTGATGCTTTTATCCAGGATCAATTGTTCAGCATTGATGGGATTGGATGGTTTGTTCTTGTCAAATTCAACCATGATTACCCCGAACCCGCTGGTGCCAAGGTACAGGCGCTGATCATTGTCTTCCAGTATCCGGTAAACCGAGGCAAACCCCGGGCTGGAGACCGGCGTAAAATCTTCAGGAAAATTTTTTATTGTTTTAAAATCCGGTGAAATAATATCGATGCCCTGTCCATCGGTTCCCACCCAGATGCTTCCATCTTTCCGCTCGTGAAACGAAAGCACGGAGTTGTTGCTCAGGCCATCCCTTACAGATAATCGCTTAATTCGGTTTCCAGAAGGATCAAATACATCGATTCCCCCACCTTTGGTCCCTATCAGAACATATTTACCGGAGGTAACCAGGATGCTGCGCACAATCGGATACGACAACTGGCTGGATGAAAGGCTTTTGTTGGGAAATTCAGAAAGCCTGAGGTTATACACGCCGTTGCCGTCGGTGCCGATCCAAAGGATATCCGGTTCCGTTTCGCAGATACTCAAAACCCTGGTAGCGATGGGGTTATTGATCAACAGATCCGAAAGCGTATTCAGTATTTCGGGTTTCCAGCCGGAGATGTTCAGACTATAAATCCTGCCCTTTTCGGTTCCGGCCCACAACCTTCCGCGATCGGCAGAGGGGGCAAAGGAGGTGATGATGTCATCGGCTACGTTGACCGGGCTGACGCGCCCTTTTTCAATGTCGGCTACCATGGCATTGGCGCCCCGCTGGGTGATCAGCAGATAGGGCCGCTGCCGGATGAGAACCCCCAGAGAGGACGAAATCGCCGCGCTCAAAGGCAATTGCATAATGCTCACCAGGTTATTCCCCGAGATCCTGAACAGCATATTATCCCCGGTAATACAATAGAATTCGCTTCCAATGGCATACAGACGCTTTATTCCCAATGATACCGGAAGCGAACCCTGCTCAAACCTGATTTTAAAGAACTGCCCTGCAACACTGTCGTACCGGTAGATTCCGCTTCCGTAAACAGCCGCCAGTGTTCCGGATTTATCGGAATGGCAAAACGAAATGTCATTTTCATAATTGATCTGTTCCGGTTCGCTGGTAAAGAATGAGTAGAACCTGTTTGTCAGGTTGTCGTAACGGCTGATGCCTCTGTTGGTCAGCATCCATAAGGGTCCACTTTCGGTGGGATAAAGCTCTCTTACCACATGGTTGTGCAGCGAAAACGGTCTTCCTCCCGGCATAAAGGTTACAATGCTGCTTCCGTCGTAACGGTTCAACCCGTTCCAGGTGCCGAACCACATATACCCTTCGGCATCCTTCACAATCGAGTTGACTGCCCCGTTCGACAAGCCTTCCCTGCGCGAAATGGAGTGCACATTGGTGTTGTACTGCGCCTTCAGCGAAAGCGACAGGAAGAGAAATAAGATCAGCTTTATATGTTTTCCCGGCATATTGATCTATGAGTCGGTGATGATCAAATATTCAGTAAAAATAGTCAACCCTGAGGAAAACTGTTTTATATAATTCACACATTATGGCAGGGATAGCAGTTATTTCGTTGAACAACATACAGCAGTTTCTGTTTTTATTGTCAATACCTGCCAATTTTTTCTTAAATTGCTTTGAATTTAATCATTTATAACACCATGAATTACCCCAAAAAAGTAACCATCGGCGATATCACGGTACGTGATGGCTTCCAGCACGAGGAAAAATTTATACCCACCGAAGCCAAGTTGTGGGTGGCCGAACAACTGATCTTATCGGGTTTCAAACACATTGAAGTCACCAATTTCGGGAATCCGACAGGGATGCCCCAGTTCAAAGATGCCGATGATCTGATGAAACGCCTGCGGAAAAGCAAAGTAGTTGCCGATCTTATCAGCGGTGTCAGCCTCACCAACATTACCATCCGCGAGAAGGCCATTGAGCGTGCCATTGAGGCCCGCAAAGAGGGCTGGGGACCCGACCGCATCCTGCTGATGGTTTCAACCAGCGAATCGCACCACCGCAAGAATTCAGGATTATCGCTCGACGATTACTGGAAGATGGCCGAAAAGTACATTCCGCTGGCACACGATGCCGGGCTGAAGGTAAACGGAACGGTGAGCACCATCTGGGGTTGCCCGATCGAAGGTCCGACGAAGATGGAAAAAGCCATTGAATTTACCAAACGCTGGCTCGACATCGGCGCCAACGATGTGGAACACGCCGACCACGATGGCTCAGCCTCACCCGACCGGGTTTACCGCTACTATTCGATGTTGCTCGACAGCGTTCCGCGGCCCGAAAAACACATTGTGCATTTCCATACCACCCGTGGCTGGGGCCTGGCCAATGTACTGGCGGCACTGCAGGCCGGAATGACCAACTACGAATCAACCCTGGGAGGCATCGGCGGCCAGCCTGCCAATTTTGTGGACGGGGTTCCGGTAGCCGGAACAGGCGCATACTATTACAGGGATTCAAGCATCACCGGACTGGTATCAACCGAAGATATGGTGGTGATGATGGATGAAATGGGTATTGAAACCAACCTCGACATCGACCGCATCCTGGAAACCGGTACGGGTAAAAATCCGATTAAGTTTAGGAAATTTCTTTCTATTCGATAAGGCATTTTTATTCCTGAAATCAAATACTTCGTTAAATATTTGCAAACAGCTGGTTATCAGAGTATTGATAAAATTTAACTTTGCTTTTTAAAATACTGAATACCAATACTTTGCGTCTTTGCGTCTTTGCGTGATTCTTTAATTTAACTGACTATAGTAAAAATAGAACTAACCAAAAAACGCAAAAGCCGGAATCGCTGTGCAGCAACTCCGGCTTTTGTTATTCGGTGCCTCCATCAGAATGGTAAATCATCTTCTTCTTTCGGCATTGCCGGTGGCGGGGCACTGTTGGTTTCACTGCTTGCCGGGGTATAGGTTGATTGCTCTGAATTGGAGCGCCCGCCCAGCATATTCAGCGTTTCGCCTTCTATTTCTGTAATGTACCGTTTCTGGCCATCTTTTTCGTATGAACGGCTGCGGATGCGCCCTTCGATGTAAACCTGCGATCCTTTTTTCAGGTATTTCTCCGCTACTTCGGCCAAACCGCGCCACAAAATAATATTGTGCCATTCGGTCTGTTCAATTTCCACTCCTTCGCGGTTGCGATAAGTTTCACTGGTTGCCAGTGAAAAGGCTGCTTTCTTTACTCCCTTGTCAAAATTCTGAATTTCAGGGTCTTTCCCCAGGTTACCGATCAGAATTACCTTGTTAACACCTCTTGCCATGGTTTTCGCTTTTTATGTTTAAGTAACTACAAATATACGGTCATTCACATTAAAAAACAAGAATACATATGCACTGGTTAAATCCGGTGTTCTTACACAGAAATATCCATTTTCTGCAAAAACCGTTCGGTCAGTCTGGCAACCGGGAGGCCCGACACCAGAGGCTTATCAACCTTCCAGAGTTCATCATCCGGTATGGACAGGGTAGATGGTTCAACAGCTAAAATAAAAAATCTCGCATGGATCAACTGATGGGTCAGGATGTGCTTATAATCAATGGCTTTCACAACCTTTGTGTGGCCTTTGCCGATGATTTTATGCCAGAGTTCAGTTTTGGTGATCTCTGAAAGAGAAAGGGCGGCTGTTGACTCCTGGTTCGGAAGTTCCCACAGATTCTGCCAAATGTCGTTTCCTGAACGTTTATAAAGAACTATCCCTTTATCATGGACAGGAATAAAAAGGTAGTTGAAAAACCGGATCCGGCGGACGAGTTCCTTTTTTTTCATGGGAAGCTTATCAACCAGTTTGTTTTTAAAAGCGTAACAATCCTGCCGGAAGATGCATTCACTGCAGAGCGGATTGGCCGGTTTGCACCAGGTAGCGCCGAATTCCATCACCGCCTGGTTAAAGTCACCCGGATTTTCATGAGAAATCAGTTCCCCGGCTTTGGCATAAACCAGTTTTTGAGACTGCGGGGAACCTGCCGGCTCCATAAAACCATACAGTCGTGAAAGCACCCTTACCACATTGCCGTCAACCACCGGGTTTGGTTCATTGGCGCATATTGATGAGATTGCCGCAGCAGTATAACTGCCTATACCCTTGAGCTTTAATAAGGTAGCGTGGTCTGATGGAAATACTCCCGATAGATTTTCGACCACATATTTTGCTGTACTATGCATATTCCGGGCGCGGCTGTAATAGCCCAATCCTTTCCATACCGACAGGACATCCTCTTCGCCGGCCCCGGCAAGGGCTGCTACATCCGGGAAACGTTCCAGAAAACGAATGAAATAATCATGTCCCTGATCTACACGTGTTTGTTGCAGAATAATCTCTGAAACCCATATTTTATAAGGGTCTTTGGATCTGCGCCAGGGGAGGTCGCGCTTGTTTAAATGATACCATTCCGATATCAGTTGGTTGAAGTTCATTGGGTGTATTTCCGAAAATCACTTAAATAGAGGCAATTGGGTGCAAAAAAAACAGATTATTTTCTTATTGTCGCAAAAAACTTTATATTTGCACCCCGTTTAAAAAATTTATTTTCAAATCATTAAAACAACTAATCAACATGACAAAAGCAGAAATTGTAGCTGAAATTGCTAGTAAGACCAATATTGAGAAGGTTGCTGTACAGCAGACTGTTGAGGCTTTTATGGACGCAGTAAAAGGCTCTCTTGCCAACGGTGAAAATGTTTACCTCAGAGGATTTGGCAGTTTCACTACAAAGAAAAGGGCTGAAAAAACCGGTCGTAATATCTCGAAAAACACTACCATCATCATTCCTGCACATTTCATTCCCGCTTTCAAACCTGCCAAGACCTTCGTATTCGACGTTAAGAACAAGGTTAAATAAGCAGATGTTCATTTTTTAAAATTATTTATCATGCCAAGCGGAAAAAAAAGAAAAAGACATAAAATGGCAACGCACAAACGGAAAAAACGTTTGCGCAAGAACAGGCATAAAAAGAAATAATATTTCCTGGCCATAAGGAGTTCCATCATGTGTTTTTAGCAGTAACTATTCTGCATAAACACATGATGGAGGTAATCCTTGTATCAACATAAACGACACTTCTGGTATAGACTGCCGGTAGTTTGTCGTTCTTGTGTTGCTGTTACTCACTACATAATAAAAACTGAGGTTTTGAATAAGGAACTGGTTATCGACGCAGGTCTATCGGAGGTGAATATTGCGCTGCTTGAAGACAAAGATCTGGTTGAGCTTAACAAAGAAAAGAGCAACAATAATTTTGCAGTCGGCGACATCTATTTAGGTAGAGTCAAGAAGATTATGCCCGGGCTGAATGCTGCTTTTGTTGATGTCGGGTACGAAAAGGATGCATTTTTGCACTATCTCGATCTGGGCCCCCAGGTCAATTCGCTGAACAAACTCCTGAAGCTTACCCTTACCGGGAAACCTGAGACGCCTACTATCGCGGATCTTGAACTGGAGCCGGATATTGAAAAAACAGGAAAAATAACATCGGTACTTACTTCAAATCAACAGGTACTCATTCAGATTGCCAAGGAACCGATTTCTACCAAAGGCCCCAGGGTTTCATCAGAAATATCCTTTGCAGGTCGTTATCTGGTGCTGGTTCCGTTTTCATCAAGGGTATCGGTTTCACAGAAAATCAAGAGCGTTGATGAACGCAACCGGCTTAAACGGCTGATCACGAGCATTAAGCCAAAGAACTTCGGAGTCATCATCCGCACTGTTGCCGAAAACAAAAAGGTAGCCGACCTCGACGCAGATATGCGCAATCTCACGGCCAAATGGGATATCTGCATAGCTAAACTGGCCGGAGCAAAGGCTCCCCAGAGAATCCTGAGTGAAATTGACCGTACCTCTGCCATCCTGCGCGATCTGCTCAACGAATCGTTTAATAATATCCATGTAAATGATCCGGGGATTTTCGAAGAAATAAAAGCCTATATCGGCACCATCGCACCTGAAAAAGTTGAAATTGTTAAACTTTACAAAGGCAAAGTCCCGATTTATGAGCATTTCGGAATCGACAAACAGATAAAAAATTCGTTTGGTAAAATTGTTACCATTAAAAGTGGTGTTTATCTGATTATTGAGCACACCGAAGCCCTGCATGTTATTGATGTTAACAGCGGTCATCGTGTGAATTCTGAAATTTCACAGGAAATGAATGCCCTTGCTGTTAACCTGGAAGCGGCTACAGAGATTGCCCGGCAATTGCGCATGCGCGATATGGGTGGGATTATTGTAATCGATTTTATCGATATGCACGAAGGTCTCAATCGTCGTAAGCTTTACCAGAAACTTAAGGATGAGATGAGCAGGGATCATGCCAAGCATACCATTCTGCCTCCCAGTAAATTTGGCCTGATCCAGATTACCCGTCAGCGCGTACGTCCTGAAATGAATGTACAGATCCTTGAGAAATGTCCCTCATGTGGCGGTACCGGTGAAATCAAGCCGAGCATCATCATCATCGACCAGATTGAAAACAACATACGTTACCTGTTTAAGGATCAGAATGAGCCATATCTTCAGCTGGCTTTGCATCCATACATTTACGCCTACCTTGTAAATGGCTTACCTTCAATCAGGATGAAATGGTATTTTACCTTTAAGCGGTGGATCAGGCTGAAACCCATGCCTTCTTACCATTTGCTTGAGTATCATTTCTATAACAAGGCCGGGGATGAGATCAAGATGTAAGATCCAGTCCGTTAGCCCCATTTTCCTCTTTTCTATCAATTAAAGTTTTATTTTTGCATGGTGGGCAGTTATTGAAGACAAGCCCTGAATAAGCATATCTATATGGACACAGTTGTAAGTGGAATAAGACCTACCGGTAACCTGCATCTCGGAAACTACTTTGGCGCTCTGCGGAATTTTATAAAAATGCAGGATGAGAATCACTGTTATTTTTTTATCGCCGATTACCATTCATTAACCACCCACCCTACCCCGGCCGATCTGCACGGGAATGTTAAAAGTGTATTGGTTGACTACCTGGCTGCCGGCCTCGACCCCGAGAAAGCCACCCTGTACCTTCAGAGCGACCTGCCCGAGACAGCCGAATTGTACCTGTTTCTCAATATGAACGCCTATCTTGGCGAACTTGAACGGGTAACTTCATTTAAAGACAAAGCAAGGGTACAACCCGACAACATCAATGCCGGACTACTGACCTACCCTACCCTGATGGCCGCCGATATCATCATCCACAAAGCCCATAAAGTGCCGGTAGGAAAGGATCAGGAACAGCATCTTGAGATGACCCGTACCTTTGCCAACCGTTTCAACCGTTTATACAACGTTGATTTCTTCCCGGAACCTGTTGCCTACAACTTTGGCGAACAGCTGATTAAAATCCCGGGCCTCGATGGAAGCACCAAAATGGGTAAATCGGAAGGCGAAGGCAATGCTATATTCCTGAATGACGAACCGGCAATTATCAGGAAAAAAGTAATGAAGGCCGTTACCGATAGTGGTCCGACGGAGCCCAATCAACCAAAACCTCAGGCCATTGATAATATTTTCAACCTGATGAAGGCTCTTTCAAAACCCGAAACACTGGTCTTTTTTGAGGAAGAATACAACAATTGCAGGATACGTTACGGCGATATGAAAAAACAACTTGCCGAAGATGCTGTTAACTTTACGGAACCTTTCCGTGAAAAAATCCATGAGCTTAGGGCCAATGAACCTTATTTGCGGAAAGTTGCCATGATGGGCAAGGAAAAAGCCCACGAGAGTGCCGCTAAAACAGTTCGTGAAGTCAGGGAAATTATCGGATTTAAACCGTTTTAAGAGTTCTGTTTTAGCCGCTTATTAATCGGAACAGGGTCTTTCACACAACGTCAGGATTCTGTACCAATGTTAGCCAGGAGTTGCCAATTGCTTTAAGAATGCAGGTTTCTTTTTCATATCTCAGTTGAAACCTGAATGGCATTGATGTAAAAACTGCTAAAATTTTTACCCATGCGGAGGTCTGATACATTTAGATCTTTTACGCTTGTCGCCCTGAAGGTGGGTGTTATCGTGTTTTTGTCCGGCTTCTTTTTCGAAATCAGAAGCAAATTAACACCGGTTACCCCCGGCTGGATTGAAATTGCAAAAGCAGGTCTCTTTATTCTTTTTGCTTCCGTTTCTGTTTTTTTATTGATCCTGGACAAAAAGAGATTCAATTTTATTGCTTTTTTCCTGGTTTTTGTGGTCAGCGTATTCCGCTTGTTTTCCATATTGTTTTCATCGGGCCCCGGTATAGAAATAACTACCCACTTTCTGCTGGCCATTCTTGCTTTATATCTTATTTCCAGACCATTGGTTTCGAAGCACCACAAAGGAAATGTAAAGGGCTGAATCAGCGGATTACTGATTCAGCCCTTTAAATAAATGCAACACAGGACTAATGTGCGGATACGATTTTCCCGTTTTCTACTTTAACAACAAAGGCATTTGTCAGACCCTTTTCAACCAGCTCTTTCCGCAGTACTACAGCCTCTTCATAGGTTTTGGTGCATCCGGAAACATACTTATACCATTTGCCTGAAAAATAGCTTCTTACGTCTGTAGCGCCTTTGAGTTCACGGTCATCAAGAGCTATTTCGGTAACCGAAGCAAGCAATTGAACACAATAACAATTTTCAAATGTACCGGTAACTAACTGTTGATCCTTCACCGGCTGCAAAACTGGTGGTGATATATTTTGTTGAGTAACGGGTAAAGTAATACCCGTCGGCTCTTCATTGGCATTGCCACCAAAACAACTGTGGAAAAAGTCAGGGTCGAATAAATAGACATCGATTTCTTCACCGGCTTTGAATATGTTGGGGTCAATCTGATTATCAGTCTCCGGTTCGTCGATTGACAGAATTTTAAACTCGGTGCGGCGGTTAGCCTGATGCTCAGGTTCGGAGCATTCAACACCATCCGAACACTTGTTTACAAGCCGGGTTTCACCATAGCCCCTGGCAATCATACGCGATGGATCAATGCCCTGAAGCATGATGTACCTGACCGCAGATTCAGCCCTCTTTTGCGACAATTCATCGTTGTATCCGTCTGATGCACGGCTGTCGGTATGCGAGGATAATTCTATCCTGATCGGGTACTGCTTTAAAATAGCTACAAGATTATCAAGCGGAGGTTTTGCATCTTCACGGATGTACCATTTATCAAGATCATAATAGATATTCTCAATCAGGAATACCTTGTTAACCTCAAGCTTATCGAGCAACAGATCGCGGGGAGTTTTCTGGTTGGATACCGTATCCGCAGGGGCAATTCTGAAATTGAGGCAGTCGGCGAGGTAATCGGGTTTCACCGCTTTGGTAACATAGAGTACCCCTTTTTCGGCCGGGGTTGAAAAATAGCCATCCGGATCGGTTTCCAGCACTTTAACCTTATTGGTTTTGGTATTGAGCACAAATACCTTAACTCCGGCCAGAGGCATTTTTGTGGTTTTATCTTTAACATAGCCACTCACCAGCAACTTTTCGGCTGTGACTATTTTTTTCACAGGTTGTTTTGCTTTTCTGAATGAATAAATGTCGTCACTGCCCTGGCCACCCGGCCTGTCGGAACTAAAAAATCCAGAAGCCATGTCTTCGCTGACTGCAATCGCAAAATCATCGAATGATGAATTAACAGGTGCTTTCAGGTTGACAGGAGCACTCCATTTACCATCCACCAGGCTTGAGACAAAAAGGTCTAGTCCGCCATATCCTAAAAGTCCGTCACTTGCAAAATAAAGCAGGGAATCGTTTACCAGGTGCGGAAATACTTCATTGCCAAGGCTGTTGATCTGATCGCCCAGGTTCTCAGGGTCACTCCATTTTCCATCTTCAAACACCGTTTTGTACAAATCGGAACCACCCTTGCCTTCAGGTTTATCAGACACAAAAATCATGGTTTTCTGATCTGAGAAAACAGTCGGGTGGCCATTTGAATATTGATCTGTGTTGAAAGGGAAATCCTTATACTCAACTTTACCATCACCTAGCTGTGCGTAGTAGATTTTCAATACATGTGTGCGGACATTTTGTGCACCTTTTTTTACCCTTTCCATGGTGGTCCGGGTAAGATAAATTTTCGAATCGTTCACAAAATAAGCAGGCCCATCGTGATAGGTTTGATTGAATTTCTGCGAAAGAGAGGATGGTTCGGACATTTCACTCCAATAATCCTGATAAAATTTAGGTTCGGAATAGTACAGGTCGAGGTAACTGAAATTGGTCCAGTAATAAGGCCGGCTGTCCATTAAACTCAATTGCCGGTCGGATGCCAGTACGATGCCGTTCTTATAGAATGCCGGCCCAAAATCGGAGTATTTGGAATTGAGGGTACCGGCGTTTTTAACTTCGGCCGAAGGCGGCAGGTCGAGCCATTCGGTGATATCCAGGCTAAAATCTGCATAAATCTGACCCCGTTTATCTGTTGGAGAAAGTTCTGCAAACTTCCGGAATGCTTCTCTGGCCTCCTCGTATTTCTGAAGGCTTCGTAAAGCCTGACCCAGGTAATAATAATTCAGCGGGTCGGTACCTTCGAATTCCGTTGCTTTCAGATACCAGGACCTTGTTTCATTAACATCGTTTATAAACCTGTAACAATCTGCCAGTTTGGTGGTAGCTTCCTTACTGGTTTTCTCATCCTTACTCTGGGCCGCTTTTTTGTAAAGTGGGATGGCCTTTGAGTACCTGAAAAGGTTGTATTGCCTGTTGGCCCTTTTTATCTGCGGAAAAACCTGGAGGCTGAAAGCCACGAAAAGTACCGCGATAATGATTTTCTTATTTTTCATTCTTCTTACTTATTTATGCCTGGTTACAAAGGTTCAATAATCAGAAATTGCTTGTTTTGGGGTTAGAAATACCTTGGGGTCATCATCCTTGAATGGTAAAGGTCAAGATCGATGCCAAGCCTGATTTCATGCGACCCTTTATTATGTGGCTGTAGTTCGTTCAGATAAATATCATAAGAGTAACCAACCCTGAAATTTTCGGAAATTCTGAATTCTGTGAGAAAAACAACTGCCTTTTCGGTCCGGTATGAAGCGCCTATCCAAAAGATGTCCCCAAACAGGAAACTGGCATTGATGTCCATCTGCAAAGGGGCATTTTTAACCAACTTAGCCATTACAGATGGTCTGAAAACAATTTTATCATCGATCGGAAAAGCAGCTCCTGCCATCCCATAAAAATGGCGCAGAAGTTTTGTATAGGTTGTTTTGCCATCCACCTTTGCCAGGCCGTATTCATTCTGGAACAATTGTTTTGATGAAAGGCCTGCAAAAAACCTGTTACTCTGATAATATACACCAAAATTCGCATCCGGTATCACCCTTTGAATTTCCTGGGGGGTAAATGTATAATCTGGATCCTCAACATTTATCTGCATCCAGTCGTAATCGAAATACTTGATTCCGGCCTGAAGCCCGAATGAGAGCGTCCCTTTGTCAAGTAGTAACCTGTAGGCATAAGTGCCCATAAGCCCCTGATTGGTGGTTGGGCCCAACGCATCACGGTAGGCGTATATCCCAAGTCCAACCTTATTGTTTCTGGTTGCCATATGAGCACCCACGGTAAATGTTCGCGGAGCCCCGTCAATGCCCACCCATTGATAGCGGTCGAGCATATCAATGGTGAGCACCTCGCGGCTTCCGGCATACGCCGGGTTTAATGCAAGCTTGTTGAACATATATTGGCTGAACAACGGGTCCTGCTGGGCAAAAGCCGAGAAACTGATTAACAGGAAAACTAAGCCGGTTATCTTTTTCATAATCATTGTTTTTTTTATTGTCAGAATCAGTTTTCGCTTCTTATGTAAATCCACCCTGTAAATGTTTTCAGTTCCTTGATTTCAAGTATATAGTAATACGTTCCATCGGGTACCAGTTCACCATGTGTATTGGTGCCATCCCAGAATACATTTACATTATCATAGTGCGACAGGTCCGCAATTTTATCTCCCCAGCGGTTGAATATCTTCACTGTATTATCAGGGAAGTCCTCAATACCTTTAATGATCCAGGTATCGTTGTTACCATCGGCATTGGGGGATATCCCGTTGAAGATTACGATATCATCAATATCCGGCTTAGGCAGAACATGAATATAAACCATTGCATCGTCGCACAGTACCGGCACTCCCTTATCGCAGATCGTGTAGCAAAGGCTGTCATCACCCGAGAACCCTTCATAAGGTGTATAAGTGATGGTGTTGTCGCTGTTCAGCACAACCAGGCCATTCGGAGGATATCCGCAGAATGATACAGTCAGCCCGGCATTCTCGGGATCATAGTCATTTCCGATTATGTTGATCCTGATTGAGGTGTTGTACTTCGTTGTATCATAGTCATCGTAGGCAACCGGTGGATTATTCATTCCATCAATAAATACCATCATCGTATCCAGACCCTGGCATCCGGTTACAACATCCGTTACCATAAGCACAAACTCCGTATTCCCGGTTAATGGTACCGTTTCAGGGTTGGTCGTATTGAAGTTATCCAACAGCGCTGATGGCTGCCAGGTATACACATATGAACCTGAACCATTGGTAGCATTGCCGCTTAACACTGTCGTGGAATTAAACGGTATGGTCTGATCTGACCCTGCATCGGCAATCACACGTGGCTTGATGTTCAGAATCATTACATCCGAAACAACCACACCACCACATCCTTCCAAACCGGTTACATTCAACGTAATTATTATGTTACCCGTTTCATTCGCAGCGGGCACATAGGTTGGAGTGAGGGTATTGATCCCGATCATGGAACCAAGTCCTGTATAAGTCCAGTAAAGTGAAGAATAGTTACTTGCAGATGCTGCTATGATTTGCAGTGGTTCTCCCTGGCAAACCGACATATCAGGTCCGGCATCGGCAAGAGGCAGACCTTCGATAAAGAGCGTCATCTGATCTGTCGCTGCAACGCAACCTTCTGATGATTCAACCCTGAGTGTCAGTGTCACCTCACCATTGGTGATGTCGATGATTCCAGGAGTATAAACAGGATTCAGCAGGTTGGGATTATCAAACGATCCGCTGCCGGATGTTGTCCATGTAACCGATGTGTAGTTTGAAGCCATGGCTCCTTCAATCAGGTAGTCTGATCCGGTACAAATTGTTGCATCCGCTCCGGCATTTGCCGTTGCCTGCAGTGAAATGGTGAGTACCATTGCATCTGAAACCGTTTCACATGGCGTTGCAGAAGAGGCTATCAGGGTGAGTGTTACCGAACCTGCTACAATATCTTCCGCACCTGGTGTGTAAACAGGGTTTAGAATGGTGACATCACTAAATGTACCGGTACCGCTTGTCGTCCAGAGCAATGAGGTGGCAAATTCCTGGGTTGCTTCTGACAGGATATAGGATCCGCCCTCACAAATTGTATGGTCGGTGCCTGCACTGACAACTGCCTGACGTGAAATAAACAAGGTCATTTCATCCAGATCACTGCCGCAAGGCGAAGCTGACATAACCTGCATGCTCAGTGTTACCATACCATCCAGAATATCGTTCTGGCTTGGTGTGTAAGTTGGATTGGCTATGGCCGGATTGTTAAATACTCCGGTGCCGGTAGTAGTCCAGAGTATCGATGCTGCATTGGTTGCAACAGCATCAGAAATAGTATAACCTGATCCACTGCAGATAGTAGAATCATCTCCGGCAAATGCTACAGCCTGAGGTGAAATCGTCAGAACCATCTCATCACTTACTTCTGAACAAGGTGGTGCAGCCTGACCGGTTATGGTCAGAATTACTGAACCATCGGCTATATCGGCAGCAGATGGGGTATATACAGCGTTGAGTATAGTCGGATCATCAAAAGTACCCGTCCCACTGGTAGTCCAGAGCAATGAAGTAGTATTGGTCTGGCTTGCATCAGCCATGGTGTAACTACTTCCTTCACAGATGGTCGCATCAGCACCGGCAAAAATGATGACCGGATCGGAGAATGACAATACCATTGCATCTGAAGCGTCACCGCATGGAGCATTTGAATAGGCTGTCATGGTAAGAATTACTGAACCATCCAGGATATCATTCTGGCTTGGTGTGTAAACCGGGTTTACCAGGTAAGGACTGTTGAATGTTCCGGTTCCTGTTGTGGTCCAGTACACCGAAACATAATTCAGTGCGCTTGCCCCTGTCAGTGTATAGTTTGCACTTCCACAGATGGTCGCATCAGGACCTGCATTGGCAATCGCCTGGCGTGAGATGGAAAGTACCATTACGTCGCTGGTCTGGCTGCACGGTGATGCAGATTGAGCAGTCAGGGTTAGGGTAACAGAGCCATTGGCAATATCCGGCACACTCGGCGTGTAAACCGGGTTCAAAGCAGCAGGATTACTGAATGTTCCGGTTCCTGATGTTGTCCACAGCAGGCTGGTTGCATTGGTTTGCGTTGCCTGGCTGAGCTGGTAGGTACTACCTTCGCAGATAACAGCATCCGGTCCTGCATATACCACTGCCTGACGCGAAATGGTCAATACCATTGCATCACTGGCCCCCGGACAAGGAGATGCAGAATTTGCATACATCGTTAAGGTAACTGATCCGTTCAGGATATCACTCTGGCTTGGAACATAGGTCGGATTTACTGCCGTAGGATTGTTAAATACCCCGGTGCCATTCGTGGTCCACAGAATTGAAATGGCATTGGTGGCAACAGCATCTGACAAGGTGTAGGTAGATCCTTCACAAATGGTTGCATCAGCGCCTGCATAAGCAGTTGCCTGATCGGAAATTGTGAGGGTCATTGCATCTGAAACCGGACCGCAAGGTGCTGCAGATTGTCCTGTTATTGTAAGGATAACTGAACCGGAACTGATATCGGCTGTACTTGGCGTATAAACCGGGTTGAGGATTGCCGGATCGCTGAAAGTACCCGTTCCACTGGTTGTCCACAATATGCTGGTTGTAAACTCCTGTATTGCTCCATCCAGGGCAAAGGTCGATCCTTCACAGATGGTTGCATTGGGTCCTGCATTTACAAATGCCTGCCTTGAAATATTCAGAATCATTGCATCGTTTGTCCCAACGCATGGCGAAGCCGAGTTGACAAACATGGTGAGAATTACATAACCATCCAGTATGTCGTTCGGGCTTGGAATGTAAATCGGGTTAACCAATGTCGGATTGTTGAATATTCCGGTTCCTGAGGTTGTCCACAGTACCGATGCGGCATTGGTTGCAGTTGCATCTCCGATTAAGTAGGTTGATCCTTCACAGATGGTGTTGTCAGCGCCTGCATAGGCAGTTGCCTGTTGGGAGATGGTAAGCACCATGGCATCGAAATCAGGTCCGCATGGAACAGCAGACTGGGCTGCCAGGGTCAGGATTACCGATCCTGATGCCAGATCTGCCAGACTTGGTGTGTATTCCGGGTTTAAAATGGTTGCATCGTCAAATGTTCCCGTTCCGCTGGTGGTCCAGAGCAGGCTGGTGGCAAACTGCTGGGTTGCCCCTTCCAGTGTATACGTCACATTACCACAGATACTTGCATCTGGTCCTGCATAGATGTTGGCCTGACGCGAGATGGTTAAAATCATCTCATCAAAATCACCACCGCACGGAGGATCTGAATTAACAATCATGGTCAGCGTTACAAAACCATCCAGGATATCATTCGGACTCGGCGTATAGATAGGATTGGCTATCGTCGGATTGTTGAAAGAACCCGTTCCGGTTGTTGTCCACAGGATATTGGATGCATTGGTTGCTACAGCATCCGATATCAGATAGTTTGAACCTTCGCAAATCGTGGCATCAGAACCTGCATATGCCAGGGCCTGAGGAGATATGGTCAGAATCATAAAATCAGTTGCGATATTGCACGGCAGGGCTGAAGTTGCCGTCATTGTCAGAATAACTGATCCTGCAATATTATCGGCTGCACTGGGTGTATATTCCGGATATAGTATTGTTGGATCATTAAATGTACCTGATCCGCTGGTGGTCCATAAAAGACCTGTAGCATTCGTCGCCGTTGAATTGACTATGGTATAAGTCTGACCTTCACAGATGGCAGCATCCCAGCCGGCAAAGACAACAGCCTGCTTATTGATGGTCAGTACCATCTGGTCAACATCGCCAACACATGGAGCGGCGGATGTGACTGTCATGGTCAGGATAACCGAACCGTTCAGGATATCGGCTGCACTTGGTGTATAGGTTGCATTGACAAGGTTGACATCGTCGAACGAGCCGGTTCCATTGCTGCTCCAGGTAACCAGGGTAGCATTGGTGGCATTGGCGGTTGAAAGGGTGTATGACGATCCTTCACAAATGGTGGCATCGGTGCCTGCATCGGCCGTGGCCTGCAGACTGATTGTCAGTACCATTGCATCGGTAGCCTCAACACATGGAGCGGCGGATTGTGCGGTCAGGGTCAGGGTAACTGATCCTGCCGTGATATCGGCCGGACTTGGGGTGTAGGTGGCTGCCAGGATGGTGGCATCGTCGAAGGTACCCGTTCCGCTGCTGGTCCAGAGTAAGCTGGTGGCATCGGTGGCTACTGCTGTGCTTAATGTATAGGTTGAGCCTTCACAAATGGTGGCATCAACTCCGGCATTAACTGTTGCCTGCGGATTGATGGAAAGTACCATCTGGTCAACATCACCAACACATGGAGCGGCGGAGGTGACCGTCATGGTCAGGATAACCGAACCGTTCAGAACATCGGCTGCACTTGGGGTATAGGTTGCATTCACAAGGTTGACATCGTCGAACGAGCCGGTGCCGTTGCTGCTCCAGGTAACTAAGGTAGCATTGGTGGCATTGGCGGTTGAAAGGGTGTATGACGAACCTTCACAGATGGTGGCATCGGTGCCTGCATCGGCCGTGGCCTGCAGCGAGATGCTCAGTACCATGGCGTCAACAGCCGGTACACATGGAGCGGCGGACTGCGCGGTCAGGGTCAGGGTAACTGATCCTGCGGTGATATCGGCCGGACTTGGGGTGTAGGTGGCTGCAAGGATGGTGGCATCGTCGAAGGTGCCCGTTCCGCTGCTGGTCCAGAGTAAGCTGGTGGCATCGGTGGCTACTGCACTTGTCAGGGTAAAGGTTGAGCCTTCACAAATGGTGGCATCAACTCCGGCATTAACTGTTGCCTGTGGATTGATGGTCAGTACCATCTGGTCAACATCGCCAACACATGGAGCGGCGGATGTGACCGTCATGGTCAGGATAACCGAACCATTCAGAACATCGGCTGCACTTGGGGTATAGGTTGCATTGACAAGGTTGACATCGTCGAACGAGCCGGTGCCATTGCTGCTCCAGGTAACCAGGGTAGCATTGGTGGCATTGGCGGTTGAAAGGGTGTATGACGATCCTTCACAGATG